>CAWBRH010000015.1:0-120158 GCA_963790945.1 uncultured Acidobacteriota bacterium
CTTTTTCCATGTTTGGCGGAATGATCGTCGGAAGAAACGTCGAACTCATCGCCAATCAACGATCGTCCAAGCCTGGCGTCCCACGCATTGGGATCCCGGAGTCTATTCGGTCGTCAAATTTGAACTGAAGCCACAGGGCCATGGGACGCTGCTCGTCCTCGACCATACCGGATTTCCGGAAGGCGACTATGATTCGCTATTCAAGGGATGGGGACTGGGGTATTGGGACCCGCTGAAGAAGTATCTCGGATAAAGCCGGTCAGTGCGGAACACCTGGAGGAAGAACGAGAGACAAAACTTACCAACTGCTGTACGGCGTGTTTTCGAAGGGCGAAACCGCATCCGATGCGGGAATGGACCGAGCAAATTCCGGTTACCGACTGGTCAGGATCCAGCCCAGAATGTGTCGCAATTCACCGTCACCCAGTCTTTCGCGCTCGTAATCGGGTCAGAGGGAATAGCGCTCAGGATATTGCCCGGAAACCAGATCATCCAGCGATTGTGGCGCGGCCTCTTTGTCCCGGGTGTAGTCTTGGATCGCGTTGTTCATCACCCTTAAGTCGGATTTCAGCACGGCTTCGCGCGAGCGAAGCACAGCATTCCGGTAATGCACGCTTGCGATCGTAGCCAGCACTACGATGATCGCCATCACGATCATCAACTCGATCAGCGTAAACCCGCGCTGAACCGTAGCCCGCCATCCGAAAGCCGATCGGTTATGTCGAAGGTGTCTCATTCTATTCTGCGCAAAAATCAACCGATTTCCTTACCAGTCCGAGTACTTCGTTCCGTCCAGCGCTGTCCCCGGTGGATTCTCGAGTAGACATCGAACACATCCTGCCCGCCCCACGAAGTGGTATCCGTATCATCCTGCACCGAACGCATGCCCCAATCCGAGGTGCCAGTCATCGGGTCCTTCGGAATTCCCCGTAAAAAACGGACGTGCTCGCTCTTCGCGCCGGTCAACTGAACGCCCTTCACCAAAGTATCGAGATCCGGCGGATAGCCCTCGGTCCCAGCCTTCACCTGAATCAAGTTTTTGTCGGCCGCGTCCTTATAGCGATCAATCGCTGTCCGCATTTCACGGAGATCGTAACGAAGGTCCGCTTCTTTTCTGCGTTTGATCGCCACGCGCGCAAGCGGCACCGCGATCGCCGCAAGAACGAAAAGAATCGAGCACGCCAAAATTAACTCGATCAGCGTGAAGCCGGCCGCAAGCGCCCGAATCTTCCGGGAGTCGTAACGACGGCGCGCCAGTGGCGAGGAGAAAGCGCGAGAACCTAGTAAACGAGAGGCCAGATTGCGATTTGCTCCGCTCATCGCGCCTCACTGCACCTGAATGGCGGCTTCTCCAGAGACCATTGGAATATTTCGATGTTGAGAATCATGCGCGTTAACCTGAAGAATCTGTAGCACTGTGTTTCCAGGCGCCACTGCCCGTACCACGATTCCAAGCAGCGTTCCGGTTCCGTTCACTCCGGGAGTGTTCGGCTGGCGGGTCGCGGAAATAATCACTTCGCCTCGCTGCTCGTCAATTCGCTGGACGATGGCAATTTCCTGCGTGCCCCCCGACAAGAACCCGCCGTTGCGTACCTCTTCCACCTGCACCACGGCCGGGTTGTAGTGAATGAGCAAGGGGATCGAATAGAGGTCCGTTACGTTCGAGACGCTCAGCCCCAGCGTCGTTTTGTCGCCCGGCTTCATCGCTCACACTGGGCGGATCGAATCGAAGCTGAGCCGCGGGACTCGCTCCGCCTTGCAAATTCGCCGCTGCCACGCCAGGCGCACCTGCGAAGGCGGCGGAGTCGCAGCCGATGGAACGGCCTTAGTGCCAGTATCCACGTCGGCGTCGCTGCGATACACTCGCACGTTCGAGTCGGTTCCAGCCGCCATCGTGCGCAAATTCGCAGCGGTGATAGACGGTAGACGAATGATGTGCGGCGTCAGGACGATCAGCACTTCCTGATCCTGGATCTGGTTGCTGTTATCGGAGAACAAGTATTTCGCCAGCGGCACAGACACCAGGCCGGGAATCCCGTTCTGATTCTTCATTTCAGTCCGCTGGATCAGGCCTCCCAGCACGCTGACTTCGCCTTCCTTCAGCCGGACGTCGTGCTCGATCTTGTTCTGGGTGATGATGGGCTGATTGATGCCGCCGATGTTGCTGGTTCCCGCGATCGACGAAATGTCTACCGTGAGCTTCATGCTCACTTCGTTGTCCGGGTGGACGCGAGGCGTCACGTCAATGTTCACGCCTACGTCGAGGTACTGGAATTGGGTATTTACGAGAGGATTCACGACGCCCGCGCCGCCGCCTACGCCGACTCCGACGCCCGCCTGGAAGCTGCCGGTCGCCACCGGAACCCGCTGGCCGATTTTCAGCGAAGCCTTCTGGCCATCGGTAACCCGGATTTCAGGATCCTGGATGATCTTGGTCTTGTTGTCGGTTGCAATGGCGTTCGCAGTCGCGCCCGGAAGCGTGATGCTGTAATCCGCCGTCGAAAGATGCTGCAAATTGTTCAAAGTGATTTGCGGAATTGTCGTGCTGGTGGTCGTGGTCGAAGTCGTCGTGGTGGTGCTGGTCGTGCTCGTGGTGCTCGTTGTGCTGTTCGGCTGCACGGAAGCTCGTGGAGTGAACGCCAGCGATACGCTCTGGCCGGGCAAGATACCCAAATCCCGCAGCCGGTCGAGGTTGGCCGACATCACCTGCACATGGATCAGCACTTCCGGCTTCGCCTTATCAATATCGCGAATAATTTTCCCCGCCAGCACCAGCTTGTCCGGCGTATCGCGAATCACGATCGCGTTTTGAGAGTTCACTTGCTGGATGCGCCGCAAATCGAGCAGCTGGCGGAGGCCAGTAACGATTTCCGTTAGATCCTGCGGGGTCAAAGTGTTGGAAACGTAGAACGTTTTCACCACTTCGTCTTCCACGTCTTTGCGCTTCTGCGGATTATCGGGCGCCACGAAGATCACGCTGGGCGTGATCGGTTTCCAGAAGGATTTGCTCTCCATCGCCACCGCATCGAGCGCCTGTTCGAGGGTCACGTTGGGCAGCTCGGCCGTGATCCGCCGCGACGTAAAGTCCGGATCGAATATCACGCTCAGTCCCGCCAGCTTCGCGATCGTCTCGTACACCACGCGCGTATCGTTCGTCATTTTCAGGTTGATGGGTTCGCGCGAAAGGGGCTTAAGTTCAGGAGGTTCCGAGAGCATCCCGTCATCTTGAGGGTTGTAATTCATCGCCTTGGGAGCTTCGGCCGCGTTCTGCGCCGCGATCTTCTCGAGCGTCCGCCTCACTTCCTGGTCCGCAATCGAGCTCGAAGGATCAACTGCCTGCGCCTTTTCAAACTCGGTCAGGGCGCGTTGCAGATCGCCCTTTTGCTCCGCTGCTCGACCTTGCCGGATGTGGAATTGGCCATCCTCGAACCGCATCTGCGTAGCCCGAAGCTTATATTCCGCGTTCGTGGGGTCGGCGCGCAGGGCTCGCTCGTAGTACACCAGCGCCGTGTCGTAATCCTGCACCGCTTCGGCCTTTTTGCCTGTCTGGAAGTCTGAGTTGGACTTCGGGCATCCCACCAGCAGCGCCGCGATTAGCGCCATGGATGACCCTAAGGTGAGGATTCGAAAGGGAGTTCTGGGATGTCTGGGGCTTCCGTTGCCGGAACCCACTGCGCGCGCTGAAGATATTAGACCGTTTCTACAAAACAAAAACGCCCTCCAAAATCGGCTGTCTCAAGGTCGAAGAAAGTCTAGCACCCGCTCTGTGATGCGGCAACAAATCCCAGCGTTGCCGTACTTAGAAACTAATACCCCCATCGCGGCTCTTCGTTGCGGCTGCATGAATACTTGCGGATGGCTGGAACTCGGGGCAAATCTGCGACTTGCGGCACATCTCGCCGGAAAGCTATCATGTTTGATTCATGAAATCGGCTGAGAAGAAACAGCAGTACGAAGGCGTGAAGATCGTCGCGCAGAACCGCACGGCGGCCTACAACTACACTCTTGGCGACAAGTTCGAGGCAGGGCTCGTGCTGGTAGGAACCGAAGTGAAAACTCTACGCGAGGGCAAGGCCGCCTTGCGGGATGCCTTCGCCGAGATTCGCGGCAGCGAGGCGTGGCTGGTGAACTCGCATATTCCGGAGTATCTGCCCGGCGGTTCGCGGAACCATGACCCGCTCCGCAAGCGCAAGCTTCTCCTGAACCGGCGCGAGATCGAAAAGCTGCAGGTTCAGATTCAGCAGAAAGGCATGACCATCGTCCCGCTGAAGTTCTACTTTCGCGACGGGATGGCCAAGTGCGAACTCGCGGTCGGCAAGGGCAAGAAGTTCCACGACCGCCGCGAATCCGAAAAACAAAAAGAAGCAAAACGGGAAGCCAGCGAAGCGATCAGCCGTTCTCGCCGCCGCTAGAACGACATCAAAATCAAAAGAACAACGATAAAATCAAAGGCTAAATTGCCGATTACATCGAAAGGAAACCATGCAGATCCAGATTGATTCTCAGCCGTACTCTTCCATTCAGGCCGATGCGCTCGTCACGTATGTTTTTGAAGGCGACAACAAAGTAGATGGCGTTCTCGCCGAAATCGACCGCCGCATGACCGGCGGACTCGCCACCCTGGTCACGAGCGGTGAAATCACAGGAAAAGCGCTCGAGACCGTGCTGCTGCATTTCCCGGAAGGCATGGACGCGAAGCGCTTGCTCCTCGTCGGGGCCGGGAAGCCCGGGAAATTCGCTGTCGGCGATCTGCGCAAAATTGCCGGTGCCGCGCTGCGTTATTTGAAATCGCGCGGGGTAAAGAATTTCGCTTTTCTCACGCGGGAAGGGGAGCGCAGCCCCGCTGCTGCGCAAGCTATCACCGAAGGCCTTCTGGTTGCCGATTTCGAGTCCGATAAGTACCGCTCGGAGAAAAAGAACAACAAGGAGATTCAATCCGTTTCGCTGGCCGGATTCGAAAACGGCTCGCTCACCGGAATCAACGACGCCATCGAGCGCGGACGCGTTATCGCTGAATCGCAGAATTTCGCGCGCGACCTCATCAACGAACCTTCCAACCGCCTTACACCGCGCATGCTTGCTACCAAGGCCGAAGCGATGGCCAAGGAAGTGGGGCTGGGCGTCGAAATCCTCGACGACCGCAAAATCACCGAGCTGAAAATGGGGGCGTTGCTCGGAGTCGCGCAGGGAAGCGTCGAGCCGCCACGCGTAATTGTGTTGCGGTACGAACCGCAAACGCCGCGTCCGGGCGCGCCGGTTCTTGGCCTGGTTGGAAAAGCCGTGACCTTCGACACCGGTGGCATCTCCATCAAACCGGCCGACAACATGGAGAAGATGAAGTACGACATGGGCGGGGGCGCCACGATGCTGGGCGCAATGCGCGCGCTGGCATTTCTGAAACCTTCGATCTCGGTGATTGCCGTGATTCCCGCAACCGAAAACATGCCCGGCGGGCGCGCGCAAAAACCGGGCGACGTGCAGGTCGCAATGTCCGGAAAAACGATCGAGGTGATCAACACCGACGCTGAGGGCCGCATGGTTCTTGCCGATGGACTGACCTACGCGAAGAAGCTCGGAGTGACGCACATCATTGATGCCGCGACGCTGACAGGCGCGATTCAGGTGGCGCTTGCCAATGTGCACGTGGGCGCGTTCGGTACGCCGCGCGAATATCTCGACCAGTTTCTCGAGAGCGCCAAATCCGCCGGCGAAAAAATGTGGCCGATGCCCATCGACGACGAATACCAGGAAATGATCAAGAGCAATATCGCCGACATCCGCAACACCGGCACCGGTAAAGGCGGCGGCGCGATCACCGGCGCGTGGTTCATTAAGGAGTTTGCCGAGGACACGCCGTGGATTCACCTCGACATCGCGGCGACGTGCTGGGTGGACGAAGGGCGTCCGTGGCTGGCGAAGGGCCCGACAGGCGTCGCGATCCGCTCCATCGTGGATTTCGCGATGAAGCTTTAGCCGAATCGGTCCGGCGTTGCTTGTTGCGAATCGGTTGCCCGGCGTTACGCTGAGATCCTTCGACTGCGAGCCGGCCGTCCCACAAGAGTGGGACGAGATGCAAAAGCGGCCGGCTCTTCGCTCAGGATGACCGGTTCGGGTGGGCACAGTTACATCTTCTCCGGTGCGACGATTCCCATAAGCCCAAGCGCGGCAATGAGTTTGTAGCGTACGAATATTGTTAGCATCATCAAGAATGACCGCTTCGCTTCGTCTTCTTCCGACAAAATGTGGTGCTTGTGATAAAAGCCGTTGAAGGCCTGCGCAAGCTCAAATGCGTAACGCGCCACGAACGCTGGCTCTTGCGCCGAGACTGCTTGCTCGGCATACGCATCGAGCGAGCCTGCTAGAAGCAGAAGTTCCCACAGATCGTCACCGCGGGGCGATGCCAGAATTGCGGGATCCAATAAACTAGCAGAAGAGCCTTGACTGCTGTGGTCCAGCGCCGAATGTGCTGATTGAAATTGCTGGATGACTTTCTGCATGATTCCGTTGATGCGAACGACTGCATATTGGACGTAGGGACCGGTTTCGCCTTCGAAGCTTAGGGCGTCTTTGAAGTCGAAGGCGATTACTGTGGAGCGCGTGAAGCGCAGCAGGAAATAGCGGAGCGCGCCGACTGCCACTGCGTGCGCGATTGCTTTTCGGTCGGCTTCGGGCTCTTCTGCATGGCGCGCGTCCACTTCCGCTTGCGCGCTTTGTTCGAGGCGATCGAGGAGGTCGTCGGCTTTCACGCCTTGTCCTTTGCGGCCGCTTACTTCGACGTAGGGCTTCTTGGCGTCTTCCTCGGGAATTTCGTAGCCCATTTCGCGGGCGCAGCGTGGCGTTAATGCGACGACGTTGTAAGCGAAATGTTTTAGGCGGTCGGCTTGCTCTGTGTAGCCGAGAGCGCGCAGGCCCGCCGCTACCACTTGCTGCGGATATGCTTGCCGCGAATCCACTACGTTGAAGACTTCATGGGCGTGCCCGAAAGGCGGGGCGCCTGCGTCGCTGCGCTCGCTTGCGGTGACCCAGGCTTCATGTCCGTCGGGATGCGTGTGGAAACGCTGGTAGTGAAAATCGCGGTCGAGGAGGCCGAACTTCCAGAGGTGGTAGGCGATGTCTTTTCCGACGTACGTGACTGTGCCATTGGATCGGACGATGATCTTGGCTTCGGCCTGCTCGGCGGGTTCTTCGTCTGTTTTGCTGTCTGTCTTGTTGCCCGTTTTGTCGTTTGTCTTTTCGTTCGTGTTGTCGGGAGTTTCTGGCTGACCTTCCTTCGCCTCGCGGTCGGAGGGGAGCTGCATCACCCAGCAGCCTGCAGTTTTTCCGCTTGTTGACATCTGAATGGCGCCGCTCTTTTTCAGCATGTCGAAGGCGGCGTCCCAGAATTTCAGGTGCAGGATTTCGCTTTCCTGAGTCAGCAGGTCGTAATCGATTCCGAGGCGGTCGAGTGTCTCGAGATGGCGGTGGACGATGGCTGTGGCGACCAGTTCGGCCATCTTGGCGGCTTCGCCCTGCCCCTCTTCGATTTCTTTGAGGGTGTGGGCACGGAGCTCAAGGCGCGATTTATCTTCGGCTAGAAATTGGGTGACGCGAGTGTAGAGATCCCAGCAGACGTAGTCGAATCGCGGCGCGAGAGTGAGGGCGCGCACGTCATCGATGGATTTCTTTTCGAGGTGAAGAAATCCGAGAACTACGTCGGCGACCTGGACTCCCGTGTTGTCAATGTAGTTCTGAATTTCGACGTTCCGGCCGGCGTGGCGGAGGAGCCGCACGAAAGTGTCGCCCAGGACAGCGTTGCGCAGGTGGCCGATGTGCGCGGCTTTGTTCGGGTTGATGGCGGTGTGCTCGACGATTGTTTTGGGCGCATCGGCACTAGCGGCCACGGGTTTCTGCGTGGACTCCATGAGCGCGCCTCGAAAGAATTCTGTACGGTCGAAGAAAAAATTCAGATAACCGCCGCCTGCCACCTCGACTCGAGCGACGCCTGGAATCGGCTTTAACGAATTTGCAATTTCTTGCGCCAGGGCACGCGGCGGCTTCTTCAGGCGCTTGGCGAGTTCGAAGCAAACCGGCGAGGCGGCTTCGCCCATTGCGAGCTTCGGGGGGCGCTCGGTGGCGATGGGCACGTCAGTCTTGTAACGCTCGTGGATGTGGTGCCTTAGCGCCTTCCGGATCCGATTCTCGACAACTTTGTACACAAGCCTCCTACGGGCGCGCTGACGCGCTAAGAGAATCCCGCGATTATAGGGAATGCGGCGAGGGGCGTCAAAGCGCGAAAGGGCATCGGCTGGCGACGCTCCCGGGCTTGGAGTGAGAACACAAACCGCGACACGCCACGGCGCGCGCAAAACCCGCGTTTTTTTGCGATTAGAAAATCTTAGATCGCTGATTCTTATGGGGCTTACGTGGAATTCTAATTCCAGATTTGCGATTAGAAATTTGGGGTGTTTTGGAGGTTTTGTCTCGCCCACGCTCCGGAGAGCGTGGGCTGAGGAACGCGGGGCGTCTTGCTCCTCAGTCATCGCGATCTTGCCGCCGTCCTAGCCGCAAATCCTTTCGGCTCATAGTAAAGCGTGTTATATTAACTCGAGAGTAACCATATGTCAAGCGGAATGAGTGAGATGGCGGGGGCAAAATGCGATGGCTCGGACATCCGCTGATCATTGCAATGGGGCAACGGGGATGAAGCGTGCGCACGCGCTGGGCGATGTAGTCGGCGGATTTGACACGACTTAGAGGGCAGACTAGTATCGTTTTTTCGGCGTGCCGCGATGACTTCGGCAGTGCACTCATGAAAAGTTCGCGTATCGCTTATTTCGACTGTTTTTCTGGCATCAGCGGGGACATGGTGCTTGGCGCCCTGGTGGATGCGGGTGCGGAACTGCGCGAGATCGAAGTGGGGTTGCGGGGGCTTGGGCTGGAGAATTGGAGCATTTCGGCGGAGAAGGTGCAGCGTGGGGCGATTTTTGCGACGTACGTGAAAGTGAAAAGCGGGGAGGAGCATCATCATCGCGGGCTTTCGGTTATTTTGAAGCGGATCGAAGGGGCGAGTTTGGCGCCGCGAGTTGCTGCGCGGGCGACGAAAATTTTCGAACGGCTGGCGGCGGCTGAGGCGAAGGTTCACAACATCGAGGTGGAGAGAGTTCATTTTCACGAGGTGGGGGCTGTGGATTCGATTGTTGATATTGTGGGGTCGGCGATCGGGTTTGAGCTGCTGGGAATCGACGAATTTGCATGTTCGCGATTAGATTTAGGTGGGGGACAGGTGAAGACAGCGCACGGGGTGCTTCCCGTGCCGGCGCCGGCTACTGCTGAATTGCTGCTCGGAGCGCCGACGTATTCGAGCGGAATCGAGCGGGAACTGGTGACGCCAACCGGAGCCGCGATCGCCACGGCACTAGCGACGCGTTATGCGGAGATTCCGCCGATGACGTTGCGCGCGATTGGCTATGGCGCGGGGTCGGCTGATATGAAAGAGAAAGCCAACGTGATGCGGCTGTTGATCGGCGACTCAGATTCGATGGGGGCAGCGGAATCCGAAGTGGGCGGGCGATGGGATCCGCCGGTTACCGTGATTGAAACGAACCTTGACGACATGAGCCCGCAGATTTATGGATATTTTGCTGAGCGGGCGCTGGCGGCTGGGGCGCTGGACGTTTTCTCGACGCCGGTGCAGATGAAAAAGAATCGGCCTGGGCAGCTGGTCACGCTGCTGAGCGAGCCGGAGAATGTGACGCGGTTGATTGATTTGATTTTCAGCGAGACCACGACGATTGGGGTTCGGACGTATGACGTGCGGCGGAAGACTCTGAATCGCGAGTTTGTGCCTGTTGAGACGCCGCTGGGCTCGGTGCGCATGAAAGTTTCGCGCATGAATGGGACGATTCTGAACGCGACGCCCGAGTACGAAGATTGCCGGAGGATTGCGGCTGAGCGCGGTGTGCCGCTGAAGCAGGTGATCGCGGCTGCGTCGTTTGAATTTCAGAAGCGCGGGGAAAATCGCAAATAGCCGATGCCTGATACGACCGACAAGAAGAAATTCTATCTTACGACGCCGATTTACTACGCGAACTCGCGGCCTCACGTGGGGTCGGCGTACACGACGATCGTGTGCGACGTGATCGCGCGCTACAAGCGGATGTGCGGTTACGATGTGGCGTATCTCACGGGTACCGACGAGCACGGCGTAAATATCGAGCGGGCGGCGGAAAAGGCCGGCATTTCGCCCGCCGAGCTGGTGGATCGCAATCAGAAGATTTTCGTCGAGCTGTGGAAGCTACTGGGGATTCAATACACGCATTTCATTCGCACGACAGAAACGCGGCATGCGCGAGCTGTGCAGAATCTGATTCGTCGCACGCTGGCGCGTGATCAGGGTCTGCCGGCGGAAAAGCGGTCGATTTTTAAGCGGAGATACGAGGGGCGTTACTGCATTTACGACAATCTCTACATCAGCGATACGCCGGAGCCGGCGGACTGTCCTAACTGCGGGCGGCCGGGAGAGCTTGTCTCGGAGGACAATTATTTTTTCCGGCTTTCCGCTTATCAGGACCGGCTGCTGGAGCTTTACGCGAAGAATCCGCAATTCGTGCATCCGGATTTCCGGTTCAATGAGGTCAAGAGCTTTGTCGAGGGCGGGCTGAAGGATCTTTCGATCAGCCGCAAATCCATCAAGTGGGGAATTCCGTGGCCGGATGATCCGGAGCACGTGTTTTACGTGTGGTACGACGCGCTGACGAGTTATATGAGCGGGATCGGATTTGTGGATGGCGAGCATGATGGGCCGGACTTCCGTTATTGGCCCACCGACATTCACGCGATGGGCAAGGAGATTATTCGTTTTCATGCGGTTTATTGGCCGGCGTTTTTGATGGCTGCTGGAATGCCGCTGCCGAAGCAGATTGTGGCGCATGGGTGGCTGCTTTTTGAGCAGGAGAAGATGAGCAAGTCAAAGGGGAACGTGGCGTATCCCGAGCCGATTGTGAAGGTGCTGGGGAATGATGCGCTGCGGTATTACTTGTTGAGGGAGGTTGTTTTTGGGCAGGATGGGAATTTTTCGCGGGATGCGTTGATTACGAGGTACAACGCGGATTTGGCGAATGGGTTGGGGAATTTGGCTAGCCGTGTTTTGACGATGATTGAGAAGTATTGTGGTGGCCGGATTCCTTTCATGGGAGAAAGCGATGAAACTTCAACGCTCGCATGGGTCGGCTTGTCGGAGAAAAAAAAGAACGTTCTGGAAGCCTACAATAAATTTCAGTTCGGAGCTGCAATTGAGGAAATATGGCGATTGATCACCGAAATCGACCAAGTGATTACAAATCGTAAGCCTTGGAAATTGTACGAAGACCCGGCGAGTCATCCGCTGCTACACGCTATTCTTTGGGCGGCGGCTGAGGGTCTGCGACTCGTGATTGTGTTGTCACACCCCGTGATCCCAGATGCAACGCAAAGGATTTGGGAACAGCTCGGGCAGGCCGGGAAGCTGGCAGATGTGCGGATTGATCAGTTGCAATGGGGCGCTCTAAATCCGGGTACTCGAATTGGAAAGCCGGAGGCGGTATTTCCGCGCGCCGAGAAAAAAGAAACAATGGAGAGGATAGAAGCCATGGAAAACGAAATTCGGAATCCGGGCGCGGTGGCGCCCGCAGCATCGAGTTCAACGCCAACGGGTGGTGCGACGCCGGCCGGTGCACCTGTTGGGGCTGTGACCGGAGCAGCTGCTGCTGCGGCTCCTGCGCCTGGGGCGAAAATCACGATTGATGATTTCGCGAAGGTCGAGCTGCGTGTCGGCGTGGTGAAGTCCGCTGAGAAAGTGCAGGGGGCGGACAAGCTGCTGAAGGTGATGGTGGATATCGGCGACGAAGTGCGGCAGGTGCTTGCCGGCATAGCGCTGGCTTATGCGCCCGAGGAACTGGTGGGGCGCAAAGTGGTGGTGGTGACGAATCTTGCGCCGCGAAAGATGCGGGGGCAGGAGTCGAACGGGATGCTGCTGGCGGCGTCGGATGGGACGGACGGGAAGCCGGTGCTGGTCACGTTTGCAGAGGATATTCCTGCAGGCGCCAAGGTGAAATAACCGGCCATGGGCACCAGCGAGCCCGATTCATACGAGATCCTGGCGTCGCACTACGACACGGGCTATTGCTCAAAGCAGGATTTGGTCGACGTGCCGTTCTACGTCGATCTCGCGCGGAAGTACGGCGGGCCGGTGCTGGAGATCGCGTGCGGAACTGGCCGGGTGCTGCTGCCCATTGCTCGAGAGGGAATCGAAATCGAGGGCGTGGACAATTCTGAGTCCATGCTGACGATTCTCCGGCGCAATCTGGCGCGCGAGCCGCGCGAAGTACGCGAGCGAGTGACCGTTCATGAAGGCGACATGCGCGACTTCCGGCTGGCGAAGAAATTCCCGCTGGTGATTATTCCGTTTCGGCCGCTGCAGCATATGTACACCGTGCAAGACCAAGTGGCCGCACTTACGACTGCGGCATTTCATCTGGCAGAAGGCGGCCACCTTGCGTTCGATGTTTTCTTTCCGAACTTCGAGGGGATTCCTGCGAACATCGGCAAAGAGATTCTCGATCTCGAGTGGACAGTTGATGGGGAGCCGCCGAAGGTGGTGCGGCGATACTTTCGCAAGAAATCGCACGACAAGGTGCAGCAGACATTTAGCGGCGAGTTCGTGTTCAGGACTTATGAAGGAGACAATCTCATTCTCGAAGAAACCGGTCCGCTGAAAATGTCCTACTACACATATCAGCAGTTGCGCGCGCTTTTTCTCTTAGCGGGGTTGGAACCGGTGGAAGAGTATGGTTCCTTGGGCGGGAGCCGCTTGATAACGATGCGAAGGAAATGATTTTTGTGGTGCAGAAGAGCGGGTCGTGCGGGCCGGGAAGCGGTGGCGTGAGGAGGAAGTAGGAATTGAAAATTATCGACTCGCACGCGCATCTGGAATTTCCGCAGTTCGACGAGGACCGCGACGCCATGCTTGAACGCACGCGGGCGGCTGGAGTCGAGATGCTGCTTGCCATCGGCAGCGGAACGGGGCCGGAGAGGCTGAACGCGGCGATTCCGTTTGCTGAGCAGCACGACTGGATTTATGCGACGGTGGGAATTCATCCGCACGAAGCGAAACTTGCGACGGAGGAACATTTCGAGAAGCTCGACGAGCTGGCGAAACATCCGCGCGTGATCGCGTGGGGCGAGATGGGCCTCGATTATTTTTACGATCATTCGCCGCGGGATGTGCAGCAGGAGGTGTTTCGTCGGCAGTTGGGACAGGCGCGGGCCGCGAAGCTGCCGATCGTGATTCACTGCCGCGACGCGTGGGCGGATTGCCTGGGGATGGTCGAGCAGGATTGGCGGTCGAGCGGGCTGGGCGGGATTCTTCACTGCTTCACAGGAACGCTGGAGGATGCGAAGCGCGGGCTGGATATGGGGTTCTTGGTTTCGTTTGCGGGGAATGTGACCTACAAAAAGATGCAGAATTTGCGCGATGTGGCGAAGGAAATTCCGCTGGAGCGGCTGCTGACGGAAACCGATTCGCCTTTTCTTCCGCCTGAAGGGAAGCGCGGAAAGCGAAATGAGCCAGCGAATGTGGTGGAGGTAGCGCGAGCATTGGGGAATGTGAGAGACTTGCCGAGCGAAGAGATTGCGGCAGTTACTGCTGCGAATTTTCGGCGTTTTTTCCGTCTTGAGGCGCAGAATCAGGCGGCGCACAAAGGGTAAAATTCGAAGATGAGCTTCGCCGTCCAGACCGTGAAAGAAATTTTCGAGCTGGTTCGCGATGATCTCGCGCTGGTGGAGAGGGAGATTGCCGGGCAGAACGCTGCGGCGATCGAGCCGGTGTGCGAGATTTCGAGCTATTTGCGCGAGGGCGGTGGCAAGCGGCTACGTCCGGCACTGCTTTTATTGGCTGCCGGGGCTTCTGGTTATCGCGGGCCTAGCGCGATTCGGTTGGGCGCGGTGGTTGAGCTGATTCATAACGCGACTTTGATTCATGACGATGTGATTGATGGCGCGAATACGCGGCGGGGGCGTCCGAGCGCGAATGCGCGGTGGGGCAATCACATGAGCGTGCTGGCGGGCGACTGGCTGTATATGCAGTCGTTCGAGATGGCGCTGCGCGAGCGAAATTTCGCGATTCTCGATATTTTAATCGACCTGACGCAGAACATGGTGGAGGGGGAGTTGCTGCAGTTGACGCGGCTCGGGCAAATTGATTTGACTGAGGCTGAGGCGACGGAGCTTGCTTATCGCAAGACGGCGTGCCTGTTTAGCGGATGCTCGCGTCTGGGAGCGATTCTGGGCAAGCAGCCGAAGAGCGTGGAAGACGCGCTTGGTGAATACGGGCGAAATGCGGGGCTGGCATTTCAGCTTGTAGATGATTTGCTGGATTTCACGGCTTCGCCCGAGCAGCTTGGCAAGCCCGTGCTGAGCGATTTGAAGGAAGGCAAGGTGACGCTGCCGCTGATTTTGGCGCTTCGTTCGGAAGCGGCGCTGGCCGGCGATGGGAATGGGCACGACGGAAATGGGGCGAGCGGGCGGCGACTGGTCGCCAAGGTGCTTGAAGAGCGGGGTTTCGTGAGCGTGCGGCCGGAGCAGATTACGCGGCTGGTACGCGAAAGCGGATCGCTCGATCGGGCTGCGAAGCTCGCGCATGAATATGTGGCGCGCGCGAAAGATGCGCTGGCCGAATTGCCCGACTCGGATTACCGGAGGGCGCTCCTCGCTGTTCCTGATTTCATTCTCGCCCGCGAGAACTAGATTGCCGTCTGGGACTCGGGTGCGTGACTCCCACGCTGCGATCCTTCCGCCGTCCTGGCGGACGGGTCAGGATGACAATTCGTTTAAGGCTGAATTATTGCTATTTCGCCGCTGAGCTTCCTGAAGCCAAGGGTGCTGGTTTCCCGAAGCGCACTTCGTGTGCGATTAGATCGCTGCCCACCGGCTTAGCGTGAATCACGACGCGGTCGCCTACTTTTAGGTCTTTAAGGGTGGCGCTTGCGCCGCTTTTCACGAACGACGTATCGGGCGCGATCTTCACGACTTGCACTTCTTTGGTTTGAGTTTCGACCGTAATCTCGGTGTCTGTAATTTTCGTCACCGTGCCGAGCACGTGCTTGTCAGTGCCGTGAGCGAAAGCGACTGTAGTAAGCGAGATGATTGCCAGCAGAGTGAGTATTTTAGTTAGCAAAATTCCTCCTTGGAGTGATGCTGAAATCGCTTATCTAGCGTCCATTCAAAAAATCTTCTTCCTGCTGTTCTTCTCTCATCTCCGCGGGGCTGCTCGGATTGTGATTCTTCATGTCATCGAGGTCATCTTGAGTTAGATGCGGCAACTGGCGGATGAAGAGGACGAGGTGCCAGGTTTCGTGGTCGTTGGGGCCGCCTGCGCCCCATGCGGGCATACCGGTGAACCGGATGCCGTTCTCGATGATGTAGTAGAGCTCGCCGTCGGTGAGATTCTGAGTTTCCGCGAGACGCATATCCGGCGCTCGCGGGTAGAGGTTTTGGCCTATCTCGGTTTTTCCGCTGCCATCGTTGGCATGACAGCTCGCACAATGATCTGCGAAATGGCGACGCGCTTCGACCAGGGCTTGGGGGGTGGAGTCCATCGGACTCTTTGCCGAGCGCGCCGACTTGGGAATGGAGAGCCTTTGTACCGTTCGACCTAGGAATGTTTCGAATGAACCGGGAGGGGTACGCGCGCTCATCCCGGTGAAGGCGAGCCACCCGAAAATGAACGCGAAAATGGCCGTTAGGATCGCGAGTAGAATGATGAAGCGCAATACCTAACTCCTCGTTCGGCAAGTCATATGGGCCATGAGCTGCTGAGAGCCGCTTCTCTAATAATGAAACCGGTATCGAATCTCGACATAAATCTCCCTCGGGTCATTATAGTGAAATCCGCCAAATGTGAGACTGTTGTCGATCAACAAATGGCGATTGGCCACGTTCAGGGCGGTTAGTGAGGCAGTAAAGCGTTCGCCAAAATGTTTGCCGATGGCCAGATCAAAAGTAGTGTGCTGCGGCAAGTACTGGCCTGGAAATTGCTCGTCGGGCGAACCATTGGTGAAGCCGGAACCGTAATAGACGTTGGTGGAAGCGTAGGAATTCCAGGGAAGCGTTGCGTTGAAACCAACGTTGAGCGTGTTGCGCTGATCGTGGTCGAGCGGACCATAGCCGGGATCAGGCTGGCAGCTTGGGTCTGTCGGCGGAAAACAGATCAATCCACCAGTGATGGCCCCTCGCGCCTCCGCTACCTGATTCGAGTACGCGAGGTGAAATTGGCCCCGATGCCAGACGCGAGGGGAAGCGAGCGTTAACTCCCATCCTCGAATTAAGGCACCATCGATCGTAACGGGAATGAAGATGTTGGATTCACCGACGTTGTTGTGATCAAAAAAGTTATTCGCTCGGGTTTGGAAGTTGTCGACGTCGAGCGTCCACCCGCGGAAGGGAATCGTCACGCCGAACTGATGCTCCTCATCGCGTTCGCCATGGAGCGGTGAGAACGACAACTGGTCACCATTCTGGATGGCTTGAAGCAATGGTCCCGTCAACGAATTCAGCGGCGGAGCCTGGTAGTAGTGGCCGTAGAAGGCGCGAAAAGCCCAATTGATACGGGGAATTCGGACAGCGACCCCAAACCGGGGATTGATCGTGTCTTCCACGACCTGATGGACCATCGGGTTAGCAAATGTTGCGCCGACAAAATGCGTGGGGCGAATTCCGGCAATCAGGGTGAGCCATGACGTGGCGTTGAAGCGATCGTCAATGAATTCGGCGATTTGGCCGCCAGAAGGGCTCTCGCGATCGGTGATCGGAGGGTTTCCGGAGCCGTCGTTGAAGACCAGATTGAAGAATTCATTGTCGTACTGCTTAAACCCGTAGAGACCGATCCGCAGATTGTTGCGCGCGAAAGTAACATTGAACGAAGACTGCGCGCCGACGTAGTTTGAGGTGCGATTGTCGGTCGATGCCTGTGGCGTATCATTGGGGTTTGGCTCGTAATTCGCGACATTGTGGTGGTAGAAGGGAGAAACGGTGAGAAGCATGTCGGGATTAAAAGTGTGCACCCAGGTGAACGCGACGAAACCATCTGTCTCGTGCTGGCCGTCGCGGAGTCCGCTGCTGTCAAAATCAGGGTTCGGAACTGGATCGTAGGGGATCTGGTAGTAGTCCTTCCGGAGTTGCGTCACCAGACGAAATTGGTTCTTCGTGTCGAGATTGTAGAGAAAAGTACCGAATCCGCCGTAACCATTTTCAGCGTCGTGAAATACCTGGCCGATGGGAGTTTGCAACCCCAAATTGCTGCGGTTGCCATTGATGCTTGCATAGTAAGCAAACTTTTGTGTGTGCCCGCTGAAGTTGAGTTGATCGTTGGTCTGGTACCAGTTTCCAAAAGTCATGACCAATTCCGCTTCGTTATTACTTTCAAAACCGGAGCGCGGAACTACATTGAAAACACCGTAGGTTCTGTCGCCGTAATCGGCAGAATAACCCCCGCGCTGGATTTCGAGATAGTCGATGTCCTTTGGGTCGATTTGGGGCCCCAGATTGCTCGCGATATTTGTGTTCGGGATCGGCACCCCATCAATCAGCCAGCTCACCTGATGGCCGCCGCGAATGTGGAGTTGATCATGAGTGAAATAGGAGCCCGGAACGTAATCGGTAATCATTTGCAAGCTGTTGGAGCGATCTGCTCCGGGCGTTAGGGCGATATCCTTGCGGTCAACGAGAGTTATCGGGGTCACGGAATCGATATTCACCGCCTGCTCCTGCGCTTCCGCAGAGACGGTGGCGGTCTGGTTCACAGTGGCAATCTTAAGCTGAAAATGAAGGATCGGCGAGGAGTCTGAATTCAACGTGAGGGTCTCGCGCTCGTCTGCAAATCCGCTCTTCGTTACGGTTACCACGTAATCGCCGAGCGGAACGGCCGAAAACGAAAAGGAGCCGTCTGGCTCCGTTTGCACTGTTTGTGACCAGGCGGAGGTAGCAGACTTCAACGTCACGCCGACACCGCCAATTGGCCGGTGCTGCGGGTCGTGAACGACGCCGCGAATGCTTCCAAAAATTGTCGCTCGCACCAGGGGCACGAACCACAAGCACGAGACAAACAGAAATAGCCCGAAGCTCCTGACATGCTTTTGCATAAAAACCTCCGCACGAGTTATTGGATTTTGTGAAGCGCTGGAGTGACGGCTAACTGCGCGGAGGTTCGAACGGCGCGGCGAAAAATCCAGAAGCTAAAGGATCCGTTGACTGCGGGATCGCACTTCGAGCATGAACAGGCAATGCTAAGCCCACCAACGACGACGGGGCTGTGGGAGGGAGCGGCGCGAGGAACCCGAAGTCCATCAGGTGGCGGCCCGCCTTCATGGAACAGAACATAAGGTGACCAGCTTCCCCGTGATGGCAAGACATGCCGCTTTCTTTGGACTCGGACGCGTGACCAGCATGCGATCCATGGCGCAGGCAACAGAGGTTGTTGCAGGCGCTGCCTAGTCCTGACGAGGCGCGTGCTAGAAGCGCAAGTGGCGTCGCGAACAGAACGAGGATTAGAACAATGGCCTTAGCGCGTTGCATCGGTGATTAGGTTAGCACAGGTTTCGGCAGATGCTGTACTCGTTCCGATAGTTTCAATGAGGCAAGCCGCCCAAGTTTGCGTTTCAAAAAATTAAGCGATAGGCTGGCAGTGTGCTGCCGCTCAAGCTGATTTACGATGACCGCTACGATCTGAAGCTCGGCGCGCATGTTTTCCCTTCGCAGAAATACCGGCTCGTTTATGAAAGGCTTTTGCAAGATGGCATTGCCTCGCAGGAGGACTTCCTGAAGCCCGTGCCGGCGAGCGACGAGGACATTCTGCGCGTGCATTCGCAGGATTATGTGTACAAGCTCAAGACCGGATCGCTCACGCGCGCGGAAGTGATGCGGATGGAGGTGCCGTACTCTGAGGAGCTGATTGAGGCGTGCTGGCTGGCTGCGGGCGGCTCGATTCTGGCCGCTCGGCGCGCTCTTGAAAATGGCTTCTCCGCAAATATCGGCGGCGGCTTTCACCATGCCTATCCCGATCATGGCGAGGGGTTCTGCGTGATTCACGACGTGGCCGTTGCCATTCGGAAGATGCAAGCTGACGGTGCGATCGAGCGCGCCATGGTGGTGGATACGGACGTGCATCAGGGGAATGGAACAGCGGCGATTTTTGGGGGCGACGAGACGGTTTTTACGATGTCGATCCATCAGGAACACAACTACCCGTACCCCAAGCCGCCTTCAACATTGGATGTGAACCTGCCTGACGGGGTGGGCGACGCGGATTACCTGGCGATTTTGGAAAAGTATTTGCATCGTTCCTTCGAAGAGTTTTCGCCGCAGCTGTTGTTTTACGTGGCGGGCGCCGATCCCTATGGAGAAGATCAACTTGGAGGGTTGGCGCTTACGCTGGACGGCCTAGCGCGTCGCGACGCGCTTGTGATGGGTTACGCGCATCGAAATCAGGTTCCGACGGCCGTCACGCTGGCGGGCGGATATGCGCGGAAGCTGGAAGATACAATCAGCATCCACGTGAACACGATAAAGGCGGCGATTCAAGCGGCGCAGCGCCCCAATCCGCGCGCGATTTCTCCTATTTCATAATTTCGCGGGCAAACCCTATTTTGTTGGCGCGGTCATGGTGGCCTGAATCGCGGCGGTTAACTCCTCCGAAAAGGTGTTGGGCGTAAAGCCGCCAACGCGATAAACAATTTTTCCTTTCCGGTCGATGATCAGCACGGTCGGCAGCGTTTCCACTTTCAGGAATTCGTCCAACCCATCCGCGAAAGCGATGGGAACCGTCCATTTCTCGCGAGCGAGAAATGGTGCGACGAGAGTTTGGTCGTCATCCGTGTTGATTGAAAAGAAGAAGAGATTCGGATCGCCGGTGTAGTTTTTGGCGATCTGGTCAAACATCGGCTCGAGAATATGACACGGGGTACACCACGTAGCCCAAAAGCTCATCACGATCGTCTTTCCACGGTAGGGCGCGACGAAAAGCGGAGTGTTGTCTAGACGGCGAAGTACAAACGAATAGAGATCTTGCGCGCCTGAATTCCGCGCCGCGGGACTATCGCTGGCAGCGCCCGGCCGCAAGTAATCGTAGGTGGTGAGAATCTGCTCGCCGAGGCCTTGCTCACTCCCATGGGTCTCTTTCCAAACATTACCCAACTTCAAGCGGATTTCGCTGCGATCCACTTTTCCGGCGGGCCCTGATTCGGGCAGCACGAAGGCAAGCGAATATTCCTGCACTGCGCGGCCTAGATCCTTCTGGATTTCCGCGATTTCACCAAGCCCTTCCGCGGCCACGGCATTCGCGCGAAGCGCATAACTCATCTGCAAGTCTTTAATAGCGGGGTCATAGAGACGCTGAGATTTTCCAATTTGGCCGCGCAGGGCGTAGAGCTGGCTCAAGATTGTGTCGCGATGATCCTGCCATTCCTGAAGCGACACTCGCTCCGGGCGTTCGGTGGGTGAGGACTTCTGAACGCGATCAAGCACGCGAGAGACATAGCCGCTCGCGCGAGTAAGGCTGGCGTCGTCACGCTTTCGCTGGAGAATCGAGACCGCGAGCAGCATCATCTCGGAATCGTCGGGACGCTCGGCGATGAGTTGTTCGGAATAGTCGAGTGCGCAATCATCATCGCGAAGCTGCTGGCAAGCTTCCACCAGGGCGCGGTCGACCGCAGTTCGGCGCGGGGCTTCGGGGTAGCGTCGCAAATAATCTCTTAGATTGCGGACCAAAGCGGCGCGATCATTTCCGGCAGAGCTGAGAGCCTTTTGCAGCTCTGCTTCGGCGTCTGCATCCCGTTTCGCATCCGAAGCCGCAATGGATTTTGGCGTGGGCGTTTTCGATGGAGAAATCTGGGCACGAATGCTCGTGGCGGCCGCCAAAAAGGCGCAACCATAAGCAATGATGTAAACAGCTCGCATCTATCAAGCATTCTAACGCGGAACGCATAAAATAGACGCGTTCCAGGTGGTGGAGGGGAACGATCAGTGAAGAAGAATCTTCCCGGAGCTGGTTTCGATTTCGACGCGCGCTTTGCCGTCGCCGATGCGAGCGCGCAACTCATGCTTTCCTGTGGTTCCTTCCATCGTGATGGGGATTTGCGTATCGATGTCGCCGGAACTCGTGCGAGCGTAAAGACGTAAATTCGCGTTGGGCGGAACTCGAAGCGTTACCGTGCCTGATGAGGTGTGAATCTCCCAGTATGTATTCGCTTGCGGATTGCCCTCGACGGTGACTTCGCCCGAACTCGTATGTACCCGCAGATCAGCGGTTATCCCGCTAAGCGAGACGCTGCCACTGCCCGCATTCACTTCGACAGAATCTGCCGGCTTGAAGATTTTGATTTCTCCGGAGCCTGTTTGGGCGCGAATGTCGCCATGGATTTCAGCGAGCTTAATGTCGCCGGATCCGGCGGTGATCTCTACGTGCCCCTGAATCTCGGATAGCTGAACGTCTCCGCTACCCGCCGTGACGTGCACATCGCCGGCGATGTTGGACGCTCCGATGGTGCCCGAGCCGCCGATGAAGTTTGCCGGTCCTTTAATTCCGCTTACCTGAATGTCTCCCGAGCCGGACATGGCGTGAATCTCTGTATCGGGTGGAACGCTGATTGTGTAACTCGCGGTGACGCCGCCGGAGTGTTCGCTGATTCCGCCGATGCGAATGAAATTGCTCTCCTGCAAGATGGGCGGGTTCGCGACCATATCGTTGAGACGGCGTTCGCCATCGTGAAACATGCGGGATTTGGCGCGAAATTCGGCGTGGACTACGACTTCGCCGGGAGGACCAGCGGTTACCCGGGAATCCCCCGAACTGTTTGTCAATTCGATTCGGGCGGGGCCTGTGACGACGAATTTGCGGTCGGCGACCACGCCTGGGCCGGACTCGCCTGAATCGCGGCCGCGATTTCGATCCACGATGCATCCGGCGAGTGCGCTCGCTGTGAGCGCCGCAAGGCTGAGCCAAATTCCTGTTTTGCGCTGGGTCATGGATCCCGGAAGTATCGCCATCGGCGAGCGACTCTTCCTATCAGATATATACGAGACTGCGCAACTGGAAGTTCCGCTGATCAGCGACCATGGCAAAAGCTTTTGTGTTTCGGTGCGAGGCAGCGTCACTCTTTCGATTTGAGAAGCGGATTGAGAGATGCCTGGCGGTATCCGTCGAGATCCATCGTGACGAAGGTGAATCCCGCGCCTTTTACTCCTCGCGCGATTTTTTCTGCCATCTCGAGCTGCAGTCCACGCGAGAGCTCGTCTGGCGCTAATTCGATGCGCGCCAGCTCACCATGCGCGCGCACGCGGAATTGGCGGAAACCGAGTTCACGCAAGGCGGTTTCGGCGCGCTCTATTTTGGCAAGCAGTCCGGGCGTGACCGCGATTCCGTAAGGAATGCGCGACGAAAGACACGCGGATGCTGGCCGGTCCCAAATGGAAAGTCCGGCGCGCTGTGAGAGCATGCGAATTTCGGCTTTGCTCAGCTTTGCATCGAGCAGCGGCGCTAAGATGCGGTGTTCGTGAGCGGCGCGATGGCCTGGACGAAAATCGCGCGTGTCGTCGGCATTAATTCCATACGCGATGGCGCGGAATCCGCGCTCGCGCGCCAGCAATTCCATTCGATCGAATAGCTCGTCCTTGCAGTGGTAGCAGCGGTCGGCATTGTTTGCAACGTACGCCGGATTTTCGAACTCGCGCGTTTCGATGAACTCGTGCCGGAGGCTCAACGAGCGGACGAAATCGGTAGCTTGCTCGCGATCGTGCTGAGAAAAGCTCGCGGAAAGGGCGGTTATTGAGAGCGCGCGTTCACCGAGAGCCGAATGCGCCGCCCACGCCAGATAGGCGGAGTCGGCTCCTCCCGAAAGCGCAATCAGCAGGGAATCGAGCGCACGGAGCGACGCTAACAGCGAACGTTGCTTTTCAAGCGCCGCAGCTTCATCCGTTCGAACCTGAACGGCCGCTGCAGCAATCGGAACCAAGTGTTCGGTCATACCGAGGCCAGTATAACCTTTCGAGATGGCTACTGAAAATCGAGCAGGACGTCGACTGCCCCCGCTTGCGGGTCCTTTTGCAGGAAGCGGCCGATTTTCTCGTAATGGAAGGGAAGGCCGTGAATGCTTCCTTCGTCCCATGGGCAACAAATTCGTCGTAGACGCCTTCATTAAAAACGGTACCTTTCGGAATTTGCCACGCCGCGCGAATCCTCCGTTCGCCTTCGAGTGAGAGGCCGGTGAGAACAAGTTCTCCCATCCGGTATTGAGGACCCTCCGAAATCGAGACGGCGTACGAAACGCGTGCCGCTTTGTCGTCGTAGTGCGGAGTGGGTGTCAGCTTCGCGTCGAGGTAACCTCGGGCGCCATATGCATCGGTAGCGCGATTCCAGCCAGCTTCCATTTTCACGCCATCGGCAACCTCACCGGCCTTCAATTCAACGAAGTTGTCGAGCTCGGCCGTGGAGATTACGGAGTTCCCAGTCCATTCGACTCCCCCCCACGTGTATGCGGGTCCCGGTTCGATAGAGGCGAGCACATAGATTTTGTCCGGAAGCGGCTTCGTAGGATCACCTTCAAAACGCGCCGTCGGCGGGGCAAACTTCACTCGCAAAAAAGCATGTGTCAGGTAAATTGGGCGGATTTGCTCAAATTCGAATGATTCGATCGCGCTGCGCGAGAATGGCTTGCCGACGATTTGCGAGATACCTTGCTGAATCGCCGGGTCGCTTTTCGCGAGTGGATCCGAGAATTCCACCTGGGCAACCCGAAGTACATCGCCTTCGATTCGGAATTGTTGGACGTGGCCGGTTGGGCTTGTGACCACTGAATGCGCCACCGTTGCATGCAAGCCTCGGGTAGCAATCAATTCCTCAATTGCGTTCGACATGGTGGCGAGGATCGTTCCATTCTCGGGAGCTGTTCCATCAAACAGCACCACCGCGTTCTTGATCGCGGAGCCAGCTCGTCATCGGAGAACTTCGGAAAATTATCAAAGGTGACCGGAATCGTAGGCGCGTCGCTGACTTCGAAATCGACGGCAAGGCCGCCTGGACCACTTGAAAACTTGTACTGAACATTCGTGAAAATCCCGAGCCGCGCGAGGCGGTCGGCCACCAGTTGGAGTTCATCGCGGGTGATTGTTTTCCCTGCTTGCAGGCCGGTGGCTTTGGCGATTTCCGGGCTCTTATAACGATGGGAGCCGGAGGCCGTGACGGAGGCCAGCCGCTCGCTGCCTGATTGTGGCGTTTCGGATGCAGTAGTGGAAATGGAAACAGGGAGGATTGCAAGCATCGCAATTATCGCGAATCGGACTCTGCGAAAATCAGTGGAAAACGATGTTGAGATCAACACTCGCCTTTTGCTTTTCCGGCTTTGGATTTACGGTAGCGCTGGTTTTCTGAATACCCAGTTCTTTAAGTTTTCCGATTGCGACCTTGGAAACGAACGCACTGGGATAGGATGCGTCGTAGACGTCTCCGGGTTTGAGCTGCCAGCTCTTGATCAATTCCTTGGAAGCCACTTCCGGCAGCCCCTCAAAGTGGACCAGGCCCAGGTGAAACTGCGCGCCTTCATCCACTGCGACGTTGTAGGTCGTTAGCCGCGCTGTGTCGTCGAGAATTTCCTTCGGTTTTACGGCTGCTTCGATGAACCCGCGCGTGTCATAGGCGCGTTTGATCGCGGTGAGCCCCGCATCGATTTTTTCCTGGTTGGCCACTTCTTTTGGTTTCATTCCCAGCAGGCGATCGAGTTCTTCCGCCGTGAAGATGCGATTACCCGTCCACTCGGCTCTCTCCCAGTAAAATTCCGCACCTTCTTCCACGGACAGGACGACGGCGACCTCCTGCACAGGGCGGGTATCGTTCGAGTGAAGTGGTTTTCCGTCCGGCTTCTCGAATCGTGCGCGCAGATAGCCCTGTTTGCGATAGAGCGGCACAAGGCCGGCTCCAGCGAACTGGCGGACGTAACTTACAGAATAATCCCGGCCGATAATCTGCGAGGAAGCGGTCTCGAGGTTGCTCGCCGTTATCGCACTATTCCCGGCGAAGCGGACGCTTCGAATCGGCATCGCCACACCTGTCACGGAATACACGAAGGCGCTTACCGGCTGACCCAATCCGCCGATTGAAGGGATCACGGTGACGTCGCCATGTATTCCGTTTGCCCGGATCAGGTCACTTAACGCGACTCGAACATCTTCTGAAGTGGCTCCAGATTCGGGCACTCCACCAGCGTAGAAAGAAACGCGACTGCGAAGCGCTTTATCCAATTCCGCATCGGAAAACCAAACGAAATTGTCGAAGACGCAGGGAAGAAGCTTCGAGACTTCTACGACCTGAAATTCGACGTTGATCGAATTTCCGTTTGTCGAGTAGCGAAATGAGACGTTGTCAAAAGCGCCGGACTTCGCGAGTTTATCGACTGCAGCGGCAAGCTGCGCCTGCGTGACGGAATCACCGGTCTGAAGGCCGGTCGCTTTGTCCGCCTGCGCTCCGCTGAAGCGATTCAGTCCCGTGAATTTAATAGTAGCGAGCCGATAGGATTGCGAAGTAGAAGTAGTGGACTGTGCGAATCCCGGCGCTGAGAAGGCCAGAATCGAAAGAAGACACAAGACAAGCGAAAGGACAAAATGCCGCCCCACGATTGGGCTGGGTTTCATGAGGGATATTCTAATGAAATGGGTGTTCCGGCGCGAAGTTTATTCTACGGTGACGGACTTCGCGAGGTTACGCGGTTGGTCCACGTCGCATCCGCGACGTACGGCGATGTGATAGGCGAGAAGCTGCAATGGAACGATTTCAAGAATAGGCGAGAGTAATTCGGGCGCCGTGGGAACTTCGATCGCGTGATCCGACGAGCCGCGCGCAAGCCGGTCACCCTCCGTAACCACTGTAATAACGATTCCATCTCGCGCCTTCACTTCCTGCAGGTTTGAAACAGTCTTCTCGTAGCGCGTCATGGAAGCAGCATCGGATTCGTCACGCGTGGCGATCACCACGACCGGGAGATTTTCGTCAATGAGAGCGTTCGGGCCGTGCTTCATCTCTCCAGCGGGATAGCCTTCGGCATGAATGTAGGAAATTTCCTTCAGCTTGAGAGCGCCTTCCAGCGCGATCGGATAGTGAATGCCGCGCCCGAGGTAAAGGAAATCGCTGTGGCGGAAAAACTTCTTAGCCAGTTCTTCAACCTCAGGGTCACGCTGAAGAATGGTTTCGATCTTGTGCGGGATTCGCGTCAACTCCTGCATCATCGTCTGGGCCAGTGCGGGTGGGAGCTTGCCGCGCACCTGTGCGAGATAGAGCGCAGTGAGCACTAAAGCGGTCAGTTGCCCGGTGAACGCTTTTGTGGAGGCGACGCCAATTTCAGGGCCGGCATGCGTATAGATAGTGCCGTTCGCCTCGCGGGTCAGCATCGAGCCGACCACATTGCAAATCGCCAGAATCTTCGCACCCTTCTGCCGCGCTTCACGTTGCGCAGCCAGCGTATCGGCGGTTTCGCCGGACTGGCTGATGGCGATCACCAGGGTGTTCTTGTTGATGATCGGATCGCGGTAGCGAAATTCGCTGCCGTAGTCCACTTCCACGGGAATCTGCGCCAGCCGCTCGATCATGAATTTTCCTGCGAGCGCTGCGTGCCAACTGGTTCCACAAGCAACTATTTTCACTTCGCGGAAATTTCGGAATTCCTCCTCGGTGATGTCCATTTCGTCCAGGAAGACTTTCCCCGTTTCCTGGGAGATTCGTCCAAGGAGCGTGTCGCGAACCGCGCGCGGCTGTTCGAAAATTTCCTTCTGCATGAAATGCTTGAAGCCGCCCTTTTCCGCCATGATCGGATCCCACGTAATGTGCTGGACCTTTGGCGTCACCGGGCGATTGTCGAAATCGACGACACGAACACCTTTTAAAGTGAGAATTGCGATTTCCCCGTCGCCCATGAAGAAAGCTTCGCGAGTGTGCGACAGGATTGCGGGGATATCGCTCGCCACAAAAAATTCGTTCTGGCCCAGACCAATCACCACCGGTGGTCCCAGCCTCGCCGCCACAATCTTATTCGGGTCGCGCGTGGACATCGCCACCAAGGCATAAGCGCCCCTGAGAAGCTTTACGGTTTTCAACACCGCTTCTTCGAGTGGGACATTCTTCGAATATTTCTCGAGGAGGTGAGCGATGATTTCGGTGTCGGTTTCGGTCTGAAATTTGTGCCCTTCCCCGATCAATTGGTGCTTCAGTTCGAGGTAATTCTCGATAATTCCATTGTGGACGACGACGATCTCGCCGGTGCAATCGCGGTGCGGATGCGCGTTCTCTTCGGTGGGGCGGCCATGCGTGGCCCAGCGTGTATGTCCAAGCCCATACACACCCTCGATCGGCGATTTCGCTAGCAGGTCTTCGAGGTTTTTTAGCTTCCCGGATGCGCGGCGGATTTCGAGCTTACCGTCTTGTCCTACAACCGCAATCCCGGCTGAATCATATCCGCGGTATTCGAGCCGACGCAGGCCGTCTATCACCAACGGAACAACAGCTTTAGGCCCAATATACCCAACAATTCCGCACACAGTGTTCGCTCCAGGGACTTGCTTCAATCGTGGGACTCAATCAGGTTAGCACATACGTTTGATGAGACAAGAAGAGGCGGCGATTTGTTGCTTAAAGCTCGACGAGGTGCAAGAAACGGATTTGCAGTGAGCTATTCCAGAATTTCGAAGCGGAACTCTTCGATCACCGGGTTCGTGAGCACATCTTTGGCAATCCTCTCGACCTGACTCTTCGCTTCGTCGCGGCCCATGCCATCGAGATTCAGAACGAAAAATTTGCCTTGCCGGACATCCTGAACGCTAGCGAATCCCTGGGAGGCCAAGGCGCGTTGGATAGTCTGTCCCTGAGGATCAAGGACGGTGGATTTCAGCATCACCCACACATGTGCTTTCATTGCCGCGATTATACCAATCCTGCCGCTTTTGCAGCTCCACGAAAATTCTCAAGCAATTCACGTTTGTCCATCGGCGGCAAAAATGCCGCGTTAATGCTGTTCTCCGCGAGCTCGAGCATCCTTTTTCTGGGGAGCCCAAGCGATTCGGCGAGCGCATATTCTTTTAGCAAATCGGTGTGAAATAGCGCGGGGTCATCCGTAGAAAGCGTAACCAGCAGGCCTTGCTCGAGGAATTTCGGCAGCGGATGGTCTTTCAGTGAAGCATCTGGCTTGCCCGTTTGCTTCGCTAGCGCTCCAGTGCACAAATTGCTCGACGGGCAGTTCTCGAGAACGACGCGCCGAGTGATGAGCGATTCTGCCAGCGCGGGGTCGTTCATCACGGCGATTCCGTGCCCAACTCGCTCGGCGCCAAGAATCTCCACCGCCTCGCGAACCGAGTCAGGGCCTCCAATCTCGCCTGCGTGGCACACGATTCGGAGCCCATTTTGGCGCGCATAATCGAATGCCGGCCGAAAACTCGTCGTCGGCCCCGCTAGCTCGTCCCCGCCCATCCCGAATGCCACGACCCCGGAAGCCTGCAGCTTCGAAGCCCATCGCGCGACCTCCATTGCGGCTTCCGCTCCAAACTGCCGGGCTACATCGAAAATATATGCCGTTCGCAATCGGCGAAACGGAACGCTTTGCGCGGTTTCTCGAATCGCTTCGAAATTTGCCGCAACGTTCTGCATGCGTCGCAGCATGACGCCGGCAGAAATCGTGATTTCGGCATACACAACATTCTGTCGTAATAGTTCTTCTGCCAGATGACGAGTGATCAGCGCGTAATCGTCCGGCGTTCGCAAAAAGGATGTAATCCATTTAAATGTTTCGATAAAGCCCATGAAGTTGGAATAGTTGTAGCGAGCCAGGACTTCTTCGCGTGTGAGTTTCGTTCCGTGCCGCGCAGCCAATTCAACCGCCGTATCGGGACGAATCGAGCCCTCGAGATGCAGATGCAATTCCGCCTTTGGGAGCGATGAGACGATGCTCGTCGGCGGGGTTTGTTCAGTTGCCACGTCGCCTACTGTCCGGGCAATTGCGGACGCCCTGCATTGATCCACGCGGTCATCCAATAGGAGCCCAGATCCGTCGAAGCATCTGAGAGCTGGCGAACCAGCACTGCGCCGGCTTGAGCGTAGAAGCGGTCGTAATACTCATCCGTATAGCCGCTGAGGCCCTGATGAGCGCGCATGTCGGATAGCAGAATGTTTTCGAGCCAGGAGTGGGCGCTGAGCACCATTTCAAACGCGTGATCGGTCGGGTCGTGAATAAAGACGGCTTCGTTCGGCTTCACGAAAAAGAACAATTGAAAGCGGTCCACAAGCCCTTTCCCGAAACGCTCATTCACTCCCAATTGATTTGAGAGTTTGCCATCCCAGTTCATGGTTGTATTGAAAGGGTCGTGCGCTTCGGCCACGTAGTGAGCCAGATAGGCCGCGGACATTTTGGCGTCGGCCCAGTTATGGTCATGGAACGCGTCGGTTAGCTTTTTGCTGTAGGTTCCCACTTGCCACGGGAGCACTCCGTTGTTGTAAACCGATCGCCGGCCAAATTTCGATACGGCTGCCGTGTACGCGCGCGGAAGATTGGAAAAAGGGAACTGGCCGTAGTGGTCGAGCTTGATGAAATCGAGATTCTCGAGCGTCGAGTCTCGCTTTTCAGCTTCCTCCGGATCCGCTAAATGCTGAAGCAGAAATTGGCGGTTCGCTTCGAAAAACGGCCGGATCTCGTCCGGCAACGTCTCTACCGCTTTATTCGTAATCAGCCGCTGGGCATTGTCGCCCCAGGCAAAAGATGAAGGCAGACTCGAGGCAAGAATCGCCACAATCAGCACAAGCGCGAGAGAAAACCGCAACCGCATTAGAGCTTTTCCCCTCTTGTCGCAGGCTCACCTGGTTTTGGAGTCGCTAGCTGGCTGTGGCGACGCCCGTAAAAATAGTAAAGGCATAGCCCGATGGTGAGCCAGAGGAAGAATCGAATCCAGCTTATGATGGGAAGGCCCGCCATCAACAGTATGCACGTGAGGATTGTCGCGATCGGAGCGGTCAAACCGCCCGGTGCACGAAATGCGCGGTGCCGCTCAGGCTGCTTGTATCGAAGGATCAGTACACCGGCTGCAACCAAGCCGAACGCAAACAGGGTGCCGATATTCGAAAGATCGGTGAGTGTTCCGATATCCAGCAGTCCGGCCGGAATTCCCACCACGAAACCTGCGACCCACGTGGAGAAATCGGGGGTACGGTAATGTTTGTGAACGCGGCTGAAGAGCTTCGGCAAGAGCCCGTCGCGCGACATCGCGAACCAAACGCGTGCCTGCCCCAGTTGGAACACTAACAATGACGAAATCATTCCCATCAGTGCGCCAATCAGCACGATCAATTGAATCGACCCAAAATGCAGTTTTTTCATCGTGTTGACAACTGGCGCGGCGTCATCGAGAAGCGTCTGCCATGGCACGAGACCCGTAAGCACCACGACCACGCCGATGTACAGCACCGTGCAAATAATAAGCGTGGCCAGAATTCCGATGGGCAAATCGCGCTGCGGATTCTTGCATTCCTCGGCTGCGGTTGAAACCGAATCAAATCCAATATAAGTGAAGAACACGATCGAGCCACCCGTCAGAATCCCGGGCCACCCATTCGGAGCAAATGGGTGCCAGTTTGCAGGATGAATCAAGCGCGAAGCGAACGTAATGAACACCAGAATGGCGACAATCTTCAGAATCACCATCACGTTGTTTGTCTCAGCCGATTCGCGAATCCCGCGGACGAGAATCATCGTCAAGATCATCACGATGATGAACGCGGGCAAGTTGAAGCCGAAGTGCCAGCCAGGTTCGTAGAGCACGTTGTTCTGCAGGTCAGATAAACCTGCCGGCAAATAAGCGGGCGAAATCCAACGCAAGCTCGCGTGAATCCCAAAATAATCTAGCAAGTTTACGACGTGCGCCGAAAAGCCAACGCTCACCGCCATGTTTGACACGGCGTACTCCAGAATTAAGTCCCAGCCGATAATCCACGCGATAAGTTCGCCCATCGTTGCGTAGGTGTACGTGTAAGCGCTTCCGGCGATCGGAATCATTGCGGCCAGTTCCGCATAGCAAAGTGCGGCAAATCCGCACGCAATCGCAACCAAAACAAACGACAGTGCAATCGCCGGCCCCGCACCCGGGCGTCCGAACGACGCGGAATGATAAATGAGGTATTCAAGCAGAGGAGCATTCAGAATGGAGCTGAACTGCATTTTCTGGCCCGCGATAGCGGTCCCGATCACCGTGAAAATTCCCGAGCCGATCACGGCTCCGATGCCGAGCGACGTCAAGCTGACCGCCCCAAGCGACTTTTTCAGCCGTTTGTCGGGCTCCTGCGAATCCGAAATCAGCTTGTCGATGTCTTTGGTGCGGAAGATCTGTGCACCCAATCGGCACCTTCCCTTGTGAGCGAAAAAAACTCTATAACGCGACCCGACTCCGCGCAACCGCCGCCGAACGCCAGGAGCGCCTCATCCTAACAGCAGTCCGTGCCAGAGCGACTACCTGAATTCACAATTGCGCGCTTGCAAACGCAGAAGCTCCCGAGCTCTTGCTGTCGCCATTAAGCGAGTTGAAGATTCGCATATCGCTCGATCAGTTTTTTGGCGCCGTAATCTTGAAAGCTTACCGTCAGCTTGCGATCTTCACCTTCGCCTTCGATTTCGATAATCGTGCCCAGCCCGTACTTCGAGTGCCGCACACGCGCGCCAATCAGCGGGTCGTTACTCGTCGGTCGTCCCGAAACTCGGGGAGACGTGCGAGCGCCGCTGCTCTTTCCGTACGGTGTGCGTGGCCTTCGATATGAATAGCTTTCCGAGAAATCCGGATCTGCTTCGTAACGCCTGGTCTGCCCGGGCTCCGCCAGCGAGCCGGAAGCCGCTTCAATCAGCTCCGCAGGAATTTCAGCGAGGAAGCGCGACGGCGTCGAAGCACGCAACCGTTCTTCTCCGTAGTTCCGGCGGTAAATTGCCCGCGAAATCGTGAGCGATTGTTTCGCTCGAGTCATTCCCACGTAAAACAGCCGTCGTTCCTCTTCGATCTCCGATAAGTTGCTTCCCGATCGAGTGTGAGGCAAAAGCCCTTCCTCGAGACCTGCCAGAAATACCGCGTCAAATTCCAGCCCCTTCGCGCTGTGCAGGGTCATTAACGAAACGGGAATTGTCGGATCATATTCGTCAGAGTCCGCTACCAGCGCGGCCGCATCGAGGACGTCCTCGAGCGTTTGCCCTTGCTCTGTGGCTTCAGCCATCGCGTTTGAAAGCTCGCGCAAATTCTCGGCGCGCGCGGTGTGTTCCAGATTGTCCTGTTGCTCCACGTAGGTAAGATAGCCGGAACGTTCCAGCACGCGTTCAATCAGCTGCGCGGGCGGCAAGCCGGTGCATTCTTCCTGCAAACGCTCGATAATTTCCCGAAAAGAATTCAAGGCATTGCTGAGCTTCTTGCCCGTCGCGAATTCACCGGCACGAATTAGTTCCCACAACGACTTACCGGTCTCCCTCGCGCTGGTTTCGAGCATGGCAACTGTGGCCACGCCGATTCCGCGTGGCGGAACATTCAATACGCGCAAAAGCGCCACATCGTCTTCGGGGTGCAGCAATAAGCGCACATACGCCAGCGCATTGCGCACTTCGGCCCGCTCGTAAAAGCTGAAGCCCCCAACGACGCGATAGCGAATCCCCAGCCGCCGCAAAACTTCCTCGAACGACCGCGATTGCGCCCCAGTGCGATACAGAACCGCCACGCGCGCATCCGGACCGTTCCGGATTGCCGACGATATCTCGCCAACAACAAACTCCGCCTCGGCATACGAATCCTGCGCCTCGAAGAATCGCAACCCGTCGCCTGACCCAAGCGTGGCCTGAAGCGTTTTCCCCAGCCGGTCAGAATTGTTCCGGACCACCGCCGCCGCGGCATCCAAGATTTTCTGCGTCGAGCGGTAGTTCTCTTCCAGCCGAATGGTTTTTGCTCCAGGAAAATCTTCGGTGAAGCGCTTCAGATTGCCCGCACGCGCCCCGCGCCAGCTGTAGATCGACTGGTCTTCGTCTCCTACCACGCAAACGTTCTTCCGCGTGCCCGCCAGTAAGCGCACCAGCTCTTCTTGCGCCGCATTTGTGTCCTGAAACTCGTCCACCATCAAATATTCGAAGCGAGAGCTCCATGCCGCCCGCACCGGCGCGTTCTGTTGCAATAGTTCCACCGCGCGCAGCAGTAAATCATCGAAGTCCAGCGCGCTCGCTTTGCGCAGCATCTCGTTATAGGCGCGAAATACTTTTGCTACTTCCTTGCGCTCCTCATCGCGAGCGACGCCGGCGCTCGCTTCCATTTCATCCGGGGTAATTCCGTGATTCTTGGCATGGCTGATCTGCGCCCGCATGCTTCGAGGAGGATAGTCGTCGGTCGGAAGGTCGAGCTGCATCAACGTGCGCTTGACCGCGGCAGTCTGATCGTCGTCATCAAAGATCGCAAAGTCGCGCGGAAGGCCCGCGCTCACCGCCTCGCGCCGCAGCAATCGCGCGCAGAAAGAATGAAAAGTTGAGACCCAAACCTCCGAAGCATCCTGGCCACTCGAGCGCAGTAAATCGCCGATTCGCTCTTTCATCACGGCTGCAGCCTTATTTGTGAATGTGACGGCGAGAATCGCGCGCCCCGGCACGCCCTTTTCAATCAGGTGTGCCACGCGATACGTAATCACCCGCGTCTTGCCGGTTCCCGCGCCAGCCAGCACGAGTAGCGGGCCCCCGGTCGCGAGCACAGCTTCACGCTGGCGCTCGTTCAAGGGATCGAGAAGTGACGTTGCCTGAGGAGAATTGCTCAAGCGTGAATTCTATCTGACGAACACAGAATCAGCAATTTGCGATCCGGAGCATCGCCCTGGGAAATTTCACTTTGCCGTGTTCCTTGCCTTCGTGTTCCTTGCGTCACGGGCGCGTGCGCGTGACTCTGCTACAATCGGTCGCTTTACGTGAATCGTCGAATCGCGCATGAAACAACCGAAATTACCTCCGTGGCTCCAGCGAATTGTCGCCGTAATGGGCGGTGGCGGGCTCTTTGTTGTAGCGTTCCTCGATTCATCGGTTCTCTCGTTTCCATTCGTCACCGACGCGCTCGTCTTTCAACTCTGCTACACGAACCCGGCGCGCATGCCCTATTACGTCGCCATGGCGACGATCGGATCGCTTGCAGGTTGCATCTGGCTCTATCTGCTCGCAAAAAAAGGCGGCGAAGCGTACTTCCACCGCCACGCCGGGGGACGAGCCGCAAGAATCAAAGATTGGGTCGACAGCCACGCGTTTCTCAGCGTCTTCATCCCCGCAGTTCTTCCGCCGCCCTTCCCATTTAAAATTTTCGTGTTAGCGCAAGGAGTCTTTCAAGTGCCGCTGCGGACGTTCGTGCTTTCGATCCTGTCGAGCCGTGGCCTTCGCTATCTGGTGGAGGGAATTCTCGCGGTCCGATACGGCGACGCCGCTCTTCGATTCATGATCGCGCACAGCGCTGCATTCGGCATAGCTATTGTGGTGGCGATGCTCCTGCTTTTTCTCATCAGCCGTCTCTCCCTGGGACACCCAGGACACAGCCGCTGATCGCCCTTCAATCAATTTATCTTCGCGAAGCAAACAGAAAACCCTGCTCCAGAACACGCATGTCCTCGCCGACTCTCACGCGCACCAGAATGTTGCAAGCACTGCCGTCATCCGCAGCGAAACGCGCATCGCGCAATTCGAATTGATAGCTGTTGCCGGTACGCACCACACTCGCAATGGGAAATCGCGCATATTTCAAGAACCGCTGCGCCGCCGCCGTCTGCTGGCCAGCCTGTAGGGCCTGAGAATCATCAGGCTTATATTGCGTCGCACTGTGCTCCGGATCAAATTCGCGCCCGACCCCAAACGGCACACCTAACTCTTCGATTGTGTTATCGGTGGACACCACTCCGCGCCACTCGAGAGGGGAAGTCGATTCCGGAAATGCACCCACCGCAAGTGCAACGCGGCCATGGTAATCGTGGGACTCAAGCAGATCGACGGCACTACTATGCAGGGCGCCGCGCGCGCCCACGTACGCAAGAATCAGTACGAGTGCAGCGATCGCGCTTCCGCCTCCGCTAGTGCGTTTCTTTCGTTCACCAATCTCCTCGCTCACGAGCCCTATCAACATGGGTAAGAGCAGTCCTGCAACAAGAAACAGCAGTATCCAAATATCGAAGTCGAGCAGCAGATCGAACGCGAACCACCGCGCTCGAAAAGGCCAAAACAGCCGCACCCCCACGCCGCTCACTAGATCGAGCAGCAAATGCGCCGCAATTCCGATCGCGCACAAAAGAAACGCCGCCCCAAAAGTTAGTTTCGAGGCCGGCAAATCTTCTAACCCAGAAGTCTTCTTCTCACGATCAAGCGCAGCGAAGTAAAACGCCGCGGCGAGTGCAATCGCCAGCAGAAAGGAAGATAGAAGAGAATGCAACAGTGTCCGATCGTATTTCAGAAACGAACCGGCGCCGCCAAGGTAGCTCGCGTAGTCAAGATCAGGCGCAACACCGGCCACCACCAGCATCGCCGTTCCAAATCGCGGCAAGCGCCGCTGCCCCACGCGCGCGAGCGCCAGAGAAGTCAATGCATGCGTCACCGGCTCCACGCACGCATCCTAACAGAGTAGCCCGCACAGACTTATCGAATGGCGACGCGAATGCCAAGAAGCAGTAGGGGCGGGTCTCAAACCCGCCCTCGCAGCCCACACCTCCGCGCAGAATACAGAAGATCTAGGACCTAAATTAGCAAAAGCGGCTTCGGCTATCGACCGTTGCGCCCAGGAATCACGAGCGAAAGCGCATTAGGCACAATCGAAAATTTAATCGGTAAATCTCCGATCGGCTCGCCATCCACTTGCGCCCACAGAGGCCCGTCGCCATTCGGTTCGCAAATTGCCTCGGTGGATTTCCAAGCGTCAATTCCGTCAAGGCTGCGGAGTTTCCCCATCCACAGCGCTGGCAAAGCCCCCAAGTAGCGCAGCCGGCTTTTCGCCGAGTTCGTCAGAAACTCGAAAGAGTCCTCAAATAAATCCGCGCCGGTCGTAATCTTAAAGGGACCGCCGTAGTTCACAGTCCGCCCGACGACGACAATCGTCGCCCGCCGCTCCTCGCCATTCGAATGCACGCGCATCTCCGGGAACCCATACTTGAAGACCTGGCGCATCCCCTCCAGCCAATACGCCAGAATTCCCGCCTTCTTCTTCAACTCTCCATCCACGCCGTTGACAATCGCCCCGTCAGGCCCTGCTCCCGCCACACACAGAAAGTAGCGCCCTTCCGCCGGTACTTGATCCGTATGCCGTCCCTCTGCCGGAATCGCAACCCCCAGCGCAACGCGCCGGACCGTGCCTCCTGAAATTAGCCGCGCAGCTTGAGGAATATCCCACGGAATTCCCAGCTCCTTAGCCAGAATATTGGCCGTTCCAGCCGGCAACACGGCCATCGGCACATTGCTGCCGGCCAGGCCATTAACGATTTCGTTGTTCGTCCCATCCCCGCCGCACGCAATCACCATCCCGCGCCCTTGCTGCACGGCCAGCCGGGCAATCGCTGTCGCGCTCATCGGCGCTGTCGTCGGCGCAAGCTCGGTGCGAATCCCCGCATCCTTCAGGATGCGCACCGCCTGCTCGATTTCCGCGAAGCGACGGTGTTGTCTCCGCCCGCTCGTCGGGTTGTAGATCAAAAGCGCGTCTTGGATTCCGTCAGGCATAGCCTCGCCATCAAATGTCTCGTCTCGCAGTGCGAAAGCAAACTCACATTGTATAATATTGTGCCGGTTTCGTTCGCTTCATCCCTCAGAGGTTTCATGTCGAAGAAACAAGACGCTAAAGAAATCGAAAGCCTGCGCGACAAGATTCGCCACCACGAATATGCCTACTACGTGATGGACGACCCCGAAATCTCTGATGCGGCATTCGATCGGCTGATGAACCGCCTCAAAGAACTCGAGGCGCAATATCCGGATTTCGTCACCGCCGATTCGCCCACCGTGCGCGTCGGCGGCGCCCCGCGCGAAGGCTTTCTGAAAGTCCGCCATCAAACGCCGATGGTCAGCCTCGACAATGCTCTCTCGCTCGAAGCTCTGGCTGCCTTCGATCGACGCGTTCACGAAACCACCGGCCGCGAAAAAGTCGATTACGTGGCCGAGCACAAGTTCGATGGCCTGAGCCTTTCCCTGATCTACGAAAATGGCTCGCTCGTTCGAGGCGTCACGCGTGGCGACGGAACCACCGGCGAAGACGTCACGCCCAACGTAAAGACAATCCGCTCGATTCCACTGCGTATCGATCCGGTCCTGCTGAAGAAAGCCGGTATCCCCAGCAACTTCGAAGTGCGCGGCGAAGTGATCATGACGCGCGACGCCTTCAAAGAAATGAATCGCCTCCAGGCCGAACAAGGCGGCAAAGTATTCGCCAATCCTCGCAATGCCGCAGCCGGCTCGGTCCGCATGCTCGATACACGCGTCACCGCCTCGCGCCGGCTGAATTTCTTTGCCTATTACATGCTCGTGAACGGACGCGGCCCCAAGAAGCGCCTCTCGGAAATTCTCGAAACGCTGTCGGCTCTTCGTTTCAAGGCGAGTGACGATTGGAAAGTCTGTCATTCGCTCGCGGAAGTCGAGAAATATCTCACCGCCTGGGAATCGAAGCGCGAAAAATTGGAATATGAAATCGATGGCATCGTGGTCAAAGTGGACGAAATCGGTTTGCAGAATGAGCTCGGCTTCACTTCGAAGGCCCCCCGTTGGGCCGTCGCCTATAAATACGCGGCGCATCAGGAAACCACTCTCCTTCGAGAAATCGCCGTCAGCGTCGGACGCACAGGCGTGCTCACTCCCTTCGCGATTCTTGAGCCCGTCCAGATCGGCGGCGTCACGGTTTCGAAGTCCACCCTACACAATATGGACGAAGTCGAACGCCTCAATATCCACGCCGGCGATACGGTTCTCGTCGAGCGCGCCGGTGAAGTAATTCCGCATGTTCTGAAAGTTGTGAAGCACGGCACCGAAGAAAAGCAGTTCAAGATGCCGGATAAGTGTCCATCGTGCGGTACGCGCGTCCATCGCGCCGAAGGCGAAGTAGCTTATCGCTGCGTCAACGTCTCCTGCCCGGATCGAAGAAGTGAATCACTGCTTCATTTTGCCGGCCGCCACGCCATGAACATCGACGGCCTCGGCGAAAAAATCGTCGATCAGCTCATCGAAAAGAATCTCGTAAAGGATTACGCCGATATCTACAAACTCGATCTCGAGTCGCTCTCCAACCTCGATCGCATGGCCGAAAAATCCGCCCAGAATCTGCTCGATGAAATCGCCGCAAGCAAAAAGAACAGCCTCGAGCGCCTCATCTACGGCATCGGCATTCCGTTCGTCGGCGAGCGCACGGCCCAGCTCCTCGCCCGTCACTTTGGCTCGATGGAAAAACTCGCTTCGGCCTCCACAGACGAACTGCTCGAAGTCGCCGAAATCGGTCCCAAGATCGCCGAAGGCGTGCACGAATTTTTCTCCGAGTCCGCCAACCGCAAACTAATCGACAATCTGCGCGCCGTCGGCGTCAACATGAAAGAAGATCGCCCTGCGCCTAAAGGCACGCAATTCGCCGGCAAGACGTTTGTCTTCACCGGCACCCTCGAACGCCGCTCCCGCGAACAAGCCGAACAACTCGTAGCAGCCTACGGCGGCAGAGCCGGCGGCACAGTAAGCAAAAAAACGAGCTACGTGGTAGTAGGCAGCGACCCCGGCTCAAAATTTGACAAAGCCAAGACCCTCGGCGTTCCAATCCTCGACGAAGCCGCCTTCGAAAGACTCCTCCCAGCAAAATAAAATCCGCGATCACTCGCTTCCGTGCTGCGAATTACTGCGAAGGTAGCCACGACGATGCCGTCCTTGTCGTGGGCATTTTCCGGTCGTGAACCTTTTCGCATCGCGACTACTTCGATTTCCCGCCAATAAGCCTTTCGGTCATCCCAACCGAAGTGGAGGGATCTCTCTTCGTCTTTGCGGCTCATCGACTCAATCGCCGCCTCCACAATCCAACCCGCATTCCTCCACTTCCACCTCCGCACATGCCGTATAATTATCCTGGCGGGTGAGTTGGATGATCGCCGGTTGGCCAAATTCATCGCAAGGTGAAAAAGCCAGCGGGAGGAAAGTCCGGACTCCCATCGCCGCTACCTCGCAAGAGCCGCGGCGAAAGGGCAACGCGCCTGGTAACGCCAGGGGGTTGCGTCGCGCGTTCCGCGAAGGCGAAACGCGAAGTCGCGGCCACGGAAAGTGCCACAGAAAATATACCGCCGGTGTGATTCGCACCCTGCGGCAGGCCCACGGCAAAACCGCGGGCTCGCCTCTTTCGGTCGAGCGCATTTGGCAAGGGTGAAAAGGTGGGGTAAGAGCCCACCGCCCGGGTGGCGACACTCGGGGCACGGAAAACCCCGCGTGGAGCAAGGCCAAATAGGAGGGGAGGGCTGGCCCGGCCCGTATGCATCGCGTTCGCAAGAGCGCGGCGCTCTGACCCTCGGGTAGGCTGCTTGAGTCCCGGAGCGATCCGGGACCTAGAGGAATGATCGTCGCGCTGCGTCGGTTTAGTCCCGGTGCCGATTAACTCGGCATCAGGAGCGCCAATCGCCGCTAACGCAAGTTAGCGCACGAGACGCAGCACACAGAATCCGGCTTACAGACTCACCCGCCACTAATTTTCGCAAGAAGTGTGAAAGCTAGCTGTCGATCGCCGCTGTCGTCCCCTTTCCTCTCCTCCTGTTGTGCCCCGTACAGCACCAAGCATCAACCAGATTGATTCCCCGGCTCTTGCAGAGTACCGTCACGAGCCGGAGGCAACCGCATGAAACGCCGATTTTCTCTCCTTCAACTTGTCTGCACTATCTCCGTCGTCTGTATACTCGCTGCCTTCTCGGGTAATGCGTTTGGTCAGACCGCCACCAAGAAATTTGCCTCGCGCGATGCCACCATTGGGGGATCCACCATCCACTACACCACTGGCGGCTCGGGACCTGCTGTGATACTTCTGCACGGTTTTGCTGAAACGTCGCGCATGTGGAATCCAATCCTTCCCATCCTTGGTGCCAAGTTCACCGTAATCGCTCCGGATCTTCCCGGCATCGGAGATTCCTCAATTCCTACCGGCGAAATGGACATGAAAACCGCCGCAATTCAAATTCACGATCTCGTGCGCTCACTAGGCGTTACGAAGGCGCGCGTCGTCGGACACGATATCGGCCTGATGGTGGCGTATGCGTATGCGGCGCAATTCCCGTCGGAAGTGGAGAAACTGGTAGTGATGGACGCATTTCTACCGGGCGTGGAAGGTTGGGGGCAATTTACAATGACCCGAACTACTGGCACTTCCGCTTCAACGGCCCGACGCCCGAAGCTCTGGTAAGAGGCCGAGAGAATATCTACTTCGCGTATTTCTGGAACGATCTCGCCGCCGAGAAGAACCATTCGATCCCGGAAGCGGATCGCAAAGCCCATATCGCCGCCTATTCGCGCCCAGGACGGATGGGCGCATCATGGAAATACTTCGCTTCCTGGCCCCGAGTCTCCAAGGATTTCGCCCAAATGGCCCAAACGAAGCTGACGATGCCAGTACTTTCCATCGGTGGCGACAAATCGCTCGGAGAAGCGCTGGCAGCCCAGATGAAATTGGTCGCCACGGACGTGACGGTAGTCATCGTCCACAACTCCGGCCACTGGATGCTTGAAGAACAACCGAAGCAAACGACCGACGCCCTGGTGAATTTCCTGTAACGAAGTGACAGCAGTGCTAGCCGGACGAACTCGCCGAGCGCCTGCGCTGCCTTTTTGGAGGACTCCCTTCGAAATCCCTCACATCTTTTGCCGTATACACGGCTTCCTTCCCGCAAGCGCGGCATCTCAGTGGATTGGAAAAAATTGCGAACTCATCTTCCGCAAGTTGCGCTCCATCTTTATGCCTCTGCTCCTTGCTTTCTGCGGATGGCGTCAACGGAGTCGGTTGATGACAGTGTATGCAGATGACGCCACGATAGGATTGCTTTGCCTCGGCGATCATTAAGCCCTCGTATGGTCGGATGCCTACGAACCCCAATTTTACGCCGGTCCGAAAATCGTGTCCAATCGGGGCATCAGTCGCCTACGTCAGCAATCACTGCCGTAAATGTTTCAACTTTTCCGGAACCGTATAGCCGACCGCGCCCTCCCACGATCCATACATCGGATTCGGCAGTTGAAACCACCGCTCGCCCCACAAGCTCTGGTGAGCAACGAAAAGTTTCTCGCGACCCGCAAGGTTTGCCTCACCCGGCGGGATCGTCAGAAAATCTCCAAGTTGGTCCCCGAACAGCAAAAGAATACGGAACTTTGCCGCCACCAATTTCCGCCGGGGAGTCTTGTCAGTATCCTTGCTGTCCTTCGCGCAAAATAATCGATCGACCGGTGAGTCGAGTGGCACCTGAAGCTTACGCAGCACCGCCACCGTCGGATCGTCATCTTTCGATGAATCGCACCTCCGATTCGTGATGTAAATCGGCGTCACGCCATTGGCATGCGCGAACTGTAAAAAATCGATCGCCCCGGGAACCAGACCTGCGCCTACTTCATTAGCCCATTTTGTCCACTCCGCGCCGATTTCATTCTGCGGCACGGGGGACGCCACCAGTCGCGCATCAAACGCAGAATTGTCCAGCACAGTCTCATCCAAATCCAAAATCACAGCCGGAGGCAGGTTCGCAAAATCGCCGCCCTGTTCGAGCGCCGCCGTCCAATGCGGATCGCGAAGCCCTTGCAGCAACGCCGCTTGCGCCACCCGGTAGGTCTGCACCGTGGCTGCCTTGTACTCCACAGCCGTCTGCATCCACAGAACAGAGTTCAAATTTTCATAGCTTGTCGGCGCAGTTGGATTCGCCAGGCCAAGCGTGAAAAGGGAACCCAAAAACACAGTGCCAATAGTCCGCAGCATAACTTTCTCCTCTCGCGCAGGAGTCTATCAAATCCGCGCGCTCAATCCGCATCTCCGACGCCCGCAGCCTTCTGAATTAGTACTTCCGACGACTGACGCTTGGCCTTTCCCCTTTTGCACAGTCTGAGGAAAACCCCTGTGACTATGTGTCCATAGAGTCACGCGAAACGCCATCGAATACACGAATTACCCGATTCGTAAACCCTAACCCGCATCTTATCTTGATAGCAGAAGACGAGCTCATCTCCTGGCCCCGCGTTCCTTCTCACGATCCCGCTCCTTCCTGTCAGTGCACAGAAGCAGCATCGAGCAATGGAGGTAACGCAATGCTACGAATACTCATCGCAGACGACGTGCCGATGGTTCGCGCGGGCCTGAAAATGCTCCTCGAAATGCACAAAGGTTGGAGCGTATGCGGGGAAGCTACAGATGGTAAGGACGCCGTAGAAAAAGCCCTCGCCCTCGCACCCGACGTAATTCTCTTAGACGTCTCGATGCCCAATCTCAACGGCCTGCAAGCCGCCCAGCTAATCCACAAAGATCTGCCGGACGCCAACATCTATTTCGTCACGCAGCATCATTCGCTCGAAATGGCCCGAGCAGCCGCCGACGTCGGCGCCCGCGGCTACATCGCGAAAATTCAGATTCCCACAGACCTGATCCCAGTAATCGAAGCTGACACCAGCATCCAGCCGATCGAAGCTAAGCCGTAAGGTCTAAGCCGTAAGAGCTAAGCCGTAAAAGCTAAGCCGTAAGCCGCCCCAGCAGCAGCCGGAAAAATCTCTCCGCATCCACTTCCACCGCCACTCGCGCATTCGCCTTGAAAGCTTCTTCCCTCACCACCACCGGCGACCCCTCATGCGTATTCGCAAGCGCCATTGGCGCCGACCCTCGCGCCGGCCCATACGCCCACCCAATCGTTTCTCCCGCCGTGAACTCGCCCTCTGTCTCCACTTCCACGTAATAATCCTTCAACGTCAAAATTCCCGGATCGATCAAATTCGCCACCGTCAACGGATCGTGCATCGCCTCGATCATCGGATGCGGCCCTCGATTCAAATGCTCGAGCGTCGCCGCCATAATCTTCGCCGCCGCAATCCCCGACGGATTCTTCGCCGTCTCCAGCGCCTTCAGGCGCTGGTCCGTAAACAGCACTTTGCGCGTCACATCCAGCCCCACCATCGTCAGCGGCACTCCCGCGTCAAACACAATCCGCGCCGCCTCCGGATCCACGTACAAATTAAACTCCGCCGCCGGCGTCACGTTCCCGCCCGAAAGCGACCCGCCCATAATCACGATGGCCTTGATTTTCGCCGCCAGATCCGGATCATCGCGCAGCGCCAGCGCCACGTTCGTCAACGGACCCACCGCCACAATCGTGATTTCGCCGGGATTCGCCTTCACGATCTTCCGAATCATCTCCGGCGCCGATTCCGCCACCGGCTTGATCTTCGGCTCCGGAAATTCCACGCCTGCCAGTCCATTGTTCCCGTGAACGTGTTCCCCGGTGACGAGCTTCCTCACCAACGGATGCCGCGCCCCACCCGCCACCGGCACATCCGTCCGCCCCGCTATTTCCACCAGCTTCAACGCATTCGGCAGCGTAAATTCCAGCGGTACATTTCCAGCCACCGGCGTGATCGCCTCCACCTGCAATTCCGGCGACCGCAGAGCAAGCAAAATCGCCAGCGCGTCGTCCACGCCAGGGTCTGTATCAATAATCACGCGACGCGGTGCCGCCGCCGTAGGCGCTTTCTCCATCCCCGCCCCCTCACGCGAAAGGGAACTAAGCCCACCCAAGTTTTTCATCCGCGAAGCCGCCAACGCCCCCACCGATCCCGCCAAAAATTCCCTCCGATTCGGCCGCCCTTCTTCCTGCGATCGTTCCTGCTCCCACCGCGATTCTCCCCCTCGTCCGTGCCTCATGATTCTCCTTGTCAAAGATTCTCCTAATCGAATTGCTCGCCGCTCGAAACCGTTCCTTATATTCGCCGCCACTCCATCATGTCAAGCAAACGCAAACAAGCGCATCGAATCGCGGCAATACCGCGAACCGCATCACCCGCCCGGTCAATTGTCTCTTATGAATTAGGCTCTTACGTGGGGTGCGGTGGCCTGCCACCGCTTTGTTACGACCCGGTTTGCCGGCAGCGGCGTGGCGCCGCCATTTTGATGCTGGCCCAAATTTTAAATTTGAAATTCAAATTTGCGATGCAAATTGAAACTTCGCCCTCGCGTCAGCGCAGACCAGCAACACAACTCCCGCCTCAACTCGCCTTGCGATGCTGCCGATGCCCGCCCGCCGACGCCGTCCTCCCCGGCCGCGCCTTCGCCCCGCCCGCCGCCGTGCGACGCCCCTCGCCCAGGCTCCTCTTCAGAGCCTCCATCATGTCAATCACCGGCGCCTTCTCGCGCTTCGGCGTCGGAGCCACCGTCTTGCCCTCGAGCTTCGCATCAATCAATTCCTTCAGCCGCGCCTGGAATTCATCCTTATAAGCCTCAGGCTTGAATCGCGACGTCAAACTCTCCACCAACTGCTCCGCCAGCCTCACCTCTTCCGCCCTCAATTTAATATCGTAATTTTTCCCGTAACCCGCCACGCTCGCAATTTCATCTTGGTAATACATCGTATGCAGCGTGAGCCCGTGATTCCGCGCCCGAATAAAAACCGTGTACTCGCGCTGATGCATCGTCACCTTCGCCACGCCCATCTTGTTCGTCTCCTCCAGCGCCTTCAGCAACAGCACATACGGCTTGTCCGCCTTCTCATCCGGCAGCGCCAAGAATGACGAATCAAAATAAATCGGGTCCACCGCCCGCTCCTCAAGAAACGCCAGTATCTCCATCGTCCGCCCCGACTCCGGCGTAATCTTCTTAATCTCCTCCGGCTCGATATAAACGTACTGCCCCTTCTCATACTCATACCCCTTGATCACTTCCTTCCGATCCACGAACCTCTTACAGTGCGGACAATACAGCGGCTGCTTCAACCGCGTCTTGCACACACTATGAATCTGGTGCAGGTTGATCCGTTTCTCCCGCGCCGCCGCATACAACCGAATCGGTATCGACACCAACCCAAACGAAATCATCCCCCGCCACACAGAAGTCGCCATCGCCACCCTCCACTGCGCCCAGCATACCGCCCAGCCCCAAGCGCGAACAATCAGTACTTGACCCTACCGTCCACGCCCGTCCTCCGCGTTGCCTTTTTCGCTTGTAGCGCCGGTTCACCCTGAGGAACGAAGGGCATCCTGCGCGCAGTTTGCGTCCCGCTCGACGTTGCTCTTGTCTTTCGTACGGCTGACCGGCGGCCGGCGCTGTTGCCCTTAATTGCGCCGTTGCCTTTCAGTAGCACAGGCAATCCTGCCTGTGCCAACAAAACGCCACGCCGCGTCCCCCATTGCTTGGCTCGCACCACGACTTCGTTCTTTCGCCGCAGCACTTTCTTCAGTAGGGGCACGGCATGCCGTGCCCGGCAAATGAACTTGGCATGATCGCGCCATTAAAGCTCCAAGCTACAAGATGCGCGAAGTCACTACCTGGGGGAAAGGAACTCGGCGTTGGTTTCTCCTTGCGCAGGTAGCCACGACGAGGCAGTTCTCGTCGTGGGCCTTTCAGTCGCTCCCGTACGAACGCACCACGCGAAACCCTTACCCGATGCCCGCCGAAAAAAAACCGTAGCTCAAGTCCCTCCCGATCACTGTTGGATCGGGATGACCTGAGGTCTTTGAATGAATTTGGTTGGTTTCCAAGCGTGCGTCGATTTGTTGAGAAGCCGCGGATGACTCGTCGAAACAGCACAAGTCTGTACGCTAACCGGCACACCGTAAAAAGCAGAAGGCCCGCCTTTCAGCGGGCCTTCGAGGGGGAGAAAGCTCACGGCCACTGCGCGGTGGGCCTAGAACTCTGTCCTCGACCGCAGTCTAGTGGAGTGCAAGAATCCAGTCAAGCAGGAAAGGCACAATTTACACGTCCGTCAAGCCTATTGAATTCAGACACTTGCGGATAGTAACCAAAAAGTCTGCAAAAGTTTTCCACTGCCCGCATCACTTGCGATATCCGTAGAAGTCCTCTGCATTGATAGGCTTACTGGAAAGCCCCAGCTGCAACACCTGCACCTGGTCCGGCCGGTCGAAGACTTTATTTGTCGCTCGCTTCACCACCACCCGGACACCTCCGAACGCCAGTCCCGCGATAATCGCGAACAGGCAGATCACGCCGGTGCCTGTAATCGCCCCGACGATCATCACTCCGATGCTCGGCTCCTTGAACTGAAACGTCGGCTCGTTCCAGGTAATCTCAGTCCCCGATTCGAGTTGGTCCAGGACGGCGTCAGCTTCCTTCTTGGTCGTAGCGCCCGAAACAATCGCCACGAGAGTCATGGCGCGCCTCGCATACAGCGGCTTCGAATTCCCGGCTGCATTCGAATCTATCGATTCATTGATATTGAATTTCTTCTGCAATTCGACGACTTTCTTCGCAGCCGTCTGAGGCGTAGGGAAGTCCGCAATCACCAGATTGAGTTCGTGCCCGTTCACGCGATACTTCGCCGTCGCCGCCTCGGCTCCCTGTGAAAATCCCAGCCAGTCACCATCCGCCAGCGGGAACACCTGGTTGAGGGTCGAGGGCCCCAAAACGTACTTGTCCGTGCGGTCAATGAATCCTTCGGTCGGAATGCGATCCCCGATCGTTGGCAGCAAGCCGGATTCCGCGTGAGGCGCGACAGCTGCCACAAGCGCTTTCAGCGCCGAGCGATTCTTCGGCAAATCCTTTCCGGTCACTTCGAAAACAATGTTGCCAACAAGCACCAGCGCATGCTCGCGCGACATCGAAGAATGCTCTGTGAGGTCAGCGTGTGGCATGTCGGTGGCGCGCAGATACGAGTACAGGCCGTACGCGCCGCTCGGATCCTTCATCTTGTATAGATTCACTCGCATCTCTTCGGGGCCGCGCGTGTAATCGGCATTCTCGCCGGAGAAGAAGCCATATTCCCGCCGCGCAGCTTCTTGCAAAGCCGTCGCGTTGGCATTGGCGGCGTCGCCGTTCGGAGGAACCGACGGAGCGAGGCCCGCTTGCACGTTTCCTGACCAGCCTCCAAACGAACCAGGGAGGATCCCTTGGGCATGAGCGGGCAGTGCCGCGAAAACCAGAGTCGCCAGAAACAAAACTACCGTAAAGCGCATGAATGCTTTCATTTGGGTTGAGTGCACGAGTATTAGATGCCGGAATACTACTTGTGGTTCCCGTTTGGCGCCACTGGTCCCGTGCGATCTTCGGAGACGAGCCTGGACTTGTTCATGGAGAGGCTGTTCAAGCTGTCGAGGTAGTTGGCGATGCCGCGGTAAAGGCCGTCGGCCACGCGCTGGCGCTGGTCCGTCTTGCGCAGCAGGCGCTCATCGCTTGGATTGCTGATGAAGGAAATTTCCGACAGCACCGAGGGCATATTCGCTCCGATCAGCACGATGAATGGCGCTTTCTTCACGCCGCGGTTGTGTTCTTCCTGGCTCACGGTTTGGAGACGCCGCGAGAGCGAATCCTGAATATCCGCTGCCAGCTCTTTCGATTCCTCGATCTTTTCGTTGCGCGCGATCTTTTTGATGATGTCCTGCAAATCATGCAGTGACGATTGCGACAGCGCGTTTTCGCGCGTGGCCACTTCCATCGATTCGCCTGATGTGGCGAAATTCAAATAGAACGTTTCGATTCCTCGCGCGTCAGGATCGTGGCTCGAGTTCGCATGAATCGAAATGAAAAGGTCGGCCTTCGCCTGGTTGGCAATTGACGTTCTTTCTTCCAGTGGAACGAAGGTGTCGTCCGTGCGTGTGTAAACCACCTCCGCGCTTGGCAGCTTCTGCTCGATCAAGCGGCCGAGCCGCATCGCCACGTCGAGGCACAGATCCTTTTCCATCAAACCGTGCGGGCCAATCGTTCCCGTGTCGTGCCCGCCGTGGCCCGGATCAATCACGATGCGGCTGATTTTCAGTCCCAGCGCGCGCGTGAGCGAGCGTTGCCCGTCGCGGTTCGGCTTAGGCAAGGGAGCGGGCGCCGGTTTGAGCGCGGCGATCTGGTCAGCTTTCACTTTTGATTTCGGAATCGCAGGTTTCGAAGCGAGATCAGCCGCTGAGTTTCCCGGCGGCGGAGGTGTTACGTTGTGCGAATTCGCCCGCACCGATTCGGCAGCTTTTGCCGCGGACTTCGAATCGTCGACGCGAGGAGCGGCGGCTTCCCTCGCCGCTTCTTCGGAGCGAACGTCGATCACCAGGCGATAAGGATTCGAGAGAAACTGCGTCGAGTAGTTCAGTGCGCCGCCTACGTCCAGCACCACGCGCACAACCGTCGGCTTGTTCTGCCCGAAATGAACTGATTTCAGAAGCCCCGCATCAACTTTGGGAGATTTGTCGGCCTTCGGATCCACCTGCGCTTTGTGCAGATCGAAATAAAGCCGTTCCGGCGATGCCACGTGCATCGACTCGAACTTCACCGTATCGCTCACCGCCACCACGATGCGAGTGTGCCCCGGCGAATTCCACGTGCGCACGCCGGTGATATAAGGCATGCGCTCTTTATCGGATTCGTGGGGCTCGGCCACGTCGCCCTTGACCGGCGGAAAATCGGCAACGGCTTCCGCCGCGCTCACTTCCATCGGCTTGGCGCTTCGCGGTCGGGCTTCAAGATGTGTGGCTTGCTTGCCTTGCGCTTCAGCGATCTTCGCATCGGAGATTTGCTTCAAAGCCGCCCGTGCCGCGTCAGCTTTGTCCGACTTCGGGAAGCGCTTCAGCAGATCCTTGTACGTCGCAACTGCAAGCTCCGTCTGATCCAAGTCATCCTGCTGAATCTCGGCAATCGCAAAAATAGCCGCAGCGCGATACTGCGTCCGCGGATACTGCTTCAGCAGAAACGTATACATATCAATCGCGGACTGAAAATACTTCGGCTCAAACTGCCGTCCCATTTCGCGGTAAAGCTCAGCCTCAGCAATCAGCGACGCGGTCACTTCTTCAGCCTGCGGATCAAGCAGATAAACTTTGTGATACGCCGCAATCGTGTCTTTGTAATTGGCAAGCGAACGGTCGCGCGGCAGGTAGCCCTCCAGTTGCGTGCGCATGCGCACGGCGCGCTCGAAGGCGTAGCGAGGATCTGAATCCTTATCGCTAGCGGGGCGCTCGGCGAAACTGGTGAGTCCGAACGCGACGATTCCGGCTACCAGGAAAAGCGCTCGAATCGAGATGTGGTTTCGGGCGGTGGCGGTGCGCGTCATTCGTTCGTGAAAACAACCCGGCCACTCGAGTCCGTCGCTCGCCGCACTTGTGGTTTTGGAGGACTCCACAGCGTCGAGCTACGACCCGAGCCAGGCTGGAAGTATGCGTCGGTTACCTTCTGCACGTACTGGCGCGTCTCGCGAAACGCGGGAACGCCACCGCTTCGATCCACGGCATGTTCGCCCGCGTTGTAAGCCGCGAGCGACTTGTTCAAATCGCCGTCATAACGATCGAGCAGTGTTTTCAAGTACGTTGTCCCGGCCTCGACATTCTGTGCCGGGTCATAAGGGTTTCCGACGCCAAAGCGTTGTGCCGTCTCGGGAATCAACTGCATCAACCCCACAGCTCCCTTGCGGGAGACTGCCTGGGGGTTCCACCCCGACTCGGTGCTGATAACGGCTTTCACCAGCGCCGGGTCCACTTGATGCCGCTCGGCTGCTTCGCGAACGATGCGATCCAACCGATCCGGTGGCGTTGCCGGCGCCGCAAATCTGAGCGGCGCGGCCAAATTCACCGGGTGAGCATTACTAATAGTACTCCCGCGCAGCGGCTTCGGGGAATCTCCGTTCACAAAGATAAGCTTCCCGTGCTCATCTATGTAAGATGCAATCTGGGCGCGGACCGGTACGGCCGACGCCAAGCTGGCGGCCAGGATTGCAACGGAGACGCAGTTCCTGATTGTCTGTACGCGATGCTTCACGTTCAACTCTCAGGCCTTGGGGAAGGCAGAACGCTCCACTTCCGAACGAAAACGCGACAAAAGCAGCTGTAAACACAAATCGGCCAGAGAATGGAAAGCTTCTCTGGGTATGCTTCTGGCGCGCTAGGAGCTTAGCAACCGGTCAATGAGGGGGTAAACGGTACTAAGGGCACTTTCTACGGCGGATGTGTCTTTTCCGCCAGCCTCTGCCAAATCGGGGCGGCCGCCGCCGGAACCACCCACTTTCTTGGCGAGTTCCTGGACGATTTTCCCGGCATGGAGCCGGGAGGTGAGGTCTTTCGTAACTCCTGTAATTAGAGCCACTTTGCCGTCATCCACCGAGAAAAGAACGACGACTCCGGAGCCCAGTTTTTGGCGCAGGGTATCGGTCATTTGGCGAAGGGCGTCACGGTCAAAACCGGTCACTTTGGCGGCTAGGACGCGGACGTCTTTGATGGTGCGGGCTTCTTCGAGCAGGGAATCGGCGGTTGAGCCAGCGGCCTTGCGTTTCAGGGCTTCGAGCTGCTTTTCGAGCTGTTTCGTGGACTCGAGTTGGCGCTCGAGGGCGGCGACTACGTCGCCTTCGCCTGCATTCAGGAGCTGCGAGACGGAGCGCAGGGTGTTGAGAGTGCGCTGGTATTCGGCGAGGGCTTGATCGCCGGAGATGGCTTCGATTCGGCGGACGCCGGCCGCGACGGATTGCTCGCCGGTGATTTTGAAGACGCCGATTTCGCCCGTGCGGCTGACGTGGGTGCCGCCGCAGAGTTCTTTGCTGTAGAAGCCGCGCGGCGACGAAGGGTCGGGAATCGTTACGACGCGGACATTCGACTCCGGGTACTTGTCGCCGAAGAAGGCGAGGGCGCCGGAGGCGAGCGCGTCGTCGATGTTCATGATGTCCGTCGAGAGCGCGAGATTGCGCAGGATTTCTTCGTTCACTTGCTGCTCGATTTCGGCTAGCTCGCTTGCGTCCACGGATGCGAAATGCGAAAAATCGAAGCGCAGGTGATCGGGCGCAACGAGCGAGCCGGCCTGCTTCACATGCGTGCCGAGGACGTTGCGCAGGGCGGCGTGCATCAGATGCGTCGCGGTATGATTGCGCATGTCGCGCGCGCGGCGGACGGGATCGGCGACTGTGGCGACGCGATCGCCGACGTGGAGATCTTCCTTCGCGACGATTCTGTGCGCGATGAGGCCGCTGACCGGATAGTAGGCGCCTTTCACTTCGGCGAGTTGCAGCGCCAAATCGTTGTCGTAGAACGCGCCGGTATCGGCCACCTGGCCGCCGGATTCGGAGTAGATGGAGGTGCGGTCGAGAACGATTTCGGCTTCGTCGCCGGCTTTGATTTCGTTCACTTTGCCTTGTTGGTGACGATGCCTTCGATGCGCGCGTCGCGCGTCTGCGTGCCGAAGTAAAAGTCGGGCTCGGTCTTAAATGTTTCTTTGAGTTTTAGATAGACGGGGCTAGCCGCCTCTTTATGCGCGCCTTTCCAAGAAGCTTTCGCGCGAGTCCTCTGCTCCTGCATCGCCGCCTGAAAACCCGACTCATCGAGGCTGATACTCTGGTCATGCAGCACGTCCTTGATGAAATCGAGCGGCAAACCGTACGTGTCGTACAGCTTGAACGCCTTTGCGCCCGGGAACGATGCTGATACGGTTGCTTTGCTGTGGATGTTCGCACTTAGGTTGCCGACCGCTTGAGTTCCTTCAAGCTCCTCATCTAGCTTTCTCAGTCCGACTTCTACCGTTCGCGTAAATCGCTTTTCTTCTTCATCGAGAATTTTGGTGATTCGCGCAGCATGATCTGCGAGCTCAGGGTAGGCGTCCTTCATCTCGTCGCGAACAGCGGCGGACATTGGCGACAGGAATGGTGACGGAGCATTCAGCATCTGCGCGTGGCGAAGCGCACGGCGGATGATTTTGCGGAGGACGTAGCCGCGGCCGTCGTTGGAGGGAACCACGCCGTCCGAGATCAGGAACGTGGCGGCGCGCGAGTGATCGGCGACGATGCGAAGCGACGGCTGAACCTTTGGATCGCTCAGGTCCACTTTGGTCAAGACCGCCGCTTCTTTCATAAGCGGCACGAACAAATCGGTGTCGTAGTTCGAGATTTTTCCTTGCAGGACTGTGGCGGTTCGCTCGAGACCCATGCCTGTATCGACTGACGGCTTTGGCAGGGGATTGAGCTTGCCGGAGGCGTCGCGATTGAACTGCATGAAGACCAGATTCCAAATCTCCATGTAGCGGCCGCACTCGCAGCCGAATTGGCAATCGGCGTGGCCCTGATCGGAGGCTGCGGGGCCCATGTCGTAGAAAATCTCGCTGCACGGGCCGCAGGGGCCGGTGTCGCCCATGGCCCAGAAATTTTCTTTCAAGCCGGGGACGGCGATGATGCGGTCTTTTGGCGCGCCGGCTTTTTCCCAGAAGGCGGCTGCTTCGGTGTCAGTGGGCAGCGTGGTGCCGGAAACTTCCGCGCCGCCGAACACGGTGAAGTAGAGCTTTTCGAGCGGGATTGCGAACCAATCGGGCGAGGTGATCAGCTCCATCGCGTAGGCGATGGCTTGCTCTTTGAAATAATCGCCGAAAGAAAAATTGCCGAGCATTTCGAAAAAGGTGTGGTGGCGATTGGTGAAGCCGACATTTTCGAGGTCATTGTGCTTGCCGCCGGCGCGGACGCATTTCTGGCAGGTGGTGGCGCGATTGTAGTCGCGCTGCTCGATGCCGAGGAAGACGTCCTTGAACTGGTTCATTCCGGCGTTGGTGAAGAGGAGCGTGGGATCGTTGGTGGGGACGAGCGAAGAGCTGCGCACGATTTTGTGGCCGCGCTCTTCGAAGAAGCGCAGAAACATTTTGCGCGTTTCGTTGCCGGTGAGGAATTTGGTCACATGAGCCTCAGTTGGAGCCAGCCATTATCGCAAAGATTGGCCACGGAGGCACGGAGACACGGAGATTCGGGCAGGGAGAAGCGAGGCGGCAGGGAAGCGCGGAAAATGCCACGTTTGTCTCGATTAGAAATTTGGAAGTGAGTGAAATGGAGCGGGTTATTCGCAGTTTTAATCGCGGTGTCTCGATTAGCCGCCCGATGGATGGCGGCCAGGGAATTTGCCAGCAGGAGGTTTGGGGCTCGATGCTCTAGGAGAATCGCTAAATATTTGCGATTAGAAAAATGGAAGCGACTGAAAAAGCAGGGGTTATCTTGATTTCTAATTCCAGATTTGCGATTAGAAATGGCGCTCGCCGGTGGCTGGTAGAGGAGTGGCGCTCTCCTGCCGGTCTCGGTCGCGTTGTCGTTCAAAACCACGACTCATGTTAACACAGTGGTAACGGCATGGCAAGAGATTAAACGTCACATTTTCGGGGGCTGGAAAGATCTCTCCTTCGGCGCCGATCTTTTATACTTCCCGCCATGAATCGACCAACAGGCATCTGGCTACGGGCAAGACATCGATGGTTCGCAATCCTGGCCGCGATTTTCGTCGTGCTGGGCGGCTGGCATTTCTATGTTTACGGGCAGAATAAATCGGATTTCCCTGAAGGCTATGACGCGATGCAGGCGGCGCCTACTACTCACAAGGTAATCTTCGAGAATGCCTTCGTCCGGGTGCTCGAAGTTACCGTGCCGGCGAAAGGAGGAATCGTGCCGATGCATCACCATCGCTGGCCGAGTTTCTTTCTAAGCTGGGATACTGGCGGAGCAACGCCGCACATTCGATATCACCGTCCGGACGGAAGCGTGCGGGACATCCCCAGCAAGGATTACCCAGTGCACCCGGGAACCTGGGAGGTGCGATGGAAGAATCCCGAGCCGATGCACGAAATTGAGGTTGTAGACAAGCCCAAGAGCGATATGCCCGCCAATTCGCCGACTGATCTTCGAATCGAAATCAAGTGCCACCCGTAATCGCTGGCCGGACGTTAGTTTGGCGTGGAGTGTTTGTTGAGGAGAGCGGCGCTTCATTGCTTCGGAATGTTGGTTCTCGTTTGTGTTTTAGCGCGGCGGGCAAAGGCCCCGGGCTAAAGCCCACCCAAACACAAAGTGCGTTTTACGCTGGACTGAAGTCCAGCTCCCCCTGCTGAAGCAGGGGGCTCCCATCTTGACCCGCGCAGAAACTTCAGAAGCAAGAGAGATCCCTCCGCTTCGGTCGGGATGACACATGCTAAAGCACGGTGCTCCCTCTGTGAAAGGCTTGCTGCGCGAAAAGCCCACGGCGCGAGAACCCACGACGAGGGAGGCGTCGTTGTGGCTACCCACGTCAAAAGAGCCGACGGGACGTCGGCGTTACGGAAGTGACGCTTCGCTTTTGATTGTCGCCACGGTCTGAGTTTGGTCGTGCGTGTCCGGAAGCCAAATCGCCTCCCTTTGTGACGGGTTTGGGTGCGTTCTTACGCAATGCATGGAGAAGGCGAGCAACCGGTGAATCGCGGAGTCTGGAGACCTGAAGAGATTCCGTGGCCTCCTGGCGCGTGGGCAGCACCAGGGCGGGGGACACCGGTTGCAGCGAAAACATGCGCGGCGGAAAAGGAGATGGACATGGCGGGATATGACGTTCAGCAGATGGGGGATGCGACGGAGATATCTACGACGCCGGAGGCGGTGCCGGCTCCGTGGTTGTTGGTGGCTATTCCGGGGACTTTGCTTGTGTTGATTGCGCTGTCGATGAGCTTCTTTGGGGGATTGATTGCGGCGGGGTTTGTGTATGGCGCGATGTACCTGCTGATGCATTCGAAGCAGGCTACGCAGTATCGGGCGCCGGCTCGATTTCGCGTTTCGAAGACGGGGATTGAGGTGAATGGCAACTCGATTCCGAAGGATGCGATTCATCGCGTGATCATTCGCAACCACGTGCTGAAAGCGGCCGGGGATGTGATTGTGGTGGCTGATCCGAATGTGCATAGCGGGCAGCAGAACGTGGTGGCGGGGATGAATTGGGCCATCAGCAAGTTGGGGCCGATTTCGTATCGGGTGGATGCGGAGGCGCGGGGGGTGCCTACGACTTTGGCGGGCGGCTTAACGGAGCCGACGGCGTCGGCGATTATGATGGATGTGAATAAGGCGCTGCAGATTTCTTAAGCAGTGCGATTGCTACCGGCTGGGAGTGGTTGCGTGCGAGGTGTTAAGAAAGACGCACAGGCAGGAGTGCCTGTGCCACTGGTGCGAATGCCACGGCAGAGAGAGTTTTTGGGCGAGGTGTGAAAAACGGCACAGGCCCTTCGTGTCCCAGGGAACAAAAGGCCTGGCTACTGTTTGAAGACTAGGGGAGGGCCTTTTACTTCTTTGGCTTCGAGGGCGATGGTGACTTCGACGTGGTCGGCGATTTTGATGAAGGGGATGCCGCTGTTCATGCCGTAGTCTTTGCGATCGAAGACCATTTTGCCGTCGATGTGTTCGAAACCTGTGGCGTCAGTGGGAAGCGTCATGGTGAGTTTCTCGGGATTGGAGACGCCGCGAATGGTGAAGTCGCCGTCCACTTCGAAGGAATTGGGAGCGGTTTGCACGACTTTGGTGGAGTGGAAGGTGATCGTCGGATAGTTTTTTACGTCGAAGAATTTCTCGCCCTTCAGTTTGCCGTTTTTCATGCCGCTGCCGGTGTCGACGGAGTCCGCTTCGATGTTGAGATCGAGGACGGCTGTGGTCGGGTCGGTGGATGCGAACGTCAGTTTACCTTCCCATTTATCAAACTTGCCGGCGAGGGCCACCGAAGCCTTCACGTAGAATTTCACGGTGCTTTCTTTGTGGTCGAGTTCGACGATTGGAACGTCTGGCGCCGGCGTGGCCACAGGGAACAAAGTGAAAACCAAGGAGCAGAGAAGGGCGATTCGCATGGCGGGCAGTTTGATATTTTCGGGAGGCGTTGTCAATCGCATCGGCGACGGACCACGATCGGGTCAGTGGAGAGGATGAAAGGCACTGGCACAAATCGAGATGCGCGCAGATTCCTCCCGGGAGTGCTAAGACGCTTTCATTTGACTGGAATCGGAACGGAGTATAATCCCGGATTATGAAAACCCGACACCTTTGCGTTTCGTTGCTGTTTTTGGGGCGGTTATGGCCGCTCTCGCGATCGCTCACACCTTGCCGGCGAGTGCGCCGGTTCACGAGAGGACGTTTGACATCACGTATACGGCGGAAGTGCACGACATTCCGGCGGGAGCCAAGGATGTGCAGATCTGGCTGCCGTATCCGCAGAGTGACGAGTACCAGAAGATTTTGAAAGCGAACGTGACGGCGCCGTATCCGACGAAAATCGTGAAGGGGGCGGAGTACGGGAATCAGATTGTGCATATCGAGGTGAAGGATCTAAAGGCGACGTCGATTCCGGTGACGATGACTTTTACGGCGCGACGCAGCGAACACTTGCACAACGATTTCACACAGGTATCCGCGACTAAGAGCGCGCCGACGGCAGATATGAAAAGGTGGCTTGAGCCGGACAAACTGGTGCCGCTTGACCAGCGGATTCGCGAACTTTCGGCGGAAGTAACGCAGGGCAAGACGACTGACCTTGAGAAGGCGCGCGCGATTTACGATTACGTGCTGGCGAACATGAAGTACGACAAGAGCGGAACGGGCTGGGGGAATGGCGATATTTATTGGGCGTGCGATGCGAAACGCGGGAACTGCACCGATTTTCACGCGCTTTTTATCGGGCTGGCGCGATCGGCGGGAATTCCAGCGAAATTCGAGATTGGTTTGCCGGTGCCGGCGGATAAGTCGAGCGGGGAGATCGGCGGTTATCACTGCTGGGCGGAATTTTATTTGAGCGGGTATGGGTGGGTGCCGGTGGACGCGTCAGAGGCGTGGAAGGATCCTGCGAAGCGCGATTATTTTTTTGGGGCGCATGACGCGAATCGGGTGCAGTTCAGCGTGGGGCGCGACATCACGTTGACGCCTGCGCAGGCGGGCCCGGCGCTGAATTATTTTATTTATCCGTATGTGGAGGTGGACGGGAAGCCGTTCACGCAGGTGACGAAGAAATTCAGCTTCAGTGATGTGAATCCTACGCAGGTTGCCGCGAGTGGCATGAAATAGAGGCGCGTCATTTGTTTTTTTGTGTGACGATGATGTGGCGCCCCGGAACGGCTCAACCGATAACATCAATAGCAATTTTCGATGCGTTTTGACGCGCCAATGCATCTAAATTGGTACCAGACAACAAAACCAGGCGAAAACTGCGCACGCCGCGGGTGCGGGTGTATGGAGAAGGAGAAATGGGAGCAACGACAAAGCGGTACTTGTTTGCCAGCGATTTCGATCAAACGCTGACTTTCAACGACTCAGGATACGTGCTGAGCGAACTTGTGGGAATTCCTCCGGCGGAATTTGAACGCAAATCGAAGGGCATGGCGGAACTGAATCTGGTGCAGCAGGGCGCGGAATTGGCTTATCTGCTGCTGCACGATCCGGAGTTTCATTCGAAGGTGCGGCGGGAACATTTGCATCAGGTGGGGAAGCAGATCCGGTTGAAAGAGAATATCGAACTGCTGTATCAGATTCTGGACCACGGGATTCCGGGGTATCACTTCGACTTTTATGTGTTGTCGGCTGCGCCGGTGGAGGTGATCCAGTCGGCGCTGAAGGGAATCGTGCCGGCGGACCATATTTTCGGGACGGAGTTTCGATATCACGCTTCGGGTGAAATCGACACCATTACGCGCGCGACGGCGGGATATGGCAAGGTGGCGGCGCTGGACCGGCTGCAAGCGAGTTTGCAGATTGGGCCGGATCACATCGTGTACGTGGGCGACGGAAGTTCGGACGTGCACGTGATGTTGCACGTGAATGTGCGCGATGGATTCACGATTGCGGTGTCAGACACGCGGCACGTGTCGCAGACCGCGTCGCGAACTGTGCTGGGAACGAATGCGCTGGCGACGCTTGTGCCGATTCTGGAGAAAATTGTGGGATGGCAGCGGCCGCAGCTGCGGGATTTTTTTGAGTCGTATGGATTCTTGATTCAGGAATGGGACCGGACGCGGACAGATTGGCTTACGCTGCGAATGGCGGAGTCGTGGAATCCGGAAGCGGCGCCGGCGGAATAGCCCGCACATTCGTCGCGGAAAAAATCATAACTTCAATTTGAGAATGCGGATGTCGCTTAATTCGTTGGGCGGCGGCATTCCGTCGTGTTCTTTCATTTTGTCGATTTGCGTGTTGCCCATGAAATAGAGCGAATCGCCGACGATTGTGCCGGTGGTGGGGAGCTCGGTCAACGGGCTGTAGGTTTCGAGGACTTCGGCGCTTGTAATCGCGTCCCATTGCGGATTGAGGACGTAGCGGACGACTCGCGAGGGATGCAGGTCGGGATTTTGGATGCCGACGAGCGCTCCTTTGTAGAAGTAGAGGCCATCGAGGCCGGCGTCGGAGATGTTGAGCGGCTTCGAAAGTAGTTTGAATTGCTTCGTGGCGACGTCAACGCGCGCGACGCCGATCCAACCTGCGACGAACAAGACTTTGTCGTCAGGCGAGAGGGCGATGCCGTTGGCTTGGCCGACGGAGTCGCGCGGAAGGAACAGCTCGAGGCCGTCGCGATCGGGCGAGGCGCGGAAAACTTCGCCAGTGGACGTGTTCGTCGTGAATGCCTCGCCTTTTGAATTCAAGGCCACGTCGTTCAGAAAACCTTCGGCTCCATTTGCGGCTGCGTGCTTGAAGCGGAGTGCGCCCGTGTTCAAATCGTATTGGTAGAGCGCAAAGCGGCTGCCCTTGGGATCCCCGGCGAACGAATCGCTCGTGACCCAGAGGTAGCGGCGTTTTGCGTCGACCTTCATTCCGAGTGTCTCGCCGAGGCCATCCTGGCCGGACGATTTGAAATCCGTGGCAGAGCCGTCTGGCGCGAGGCGCACGATTTTGTGTTTGCTGATGCTGCTGACGTAGAAAGATTTGTCGACGGGATCGTAGGCGATGCCTTCGGGGGCGAGATCGCGTTCGCGAAGCGTGTACGCAACTGTGGTGTGCACGACTGGCGGATTTTCTTTTCGAATTTGCTCGACGATGAGCGACGAAGCGAGGGTCCTTCGCAATATCTTTGAACGAGCGGGCCGCGCCGCCTGACGGGGTCGAGGCCGGAGTGGGCTTGAGACATTTTTTTGAGGAGGCTTAGTGCTTTTGCGTTTTCGCCGATGGTGGCTTCGTCAATGGCGAGATTGAAGAGGGCGCCGGGATCGTCGGGATGATTGGTGAGAAATGCTTCAAGGATGGTGATTTCGTGCACGATGGCCGGAGGGATTTCCTTCTTTTGTGGTGGCTGTGCGGTTGTTGCGTTTTGGCCGCGGGCCGCGGAGGAATACGCAACTGCTGCGGCGAATGCCAGGATGAGAATGCGTTGTATGGAGCGCGGGAATAGGTGTTGGAATTTCATTGGCGCACTGAACCATATTGACGCGGCTTGAGTGCGGGCGGTTAGCGGCATTTGTGCCGGGAGCGAAAGCAAAACCGCCCGCCTGAAGTCGGCCGCTACAAAGGCTACTTGATTGCGACGGCCAGGGTGTCGTGGTGGAGAGCAATCAGGGTGCGGAGGTACGGGCCGATTTGGGCGGTGGATTCGAAGCCGGCGGCTTTTGCGGCGGCATCGGCATCGGCTGGAGGGACATCGGCGGCTTGTGCGTAGTGCTTTAAATTCTCAAAGCACCCTATCGTGAGCAAATCCCAGGCGGCGCCCTGATCGCGAAGAAAAATGAAATTCTCGGGAGCTTTCACGGCGCGGGAAAAGGCATTTTCCATTTCGCGCTGTTTCTTCAGTTCGGCTTGCTTGCCGGGGAGCGATTCAAACATTTCGACGTGGAAAAAGCCGGCGCCCGCAAATCCCTTCCGCAGATCTTCGAGTGGTGGGCCGTAGACGAAGAAGTCTTCCTGCCAGGCAGTATCGTTTTTCAGACGATCGCGCCAAGGATCGAGCACGGTGTCGCGCTTTATCGTTCGATCTGGTTTGTAATATTCGCCGTAGCTCCCCATCGGATACAGGATCAGCAAGTCCCAACGGTCGCCCTGACTGTGGCGCATCCAGAGCGGCGTAGCGTCTCCCGCTACTTTTGTTTCTTCGGCGAATATTTTCTTGTAGGTATCGATGAGGTCGAGAAGTTTGCCGGGAGCAGCCTGCACAAGGGAAGTCTTATAGAGATAGGCCGGTTGCGATGGCTCCTGTGCGGAGGCCATGTGGAACGGGGCCACGAAGACGAGAGCTATGAGGGCGAGCGCCGATCGAAGCATTCAGATTCCGCCTTAGAAGTATCGGTCGCGAAGAATGGCGAGATGATGCGTGACGTGGCCAGCAATGATGAAAGCGAGAGCGAGCACGGTGAAGGGTTTGCCGTCCGCGATGCCGTGACGCGACCACGCGGCTGGCGGCAGATTCTTGAACAGGCAAATCGTGGACAGTCGAACGAGGCGGAACTCCTCGACGTGATCGAGCCACGGGATTCGATCGGCCTCGGCACCCTTCGCGCCGACGTTCTGGTCGAAGCCGGGAAGAGGTGGCTCGAATCCTCGCGCAAACCAGAGTGCGCGAAACGCAAAGGCGCGTTCGGTATCCGTGACGTGATTGAGAACCTCGCGAATGCTCCATTTATCGGGGGCGTAGCGATGAAGCGATGATTTCTCCGTGATGCCGGCGAAGAATTTGAGCGCCTCGGGCAGCTGTTCTTCCATCACGGGAAGGGGATTGTCCCCGGCTACCTTATCGATGTAGGTGAAATAATAGGGTGCGGCTTCAGAATTTTCCGGGCGGCCTAACATAGGGCAAATGTATCACAAGTACATCCGGTGTGAAGAAATCGGAAGCGTAAGTCAGGCGTCGTCTTCGTCGGCCGGGGTGGAGAACTCTGGGAGATCTCCGTGCGTAACGCCTCGCAGTTCTTTGCGAATGATGTCCGAGGAGAAGCCGGCGCGGAGGAGCATGCGATAGAGGGAAGCGATCTTTTTTTCGTCGAGGGCGCCGCGGAGATGTGAAAGGCGACGCTTGAGGCGGTCGCGGACAAGCGCGGATTCGTCGGCATCAGCGAAGACGGCGGCGAGCGCTGCGTCGATGTGCTCATCGGGAACGCCACGACCTCGAAGCTCGCGTGCGATGCGGAAACGGCCCTGGCGACGGGCTTGCGAATGGTGACGAGCGTATTCGAGAGCGTAGCGAGCATCGTTGAGGTAGTTCAGTTCCCGCAGGCGGGCGATGACGGGCGGGATCAGGTCTTCTTTCTCGGCGCGACGCTTGAGATATTGCTTCATTTCGTGAATCGAGAAGGCGCGGCGCATCAGGGCGCGCTGCGCGGACATGTTGAGCTGGTACTCAGTGCCGAGCTTGCGGGCGCTCTTCATCTGCATGGATGTTAGTCGCTAGGATAGCAAATATGGAGAGTGCCGTACCGGTCCGAGAAGTGTCTTGCCGGCGCACACAGTTGCGCAGGACACAAGATCGGGTGGCGATCGTGGCGCCATCGTCAATGTCGCAGCGAAAAATTGGCTCCGGGGCTTGGACTCGAACCAAGATAACCAGCTCCAAAGGCTGGCGTGCTACCAATTGCACTACCCCGGAAATGCCAAAACATTTTACTTCACTATCGCGAAGCGCCGGCAGAAAAGTTCGCTGCGCGAAGGAAGAATGATTGGCTTGAACGAGTGCGCTCGATACTTTAAGACTGCCAGCGTTTGCTGCGTTGTCGTGATTTTGTTAGTCTTCTGAAGCCCCGTCCATCTGAGGCGTTTCAATACGGAGAGGTGTCCGAGCGGTTTAAGGAGCACGCTTGGAAAGCGTGTGTTGGGGAAACTCAACCGTGGGTTCGAATCCCACCCTCTCCGCCATCTAGCCCGGGTCATGCCTCGCCGTTCCGTCTAACTCAAAGAAAATTTCCGCGATCTCGACGATGCTGGCCTTTTGGCGCCCGGCCACGACGCAGGCGACAACCTGGCGAAAGTGGGCTAGAGCGGATAACCGTGCCGAGTACGATTTCGCCTGTATTGCCTAACCTGGAGGCTTCACCTAAGATGCTGTTACAGCAATAAGGCGGTGGGACCCATGTTCCGCTCCGGCAGACGAATCCTAGCATCGGTGGTCTTAATAGCGGGCTTTCCATCTCTCGCCTTTGCGCAACGAACACAATCGATCCTGCCTGCCGGACCGCGCCAGTCGGCATCCGCCACCACGAACGCCACGGCCTTTTCCTCGCGCGCTGCAAATACGGTTTCGATGAAGAGCTTCTCTTCGGCGTCAATATTTCCCAGCCGACCGGCAGCAACTGCCACCAGCACGAATCCGAATCAAGAACACCGTTTCGCGCTCAGCACAGAGGAAGATCAGCATGAGCTCATCCCTCTGCAGGTTACATCGACGCCGTTCGCGACCGAGTCGCGCGTGCCGATTGCGCCTCTTCTGGGTGCGCGGTTGCAGTTGAACATTTCGATGCTCAATATTCGCAATGGGAATGTGATGCTGGGCCCCACGCCGGCAAGCGAAATCCTTCATGCGCCGGCACAAGCCCGATCAGCTGAGCTTTACGGCTTCGGCGTGAGCATTCCACTCGGCCACGGCGCCCGGGTTCAAACATCTGAGAACTTACTGCGCAGTGCGATGCGAATCGTGCGCAGCAACTAAGATCCCATCTTCCGCTTCTTTCTCCCTTAGTACGCCAACCATCAGTTTTCGCCTGTTCTTTTTTTGGTCGAATGGTCAGTCCGCGAGGCCAATTTGAATATGATAGGGTCGAGATTGGGCAATACGGACTCTGTCCGATCGCACATCGCAGCTATGTCACATTTCGTTCCCATCGCGTACTACGAAAATCCGCCCCGTTCAACTACAGCGATCGCCCGAGAGGGAAGGCTGATGGCCTGGTTTAGGATTTGAGTTGCCAAGCTCAATTTCCTTGGAGGTAATTTTCATGGCCAAAGGATCGGGCTCACGAATCGCGGTTTTATTCGGGTTATGCACATTGTTTCTAGCGGGAGGCATGCAGCTCCACACGTTGAAGGCCTCCGGGCTTCCGCTTATCATGCAAAACAGCCAGAATCAGAGCGCACCTGAAGTAAAAACCTTCACGGGCAAGGTGCTGTCGCAGAACGGCGAACGCTTTATTCTGCGGGATGAAACCAACGACGTCTGGTACCACTTGGACGACCAGCAACAAGCCGGGAAATTCGCCGGAAAGAACGTGCTGGTAACCGGCGTCCTCGACGGACGTACCGACACGATCCAGGTCCGCGAAATTACAGAGGCGAAGGCCTAGGACTGCGCGCTGCGGCCCGTTTGTCGGGCAGGTCTTATCGCTGCAATCTGAATGCGCTATGAGTTTCGGGCGGGAAGGCCCAATATTTCGCGCACTTTTCTTTTCCTCATCACTTCAGCCGGAGTGGTTCCGCTGCGCTCGAGCCATTTTGTAAATTCGCCGATTCGCACGTGATGCTCCACGGGTACGCTCTTCACCGCCACAGTGACGGTATCCATCGGTCGGCCGATGCCTGCCACCCATTCATTGCCCTGAAGCTGCTTGAGGCCGAGTGCTACGGCTTCGAAGAGCGTCGCAGCGGTCACTTCGACGGTATGGGCGACGCCGTCCATGTCGGCAATAGTGACGCGGCAGGATCGGATCTCCATAGCGAGAAAGTATCATATTCGCTTTTTGTTCGCCATACGGTTTTGGTTGGCTTTCTCTCCTAGGAACTAACGCGGACGGCCAAGGCGTTGCTGATAGTCAGGTCAGGCGGAACGCCAAATTGGATTCCCCGCGAGCCTGCTTTCACTCCCGCGCCTTTTTCAGAATTGGCACATCTTTACTACCATTGCTGCGACAAACGATTCGGGGCGGATCGTCCAAAAGAGGAGGGGGAACGACGATGAAAGAGACGCCACAGGAATATATTCAGCGGATGCTCGGTTATACGGCTGGCGGCGAGAATCCAGCCAAGGTGCAAGCGGCTACGGCGAAGAAGTTAGAAAAACTCATCAAAGGAGTGCCGGCGGCGAAGTTGAAGAAGCGACCTGCGCCGGAAAAATGGTCGGTGCAGGAAATCGTCGCACACTTGGCGGATACCGAGATTGTGGGCAGCTGGCGGATCCGCGCGATCTTGGGCGCGCCCGGTACGCCGATTCAAGCGTTCGATCAGGACGCGTGGGTGACTGCGACGCACTACGCCAAGCGCGATCCGCGGCAAGCCGTGGCGCAGTTCCGCGTGCTGCGCGAAGCGAATCTAGCGCTCTACAAATCGCTAAAGCCGGAGCAGTGGAAGCATCACGGGATGCACTCCGAGCGCGGCGAAGAAACCGTGGAGCATATCGTGCGGATGTTTGCGGGGCACGATTTGAATCACATCGCGCAGATCGAGCGGATTCTCGCGCCTAAGAAATCGAAGTAGGCGCGCGGCTGCGGCGCGGCGGCTTCTCGTTTGGCATCACCTTCGGCCGCGGTAGAAGGCCCACGACGAGGACGGCCTCGTCGTGGCTACCTGCGCTCTCGGGTAAAGAAAGGCGAGGCTGGTGTGCCGGTGCTGTCTACTTCGGCACGGGCGCGGCGAAAAGAACGATATTTCCCCCCGGCTCACGGACCCCGATTTCCTTCATCCCGTAAAACGTGGTGCGCACCGGCACGACAACGGGAGCCGAAGCCAAGCGCTTCAGCAGGTCGTCAAAATCGCTCACCTCGACGTAAAGGCATGCCGCCGGTCGCGCAAGCTTGGCCATCTCGCTGTTGTCCTTCTCCATGCTCGCCGTGGATTGAATCATCAGCTCGGCGTCGCCTTTCACGAGAATGACAAAGCCGAGCTTGTCGCCGTCCGGCACCTCCACGGTCTTTGTGAAGCCAAGCTGGTCTACCCAGAACTTCAGCGACGGTTCGATCGCCGGGGCATAGATCAAAGCAGTGATTTTCATTTTCAAGCCGTCCTTTGTTGGCTGCGCGTTTTGGCCGGATAAAGGACCGTTCGTCAACAGTGCAACAGCAAGTAGTGTTTTCATGTCTGCGCATCCTAGCGGATAGCTAGCAGACGATGATTGGAAAAAACGGACATACTGCGATCACCGGCAAAGAGATTTAAAGCGCGGATTCTGAGCGAAAGTGAGGGCTACGGTAAGCGACGAAAACTGCGCGGGTGAAACGCCGGCGAGTTCCTTGAATTCGTTGATGAGGTGCGCCTGATCGTAATAGCCGGAAGCGACCGCAACGTCCGCCCAATCCCGCTGCCGCCCGTCCGCATCCTTCGCGGCCCGACGGAAACGCAGAACGCGTGCTAAGTGCTTAGGGCTCAGACCCGTGCGCTCGAGGCAGATTCTTCGAAATTGGCGTGGGCTGAGGCTGGCGGCGTCAGCCAGCGCGTCCATCGAAACCTGCCCACTGCATTCCACTAGCCACGCAAGAGATCTCTCCACAGGATCGAGCGGCTTCGGCTCAGCCAGCGACGCCTCAAACCGAGCGATCGCATCGCGGGGCGAACGGCTGCCCGCCAGTTGATCGAGAAGATCGCGAACCGCCGCAGCTTTCCACGCGTCAGCGAGCGGAATCGATTGATCCACGGCGACCGAGCCTGGCACTCGCAGGATTCGCGCCGCCATTCCCGGCCGAAAACGCACGCCAAAAGTTGAATGCCCACCGGGGATATCAAACGCTTGCGCGCGCGTCATGGTGCCAACAATCGCGAGGCCGCCATAATCGCGCGCTGGCTGTTCGAAGATGATGTCCGAGCACCCATCCGGAAACACATGAAAATTGCGGACAGACCCCTCCGTACGGTGCATCCAGAAGCATTCAATGTGCGCCGCAAATTTCGGCGACGAAGGGAATTCCTGGTATGGCGGTCTGGCTAGAGGCTCGGCGACAGACGTAGTAACAGCAGCAGGGGATTGAAAAGCAGTAGAAGCCGCGGCGCCCATCGCAATTGCCCGAAAGGCCCTCCTGAAACACGACCGGCACAATCTCTTCAGATCGTGCCCGGCGAAAACCAAATATGATTGGGACTCGACTCTGCCGGCGGTGCCATCTCCGGCATCTGAAGCTTTGCTTTGGCGAGTGCGCGGACGATGTTCACTTCGACTGCCTGCTCGGAGGTGTTGCGCACGGTGGCCAGTTCGCTGACGAGAAGATACTTGGCTCGCTCGAGCATCTTCTTTTCGCGGAAGGAAAGCGGCTTGGTCCGGCTGAGGGCGACGAGGCCTTTCAGTACAGCGGCCACTTCCATCAGCGAACCCGTCCGCATCCGGTCCGAATTTTCCTTGAAGCGGTGTTTCCAATCATGGTGCGAATCGGAACGGCCCTTTTCGAGGAACGAAAGGACTGCGCCGGCTTGGGTTGTACGGATCACGGGCCGAAGTCCGACGTTTCGACGTTCGACTGCGGCACCATCACTTTTAAGCCGCTCGAAACGATCTTCAGCATGTAATACCGTTCTGATCTGCCGTTCAAGTACCCATAACTGATTTGCTCGATGACCCCTACACCATGGTTCGGATACACGACTTTTTCGCCTAGCTTGAATTCCATAGGTGGAAGTAGCCTCCCCGAGCTCATGTTTAAATTTTAGGCACATGCGCCCGGCGTCAAGGAAATCCCCGCTATAACCAAGGGTCAGAAGCGATTGAAAATACAGCTGTTTTCGGCAGGATTGGCCCCCGAATTGCCCTATAATGGTGCACGTGCTTATCCTAGCCTTAGACACCTCTTCGCCCTCCGGCAGCCTAGGAGTACTACGCGATGAAAAAGTCATCGGAGTGGTCTCCAGGCCACGGGTGAAGATGTATTCGTCGAGGATGTTCCGCCATCTGGAGTTCCTTTTGCGCGAGCTTTCGCTGCGGACTGGATCAATTTGAGCTGTTTGCGGTGGCGGCGGGGCCAGGATCGTTTACGGGCTACGCGTTGGCTTGGCGGCGGTGAAGGGCTGGGCGGAGGTATATCGCAAGCCGATTACGGCGGTGAGTGCGCTGGAAGCGGTCGCTGTGCAGGCGCACTCAATGCCGCGGTGATTGTGCCGGTGCTCGACGCGCGGCGGGGGCAGGTCTATTTCGGATTGTATCGGCGTGCTGCGGCTTCGGGTGGAGCGCCGGGCGAGAGCCGGTTAGTGCTCGATGGCGAAGAATATGTGATGACGCCCGCGGAGTTTTTTGAGGCGCTTCGTGCGCGGGCGGGAGGCGCCGAATTTGCGATCGCCACGCCTCAGCCTGAGTTGTTCTCCGGGGCGGCATCGACTGCGACGAGCATGTGCCGGCGCTACGCATCGGCGTCGAACGCGTTGCACGGTGTGCTCGCGCCGTTTCGGCCAGCTCGGTTATCGTCGGCGCAGCGCGGCGAGTTGCTGACGCGCTGACCCTAGATGCGAATTACGTCCGCCGCACGGACGCCGAACTTCATTGGAAGAGTCAGAAAATGACGCTGCGCTAGTATCCGCGCGCTGGAAGAGCGCGATGTCGAAGCCGTTCTCGCGATTCAAGCCAGCTATCCCGAAATCGCGCAATGGACGCGCTGTGGGATTACAGTCGTGTTGCGCGACGGCGAAATGGCCGGTTGGGTCGCTGAAGAGAAATCGAGCGATCGTTACGGATTTCTCGTCGCGCGGCAAATCGCGAACGATATTGAGATCTTGAATTTCGCCGTTCGCCGCACATGCGCCGGCGCGGCATTGGCGCCGCTGCTTCTGGAGACAGGCCTCGCTGGGGAAGCGTTTAGCGCGGAGCAGGCGTTCCTTGAAGTGCGGGCGTCGAACTCGCCGCGCTGCGTTTTTACGAGCAGCACAATTTCCAGTCACGGGCCGCCGCCCCCGTTATTACATGGCTCCGGTCGAGGATGCGCTGCTACTGCAAGCGCCTAGACCTCTCGAGCTTCCAAAACGGCAGAATCCACATTTCATCTATTGGCGTGGAGCGCCGCAGTGTGGTAATTGTTACGATGTATGTGAATCACCATATTCCAACCAGGAGGGAAAGGATGCCGATTACGACCCACGATGTCCGGCAGACCCTATTGGAAACGGATGCAGAATTCCGGCACTCGCCCGAAGAGCACTCCCGATGTGAAACGCAACTGGAACAACTCCTAACTGAACCTTACATAAGTTCCGAAGACCTCGCCCTCGAAATTGCCCTCAAAAAAATCAAGCTGCGTTTGAAAGATCAGATGGAAATGATCGTGGCGCGCAGCAGACAGCAAATCGCGCTGCCTACATAACCGGCGGAATGTCCTCGCGGTTTCTGTCGTACAATACAGGTGTATCCGTAGTTCGCCTCACTTCTGTCTACAATGATCGTATATTTGCGAATTCGCTGAAATTCTGCCCTTAGGATCCGATAGCAACCGCTACTATGGTCAAAGACGCTTACAGGTTTGCTCTCCCGCCGCTCGATCGCTGGACATTATTTGTGTGGTTCATGGGTGCGAAATGGCCGGGCGGAGATTCTGATTTTTCTCGGTCTGTTCGTTTTTTATTTCTTTCGCGATCCGCAATCGCACGATTCCGAGCGATCCCGGCGTGATCGTTTCTCCCGCGGACGGGCATGTGGTCGAAATTGTGGATGAACTTCTCGATCGGCATTCCCGGACATCGCGTCAGCATTTTTCTCGCGGTCTGGGACGTGCATGTGCAGCGCGCGCCGGTGGCGGGCCGCATCGCGGACGTGGTATATCGTCCCGGGCAAGTTTTACGCGGCCATGCGCTCCGCGCGCATCGCGAAGAAAACGAGCAGAACGTGATCAATATGGATACGCCAAAAGGCCGTTTGGTTTTCAAACAAATCGCCGGAGCCATCGCGCGGCGCGTGATATGCTGGAAACGACGAGGGCGAAAAAGTAGCGCTCGGCGAACGCGTGGGCCTGATTCGCTTCGGCTCGCGCGTGGATATCTGGCTGCCGCGGAAGCGCAGATCGTCGTGACGCGCGGGCAAAAAGTGAAAGGCGGCGAAAGCATCCTGGCGAAATGGAATTCAACGACTTAGATCCGATCGGCCACGAAGAAAGGCCGCGAGAATCCGTTTCGCAAACACCGGCTCCGCCGCGGTATCTACATCCTTCCCAGTATTTTCACCGTCGCCAATCTGCTGTGCGGTTACTACGCGGTTCTCGCCACGCTCGACGGCAGGCGTGTCCGATTTCGACAAAGCCGCCCGCGCCATCGGCCTCGCGATCCTGTTCGATTCCCTCGACGGCCGCATCGCGCGCGCCATGGGCACCAACAGCGAATTCGGAAAGGAATTTGACTCGCTCGCCGACGTGGTCAGTTTCGGCATGGCGCCCGCCGTTTCTCGCCTACGCCTGGGGAGTTCGCGCCATGGCTGCTGCGGATTCGCTCGCCGGCGCTGCATCTCACAGAACTTGGCTGGCTCATCGGATTTTTCTTCGTCGGCTGTTGCGCCTGGCGGCTCGCGCGATTCAATATTCAAAGGAATGGCGCCGGGCGGAAATCGCTACTTCGTCGGAATGCCCACACCCGCCGCTGCCGGCATGATCGCCGCAGTTGTTCACGCGTTTCGCAACCCGATCGACGATTCGCGCATCTCTTTGCTCTGGCTGGCCATGATCGCCGCCCTCGGGATCCTGATGTCGAGCAGCTTGCGGCATTACAGCTTCAAAGATATTCAGTGGACCAAGCGGCAACCGTCGCTGGCCATCGTCCTTTGGGCTGCTCTCATCGGAGCGGTTGTCTTTCTGTCCCGCCCCACGCTGCTCGTCATCGCCACGGCCTATACGCCTGCACGGCATCGTGCTTCAGGTGGTTCGTTTCGCGCGTCACCGTCCTGCTTCGAGAACTGCGTGATCCATGCCTTCGGGCCTTCCGAATTCCAACCGCGTAGCGATTGTCGGTGCGTCCTCTCTTCGAGGTAAGGAGCTGAAGCTCGTCCTCGAAGAACGCAATTTCCCCGCCGATGAAATTATTCTTCTCGACGTGAGCGTAATGGCCGGAACCCTCACGGAAGCCGGCGGCGAACCGACCTTCATTCGCGAACTCGCAGCGGATAGTTTCGAAAAAGTGCGCTTCGCATTTTTTGCCGGACTCCCCGCCGACACCGAGCGTAACTGGCAAGCAGCACAGGCCGCCGGCGCCACCGTAATCGATCTCACGGGCGTTCTCGCAGCGAGTGGGAAAGCCACCTCCTGGATACCGTCGCTCGCGCCCTTGATCCCACCAAAGCCCGGGCCGGGCGCAAACGGTTCTGCGCACAAACTCGCGTACGCGTCTCCCGCATCTCCAGTTGTGATTTCCTGCACGCTGGCAGCGGGACTCGCAACGCTCTCCCCCAGAACAATCGCCGCCACGCTTTTTCCCCCGGTTTCCGAGCGCGATCAGCCAGGAATCGACGAGCTCGAAAACGCAGACCACGAACCTGCTTTCCTTCCGTCCCATCGAGCAGACGGTTTTCGACACGCAGGTGGCCTTCAATCTTCTCTCCAAGTATGGCGAAGAAAGCAAGCCGAGCCTCGAATCCACCCGAGCAGCCATCGCCCGCGACGTCGCCCAATATCTCGCAGGCCGCGCGCCCGTACCGGCGATTCAATTGATTCAGACGCCGGTGTTCTACGGTTACGCATTCTCCGCCTATGTGGAATTTGCCGCACCGCCCGCGCTCGAGCAACTGGCCGCCGCGTTCCAGAATCTGGGAGTGAAGATCGCCGCCTCGGAGGATTCCGCGCCGACCAACATCGGCGTCGCAGGTGAAAGCGAAATTCAGCTGGCGCCGATTCAAGCGGACCCGAATGTCGCTGCCGGCGTGTGGCTCTGGGGAGTTGCAGATAATTTAAGGCTGGCAACCACGAATGCGGTGCGCATTGCGGAGGAGCTGCTTGCCAAAGCTGCGGCGTAATCGCCAGCGCCAGCGTCCGAGCCCTTTGCACGCCCGCGCCGGCAGAATCGCGCTCAGCCTCGCAATCCTTTTTGGAATTGTCTGCGCGGGTTGTGGCTACCATGTGGCCGGACGAGCCTCGCGCCTTCCAGCCGATTGGGCTGCCATCGCAATTCCAGCATTCAAGAACGACACCACGCGTTATCGCCTTGAACAGCGCCTCACCGAAGCGGTAATCCGCGAATTCATCGAGCGCACCAAATATCGCGTGGTGCAGAATGTGGAATCGGCCGACGGAGTCTTGCACGGCGAAGTTCTCTCGATTGAAACGAGCCCCGTAATCTTCAACTCCACGACGGGCGAAGTGGAGTTGATGGTCGTCACGATTCACACGAAGGTGCTCCTGGTCGATAACAAAACATCAAAACCGATGTATAAGAACGACGACATGGTTTTTCGCGACGAGTACCAGATCTCCAGCGACGTGCAGAGCTTTTTCGACGAGCAGAGTCCAGCCCTGGGCCGCATGTCCAAGGATTTTGCATCGAAGCTCGTTTCCAATGTGGTAGAAAATTTCTGAACTAGCACCCGGAGAGATGTAATGGCAGAAGTTTCCGCTGAAAAACTGATTGCGCGGCTCGCGAGCGGCAAGCCTATCCCCGCCATCGTGCTGATCGGGACCGACGCCTACCTCAGCGATCTCTGCCGCAAGCAGATCATCGAAGCGTGCGTTCCTGAAGCCGCGCGCGACTGGGCCGTAGCCCGAATTCGCGGCGACGCAGCGGGCTGGGATGAAGCGCTCGAGCGCGCGCAAACCATGCCCATGCTCGCCCCGCGCCAGGTGATCATCGTCGAGGACGCGCAGCTAATCGAAAAACTGGGCGACGAATCGCGAGACGAAATCATCAAAGCCCTCACCGCCTATCTCGACTCTCCCGCTCCCTTCAGTGTGCTCTTGATCGAAGCCGCCGCGCTCGATGGTCGTCAGAAGTTTCGCAAGGTACTCGACGATAAGGCTCTTCTCGTCGAACTGACAATCGGCCCGGAATCGGCGGCCGGTCTCGCCACGCAAATGGCCAAGGATCTGAAAATCGACATCGATCGCGCGGCCGCATCGCTCCTGGCAGAAAGCCTGAATTTCGAGCCCGCTCGCATCCACATGGAAATCGATAAACTCGCCGCCTACGCGCACGAACGCGGCCGCATTACCACGGCCGATGTCGAAGCACTCGTGAAAGCAGCGCGAAAAAATACCGTCTGGCAACTCGCCGACATGCTGGCCGTAAAGCAGCGAGCAAAAGCTCTCGAATTTCTCGATAATCTCCTGCGCGAAGGTGAAGAGCCGATACGCCTCGTCGGCGCGCTCGCGTTTCGCTACCGCAAACTCGTCGAAGCTCGGGGATTGCCGCGCACCATGAACGGCTACCAGGCCGCGCGCCAGCTGGGAATGAGTCCGAGCGATGCGGAAGCCGCAATTCGCAACGCACATCGAGTCGCGAAAGCCGATCTGCTCGCCGGTCTCGTGGCTCTCGCCGACGCCGATAGTCAGCTAAAATCCTCGAACCCCAATCCTCGCGCCTTCATGGAATTCCTGATCGCGCGGCTCACGTCCTCAGCTGCCTCCGCTGCGTAGCCTCACGCAGCCGTCAGCAAAAGAAAAGGCGTCCCGATTACTCAGGACGCCTCTCGAAATCCAAAACCACCCAAAATCGAATCGCGGCGCGACTACGCTTTCTTCTTCGCTCGCAGCCCGTTCAGCGCCAGCGCCAAACGCGACTTGTACCGGTTCGCCGTATTCTCCGTCAGCGTCCCTTTGCGAATCGCCTTATCCAACGCCGAAAATGTTGGTGACGTCAGCTTCTCCGCGGTGGCCACATCGCCCGAGCTGAGCGCCGTCCGCAGCCGCCGAATCGCCGAACGCACGCGCGTGCGGTTCATCTGGTTCACCACCTGCCGCTGTTCAGTCTGCCGGATATTCTTCAATACCGACTTCGTCTTCTTCTTGTGCTTTACAGCCCCACCCTGAGCCATTCAGTGCTCCTTAGCAATGTAATCGGAAACAAAAAGAATATCCGACCCGCGCACTCCTGTCAATTTTCGCAAATGTGTGCGCGTCAACCGCACACCATGGAGTCGGTCGGGCGTTATGTAAGGATGTTCGGTCCGGCGGTATGCATAAGTAAAGGATGTCTTGATAACGCGGCGTGAACGACGTCCTGGAACTTTACTCGCTTTTCCTACGCGACATCCTTCCGCTCTTGGCATCTGCATGAATCGCTCTCGAATCACCTCGCCCGTTCACCGCGGCCGCGTCCTCAGCCCAGCTTGCTTCCAAAGCTTCTCCCAATGCCACACCCCAGGCGTATCGTGCAGCACGCGGTAGCCAAGTTGATGCGCCAGCATCAAAATCTGCCCGCGATGATGCGCCTCATGCGAAAACATGTAAGCGAACATCGTCCCGCCGGCCGGCCAGGTTTGCGCCCAACTCCCGCGAGAAAACTTCGTAACCCGGCGCTTGGGATCAGCCGAAAGAGCATCCGTCAACATCCGCAAACACTGCCCGGCGCTTTTCCGATGCGCAGCCGCAGCCTGCTTCATCGTGCACCGGTCGGGATCAAGCGGCGCCGGACACTTCAAATGCGGCGCCGAGTTTTTAAGCCACACAAGCCGGCAGTTGTGCAAATGCGCGAAGATCGCCGCAATAGTCCGCCCATTGCCTTTCTTGCCAGGCGGCTCAGCCCGCCAAGCCCGCGGCTCAAGGCTCGAGAGGATCACCTGGTTCATCCCATCATTGCTGGCATAAGTTTCAAGCAACGTATCCCGGATTTCAGCAAGCATAGCGTCTGATTGCCGCGCCTCGATTTTCTGTGCCATAAAAGACTCCGCCAATTTATAACATGACCGAGGTCGTGAAGCGTCAGGTAGCCACGATGTTCCTGACTTTGGTGGCACAGGCACTCTTGCCTGTGCGCCTTTGCTGTGAGGTATCCATCCGACCTTGGCACGCGCACGACATCGTACTCAATGAACGCAAACTGCCGTTCAGTAGCCTTCAGCCCCAATCCGCCAGACGCCCCGCGTCTTGACGTAAGAAAACGCTGGGGCCGTGGATTATCCGCAACTCCCCTAATTTCAACTTCCCCGTTCCCCAATCTCCGCCCAATTTACCGATAGCCAAACAGTCAAATCTGAGCTACCATAGCCCGTTTTCATATGACGATAAAAACTACACTATCGGACGGAGAGATGGCCCAGCGAGGGACGCACCCTCGTTCGTTCAGAGCCACGAACTGCCTGCGCACTCTTGCCGCGCCAAGATTCCAGGGAATACGAAACACAGTCCCGCCGCGCGACGCCGAATTTCTAATCGCAAATCTGGAATTAGAATTCAAGTTAAACCATAGAAAAGAAAGCCAACTAAGAATTCCTAATCGCAAATATTCGCGGGTTTTGCATGCGCCGTGGCGTATCGCGATTTTTTCTCTCAAACCGCCACTTTCTCCCGCTTCCAGCGTAGCTCAGCCGCCCACTTCTAATAGGAACAATCGAACAATTAGAAATTGCACTAAATCTCGCAGCATCATCACTTACGCAATTTCTAATAGGGACAAAATCGCGTTTTTCGGGATTTGCTCCGGCCCCCGCTTTTCTCCTCGCAGAGGCACTTCCCGCGATATGATACCGGCGCTGACGCCACTCCAATGACCACCCCACATCCCGTCCATCTGCTCGGTCCACTCTTCACGACCGACGATATGCGCGAGATCTTCTCCGATCATCGCCGCCTGCAAGCGATGCTGAATTTCGAAGCCGCGCTGGCACGAGCGCTCGCAATCGCCGGCGTCGCCTCCAAGGAAGCCGCCGCAGCGATTGAGTCGCAATGCGATGCGAATCTCTTCTCGATTGAAAAGCTGGCACGAGAGGGCGCGCTCGCCGGCAACGTCGCGATCCCAACGGTCAAGCAGCTCACTTCACTCGTCGCCAAGAACGACGAGAAGGCTTCCGCCTTCGTTCACTACGGCGCGACCAGTCAGGACGCGATTGACACGGGCCTTGTGCTGCAGCTTCGCGAAGCCCTCGAGGAAATTGGCAACGGGCTTTCCAAAATTTCGAGCGCGCTAGTAAAACTCGTCGAGGCTCATGAGTCGACGCTCGTCGTCGGCCGGACCTGGCTGCAACATGCTCCGCCCGTCACTCTCGGATTGAAAGTTGCCGGCTGGCTTTCCGCGATCGAGCGGCATCATGCCCGCCTCAACCAAACCCAAAAAGATGTGCTCGCAATTCAATTTGGAGGCGCCGTGGGCACCCTCGCGGCGCTCGGCGATCGCGGACCGGCAGTTGCCTCCGCGCTGGCCGATGATCTGAAACTTGGTCTGCCGGATTTGCCCTGGCACACGCACCGCGACCGGTTCGCGGAAGTTGCCACAACTCTTGGCTTGCTGGTAGGCACGCTCGGAAAAATCGCCCGCGATATTTCGTTGATGGCCCAAACCGAAATCGCGGAAGTTGCGGAGCACTCGGAGCCTGGCAGGGGCGGCTCCTCCACGATGCCGCACAAACAGAATCCGGTCGGCTGCGCGATGATTTTATCTGCCGCGATTCGTGTCCCAGCGCTCGTCTCTACCATGCTGACAAGTATGGTGCAGGAGCACGAACGAGGTTTGGGCGGCTGGCACGCCGAATGGGAAACGCTGCCCGAAGTCTGCATGCTCGCAGGTGGGGCGGTAGCGCAGACCGCTGGCCTGCTTGGCGGATTGCAGATTCACGAAGATCGCATGGCGGAAAATATAGAAGAAACACACGGCCTGATTTTTTCTGAAGCCGTGGCAATGGTCCTGCGCAAAAAACTGGGCCGCTCGCTATCGCATCAACTGCTCGAGGACGCGAGCCGCCGCGCTGTCGAAAAAAATCAATCACTGCAGGATGTGCTCCTCAACGACGGCAAAGTTCGCGAGCACCTTTCCGCCGAAGAAATTGCCCGTCTGATGGACCCCAAGAATTACATCGGCTCAGCCAGAGAGATGGCTAAGAAAGTCCTATCCAGCCTGGATCGAAAACTTTAATGCCACAATTCGGGAAACTCTGAGCATGCCTTTTGCGGACTCAAATGGCGCGCGGTTGAACTATCGCTTCGACGGCCCCGCCGATACGCCAGTGCTCGTCCTTTCGAATTCTCTGGGCACGAATCTGTCGATGTGGGATCCGCAGATTCCGGCGCTCGCGGCTCAGTTTCGCGTCTTGCGCTACGACACGCGCGGTCATGGCCAGTCGTCCGTCACGCCGGGGCCTTACAGCGTCACTCAATTGGGACGCGACGTCGTCGGATTGCTCGACGCTCTTGAAATCGAACGCGCGCATTTTTGCGGGCTTTCGATGGGCGGCGTGACCGGCATGTGGCTGGGAGTCTATGCTCCGGAACGAATCAACCGGCTGGTGTTGTGCAATACTGCGGCGAAGATCGGCGCAGCCGACATGTGGAACGCTCGCATCGAAACAGTCCGAACCAACGGCTTGAGCGCGGTTGCTGAAACACAGGCGCAGCGCTGGTTCACTCCCGCGTTCGTCGCCAAGACGCCGGACGTGATTGCGGCCACGCGCCAGATGATCGCAAGCACATCTCCCGAAGGGTACGCCGCGAATTGCGGAGCCATCCGCGATATGGATCAGCGAGAAACGATTTCGCGCATTCGGGCGCGCACCCTCGTGATCGGCGGATTGCACGACCCCGTGATTTCCGCTGCAGACCTGCGCTATCTGGTGGACACGATTCCGGGGGCGAAGCTTGTGGAGCTTGATGCATCACATCTCTCGAATGTGGAAGCTCCGGTTGAATTCACCAAGGTGCTGGTCAATTTTCTGGCTGAACCGGAGGGGAACTAATGCCCGGGAAAAACATGAGTGATCGCGAACGGCACGAGGCGGGAATGAAGGTGCGGCGTGCGGTGCTTAGCGATGCGCACGTCGATCGGGCGGAGAAGAACAAGACCGCGTTCAACGAGCCATTCCAGGATCTCATCACGCGCTACGCCTGGGGAGAAATCTGGTCACGTCCCGGACTTCCGCGAAATACGCGCAGCCTGATAACCCTCGCCATGATGATCGCCCTCAATCGCAGCGATGAATTCCGGATGCACGTCCGAGCCGCCCTGAATAACAAAGTAACCCGCGACGAAATTCAGGAACTGCTACTGCAGAGCGCAATCTACTGCGGCGTACCTGCAGCCAACACCGCCTTCCACATCGCCCAGGAAGTATTCGCGGAAATGGACGGGGAAAAATGACCGCGCCCTCCAAGCCTCCGATGAAAATTACTCCAGTGCGAATCAACCCATGAATTTGTCCGCCTCGAACGAAGTGGGGATGACGGTCGCGCTATTTTTTGGCATTTTGCTCTGCCTGGAAATCGGCTTCCGGATTGGTTTGGCGAGCTCGAAAAGAAATCACGAACTGGCGTACGAAGGAACTGGGACGATCGATGCGGCCGTGTTTGCGCTGCTCGGTCTTCTTCTCGGATTCAGTTTCGCGGGCGCGATGTCGCGCTTCGATGCCCGTCGCCAGCTCATCGTCAATGAGGCCAACACGATTGGCACGGCGTACCTCCGCATCGACCTGCTTCCTGCAGCCGATCAGCCGGAGATTCGCAAGCTGTTTCGCGAGTATCTCGACGCGAGGCTCCGCGCTTTTGAGGTGCTAAGAAACAGGGATGAGGCTCGGCAAGAATTTGCGCGCGCGGCCGAGATTCAGCAGCAGATCTGGTCGCGCGCTCTGGCGGCGAGCAAGAACGACACAACGCAAAATTCCGCACGGCTACTGATGCCCGCAATCAATGACATGATGGATGTTACTACGGCGCGAATGATTGCCGCGGGCAGCCGTCTTCCGGCCCTGATTTTTCTTTTGCTGGTTAGTGTCGCGCTTCTAAGCGGGCTTCTGGCGGGCTACGCAATGGCAAAACGGAAAAGCCGCAGCTGGTTGCACATGATTCTGTACGCGACGGTGATTCCGATAACGATTTACGCAGTCTTAGATTTTGAGGATCCGCGGTCGGGGCTCATCCGCGTCGACGCTGCCGACAGAGCGCTGATTCAATTGCGAGATTCGATTCGCCAGTAGATTATGGTGGCCCTCAGGTGGGAACGTGCGGCAGATTCCAGTGCCGCCAAACGCTGATCAGGCGAATCAGGAAGCAGATGGCGCCTCCCAAGAGCGCCGAGGGCGTATCGCCCAGCCGCCATCTTCGCGCGATGATCATCACGGCCGAGCCGATGAGCGCGGCGGTGGCATAGACATCGGCGCGAAGTACGTTCGGAATCTGCGCAAGAAGAATATCGCGAATCGTCCCGCCGCCGACGGCAGTGATGGTGCCCAGCAACGCCGCGACAAAAGGATGCATTTTGTATTTCAGCGCTTTTTCGGTGCCTGCGACCGCGAACAACGCGAGCGCGCCGGCATCCAGCACGATGAGAGGCCGCGTCGGAAGATTCTCAAAGAGCGGATGCAGGAAGAAAACAATGGCAGCACCGGTGAACGCCACGGTGGGGTAGCGCCAGTCACGCAGCGACTGTGGCGGCACAGCGCCAATCAGAAGATCGCGAGTGATTCCTCCCGCCAACGCTGTGGAGAACGCCAGCACCATCAGGCCGAGTAAATCGAGATCGCCAGTGACGGCGGCGGTGGCACCTTCGATTGCGAAGAGGAAAGTTCCGGCAATATCCGCCACCGATAGAAGCCGATCGTGGCGTATGAGCGCAGCCTGGGTTTCGTTGTTTGCTTGCGTCATCTTTTTATTTCCGGTGTTACGAATCGTCCCCGCGCGCGCAACTGAGTTCTTGGTTCAGGCGCGATTCTCGGATAGCCGGGCGATCACTTCTGCTGGAAGCGGGCGGGATTTCATTCGCTTCGGATCCTGCGGGTCGAGGCCGGCCCAAACGCGCGTTTCGATGCCTTCGACGGCGAGAACCTGATCCTTGAAATATTGATGGCGAAGCACAAAGCTGCTGCGACGAAATTCCATCACGGTAGATTCGGCGCGGAGTTCGTCGCCAAAGGTGGAAGGCACGATGAATCGCGCCTTCACGTCGACGAGCGGAACGCCGAGAACGCCGTGGGAGCGGAAGAGGTTCTGAATCGGCAGTCCGGCCGCGAGAAAGAGAGCGGTGGTGCAACCGTCAAACCACTCGAGATACCGCGGATAAAAAACGATTCCGGCGGGGTCGCAGTCACCCCATTCGATGAGCAGCCGCTTGTGGCTGACGAGCATTCGCGTGAAACTCCTTCAAACGGATTTCAAATATGGCGGAGTGAGGCTACCGGAGATTGTCGAGAAGCGTCAAGCAGAAGCGGAAATTTACATCTTCGCAGAGCAGGTGGCCGCTCGCGGTATTAGAATGGTGGCGTGAAAAAGATACGCACGCAGGTGGGGATTGTGGGCGCCGGTCCTGCGGGGCTGATGCTCTCGCATCTTTTGCATCTGCAGGGGATTGAATCCATCGTTATTGAGAATCGCAGCCAGCAGTATGTGGAAGAACGGGTGCGCGCGGGAGTGCTGGAGCAGGGGACTGTGGATCTGATGCTGGAAACCGGGGTAGGCGACCGGCTGAAGAAAGAAGGGCTCGTCCACTACGGAGTGAACTTGCGGTTTGGGCGGCGGACGCACCGGATCAATTTTGCAGAGCTGACTGGCGGGAAGGGAATCACGATCTACGCGCAGCACGAGGTGATCAAAGATCTCAATAAGGCGCGGTGCGAAGCGGGCGGCCAGATCTTTTATGAAGTGGAGGATGTGAGCGTCCACGATTTTGCTGATGCGAATTCAGCGACGAAACCGAGCATTCGATTTCGAAGCGGAGGAGAGGCTTACGAACTTAGCTGCGATTTCATCGCGGGATGCGATGGGTTTCACGGAATCTGCCGGCCGAGCGTGCCGAGCGGTGTGCTTACTTTGTTCGATCGCACTTACCCGTTCGGATGGCTTGGAATCTTAGCCGACGTAGCGCCGTCGTGCGATGAATTGATTTACAGCTATCACGAGGGCGGTTTCGCGCTGCTCAGCATGCGCTCGCCGCAAGTGAGCCGGCTGTACCTGCAATGTTCGCCGGATGAGGACATCAATAAGTGGCCCGACGCGAAAATCTGGGAGGAGTTGCATCGCCGGCTCGCGGCGGATAATGGATGGAAACTGATTGAAGGGCCGATCACGCAGAAGGGCGTGACGGGGATGCGCAGTTTTGTTGTGGAACCGATGCAATGCGGGAAACTGTTTTTGGCGGGGGATGCGGCGCACATCGTGCCTCCTACGGGCGCGAAGGGATTGAATCTTGCGGTTGCGGATGTTCGCGTGCTTGCCCGTGCGCTGGAGGAGTTTTACAAATCGGACCGCCGCGAGCGTCTCGATGAGTATTCGGCAACTTGCTTGAGGCGCGTGTGGAAAGTGCAGCGATTTTCGTGGTGGATGACCGCGATGCTGCATTTATTTGATAATGACAACCAATTCGATCAACGGCGGCAGCTGGCTGAACTCGATTATGTGACCAGTTCGCGAGCCGCATCGCAGTCACTGGCTGAAAACTACGTTGGATTGCCGATGGATTTTTAATTCTGGGCCCGCGATTTCAAAAAAGAGGAGGCTAGAGAACATTGCCGCTGAATAAGCCTGAGAAAATCTTCTGGATCAGCCTGAGCTCATTGATTGTGGTGATTTGCGCCGTATTTCTTGCGGCGCCTGCATGGACATACCATCCGCCGCCGCGTCCGCAGTCAGCAGAGATGCCGGAGATGTCCGGCATGTCGATGGAGGAAATGGCTAATATGCCAGGAATGGAGCACAGCGCTGCGCCGGAGGTGAGTCCACAACTCAAAGCGAAGTATGCCAGGGACAAGCGCGAAAGCGAATTCAATCATCATCTCGCCGGACTGCTGGTAATTCTGGCGGCCATATTTTTCCTGGGGCAGCCGATGCTGACGAAGCGATGGCCTTCGGCGCGGTATGCGTGGCCAATGTGTTTTTTGATTTCGGGGATTTTCCTGCTTTTGTTCAGCGACACCGAAATCTGGCCATTTGGGAATCAGAGCATTATTTACGCGCTGACCCACAATCCCGAGGACGTCCAACACAAGACATTTGCGCTCATCCTGCTGGTGCTTGGTGTGGTGGAAATGTTGCGAGCCAGCGGGCGCTTACAGGCTGCGTGGAGTGCGTGGGTATTCCCCGTGGTGTCGCTGGCGGGATGCGTTCTGCTGCTATTTCATCATCATGGAGGGATGCACGGGCCGGACGCCATGAAGACGATGGTGAGCGTGCAGCATCAACACTTGCATTTTGCGGAGGCGGGTGCGGGAGCAGCGGTGGCGAAGGGCTTGGCGGAATCCAACGCGAGTTGGTATGAAGTTTTCAATAAGATATGGCCGCTTTTCATGATCGTTCTTGGCGTGATGCTAATGATGTATAGCGAATAGCGTTTGGAACCTAACGCTTCGCCTTATGGGGCTTCTCCGGGGAAAACTGTTTTTTATAAGTGGCGAGAGCATTTTTGATAATGGGATAGGCTTTGGAAGGCGGCAAAATCTCGTCCACGTCCACTTCTTTACCTTCTAGCTGTTTGTAATCCTGAAAAAATCTCCGGATTATGGCCAACCGGTGCGGCGGCAGCTCGCTTGCTTCGTGATACCCGTTGAATTCGGGATCTTTGGTGGCGACGGCGATTATTTTGTGATCAGGGTCGCCGGAGTCGATCATGGTCATGAGGCCGATCACCCTGGCATGCATGAGAGTGAGAGGAACCACCGATTCCTGGCAGAGCACCAGGACGTCGAGGGGATCGTGATCTTCGGCGAGTGTTTGAGGGATGAAGCCGTAGTTCGCGGGATAAAAGACGGCGGAGTAAAGAACACGGTCCATGCGGATTATTCCGCTGGCTTTGTCGAGCTCGTACTTAACGTTCGAGTGCAGCGGGATTTCGATGACGGCGTCGAATTCGTAGGGAACTTTGTTGCCGGGACTCAGGTCGTGCCAGGGATGAGTCATGGGAGCCTCTCGGGCTGCGATGAAATTGCGGGATCATTGTATTACGCCAGGCTGTGCTCAGGAGCCGGAACCGGAAGAGATGTTCGCAGGCGAGATGGGTTGATTCGTAAAGACGACTTTTCCACCACTGCGCGCGAAAATATGAATGGTTTTCGGATCAATTCCTTGCAGGGCCTGTTCCACGAAGGGGTCTTCAGTGAATAGATAGACGCGGTTGGGTCCGTTCCACAGGCGCACGAACGAATCCTGGTCTTCGAAAACGGGAGGCGCGTCCGGGAAGAGCGAGCCGAACCACAGATCGGCGCGGCGTCCGTCGATGATATGCACGCGTTCGCCTGTGTAGAAAACGATTGAGGCGCCGCTTTCGTAATTGCGGTAGAAGACGATGGTCTGGCCGGGTTGAAAATCCTTGCGAATCGCAAGAGCCAGATTCTTCGATGAGATTTCGGGCGAGAAAATCACGAAGCCCTGGTAGACGCAAAGAAGGATTACGACCATCATGGCGGCGAGAGCGAGGTTCGCTTTAAGCGCGGCGCCGCGGCGACGGAAAAACCAATTGAGACCGGTGCCGAGCAACATCGCAGCACCGAACTCCCAGAGCGGCGCGCGAAACATGCCGAGGGCTTCGATGGTGAGGTCCTGCATATGGCCGAGCGAGAGTTTGTAATGTCCCGGATGAGCGGTGAGTACATCGCCGATGTCTGTGCCGGGAGGGAACGGATGTGTTTGCGCAAAAATGCTCATGCAAGTGACAAAGACAAGACAGCCGATGGCCAGCAAGATTCCTGACGCGATTCTACCGGCGCGACGTTCGCGGCTGTCAGCGGAGGAATTGTTTTCGCGCTGGAGCCAGCCGGCCGTGAGCAAGGCGAGAGCTGGAACGGCGGGAAGCGAATAGTATTCCTGGCGGCTCGAGAAGCTGAAGAAGCCCACGATTACGGTGATCCAGATAGCGAGAAGGAGATTGGCGCGGCTGCGCGAGTCCAGGCGATCCCGCCAGGCTCGAAAGTTTGTGGGTATTTCCTTGAGTGCGGGGAAGAGGAATGCGCACCAGGGAAGAATCCAGAGAAGCAGCAGACCGTAAAACAGGAAGAGCGGGACTTTGCCGTAGTCGTGAGGAATGCGCTTATTGAGGAAGCGCATGAATTGTTCGTTGACGAAATAGGACCAGAGAAAACCTTTTTCCGGGCCTGTGGGCTGGGCGGGGTTCCTGATTGCTGCGAGAGCGTGCCAGGGAACGGCGACGACAAGAAAGACGAGAGTGCTCGACAGAGGATGGAGCTTCCAGATTTTCTTCAGGCCACCGGTGAGAAACAGGTACGCCAACATGATTCCCACGGGAAAAACCAGGCCGATCAGGCTTTTGGTCAGAACGTTGAGGGCAACGGTTACGGCAATCCCCCAGCAGAGCCAAGCGAGATGGCTCGGGTTGCTCGCTTGCTAGGAGGAAAAAATATAATCCGAGGGTAAGGAAGATTGCGACTAAAACCTCGGGAATGAGAAAGCGAGTAAATACATAAAATCCCGGAGAGGTGATGGTGATGAGTGCCGCGTAAAATCCGGCTTCTTTTCCAAAGAATTTTCGGCCGAATACGTACACGCACCACGCCAGGAGCAGAACGCTGAGGACTAAGGGCAGGCGCGTCTGCCATTCAGAAATACCAAAAAGTTTATAGCTGACGGCCACCATCCAATACATCAGCGGGGCTTTTGCGAGATAGCGGATGCCGTCGACATAGAGCGTGACCCAATCATGATTCAGCAGCATTTCACGGGAGGCTTCGGCGTGGACGGAGTCTGCGTCGTCGAGGAGTGAGGGATGAAAGAGGCCGGGAATGTAGACGACAAGCCAGGCGCCCAAGATGATGCAGAGCATGGACGCATTGGAGAGCAGGAAATTGGGGGCGAGAGAACGCCGACCCTGGGTCGCGGTGACTGTATTCATAGAATCATTTGGCAAATAATTTTACCTGAGGTGGAGCGCTTGGCCTAATGCGCTGGGATACGTTCTGCGTGCTTGAAGGCGCTGTTTATTTCCTTTGCGGCTGAGAATGACGTATGTTCGCGTGCTGTTTCTGTGATGCGGTGAAGTGTGAAACGATTGCATTGAAAGGAAACGGCAACTATGACAGTGGATTCTAGAGGGTGGCAAAGATTGGGCAAGTATGCGGCGCTGGCTGTGACGGTTGCGCTGGCGCTGAGGGTGCCGGCGGTTACGGCGCGTAGTTCGGCACGGCGGTTGTTTGAGAGCGGCGACGGAATTACGGAGGCACAGAAGACGGCCGGCGAGGCTTTCAAGAATATTCAGGTGCTGAAGGATATTCCCGCGAGCGAATTGATTCCGTCGATGCGGTACATGGCCGCGTCGCTCGGAGTGGGGTGCGATTATTGCCATCAAGCCGACCATTTCGACAATGACGATAAGCCGACGAAGCAGCGAGCGCGGAACATGATGAAGATGATGTTTGCGATCAACCAGGATAATTTCAACGGGAAGCGGGAAGTGACTTGCTATACGTGCCATCGGGGAGTCGCGAAGGCGGCCAGTATTGCGTCCCTTTCGGCAGCGACGAATGGCGCGACGACGGCGGTTTGGAATCTGGTGCGAGGGGCAAGACAACTCGCGCGCCTGAGACCGGCGAGGCGGGAGGAGCTTCGAACGAAGCAGCGAAGGCGATGCCGAGCATGACGGAGATAATGGCGAAATATGTTGATGGGATTGGAGGCAGCGCTGCGATCCAGAAGAATCAGACGCGGGTGGAGCAAGGCAGCGTTGAAGGCCCGCACGGTCCTCACGCGGCAATTGAAACCTACCGGACGGCGCCGGATAAGGCGTTCGCGATTGTGCATCGGCCGAATGGCGACGTGAGCGAAGGAGTGAGCGGAGAGATTGGTTGGGGGAAACGGGCGAACGGGGAAGTGACGGAGGAGTCGGGAGATGAACTGGCGCGGAGCAGGCAGTGGGCGGAGTTTTATCCGGGCGAACGGTTCGATAAAGATTATGAGCGTTTTCAGGTGCGAGGAACGGAGAGCGTGAACGGTCACGATGCGTACGTGGTGATGGCGTGGTGGAAGGGTGATGGCGCGGACCGGATTTATTTCGATGTGCAGAGCGGTTTGCTTCTGCGGATAACGCATCGCATTGAAAGTCCGCTGGGAGCGCTTCCACTTCAGACCGATTATGAGGACTATCGCGACGTGAACGGATTGAAGATTCCGTTCACGGTGCGGGTGACGCGCGTGGATGGGACGACGACATATACGTGGCAGAAGATGGAGGCGAATGTGGCGATTGATCCCGGCCGTTATGAAAAACCCGCAGAGAAGCCGGCGGCAGAGAAGCCGGTAAAGACAGAGGCGAAACCTTAGTTCGATTTTGCGGCGTGGTAACGGCGTCGGCAGGCAGGCGCGGAATGCGGCGCGATGAGTCGTGGGCGGCGCGGGAAGCGCCGGGTGAATTCCGCCGCCGCATTGAGCGTCAACCTGGAGCTGCATGGCGTCGTCAAGCTGCAGACCGTTTCGAGAGGCTGCTGAGCAAACCTGGTTGGCGCTCAATCCGAGGGTGCCGCGCATGTCCGCGTAGTCCAGATTTGCGCCCTGCAGATTCGCGCCATTGAGAACGGTTCCCTGGAAGTGAGCTCCGTGCAAATCGGCGTTGCGCAGGTCTGCGTCGATAAAAATTGCGGTGCTTAATTCCGCGTTGTCGAGGTGAGCGGAGGAGAGCTTGGCCGACCAGAGATATGCCTGATGCATCGCAGCGTGTTCGAGATTAGCGGACTCGAGGTGGGCCTCGCGGAAATCGGCTTTGTCGAGATTGGCGCGAATGAGAGTGGCGCCGCTCATGCGGGCTGAATAGAGGCTGGCGCCTTCGAGTTGCGCGTCGACGAGAGTTACATTTTCGAGCGACGAGTAGGAGAGATTGGCGCCGCGGAGATCGGCGCGAGTCATATTGGCGCCATCGAGATTGGCGCGATCGAGATTGGTGTGAGCCATTTGCGCGCGATCCAAGATGGCGAGGCGAAGAGTTGACTGGCCAAGGTCGGCGCCGCGCATGTCCGCTTCGGAGAGGAATGCGCCGGTGAAATCGGTGCGGAAGAGATGAGCGGTGGCGAGAAAAACGCCGTAGGCTTGCGCGTAGCGGAACTTGGCGCCATTCAGGCGCGCGCCTTTCACGGAAGCGAGTTGGTCATCGGCGCCGGTCCAGCCCGTGGGCTTCGTGGAGATTGCGGCTTCCGTCAAATCGGCGTAGGGATCGTAGCCGATGGACCAGAAGACGCTGGGAGCCCAGCGGCGAATATCGCCGGCTGAAAATTGGGGGCGCGGCCGACGTCGTGCGGAACGCCTTTGATCGTGCCGAGCGATAGGAAGAAAAGGCCGATGACAAGGGCTGCGATCAGCCGCGAAAAGCTGAAAGACTTCACCTTTTCGAGAATTCCTGCGGAGATTTTCTTTTCCGAGGCCCAGGCTTCTTCGGGGCGGCCTACGCGAGTGGTGGAATAGACGGCGACGCCAGTGGCGGCAGCGAAAAGAAGCACGTGGAGAAGCGTGCCGTGCATGTCTTGCGCTGTGAGGTAGCGTCCCCAGACGCAGAGGATCGTAATGGGAACCAGCCAGTACGCAAGCAGGATGGAGATTGCTTTTCGATAAAGCGTGTAGACGGCGCGTCCTGGTTCATCCAGCGGAAGTGGGCGCGGATGAGGCCGGTGATGATCCAAGGCTTGTGCTCGTCGAGAGAGCTGCCGTCGGGAAAGATAGCGGGGAGCTCGAGGACTGCGTCCCATAGGCGCTGCAAATGATATTGGAAAGTGAGATAGACGGCTACGAGCAGGGCGGGCATGATGAGATAGATTTCCGCCGTAGGGAAAGCGGCGGCGGAATGCAGGAATGGGAGTATGGAGGAGTCGGAAATTAGTTGGACGTCTTTGGTTTTCCAGATCATCAGCCAGGAGAGCGCGCTGACAGAGAGCGTTGCGGTGAAGAACGACATCACGGTCCGCGATGCGCGCGCGAAATCCGCCAATCCGGGGAATTCGAGAATTTGTGCAGGCAGTGTGGCGTCGCGCAGATTGGCGCCGGCAATCTGGCGCGGGACTAGTCCCATGGCGGAGGCGAGTGCGGCGCCTTCCATGTTGGCGCCTTCGAGATTCGCGCCGACCAGGCACGTTTCTTCCAGATTCGCGCGCGCGAGGCAGGTGTCGCGAAGATCGGCGAGGAGAAGGTCGGCGGATTTCAGGTCGGCTTCTTGCAGGTCAGCGTAGCGGAGATTGACGCCTACCAGTTCAGCTCCCTCCAGCTTGGCGCTGGCGAGATCGATTTTTTTACCTGAGATACCCTGGGATTCGACCCACTCCTTGTGCATCGCGAGTTTTTCTTCAAAGGCCCAGTCGCTGGCGATGGCGGGGAACGCCGGGGCGAGAGGCGCGGTTGCGTCCGCTAAAAGGCTTTGAGTCGTCTCCGTAGATGAGTCGGGCGCGGCGGGGGCGGCAGCAGCTTGAGTGACGGCAGCGTTGTTGTCGGAAAGCTGTAATTCTGGCTCTATAGCAGTGTCGGTTGATTCGTCTTTCTCGGATTCTTCGGTAACGACGGAGAGCTTGGTGGCTTCAGCTGTTGCGGCGAGTGCGTGGCCTTCCGCGGCTTCGGTGGTTGATTTCGAGGCGGAAACTGAGGCGACGGCCTCTTCTGTAGCTACGTTTTGGGATACTTCCTCGGGCAGAGCCTCGGCAACCTGTACACCCGTGCCTCCGTTTTCTTCGCGTCGCGAGCCGAGCCGAAATCTCCACGCCATGAGACTAGGTGCTCCCGTTCTGTGGGGACGAGCCGCGCCTACCGGTGAGGGTCAACGTCGAAGATGTGGAATCCCCAAGCATCAATTTTAGTCTGATTCGAGAATCGCCCTTGGGGCATCGTACTTGAACGTTTCTGAAATCGCTCCTGTACGAAAGTGCAAGTCTCGTACAGCTGTTCAGGCGATTTTTCAGGGCCGGTACCTTTCGTTCTGGTCATATATATGTGCAGATATGGCGCTCGCGACGAATCGGGCTGCGCGCCGTGCAATTCCGCAGTATTCTTTAGTGTTGAAAGTGCTTTAAAGGGCGCTACGACAGAGGTTTGGAGGAATGAAAGTGGACGCGAATACCACGGTCGCTACGAAGCCACAGGTCCGGATCGAATCGGACAGCATGGGCAACATCGAGGTTCCCAATGACCGTTATTATGGGGCGCAAACGGCGCGGTCGTTGATTCATTTCGACATCGGCCGGGACACGATGCCTCGCGAGCTGATCCGGGCGTTCGGGATTCTGAAGAAAGCTGCGGCGCTGGTGAACCAGGATTTAAAGAAGCTCTCACCGGAGAAGGCGCGGCTCATCGTCCAAGCCGCCGACGAAGTGATTTCCGGGAAGCTTGATGAACATTTTCCGCTTCGAGTGTGGCAGACGGGAAGCGGCACGCAGACGAATATGAACGCCAATGAGGTGATTTCGAACCGGGCAATTGAAATTGCGGGCGGTGTGATGGGTTCGAAGAAGCCGATCCATCCCAATGACGACGTGAATATGTCGCAGTCGTCAAACGATACATTCCCGACGGCGATGCACATCGCGGCGGCGACTCGGGTAGCAGAAGCGCTGATTCCGGCGTTGATCCGGCTGCGCGATGCCATCGATGCGAAGGCGCGCGAGTTTCAAGATGTAGTGAAGATTGGCCGGACACATTTAATGGACGCGACGCCCCTTACGGTAGGACAAGAGATGTCCGGCTGGGTGAGCTTGCTGGACCGCGACATCGCGCGGTTACAGATGACCCTTCCTGGGTTGTACGATCTGGCGATTGGCGGGACGGCGGTGGGAACCGGATTGAATGCGCATCCGGAGTTTGCCGAGCGCGCGGCACAGAAAATCTCCGAATTGACGGGGCTGCCCTTCCAATCACATCCCAATAAGTTCGCGGCACTCTCCTCGCACGACGAGATCGTTTTTGCGAGCGGGGCGCTGAAAACGCTCGCTGCGTCATTAATGAAAATCGCCAATGACATTCGATGGCTTGCTTCCGGTCCGCGAGCGGGCTTCGGCGAAATCACGCTGCCTGAAAACGAGCCAGGCTCGTCGATTATGCCGGGCAAGGTGAACCCAACGCAGTCGGAAGCAATGACGATGGTTGCCGTGCAGGTGTTTGGCAATGACGCAGCGATTGGATTTGCCGGTTCGCAGGGGAATTTTCAGCTGAATGTTTACAAGCCGGTGATGATTCATAATTTTCTCAATTCTGTGCGATTGCTTTCCGACGCGTGCCGTTCGTTTACGGACCACTGCATCGTGGGAATGCAACTGGAGCGCGACCGCATTCGAGAAAATGTAGCGAACTCACTGATGCTGGTAACCGCATTAACCCCCAAAATCGGATATGACAAGGCTGCCAAGATTGCGCATAAAGCGCATCACGATCACAGCAGCCTGCGAGCTGCGGCGTTGAAACTTGGATATCTCACAGAGAAGGAATTTGACGAGCTTGTGCGGCCGGAAAAAATGACGCATCCGTGAGATTGTTCCGTTGCGAAACTAGTCTTTTTTTTAAATGGCTCAACGCACCTCGTGCGGGAGAGTTTTTTGTTCCGCGATGAAACAACGTAATTACTTCTTCGAAAAATCTTAGCGTCGAGCAACGATTTGTTTTGACATCTTTGTGACTCTTCATTAAATTCACATCCCCCTTCGAGATATCTTTGTGGTTGTCCCCCTTTCACTGGAGTTCTTATGCGGTTGCTGGTGGCCGAAAATGATCCATCGTTAGGAATTTTCCTGCAACGCGGTTTTGGCGCCGAGCGCTATTCCGTAGATCTGACTCAGAACGGCGAGCAGGCGCGGAGCCTTGTGCGGGAAAACGAGTACGATCTCGCTATTCTGGATTTGAGTCTGCCAAAGGAAGAAGGCGTCGCCGTGATGCGGCACTTGCGGATCTCGCGGCAGGGCATGCCCATACTGGTGCTTACGAACCGCAGCCAGATTACGGAGCGCGCGAGCGAACTTGATATGGGGGCAGACGATTTTGTGGTGAAGCCGTTTGCTTTTTCAGAGCTTTCGGCAAGGGTGCGAGCGCTTTTGAAGAGGGGCGCGCGTTCTCCGGAAAGCGTGTTGCGCATAGAAGACCTGGAACTGAATCGCGTGGAGCACTCCGTGAGGCGCGGCGACCGCGCGATTGAACTGACGCCGAAGGAATACTCGCTTCTGGAGTTTTTAATGCGCAACGCGGGGCAGCGGGTGACACGGTCTCAGATCATCGAACATGTGTGGAACCTATCGCACGACACAATGTCCTGATATATTTCGACGCTGTTTCCAAGCGGCGGACTGTACAGCACTTGTTCAATAATTTGCTCCCTGAGGGGCATTTATTTCTAGGACACTCGGAATCGCTTTACGGGGTCAGCAACGATTTCAGGCTGGTTCATTTTCCAGGGGCCACTGCATATGCGAAGCCCGACCGGCTGGAGGCACGTCAACTCCCAGGTGGCTAGGCTGAAACCTCTTGCGACACATCGTAAATTCAACTGCATAATCAATATTCGGGTTCAATTAGTATGATTCTTGGCGACGCGCACCAGCCGCGTAGTCTGTTTGCTGACATAGAAACATATAAGCAGGCTAACCAAATCTAACGTGGAGGATTTTCGATGAAGAAGCAGATTTCTCGATTACTGATTGTGGGCGGCTTTGCAGTTGCTTTTGTCGCAGGTGCGGCCTCGCACCTGATCCCGGGTGCGAACAGTACTACGGTGGTGGCGGCACAAGAGAAACACGAAGCATTGAAGGACGTGCGTACCGCCCGCGATATGATGCAGCAGGCCCGCGGTCTGCTGGCTGGCGCGCCTGGGTCTTTTGGCGGTCACCGGGAAAAGGCGATGAAGCATCTGGATCTGGCGCTGGGAGAAGCAAATCAAGCCCTGGAGGTCAGGGAGCACGAGAATCACTAGAAGAAGATCGTGAATCCCGATCGCTCGCAGCGCCATGCGATGGAATTGAGAGCCTGCGAGCGATTTTTATTTCCGGTTCGAGAAATCAGTTGGTGGTGGGAGTTGCCGGCGGCGTGGCCGAGGATGGTGGAACCGGCCCCGCGTTCACTATTTCCTGAACTACCTTTGCGGCGAGGCTTCTACTGCGAACGCATGACGTGTCGTTGATTCGGCACTGGGCCAGGGTCAGACGGCATCCGCAAGTGCATCCTTCCGAATTGAGTTTCTTGAGTGCGATGGTTTTCTGTTCGGGCGAGAGTCCGGAGAAATCAACGTCGGGAAGTTCGGTGGCCCTTACCGCATTTTTCAAAAAGATTTGGCCCGTATCCTCGAAAGTTTCGATCTTCACGTTCACAGGCAAGCCCATCAGGGCGCGGACTTCTGTGTCGTACACTTCAGGCGGATATAAACCCTCATGTTTTTGGACGATGCGGGCATCTTTGTTGATCAGAAAAGTGGTAGGGAGGGCTGGAACGCCGCCATATTCAGAAATGAGTTCGCGGCTCCACATCACGACAGGATAGTTCATGTGAAAAGCCTTCGCGAATTCCCTGACGTCGTCCGGAGAGCCATCGTCGACAGATACGCCGACGACGAGCAAGTTGTCCTTATACTTCTTGGCGAGTTCAGTGAGGATCGGAATTTCTTCGCGGCATGGTGGACACCAGGTGGCCCAGAAATTCAAAATCACGACTTTGCCCTGCCATTGCGCGGTGGAAACCACGTTGCCATCGAGGTCTTGCACAAGAAACGGCGGGACCGGCTGCGGGTTACTCGCGAAACGAATCACCCAGTCACCATCGTCGTCAACTAATGCGGCCATGTCGGGCTGCGCTTGCGAATCTGATACTGGCTTAACATTCGATGATTTCTCTGCCTCTCGGGCATGGGATACGAGGGCTCGAGGCGTCAGATGGCGCTCGCTCGAGGCTGCCATGCCAATCGCGAGGCCTGCCAAGCCGGCCGCGATTGCGAGAATTGCGATGAATGGTTTCGCCATGATTTGTGTTGCGAACCCTCATTATGCAGCAGCGTGAGAGGAGGGACAAGTTTGGATCGCAATTGTGCGCGAAAAGTGAGGGGAGCGGATGAGGTTCAGTTGAGAGCAGGATGAAGAAATTGTTGGGTGCCACTCTGGGACGCAGCTTCCCAAGTTGGAATTCAAGGCGCGAGCCGAATTCGAAGTGGCGCCACCAAGTGATTGAAAACACGGGCATGTTGGGTGCAGATAGAAGTCAGATGATGGGCCAAGCATTTGCATAAGGAGAGGAGTGGGTCGCGTTCCAACACGATCCGCCCAACTGGTGAATGGGGAGGAAGGGGCCCAGACATCGGAAGGAACGGGTCGTTCCCACCTGCCTCTGAGAGGGAAGCTAGGATGGATGACCCCATGATTCGATCACGCCTAGGTCGAATCAATGGAACGCGGCCTTTGGGGGCTCTCGATCCCAAGCGAGAGCCCCTCTTTTTTTGGACTACGCTCGCTCCAGATTACTGCTGGTGGAACGCTTAGCTACCCGCGGCGTTGAGATGCTTCGCTTTGCTCAGCATGACAATCCTTCGGAGATGCGCGTTAGCGCAAAACAGAGGGCCGATTCGCGGCTTGTTAATCGAAACTCTTAGGAATTTTCGACGCGGCGGAGCACTGGGATTCTCGATTGGCGTAGAACGTGTTCCACGACGGTCTCACGGAGGCGCGAGGCGTCGTAGTCAAACATGAGGCGGTTGGTTTTCTCGTCGTAGCGGAATTTGTGCAGACCATAGGTATTTGAGAATTCGCCGAGAGTGCGGAACTGCGCTGGGTTAAGCCGATCCTGCAGCTCGTAGGTGACCGTCATGAGTGTCATGCGCGGAATTATAGCATCCGCTGCTTCAAGTGCTGCGGGAAGCGTGATGCGATTGTTAAAGAGCGGTGCGACGCAGGCGGAGCGCGTTGGTGATCACTGAAACGGAGCTGAAGGTCATCGCGGCGCTGGCCAGAATGGGACTTAGCAGAAGGCCGAAGAAGGGATAAAGGATTCCGGCGGCAATGGGAACGCCAAGCGCGTTGTAGGCGAAGGCGAAGAAGAGATTTTGGCGGATATTCCGCATCGTCGCACGACTCAGAGCACGAGCTCGCGCGATGCCGACGAGGTCGCCCTTCAGAAGCGTGATTCCGGCACTTTCAATAGCGACGTCCGTTCCCGTGCCCATTGCGATTCCGACATTCGCGGCGGCGAGAGCAGGGGCGTCGTTCACGCCGTCGCCGGCCATTGCCACGATGTGGCCTTCCGATTTCAACCGATTCACGATCTCACCCTTTTGATTCGGCAGCACCTGGGCCTCGACCGAGTCGATCTTAAGCTTTCGCGCAACTGACTCAGCAGTGGCGCGGCTGTCGCCAGTCAACATGACGATCCGGATGCCGTCGCGATGGAGTCGATCGATCGCTTCAGCGGTTGTAGGCTTGATTGGATCGGAGACTCCAATGGCTCCGATCGCTTTACCATTGGCGGCCACGAACATCACGGTTTGGCCTTCCAATTCGAGAGATTTGGCGCGATCGTCGAGGGGACCAAGCGGAATCTGCAAGTCGCGGAAGAGGGCGCGATTGCCCAGAGCAGCCCTGGTGTCGTCCACGAGCCCTGCGATACCTTTGCCGGTTAACGAGCGAAAATCGGTGACGCTTCCGATTTCAATTTCGCGATCTTTTGCTGCCGCGAGAACGGCGGCTGCCAGTGGATGCTCGCTAGCGCGCTCAAGCGCGGCTGCGACCTTAAGCAGTTGGGCTTCGGTTGATTCTGCCGTTGGGATCAGCGATGTGACCCGCGGCTTGCCTTCGGTCAGCGTTCCGGTTTTGTCGACTACGACGGTATCCACTTTCTCGAGAATTTCGAGCGATTCTGCGTTCTTGATGAGGATGCCGGCGAGAGCTCCACGACCAGTGCCGACCATGATCGCCATCGGTGTTGCCAGGCCCAGCGCGCACGGGCAAGCGATGATGAGGACGGCGACGGCGTTGAGAAGCGCATGCGCCATTTTTGGCTGGGGCCCCAACACGGCCCAAATGGCGAAGGTGAGTATCGCGGTAAGAACCACTGCAGGGACAAAATAACCTGCAACTCGATCAGCGAGCTTCTGGACTGGAGCGCGGCTGCGTTGCGCCTCGCTAACCATGCGGACGATTTGAGCGAGCAGCGTTTCGCTGCCGACGCGTTCAGCGCGCATCACGAAGGTGCCGGTGCCATTCACAGTTCCGCCCGTGACGCGGCTTCCGTCCGCTTTCTCGACGGGGATGGGCTCTCCGGTCATGAGGGATTCATCCACCGAACTCGAACCATCGAGCACAGCTCCATCGACCGGTACTCGCTCGCCGGGACGTACACGAAGAGTGTCGCCCGGCTGCAAATGCTCGACGGGGACGTCGATCTCGGTGCCGTCGGTGCGAACCAGGCGCGCGAATTTTGGGGACAGGTTCAAAAGTGCGCGGATCGCCGAAGACGTGCGGCTTCGTGCGCGAAGTTCAAGCATTTGGCCAAGAAGAACGAGAGTTGTGATCGCGGCTGCAGCTTCAAAATAGACCGGAACGGCGCCCGACATGGTTTGAAATGAGGCCGGGAAGATGTTGGGGAAGAGTACTGCGACCACGCTGTACATGTAAGCCGTGCCGGTGCCGAGCGCGATGAGGGTGAACATATTGAGGCTTCGATTTACGATTGAGGTCCAGCCTCGCTGAAAAAAGGGAAGGCCTCCCCACAGGACAACGGGAGTTGCGAGAAGGAGTTCGATCCAGCTGATTGCGCGCATTGAAAAGAATCGCTGCAGAGGCTGCCCGGGCAGCATGTCGGACATGCCGAGGATGAGAACAGGAATTGTAAGCGCGACACTGATCCAGAAACGGCGCGTCATGTCGAAGAGTTCGGGATTTTCGTCTTCGGACCCGTTAACGGTGCGCGGTTCGAGAGCCATCCCACAGATCGGGCATGCGCCTGGCTCGGAGCGAATGATTTCAGGATGCATCGGGCACGTATATTCGACACGAGCGGCGGAAGGTGTGGGCACGGAGGGCTCAAGGGCCATGCCGCACTTCGGGCACGCACCGGGATTTTGTTCGCGTACTTCGGGATCCATTGGGCAGATGTAATTTGTCCCGGTCTTCCTGGTTTCGAGTGAGGCCTTCGGATGCGCAACGCTGATCGCTTCCGGACTGGTAGCTGTTGCGATTGAGGGCGGTTGCTTCGAGTTCAAGTACTTCGCCGGCTCGGCGGAAAACTTCTTTGCACAGCCTTCACAACAAAACGAGTAGGTCTTGTTCGCGTGCTCCACGCGAGATTTAACGCGCGCGGGTTCCACGGTCATTCCACAGACTGGATCAAGTTCCAACATGATTATCCTTAGCGGGCATGCTTATAAATCAGCTTCATAAGCTCGTCGTATGTGGATTCTGCGTCGGCGGCGGTGCCTTTGCGGATGGCTTGTGACGCGCAATGCTTGAGATGGTTGCGCATCAAGGCCTGACCCACGGCACGCAGGGCCTCGTGAACCGATGAAATCTGCACCATGATATCGGGACAATAGCGGTCGGCCTCGATCATGCGCGCAAGTCCTCGAATCTGGCCTTCGATCCTGCGGAGGCGTTTCAGATTGGCCGATTTAATGGCGGGGTCCACGGCGACTGCTTTGCGCGCTGCAGTCGAGGGAACTTCACAGGCGCAAGCCGCTCTGCCTTTCATTGTAATTTGCTTTGCGTGTACCATATACCCCCAGGGGGTATTGTACGCAGCTAAGAGTTCTGGCGTCAAGCGTCGTCGGAGTAATTGGGCGGGCTGCGGCCGAAGAGCGCGTTATTTCACGGTAACGACCACCAGTGTCAAGTCGTCGTCGAACGCGCCATTGCAAAAGCTGGTCGCCTCGCGCCTCAACGTCTCGATCATTTCGGCGGCGGTCAAGCGCATGTTCTCGTTTCCGATGCGGGCTACATTATGCTCGCCGAACTCGACGCCGTTGGAGTTACGAGCTTCGGTTAAGCCGTCGGTGTAGAGAACCAGGCGATCGCCAGGCTCGAGGCGCAATTCAATGTTGTCGTAGGCGTGATCGGGGAAGAGACCGAGCGGTGGTCCTCCGTCTTTTAAAGAGTGCTTCTGTCCGGAGCGTCGAAGCAGGATGGGAGGCCAGTGTCCAGCGCTGGCATAGGTGAGGTTGTTCTTGGTTACATCGAGAATGCAGTAGCAGAAGGTGACAAACTTGTCGGAGGCGATGTTATTGCAAATCACGTCGTTCAACTTGCTGACGACTGCGCCGGGAGACGCCGGTTCGGAAGCGAAAGCTCGGAAGCTGGCTTGCAGATTGGCCATTAATAAGGCGGCGCTGATTCCTTTGCCAACCACATCGCAGATGCAGACGCCAATCTTCGTCTCGCCAAATTTGACGACATCGAAATAATCGCCGCTAACGACGGCGGCCGGATTCCAAGCCCCGGCGATGTCGAGGCCTCTGATCTGAGGGATCTGTTTGGGAAGGAAGCGCTCTTGAATCTCGCGCGCCTGGTCGAGATCCTGCTCCTGTTTTTGAGATTGAGTCTTCCCGAGCTCGAGAGTGCGCTTTAATTCGAGGCTGGTGTGCTCGAGTTTAGCGCGAGTGAGATGGTACAGATGAACGATCGTGCCGACGATTAGGACGACTACGACACCGAGCCGCCCCCCGCCCCGGAATTGAGAAGGGAATCGCGAAAGAGGTATGCGATATGCGGCCATGGTGATGGCAACCGCCGCTGCGGAACTGACAAAAGCAACGAGTGCAAGACACGATTCGTACGCAATCCAGTCATAGGGGCTTCGAAACTTCGAAGACCACGGAGCGATCCGATTCATCGCAGGAGAAACGAAGTTACCTGCGACGAGGGAATAGAGGAGTATCGCGCCGAAATCCGCACCGGACCAATTCGTAAGGCGCAGAATCGCAAAAAGCGCGAGGGCGACGACGAGGAACAATCCTTGATTCGAGAGAAATGCGCGGATGCGCACGAAGAAGGGCGAGGGCTGTGCGTTAGGAAGCGACATAATTTTCCGCCAGAATTCGATCGCGGGGGCCCAGAGATGGAGGGGATGTTAGGGGTTGGCGAGGTTCAAAGTCAACGGCACCGATTTCCGATTGCGCCGAAACTATTTCGACTCTAGTACGGAATCAAGATAGGTCGTCAGTTCGGGGCTAGTCCAATCCTGCGGGCCGATGATTTTGCGATCGAGACGGCCTTTGCGGTCGATGATGTAGGTTTCTGGATACATCGTGGTGCCGTAGGCGAGAGCGATTTTCTTTGATGGGTCACGATAATTGGGAAAGCCGAGCTGGTAAGTCTTCAAGAAATTGTCGTAGGCGGTCTGGTCTTCGTCCAGGCTGATTCCTAGCACCGTTCCTCCGCGCGGAGCAATCCGGCGCTGCAGGGCATTAAGTGACGGCGCCTCGTCCACGCAGGGCGGGCACCAGGTGGCCCAGAAATTGAGGAGGACCACTTGGCCACGAAGGTCAGAAAGACGGGCGGGTTTACCGTCGAGGGTGAGGGCAAAGTCCTTTTCTGGCTGGCCGCGAAGGCTGGGTTCACCCTGGCGGTAGTCTGCGCGGGCAAACATGTAGAGAAGTCCCGCGATGAAGATCAAGACCAGGGCGGTATTTAGTTTTCGTTTCAATGAGTGGTTCCAGCACCTATAATAAGACATCCGCGAATTGAATGCCCATTTTTGAGCCGCCGCGGAGCAAACCCCACACCGTGGTCTCAGCCATCATTCCAGCGCGAAATGAGGAAGCGTCAATCGCGCGGACGGTTGAGTCAGTGGCGGCCCAACCGGAGGTTGAAGAGGTCATCGTCGTCGACGACGGGTCGACGGATGCAACCCCCAGAATCCTGAGCGAGCTTACCGCGCGGGTGGCCAAGTTAAAGGTAATTGCAGCAGGATCGCTGCCTGATGGATGGGTGGGAAAGAATCACGCCGCGTGGGTGGGAGCGGCCGCGTCTAAAGGCGACTGGCTGTTGTTCACGGACGCGGACACCTTCCACTTGCCGGGGGCGATGCGACGAGCGCTGGCGGATGCGCTGGAGCACGGCGCGGTGCTGGTCTCGTATTCTCCGGAGCAGGAGATGGAGACGTGGTGGGAGCGAGCGTTGATTCTGCAGATTTACTGGATGCTTTCAAGGAAATATACGTTCGAGAAAGTGAACGATCCTAGATTTCCGGATGCAGCGGCGAATGGACAGTTCATTTTTGTGCGACGAGACGTGTATGAATCGGTCGGCGGGCACCGGGCAATTGCGAACGAGTTGCTTGAAGATGTGGCGCTTGCGCGTTTGGTGAAGCGGTCCGGGTCTCGATTGTATTTTGCGAGTGGCCTCGGGATTGTCCGGACACGGATGTACCGAAGTTTTGGGGCGATGTGGGAAGGCTGGACCAAGAACCTCTACGCGCTGATTGGAGGTTCGCTTTTTAGCTTGATCGGTGAATTGGTCGATTGGTTCGTGCTTTTGGCCTTGGTGGTGGTTCTATCGGGGAGCATTGTGCGTCCGCTGGATTGGATTATTGCCGGCGGATGCGTGGCCTGGTTAGCGTTTCGCGTAGCGAGCTTTGGAACATATTTGAGGCGGAATCGGTACCCGTTTTCAAACATCAAATGTTTCGTTCCTGGGGTGTGCCTCTATTCGGCGGCGCTGATAGTCTCGTGTTGGAAGAGCCTAAACGGAACGGTTGAATGGAAGGGCCGCCGATATGCTGCAAGATCAGAGCAGGGCTGAATTTTGAGAGCCGACAATCGATGATACGGATTACGCGCAAGGTGGAATTTTCGGCCGCGCATTTTTACCACAACCCAAAGTTCTCAGCGGAGGAGAACAAGCGCGTCTTCGGCAAATGCAGTAATACGCACGGACACGGACACAATTACACGCTCGAAGTGACGATTGCGGGAGAACCGGATCCGGCAACCGGAATGGTCCTTGACCTGAAGGAATTGAAGGACATTTTGCAGCGCGAAGTGGTCGAGCGAATGGATCATAAGCACTTGAATCACGAAGTGCCGGAACTCGCTGGCCAGATTCCTACATGCGAAAATGTCGCTGCGGTGATATGGAATCTGCTTGAATCGAAGATTGTGCGGGGAAAGCTAGACCGGGTAAGGCTGTATGAGTCGGAAGATCTGTTCGCGGATTGCACGGCGGAACAAAATGGAATAAAGCGATGAAGATATCACTTACTCGCCGCTACCGTTTCGCTGCTTCGCACCGTTTACATTCGGCTGCTCTGAGCACAGCAGAAAATGAGCAAATCTATGGCAAGTGCAATAGCCCCTACGGTCACGGTCACAATTACGCGGTCGAGGTGACGATCACGGGGCCCGTCGATCCAGACACGGGAATGATCGCGAACCTCGGCGACCTCGATCCGTACGTGCAGAAAGAAGTAATCGAAGCGTTCGACTTTAAATATTTGAATGAGGATGTGCCTGAGTTTCAAGCCTTGGTGCCGACGACAGAAAACGTATGCCGTGAAATCTACCGGCGCTTGGCAGGATTTCCGGCGGCGCGGCTAGAGGGCGTAAGGATCGAAGAGACGAGTAAGAATAGTTTCGAATATGCCGGAGAGCAGCCGAAATGAAAAGTGGAGACAAAATGAGCGAGGCTACTGAAATCATCATTCCTGATGCCCAGGGTGAGGAAACCATCGCAGACTTGGTACGGAAGATGCTTACGCTGATCGGAGAAGATCCGAATCGCGAAGGACTGCGCCGGACGCCGGAGCGATTCGAGAAAGCGTTTCGATATCTAACAAGCGGCTACCGACAAGACCCGGAGAAGCTTCTGAACGGTGCGATGTTCAGCGTCTGTTATGACAACATGGTCGTCGTGAAGGACATTGAACTCTACAGCCTGTGCGAGCACCACCTGCTGCCATTCTTCGGGAAGTGTCATGTGGCTTACATTCCCAACAAGAAAGTGGTTGGGTTAAGCAAGATTGCGCGGCTTGTGAACATGTACGCGCGGAGATTGCAGATTCAGGAGCGCTTGACGAGCCAGGTCGCGAAAGCCATTCAGGACAAACTATCGCCGGAAGGGGTGGGCGTCGTCATCGAAGCGCGGCATTTGTGCATGGTGATGCGCGGAGTGGAGAAACAGCACTCTTCAGCCATGACGAGCGCGATGCTCGGAGCCTTCCGCGAGAACAAGCAGACCCGCGATGAATTCCTGTCGCTGATTAATCACGGCAAGGCCTAGGTGCGCTCTGTTTGATGCCCGAGATTCCTGGCTGGCCCCGCTGGCGATCGCCCACAAATTTCCCGGCAGATTTCGAGTACAGTGAACCCCGTAGGCCGACTACAGGATTCACTGTAAAAGCGCTTTGCACCGTACAGACGATGTGCTACGATTTTTAGTGTCGAAAAGGAAATTGAGAGAGAGCAGGGCACGGTTTTTCAGAGGGGGAGGGGCGAGCTGATGGAAGCAAAGGCAGAGGTTATCGAGCAGTTCCGGACGCATGCGAAAGACACTGGTTCACCGGAAGTGCAGATCGCATTGTTGAGCGAACGCATCAGCTACCTGACGACCCACCTCAAGTCCCACGCAAAAGATCACGCTTCTCGTCGCGGGTTGATCATGATGGTCAATAAGCGCCGAAGGCTGTTGGACTATCTGAACCGCCGCGACCCGGATCGGTACCGCGAGATTGTGGAACGACTCAGCTTACGCAAGTAGCGCTTTCCCGAGTGGTCTTCAGGCCGCGCTTGTCCCACCGCAGAAACCTCAAGTTGGTGCAGGGCTTTCGAGATGGATGCGGGAGTGTAGGATTGCGCCGTCGAAGTATGTTCCTTCCTCAGAAGCACCTCTAACAATTCCCTATCTCTTCGAATTTTCCACGAGAGCGGACTCTCGTATCTGAAATGGCGCACTCGAAGATTCGGGGCGCGAAGGATGTGATTAGATGTTTGAACAAGTAAGCGTCGAGGTCGGTGGGCGCAAATTGACGTTTGAAACCGGCAAAATGGCGCGGCAGGCGCACGGAGCAGTTGTAGCACGGTATGGCGACACGGTGGTTCTATCCACCGCCTGCATGGACAATAAGGCGACGGACAAAGACTTTCTGCCGCTCACAGTGGACTATCGCGAGTACACCTATTCGGCAGGCAAGATTCCGGGAGGATTTTTCAAACGCGAGGGACGGCCTTCTGAGCGCGAGATTTTGACCTCGCGGCTAACAGATCGGCCCCTACGGCCCCTCTTTCCTGAGGGCTACTCAACGGAGACGCAGATCGTTTCCATGGTGCTCTCAGCCGACAGCGAAAATGATCCTGATGTGATCGGACTGACGGCGGCTTCGGCGGCTCTATTCATTTCGAAGATTCCATTTGAGACGCCGATTGCAGCAGTGCGCGTCGGATTGATTGACGGAAAGTTGATGGCGAACCCGACCGTGGCCGAGCAGAAGACCAGCCTGTTGAATCTGGTGGTGGCTGGATCGGAAGAAGCGATCGTCATGGTCGAGTCTGGGGCTCTCGAGGTCTCCGAGGATACGGTGGTCGACGCGCTCGAATTCGCGCACGCGGAAATTCGCAAGATAGTTGCCGCGATTCGAGAACTCCACAAACGTGTGAACCCCGAGAAGGTGAAGGTGACACCGCCCGCGTTTGACGAAGCGCTGTACAACGAGATCAAGTCGAAGTATGGAGAGCGGCTGCGCGACGCTCTTGACACGGCGAAGCATCCCAAGAGCGAGAGCTACGGCCTGGTGGATACGATTAAGGCCGAGATCAAGGTGTCGATTCCGGAGGATGACGAAGCGCGCCACAAACTCGCGTATCGCGCATTCGAGCGGCTCCGTGAGCAGATTTTCCGTGATGATATGCTGTTGCGACGGCGTCGTCCGGATGCTCGGGCCTTCGATCAAATTCGGCAGATTACCTGTGAAGTAGGAGTTCTTCCTCGTGTTCATGGTTCGGCGCTGTTTACTCGTGGCGAGACGCAAGCGCTTGCCACGGCAACCCTGGGCACCAAAGAGGACATGCAGCGGCTGGACCTGCTTTTTGAAGACGAGGCATTCAAGCGGTTCATGCTTCACTACAATTTCCCGCCGTTTTCAGTGGGCGAAGTGAAGTTCCTGCGAGGCCCCGGGCGGCGCGAAATCGGACATGGTGCTCTCGCCGAACGCGCGCTGGCGAATCTGCTTCCGGCGGAAGCCGATTTCCCATACGCGATGCGAGTCGTGTCGGACATCATGGAATCCAACGGTTCCTCATCGATGGCAACGGTATGCGGCGGATCGTTAGCGCTGATGGACGCGGGAGTACCGCTCAAATCGGCGTGCGCGGGAATCGCGATGGGCTTGGTTGTGGAAGGCGATAAGTACGCCATCCTCACCGACATTGCCGGCGCTGAGGATCACTACGGCGACATGGACTTCAAGGTTGCCGGTACGCGACAGGGAATCACCGCACTCCAGATGGACATAAAAGTATCGGGCGTGAGCGTTGCGATGATGCGCGAGGCGCTGGCTCAGGCAAAGAAGGCGCGCCTGGAAATTCTCGACATCATGGACCAGACAATTTCGTCCGGTCGCGCGGAGATTTCAACTTATGCTCCTCATCTTTACATGCTCAGCATCCCAACCGATAAGATTCGCGATTTGATCGGGCCGGGCGGCAAGAAGATCCGCTCGATCATCGAAGCGACGGGCGTGAAGATCGACGTGATGGATGATGGGAAGGTTCACGTGTTCGCAGCGAACGGACCCGCCGCAGAAGATGCGCTCAAGATGATTCGCGACGTGACCGCCACAGCTGAGATTGGCAAGACCTATCTTGGCAAGGTGGTGCGAATCGCGGAATTCGGCGCGTTCGTCGAGATTTTCTCAGGAACAGACGGCTTGCTGCACATCAGCGAGATTGCGGAGCTAGGATTCGTTCCGTCCGCGACGAGTTGAAGGAAGGGGATCAGATTCTTGTAAAGGTGCTGGCGATCGAAGGAAACAAGATCCGGTTGAGCCGCAAGGCTGTGTTGCGCGAACAGCGTGACAAGCAACAGCCACAACAAAAATCGGAGGCTGCCGGCTAGTTCCGTTTCAATCGGGAGTACGGATTCGGGGAGGCGAGCGATCGCCTCCCTTTTTTTATTTTGTGGAAGATGATTCTGTTTCAGGCGCGTCCCCGTCTTCGTAGAGTTCACTCGCGCGCTCGCCCTGGGCCGTGACAATCACGAAGCGATAACTGACGCGGTGTTGGCGCCATAGCTCGCGAGGGAGAGAGACGCGCAGCTCGGTTGGGGAGATGAATTGGGTCGGAAGCTTGGTTTTTTCACCCTGATCTGCGCTCGCAATCATTGAATCGTTGGACCGAAAATTGCTGCCGATTACCGTGACTTCTTCTGCGGTTGGACCGTTGGCGGTCATGGGGGGTAGCGGGCTTGGTGAGATTGCAAGAATGACACCACGAGGAGGCGGGGGCGGAAGCTTGGCTGTGGGAAGAATCCGAATATCACGACTTTCTGATATTTGGAAACCGTTGCCGGGGTTTCGTACCCAAATGCGAATGGGTCCGGGCTCACTGTATGCGAGGCCCGAAAATCTGAGCTGCGATGCGGGCACATGGATCTCAAGCGCTTCAGGCGATAAATATCTCGCAGTGATTTCCAATGGTGGATTTCGAGGAGGATTTTCTTCGAAGGGATCGCGTCCACCAGCACCACACTCGAACGTGTAAATCCGCCGCCGTGAAGGACCACCTTGGCCTCGGTTCGATCGGCAGCATCCGCGGAAAGTTGCCCCGGTTCAAGGCTCCTCAGGGTGGGGCTGGCTGAGTTGGCCACGTAGAGGATTTTCTGTGCTCCTCCGCCCACCGGAGTCTTCTGTTCGGTGCCGTTCAAAGGCAAGCCATTGCCTTGGGCCGCCTCGACTTCGTCAAGGTTAAAGGGCCACAGCACGAGCTTGTGCGATGATGCCAGGTACGTCCACGGAACCGTGACGCGAATTTTATTGGTCTCGATGTATTCGGTCAGCAAAAACTCCCAGACTTTCCAAATATCTTTTTTCGGAGTTGGCTCTGCTAGTAGGACTTTGGTGCTAGGTGTGAAAAATCGGCCGTCAAGATCCAATGAAAATGTCTCGGTTCGCCGGCGCGAACACGCACAGGGTCGGAGGTGAATGAGGGCGGAACGTCTACCTGCAACCGTACTGACTGGACTCCACTTCGGCGTCATCGCAGCTGAACCACAGGAACGTGGGTGCATCCGGATCGATAAGAGTGAAATCGAGCCGCGAGGGAGTTGGCGCCGAGGCGTGTCAGCCCATGTGGCTTCGCCGGTTTTCGCTACCTTTACTGGAATCTTTGCGAGCAAATCGGGTCGATCCCAAATCTCGATACGAGCGGATGTGACTCCCGAGGTGCTCGGCACGATTCGATATCGAAGCTGAACTGTCGGGCCAGTGGGATCTTTCTTGCGGCGGGGTTTCTGCGAGGGAGGCTTCGGATTTTCGATTTCAATCACAGGATGTGGGCCGTCGAGCGACGCGACGTGCGAGTCTGAGGAATTTTGCGCAGAGGCTAATGCCGGAAGTAAAATTGATAGGATGAGCGCTCGTGTCATCGACTCGTAATGCGGAAGCTTTCCGCCGCAAAGCCCATCAGTTGACGCGCTCGATCCGTGCGCCAATTCCGCTGAGTTTTTCTTCGATGCGTTCGTAGCCGCGGTCGATGTGATAGACGCGATCGATGTAGGTTGTGTTTTCCGCCACGAGTGCCGCCAGCACTAGGGATGCACTGGCGCGCAAATCGGATGCCGTGACGGGTGCGCCGCTGAGGCGGGTTGGGCCCGTGACGATCGCAAGATTGCCGTCTACGGCGATATTCGCCCCCATGCGCGACATTTCGCTCGCGTGGAGATAACGGTTCTCAAAGATGGTCTCGCGAATGTGTGAAATGCCGTCGGCCTGCGTCGCAAGCGCCATAAACTGAGCCTGCATGTCCGTGGCAAAGCCGGGGTATTCCTCAGTAGTGACATCGGCGGCGACGAGTTTTCTCGCGGCCTTCACGCGTATGGCGTGGCTGCCTTCGACAGCGGATTTCGACGCCGCAGTCTCTGAGCTTTTCGATGATCGCGCCCAGGTGGCTTGGGTCGCAATTCTCGAGCAGTAGTTCGCCCCCGGTAATCGCACCGGCCACGAGAAATGTGCCGGCTTCGATTCGGTCGGGAATCACGGGGTGAGTGGCGCCACCAAGGCGCTCGACGCCTTGAATACGCAAAGTCGAAGTGCCGCCGCCTTCGATTTTCGCGCCCATCTTGGTCGAGCAGGTCGACGAGATCGGTCACTTCTGGTTCGAGCGCGCAGTTTTCGAGAATCGTTTCGCCTTCGGCGAGCACCGCGGCCGTCAGAATGTTCTCGGTTCCGGTTACGGTGATTTTCGGAAAGCGAAATGTAGCTCCTCGAAGCCGCTTGGCGCGAGCTTCGACATACCCGTGGTCGACTGAAATCTCAGCCCCTAATTTTTCGAGGCCCTGAATATGCAAATCCACCGGACGCGCGCCAATGGCGCAGCCGCCGGGCATTGAAACGCGCGCATAGCCAAATCGGAGCAACAAGCGGGCCGAGCTTAGTACCGAAGCGCGCATCGTTTTGACGAGTTCGTAAGGGGCCTCGGCTTGGGAAACAGCTTCCGCCTGGATGGTGAATTGACTGGGCGGAATGTCGGGGCTTTCAACGCGGCAGCGCATGTGGGCGAGCAGCTTGGCCATTGTAATGATGTCGCGGACCTTAGGAATGTTATGGAGATGCATCGGCTCATTCGTGAGAGGCAAGCGGCCATCGCGGGAAGCGCAGCATTCTTTGCCCCGCTGATGTGAACTTTTCCTTCGAGCCTGCGCCCGCCTTGGATTTTGAAACGGTCCACATTACCTGCTCCTGCCGACTGTTTGAGCCTTCAACGCTGGGGACGCGGCGAGAGCTGCGCGCACGTTGCCTCCAGATCTTCGTTAGCAAAGACCTGGCAACTCGCGCGCTCGCTCCAGTCTTCAGCATAATAAGAGCCGCCGGCAGACCGTGTCCGGTTTGCCGCAGAGCGGTTCGGCCGCAGACGAGTCCACACCCATGGCTTCCTCGAGAATGCGTGCTCCGCGTCGCCGTAACTTCTTATTTGTGAGCGCCACATAGATCATCCAGTTGTCATATACGCGACCGAGGCGCACCATCGCAGTTGTTGAAAGCAAGTTGAGCACCATTTTCTGCGCGGTGCCCGCTTTCAGGCGCGTCGAACCAGCGATCACCTCGGCTCCCGTCTCGGGGGCGATCACAATTTGTGCCTTTCGAGCGAACGGCGACCGCGGGTTCGACGTGATCCCGATCGTGACGCTCCCACGCTGCCTTGCGAACGCGATCGCGCCAAGAACATAAGGAGTCGTCGCCGCTCGCGGCAAGCCCAACGACGACGTCCCGTTGCGAGAGACCCGCAGCCGCGAGATCTCGTGCGCCACTGGTCGCCGAATCCTCGGCTTCTTCGTTTGCTCCGCGCATCGCTCTTGCTCCGCCAGCAATCAGCGCCTGAACCGACTCTGCCCGCGTGCCGAACGTCGGGGACACTCAGCTGCGTCGAGGGCTGCAAGCCGACCGCTCGTTCCCGCCCCAACATAGAAAAGTTTGCCGCCATTCGTAAGGCTGAGCACGATGGCGTCAACTGCGCGAGCGATTTGCCGCAGTTCGCGTCGAACAGCAATTGCCACGTGTTTGTCTTCACGATTGATTGTGCGCAGAATCTCGAGCGTCGATTTTTTGTCGAGCCCATCGGGAGCGAGGATTTCTATCTTCGGTACTGCTAGCTTCAACCCTATGCCTCGATACGAACATACAGTATACCGATACACTTGAGTCGGTGAGGGGCTGACACAGGATAAGTTGTGCGATGATGCAAGGAAGCTATTGAACGGCCGCTGGCGCTGAGGTAAAGCCCAAAGCCTCAAAAACCGCGTCATGCAGCTCGGGGCGCACCCGCCGAATCTTGATGTTGTCCACGGATGGATTGACGCGATTCGTTAGCAGGATGATGAAGAGATTGCGTTCCGGGGTCTATCCAGAGTGACGTGCCGGTAAATCCATAGTGACCAAAAGCCCGCGCTGAAAAAAAGCGACCCGTTGCTGGCGGGATCAAGCGCTATATCCCAGCCGAGTGTGCGCGCGGAATTGCCAACCATCTGGTGTGCGGTGAATTCGGCGATCGTGCGCGCGATACGACGCGGTGATGCGCGTAGATACCTCCATTCAAGATCATCTGGGCGAAGATGGCGACGTCTCCGGCAGTCGAAAACAAACCCGCATCACCGGCGATTCCGCCCATAGCCCAGGCATTCTGGTCATGAACTTCGCCTTGAACCAGGCGTTTGCGATAGCTCAGGTCATTCTCCGTGGGAGGAATGCTGGCGCGAAGCGAACGCGGCGGATTGAACAGAGAAGCTTTCATTTCGAGCGGCGAAAAGATTTCCTTTCGCGCGAATTCTGCCAGCGATTCACCCGTGAGGCGCTGGACGATTTCGCCAAGCAGGATGAATCCAAGATCGGAATACTCGATTTGCTCGCCAGGCTCATGAACGAGTGGTTCAGCCATGACCAGCGGGAGGACGCCGTCATGCCCTTGGCGCTCTGATAGAAATCACGGTGTGCAGGAAGGCCAGAATCATGAAGCAGGAGCATTCGCGGGGTGACTTGAGCGCGCCACGCGGGGTTTGGATCATTTTTTGCGGCAGCGCTCCATTCAGGCAGTAGCCGCGAGAGCGGCGCATCAAGATCGAGCCGTTTCTGTTGCACGAGGATCATCACGCATGTCGTCGAGACGATCGGCTTAGTAAGCGATGCCAGATCATAAATCGTATCCGCCCTGACCCTTGCGGCCTTCGCATCGCGCGTAAATTTTCCGAATGGGTGCACAACGAGCTTGTCATCCAGGCCCACCGCAAGAACTCCCCCCGGAAAGGCACCATGGGCTACGGCGAGCTCGAGCAGCGTATAAGCCGGCGAAAGACGATTCGAGAGCGCCGGGGGAGCCGCTTCCAGGGTCATCGGATTCGCTGGTACTTGCATTCCGTCGCCGCGCTTTACGGTATCGGGAACGGTTACCGGAATCCGGCCGCGGATCGCTGTTTGGCCGAATAGTGCGCGAACGGCAGCGCGCTGCGAAACGTCGTTCGTCGAAAATTCGCCGATCCAGCTTTTTGAGCCGGGAAAACTCGAAATCAAATAAGGGCTGCCGAAAGCAAGCACGACACATGGCTTTCCGTTCGCGAGCATTTGATTGACGAAGGCCCGTTGATCGTCCGGGAAGCCTACATTGCCCTTGCGATCGGCGACTCGAACAAATAACGCAGCAACCGCAACATCGTAGGAATCAGCTGGTGGCAATTTCAGCGTGCTAACATTGACGAATTGCGTATCAGCGCGAAGAGACTTGAGCGAATCCACACGCCAACGAATTTCGCTCTCGAGTGTCGCGCTGGGATAGGCATCTGGATCGGCAGAGAGTGAGACAAGCAGGACGCGCAGCGGTCGCGCAGCATTCAGTGGCAAGAGATTCTCGGAATTGCGAAGGAGAGTGACGCCGCGATCCGCGATCGCCTGTGCGTCCTCAGCAAATTTCGGAAGTCCGAATTTCTGATTTAGCCGCGGGATATCAACCAGGCGATCCTTGTCGAGTCCGAGTCGCGCCTTTGCTTGAAGAATTCGCCTGACCGACTCATCGATTCGTTTCTCTGAAAGCCTTCCCGACTTGACAGCGTTTTCAAGGCCCGCCAAGGCGGCATCCGGCACTGGCGGCTGAAGGACGATATCTGCTCCGGCTTCGACTGCGCGTATGGCAGCTTCGTCCGGGGGATACATCGACGTTACACCGCCCATGTCCATCGCGTCGGTAACGATGAGCCCGCGAAATTTCATCTCATCACGCAAAAGTCCCGTTAGGATGTTGCGCGAAAGGGATGACGGAACAGTAGCGTCCGGTTCGAGCGCGGGTACTGCCAGATGGCCAGGCATGATCGAGCTAACACCAGCAGAAATTGCGGCGCGGAAAGGCACGAGCTCGTTATTGTCGAGTTCCTTTCGGTCATCCGGAACAACTGGCAGCGAAAGATGCGAGTCGGTCGTCACATCGCCATGACCAGGGAAATGCTTTGCAGTCGCAAGCGCCCCATTTTCTTCGATGCCACGAATGAATTGCGAAGCGAAATCGGCCACTTGTCGTGGATCCTCGCCGAACGCACGGATATTGATGATTGGATTTCCGGGGTTGTCATTGACATCGGCGTCGGGAGCGAAGATCCAGTGAATTCCGGCGGCACGGGCCTCAAGCGCGGTGTCCTTGCCAGCTGTGTAAGCAAGTTGTGGGTCGTCCGTGGCGCCGATTGCCATCGCGGAGGGGAAGTTCGTTCCCTCATCGAGCCGCATGCCGGTGCCGCTCTCAAAATCGGCGCCGATCAGAAGCGGCACATTGGAATGAGCCTGGAGTGCATTCGTAATCACGGCTGTGGGATACACCTGGCTGCGTTCAATTCCCAGGGGGCCGCGAATGGTGCCGAGGATGAACCCTCCAACGTGATTGTCCTCCACCTGATGAAGTAAATCCTTGTATGCCGGGCTTTCCATGGACTCAAAAATACCGAAATAGTAAGGCATGAGCATCTGGCCGAGCTTTTCCCGGACGGTCATTTTTTTCAATGTGGATTCGACCCACACTGAACGGGCGGTTGAGGCGCGAGTCTTCTTCGGCGAGGGCTTTTGGGAGCGGGCGGAAGGTGTCATGAGAAGGAGCAGCGCTATCGAGGAGAGCCCGAGTATCCGGAACGAATCTCTTCGGGCGTTCCATGTTGACGACTGCATCCCGCGGCTGTATATAGCACACGGTTTCATGCGGCACAACCGAGCCTCCCAGCAGATGTTTCGTTTCCGTTTACTCTCATTTCTCCTGCTAATAGCCGGAGCGCTTTTTATTTTTGCGGTGAGTTCCGATAAAAACATTTCCACCCCTTCTCAAGCCTTCGGCAGCGATGACAACAAAATCGCTGATCATACCAAGACAGGCATCGATGTGCTGGAAGCGGAGAAATTCTCGCTATTGCGTGGCAAGCGAGTGGGGCTAATCACCAACCAGACTGGGCTTGATTCGTATGGCCACCGGACGATTGATCTTCTCGCGCGCGCCGATGGAGTAAATCTGATTGCGATTTTTAGTCCCGAACATGGGATTGCCGGCGTCGCCGATGCGTCGGTTTCGAATCAAGCCGACCCCCCGACCGGACTGCCGATATACAGTTTGTACGGTGCTACACGACGGCCTACAAGCGAGATGCTTCGAGGCATCGACATGCTCGTGTTTGACATTCAAGACGCCGGTGTACGTTTCTACACGTACATTACGACAATGGCGTACTCAATGGAGGCGGCGGCCCAGCAACACATCGCATTCGTCGTACTCGATCGGCCCAACCCGCTCGGCGGCGAAATTATTGAGGGCCCTGTGCTTGATCGTGACCGAGTTTCCTTTGTCGGCTACTTCCCGATGCCTGTGCGCTATGCGATGACCATGGGTGAGCTTGCGCAGATGTTCAATTCTGAAAATAAAATCGGCGCTGACCTTCACGTGGTTGCGATGCAGGATTGGCACCGGCGCGATTTCTATGACATGACGGCACTTGCCTGGATCGCCCCGTCGCCGGCACTGCGCACTTTGCGTGAGAACTTTCTATATCCGGGCATCGAAATCTTGCAGGTAGCAGGCGTCTCGGTGGGGCGAGGCACGCCAACTCCGTTCGAGCTTCTTGGTGCGCCCTGGATTGATTCAACTGCGCTATTGACCGAGTTGAATCGCCGCCAACTGAAGGGGGTGCGATTCGCGGCGACAGAGTTTACTCCAACAAGTGGTCTCTACAGCGGGGCACTGTGCAGAGGAATCTCAATCGATTTGCAGGATCGCACTACTTTTCGGCCTGTTGCGGCTGGTCTTCAGATTGCCTCAAGCCTGCACAGCCTGTATCCCACGCAATTCCATGTCGAGAAAACGATCGAGCTTCTTGGCTCGCAATCCACTGTCGATAGACTCGCGCGCGGCGAGAACCCAAACGAAATCGAAGCCGGATGGGTTGATGACCTGAATCGATTTCGAACGATGCGTGAGAAGTATCTCCTGTACCATTGAGCCGTGCGGATTTGTTCACTCCTGCCGTCAGCGACAGAAATTCTTTACGCTCTCGGTCTTGGCGACGCCGTTGTCGGGGTGACGCATGAATGTGACTATCCGCCGGAAGCCGCGAAGAAACCGCCGCTGATTCGCCCGCGAGTCGATCCTCAAGCGCCGCCCGCGGCAATCGATCAAGAAGTGACGGAGCTTGTTTCACGCGGCGAGAGCATCTACGCGGTGGACGCGGAGCTGCTTGCATCGCTGGCTCCTGACCTCATTATTACGCAGGATCTGTGTCACGTTTGTGCGGCTTCGCCGGAGGATCTAGCTAGCGCACTCACACGTTTTTCGAAGAGACCCAAAATCCTTTCTCTGACGCCTCACTCGCTTGCGGATGTGTGGGAAGACATTCGCAGAATTGGCGAGGCGACCGGCCGGCGGCGAGATGCTCAGGGGTTAGCAATTACTCTCGCGCAAAGGGTTGCCGCAATTGAAATGAAGGTTGCAGCCGCTCCCAGGGCGCGCGTCCTCTGCCTCGAATGGATGGATCCGTTCTACATCGCCGGGCATTGGGTTCCAGAAATGGTCGGGAAGGCGGGGGGCGAGGACGTATTAGGACGTGCGCGCGAGTCGTCGTTTCGCTCAACGGCGGAGCAAATCGCAGAAACCGCTGCGGAGATCATTGTCGTGATGCCGTGCGGATATAGCTCACGACGGGCATTAGACGAATTCAATTTTCAAAAGCTGCCGACCAGTTGGAAGAACCTACCGGCGATACGCGACAGGCGCGTTTTTGCGGTTGACGCAAATAGTTATTTCTCGCGCCCTGGCCCACGACTCGCGGATGGAGTAGAACTCCTCGCACATCTTTTTCATCCTCAGCTCGTGCCCCTGAATGTTCCCGGCGAAGCGCTTAAGAATCTTTAGCGGCTTTCACTAGACCTCTGTTCAGCCGTCCGTCTACTCCAGTACCGATAAAAAATCAGACCGGCGCACATCAATGCCAAGCCGATTGACGAACGCACAGGTCGCTGAATCCAAATACTCACGGTCAGCGCCATCGCGCCAATTACAAAAATCAGCGGAACTATCGGGTAGCCCCAAGTCTTGTAGGGCCGCGGCATATTGGGTTCCGAGCGACGCAAGCGGAACAGCGCAACAACCGCCAAACCGTAGAAAATCCATCCCGCAAAAATGAAGAGGGAAGTGAGATCTTCGAATGTCCCCGTCAAAGCCATTACGCTGGCAAGACAGCACTGGAAAATCAGCGCGTTGCCAGGAGTTCGAAATTTAGGGTGGATCGATTCCGCGAACCGAAAAAAGATTCCGTCTCGCGCCATAGCGTAGTCGACACGAGCGCCGCTGAGGACGGATGAGTTCAGAGTGCCCAGTGCCGAAATCACCATCGCAAGAGTGACCCACACTGCTGCGCCGCGGCCCGCGAAGCTTTCCACGACATCCGATGCGACGTGCTGGGAGACTGCAACGACATCGAACGGAAGTGCGTAGAAGCACACCGCGCTAAAAACACTAAAGAGAACAATGACAAACGCTACTCCGCCAATCAGCGCGCGAGGAATGTTTCGACCGGGCTCCCTGATTTCCGAGCCAACCAGGTTAAGGTCTTCCCAGCCATCAAACACCCAGAGCGCAGCGGCGAGCGCCGCCAGAAAACCTGTCGCCGTACCCCACGATAGCGAAGTTGGCCAAATGGGTTGGAAATTCTGCGCACGCCCGTGCGAAAGAAAGAACCCGAAGCCAATGATCGCCACGACCGAAGTGACTTTGATGATCGTCAAGCCGATCTGGACTTGTCCGCCGAGCCGCACGCCGAGATAGTTGATACAGGTCAGCAGGATGAGTGCCACCACGGCGAGCGGCTGTGCCCAAGTAAACGCAAACTCAGAATGATGCCCCGAGAAAAAAGGCAATTGTACGTGGAGCGTATAAATCGGCGCAGCGATGGCCGGAAACAAGAAACCGACAAATCGCATCAAGCCGGCGGCAATTGATGCGGTGGATGACGGGCGACCGACGATTGAATGCGTCCATCCGAATAGAAATCCCCACACGGGACCAAATCCGCGCCGCAGGTAGGCGTACTCGCCGCCGGCTTCCGGTATCTCCGCACCGAGCTCGGCGAAACTCAGCGCGCCAAACATCGACAGCACCCCGCCCACGATCCACGCCGCAAACACGACTGCCGTGGAACCGGCCTCGCGGGCCATTTCCGCGGGCTTCAGGAAAATTCCGGTACCGATCATCGTGCCAACGACGATCGCAGCGGCAGCCCAAGCGCCGAGCCCGCGAATTAATTCGAGGCGCTGTGTCGGCTTCGGTTCAGCAGAAATAGTGATAGATTTCTCCGTTGGTCGTAAGGATTCCCTAGAAAGTGACGCCTAACCTGACGGCGACTTCAAAGCGGGCCGTGTCGTCCCGTCGGCGGCGATACTTGCAAGCCCACCCACGAAGTAGGTAATGATAGTGCCAACGAAAACGTACCAAGTCCACGCAAGCACCGTAAACCGCGCCACGCAGATCATTGACACCAACCCGACCGCGAAACCCACGAGCGCTCCGGTTTCATTTGCACGATGGTTCCATGTCCCGAGCAAAAACACACCCAGCATAGCCCCGTATGTAATCGAAGTAATTGTGAGACCGGCGACCAAAACTGGCCCCCAATGAATTAGTCCGAGTAGCGCGAGAATCATGCCCCAGACAATCGTCATCATCCGCGAGCGCCCCAGCGGCTGTGTTCCTTGATCGGTTCGGCGCCGTCCGAGGTCTATGATGCTGGAGGAGGCCAGCGAGTTCAACGAACCGCTGGCGTTCGACATCGCGATCGCAAAAATTGAAGCCAAAACGAGTCCGGTCAAACCTACAGGCATATGGTGAACGACGAACTGAGGGTAAAGGCGATCGGGATCATTGCCCGGATTCTGCAGCGCTCCGTGTTGAGCAAACACGAACAGCATCACCCCCAGCACAAGGAACAGAGAAAATTGCACGAATACGATCACGCCGCTGGCGAGCAACGCGTTCTTGCTGTCCTTCTCATTCCTTGCTGAGAGCAATCGTTGTACCAGTGTTTGATCCGTCCCATGACTCGCCATGGTGAGAAATGTGCCACCGAGCATACCCGCCCAAAACGTGTAGCTCTTTGTGAGGCTAAACGCGAAGTCGAAAATCGTGAGTTTGCCGCCCGCCACAGCCGCGACCCGAGTAACCTCCAGCCACCCACCTGGAATCTTGTGAAGCAGTAGCAAGAATGCGGCCACCGAACCTGTGAGATAGAGCGCGAACTGGATCACGTCAGTCCAGATCACAGCGCGCATCCCGCCTTCAAACGTATAAAACAGAGTGAGCACCGCGATAATCAGGATTGAAATCCGTTCGCCCGTGCCGAACGCGACGCTCACCACCTTGCCGATAGCCGATATTCGAACGCCTTCCGCAAGGGCGCGAGTGGCCAGGAACACCACAGCTGCCGCCGAGCGCATTCGCGTCCCAAATCGCTTTTCGAGAAGCTGGTAAGCCGTGTAGAATTCGCCTTGGAAATACTGCGGGATCAATACAACACACAGAATCACGCGCGCGACAAGATAGCCCAACACAATTTGCAAGAATCCGAGGTTTCCGCCGTAAGCAATGCCGGGAGTGCTGATAATTGTGAGTGTCGAGGTCTCGGTGGCGACGATGGAACATGCGATCGCCCACCAGGGCGCTGTCCGCCCGCCAAGAAAATAATCGCGCAGGCTGTTTTGACCGCGCCGGAAATACACGCCGAAAAGCGTGATACCTGCAAGGTAGAGAACGAGGATAGCGAGATCGATTGGGCTGATTTGCATCGCGCCCGTTTCTCATGAAGGCCGGCGGGTCGCGCGATGCTAACCGCCGTCTTCGAAGCCTGTCAAGCACAGCGAGGATAAATGTCCGAAGAAAAACACACAAACGCAGAATACTTCCTGGGGCTTGATGGCGGCGGGACGAAAACGGATTGCGTACTGGTCGATGGTTCTGGTAAAACTCTCGCCCGTTCAACAGCGGGCCCATCGAATCCGATTCGTGCGGGCTACGCGAAGGCGTGGTTCACCCTTAGCGACGCGGCCGATGTGGTGCTCGAGCACCAGCACATCAAAGCCGGAGATATTCGCGGCATTTACGCGGGCATCGGCGGAGCGGGAAGAGATGTGGTTGCAAGGCGGATCGGTACCTTCCTCGAGAACGCGTTTCCCCAGGCCGCGGTAACAGTCACAACAGACTTGGCCATTACTCTACAAGCGGCAGTAGGCGACGGTGAAGGACTCGTGTCTGATAATCAGCACGGGCTCCGCTGCGTACGGTCGCAACTCTGCCGGGATTACGGCGCGCGCGGGCGGACGCGGTCCCTGGTTCAGCGATGAAGGAAGCGCGTTTGACATCGGGAGGCGTGCGCTTGCCGCTGTAGTGCGCGCTGAAGAAAATCGCGGCCCCGAAACGGCGCTATCGGAACGGGTGATGAAATGGCTGGGATGCGCGGAGTGGAACCGAGTCCTCGATTGGGTTGTGAAAAATCCAGATGATGTATTTCCGCGAATTTTTCCGCTGGTCGCCGAATTGGGAGACAAAGGAGATCCCGTTTGCGAGTCCATTTTGTCTAACGCGGCCGAATCCCTCACCGAGCTTGTCGCCAGCGTATTATCTCGGCTGAAGTTGAACGACAGTGAGGTTCCCATCGCGAAAGCTGGCGGTGCCGTCGGTCGCAGTAGATTTTTTGATGCCGCGATCGATGAAGGTCTAAACCGCGTAGCTCCACGCGCCAGGTTGATCGCCCTGGCTGTGAAACCCGCGGAGGCCGCGGCTCAGCTAGCGATCCGCTCGGGGCGACGCAAGGCCCATGCCGGATGACGCAGCCTTGGCCGCGCAGCACGCACGGTCAGCCAGTACCGAAGAAATCAAAGCTCTGGTTCACGATGCCAATGAAGCGACTCTACTTGCACTACTCGAAAATCCGAATTTCGGCGAGCCTGAAGTTATTCACCTGCTTGAGCGTTTAGATCTCTCTTCCAAACTCTTATCCGCTGTCGCCGATGCGGGCAAATGGACTTCAAGCGAATCCGTTCGCCTGCGCCTCGCCAAGCATCCCCACACTCCAAGACGCATCACACTCGCCCTTCTCCGTCAGTTGTTTCTTTTCGATTTGGTGAGCGTGAGTTTGCAGCCATCTGCGCCCGCCGACGTTCGGCGAGCGGCCGAGGCAATTATTCTCGCGCGAATCCCCCATATGCCGGTCGGAGAGAAGTTGACTTTGGCGCGACGTGGGCCATCAAGGATTGCAGGGGCCGTTTTGGCGGAAGGGCATCCGCAGGCAATCAAGTTGGCCCTCGGCAACGGATTTCTTACCGAAAGCCAGGTACTGAAGGTACTCGCAAAGCCGGACATCCTGAACGAGTGGTGATCGCGATTGCGCAACACCCGAAATGGTCTTGCCAGTACAATGTTCGGCTTGGCTTGATGCGAAACGCTCACACTCCGGTTCCCATTGTGTTGGCAATGCTCCCAAACCTGACGCTGCGTGATCTAAGGGAAATCGCAATGCTCGATTCGCTCGCGCCACATCTGGAGAAGTACATCGAACGGGAATTAGACCGGCGTGTGACAGGGGAGCGGGATAACCTAGATTAGTCTCGCGACAGGCTACGGAGGCACTCCATGGCCAAGAAGTCGACACAGATGCGCTGGATCGTGGTGCTAGGCGGTATCGCCTTCTTTGGCGTGCTGCTCTATTCCACTTTGCAGCAAACACAAAAGGAATACGAAGCTCTGTGTAAACTTTAAAGACCGCTCCCACTGCTCCACCGCGCGTGGTTCCACCGCGGAAGAAGCAATTCGAAGTGCCCGAGACATCGATTGCGGACTAATCACCAACGGGCGCGACGAACTAATGGCTTGCAACGATGTTCAACCAGCGAGCGTCCGCCAAGTCAAATAGCCGTGTCCGGCGGCGCTACTTCTTAGCAAGCTTCAGCGCAACAGGCGTTCCAAGCATCCTCAAATAGGTCATCAGTTGAGCGCGATGATGTATCTCGTGCTCGTTGATCCCGAAAACAAAATCACGGCAACCTTCCGCCGAAAACCAAGCTCGGCACGGGCTCGTTCCTCGTCAAGAGCAGTTTCGGGCAAGGCTGCCACAGCCTTGACAGTTTCCGCGTGTACTCGCTCGAGGTTCTTCAATTCGTCTTCAAGTGAGCCAGGCGAGCCCATTACAGCGTGCAGTCCTTTCGGAACGCGAATCTCGTAATATGCAAAATCACCATCAATGCGCACACCGCCGAACGCCCTCTTCAGACACCCACAAGTGCCGCAGACAATTCCCCTATATTCAGCGCCCCCTTTTCCGGCTTCCAGCCCAGATCCTCAGGACGAATCATGCCAAATACGTCCCGGCCGCGAGCCCGTATGGCTTCCTTTTGCTTTAGAAAAAATTGAGGCAGCGTCATTTTGCGATTATACGTCAGCCATCGCCAGGATTTCTGGTGTCTAATTTAGGGCGTAGGCGTGCGCCTGAATTGACAGTTCATAGGTCACCGCTTAGCATGAATTATTGTTGGAGTCGGCGCGGACATAAACATGACGCGGTGTTTGAACTGTGGAGCGGATCGGAACGCGGATGTCTGCGAAGCTTGTGGGTTAGGCTCGGCGGCTGCTGAATTTTCGCTTCGCAGCAAATTATTGAACCGCACTGCGCTTTTCCTGCTTGGTGCAATCGCATTTGTTGCGGCGAGCGGACGCTATCCGGCCCTCGATCTCGATGGAATCCTCATTTTCATCGGCGTGCTCTTTTTCCTGACGCTAGGAGTGGCAATTTGGGTGGAGCGACGCGCGCTCCGGCACGCTGAGGTCGAAGCCTTAAAACGCGTATATTACGGGCTGATTCCGATTCCTGGCTACTCGCGCTGTTGCTCTTGGCAAATGGTGCGCTTGACCACACGCCTGCGCAGATCCAAACTGCGCGAGTAGTCGGCAAGTTCGCAATGCGCGGCCCCGTTCCAAGCCGCAGACTAATCGTCAATTCCTGGCGCGAAGACCGGCGCTTCGAGCGCGTCCCTGTAGACCCAAACGATTTTGACCGCTTCGCAACCGGCGATGTCGTTGAAGTGCACGTCAATGGAGGGCTGGTTGGAATCCCGTGGGTTTCAGGTGTTTCGCGGCCTTAAGTGCGAGCAATCGCCGACGACTAAATTCTCGCTGGATTTTCTCGTTTGATGAATTCGCCCGCGCCGGCCTTTCCAACGAATTCCCCGTTCTCGATCAGTGTACGGCCGCGGACACACAACTTTCGGCGCGCCTTTTACACGGATGCCTTCGAACATCGAATAATCCACGCGCATATGGTGAGTCGTTGCGCTGATTACATGCTCCGCATTCGGGTCAAACACGACAATGTCAGCGTCCTGAACCAATCGCAATCGTCCCCTTGCGAGGATAAAGGCCGAACAGCTTCGCAGGAGCGGTCGAAACGAGCTGCACGAAGCGATTCGGCGAAAAACGGTTCCATGCACGCCGCCGCTAAACACGAGGCTCAGCCTGTGCTCGATTCCGGGGCCACCATTCGGAATCTTGGTGAAATCATCTCTTCCCAGTTCCTTCTGTTCCTTGAAACAGAATGGGCAATGATCGGTTGAAACCACCTGCAGGTCGTCCTGCGCAAGCCCTTGCCACAGCTTCTCCTGGTGCCACTTTTCCCGAAGAGGCGGAGTAAAGACATTTTCGCTCCTTCGAATCCCGGAGCGTCCATATTTTCCAGCGAAAGATAAAGATACTGCGGACACGTTTCCGCGTACGCTCTCAATCCTCGATCGCGCGCCTCGCGGACTTTCTCGAGCGCCTCATTGCATGATAGGTGAACGATATAAACTGGCGCACCCGCCATCTCCGCAAGCGCGATAGCACGCGACGTTGCTTCCGCCTCGGCCGTGGTCGGGCGCGTCAGCGCATGATACTTCGGAGCTCGTTTCCTTCGGCCAGCGCGCGCTGCACGATTACATCGATTGCGCCACCGTTCTCTGCGTGCATGCAGATCATCCCGCCGAAGTCTGCAGCAGCAGACATCGCGCGGAAGATCGAAGCATCGTCAAGCATGAACACGCCGGGGTAGGCCATGAACAGCTTGAAAGTGGGCACGCCTTCATGAACAGCGTCTTCATTTCCTGCAATTGCGCGTCGGGCAAATCCGTGATGATGCAGTGAAACGAGTAGTCGATCACAGCCTTGCCGTCGGCCTTTTTCATCCAGGTATCGAAGGCTTGATGAAGCGTTTGCCCTTTGTATTGAATTGCGAAGTCGATTAGGGTAGTCGTGCCGCCGTGCGCCGCGGCGACCGTGCCCGATTCGAAGTCGTCAGCGCTCTTGTGCTTCCGAACGGCATATCAAGGTGTGTGTGCACGTCAATGCCGCCTGGCATCACATAACAATGGGTAGCGTCGATAACTTTGCCTGCATTTTCCGTTGGCAAATCTTTGGCGATGGCCACGATTCGCCCGCCAACAATGCCCACATCGCTCGCATAGGTGTCGGTCGCAGTAACAACCGTACCGTTGCGGATCACCGTATCGAAGCGCATGGATCGTGGCCTCCTCGTGTTCCCTGCAGGGCGAGTAGCTTACACTGGATTCAGACGCGTTGGCATCTCACAGAAAGGCGAATTCCCGGTCGCGCTACCAGGAAATCACTCCTTACCAGTCAGCATCAAGAACAGGAAGGAAGATGGAGACATCCTGGAGCAATGGCACTAGAATGACGTCTTTCCAAAACTGAACATCGACCTGAAATAATCCTATGAACTTACACGAAACAGCTCCACCTCTTTCGGCCGAACAATACGAAAAGAACTTTGCTGAGCTCGTGCCTCCGATGACGCCTAGTCAGGCGGCTATCGAGTCGGCCCGGTGCCTTTATTGCTTTGATGCGCCTTGCATCCACGCGTGTCCTACTAATATCGATGTCCCGACCTTCATCAAGAAAATCAGCACTGGTAACTTGCGAGGGTCGGCGGGGGTGATTCTGGAAGCGAATATCTTGGGCGCAAGTTGCGGACGGATCTGTCCCACTGAGGTTCTTTGCGAAGGCGCGTGCGTAATGCACGAAAAAGGGCAGAAACCGATCGAAATCGGCCGCCTACAACGACACGCTGTTGATTACGTCCTCGATCGCAAGATTCAGCTTTTCCAGGCCGGCACGCCCAACGGGAAACGCGTCGCCTGCATTGGCGCAGGGCCAGCCTCGCTTGCGT
>CAWBRH010000016.1:0-242876 GCA_963790945.1 uncultured Acidobacteriota bacterium
CCACGTCGGCGACCACCGTGTCGAGGAGCGGCGCGCCCATTGCGGTCACGCGGATGCGCCCGCGCTCGTCGCGCTCGAGAAAACCGTCCTCGATCAGGCTGAGAATCCGATGAGGATCGATGAGGCGGCCGCTCACCTTTTCGAACGCCCGCGGGTCGACGCCTTCGCTCAAGCGCAGACCCATCAGGAGAAATTCGTCGCCCTGCTCCTCGCGGCTCAGCGGCACGCTCTCGACCAGGCCGTGGCCCTCGGTCTCGACCTGGGTCAGCCGCGTTTCCGGATGCCGCTCGGTCTCCTGCGCGAGGCGCCCTTTTGCGCCGTGACCAGGCGCCCATGCGCACCGGGGCCGACGCCGGCATATTCGCCGTAGCGCCAATAGACGAGGTTGTGGCAACTCTCGCCGCCCGGGCGCGCGTGGTTCGACACCTCATAGGCCGGAAGCCCACGCGCATAAGTCAATTCCCGCGTGGCCTGGAATAAAGCGAGACTCAGTTCCTCGTCCGGCAGTTCGAGCTTGCCTGCATCGCGCAGGCGCTCGAACATCGTGTCCGGCTCAATGGTCAATTGATAGAGCGAGGAATATGGTCGCCGACGTAGTTCAGCCCCTCGGCGAGCTCGCGTCGCCAGGCGGCGGCGCTCTGTCCAGGCCGGCCGTAAATGAGATAGGAAGCCGAAGCGGGGAAAGAGCGATGCAGCGAGCCTCACCGCAGCCAGCGCCTGCGACCGTGGATTTGCAGCCGAGGGCCTTGAGGTCGAAATCGTTCAGCGCCTGGACTCCGATCGACAGCCGATTGACGCCGGCTGACCGATAGCCGCGAAAGCGTTCGGCTTCGACGCTCGTCGGGTTGGCTTCGAGCGTAATCTCCGCGTCTTTGTCGAGGCGCCAGGCGGAGGCGATTGCATCGATCACGCCCTGCACCGTTTCGGGGCGCATGAGCGAGGGGGTGCCGCCGCCAAAGAACACCGAGCGCGCCGTCCGGCGCGGCGCGAGCCCCGCGCGATGGGCGATTTCCGCCTTGAACGCGGCGAGATAGCGCGCCTCGTCGATCGCCGCGCCGCGCACGTGGCTATTGAAGTCGCAATAGGGACATTTCGACAGGCAGAAGGGCCAATGAACATGAAACCAAAGCCCGGCTCATCGGGAGGGCTGCGGTCGGCGCTCGCGGCTGCCACGATCACGCTGGGTGTGCACGCGGCCGTCTCTTGGTGCTGCAGCGAACAAGGGCGCGCGCCAGCGCGCCCGAGGCTCGCCCGTCAGAGAACGCCCGATTGAGGCGAGGCCGGTTCCACCTGTCACCCCCCGCGAAAGCGGGGGTCCAGGAGGCGTCGGGCGCCTGGTCGAAATGCGCTATCACGGGGTCGACCAAGCCGGCGCGCGCGGCTTCCCTTGGCAAAGGCGTTGGATGATCGAGCGACGCTACAGGTCTACGCCATGGCAAGCCGGCGCAATGGGCTCTCTATGTGGGCGTGACCGAACACCATCTCGCCGCGCGGGCCTTTCAGCATCGCAATGGCGCAGGCTCCAGCTTCACCGCGAGATATGCCGTCAAGACGCTGGTCTGGTGCGAGCACCACAGCGACGTCAGGCAGGCGATCGACCGGGAAAAGCAGGTGAAGAAATGGGAGCGACAGTGGAAGCTCGAGCTGATCGAGCGGTTCAATCCGGATTGGCAAGACCTTTACGAGACGCTGAACGCATGATGTTTGAAAGGCTGCGGCAGCGGGCCCTGGACCCGCGCTTTCGCGGGGGTGACAAGCCTCCGGCCACATCCGCCGCCCTGAAAATTACGGCCCCGGCTACCGGGTCTACTTCTGCCGTCACAACGCCTCGTCGCCAGTCTCGGCGGTGCGGATGCGCATCGCCCGCTCGATCGGCAGCACGAAAATCTTCCCGTCGCCGATCTGGCCGGTGCGTGCGGAAGCCCGGATCGCCTCGATCGTCGGTTCGACCTCATGGTCGCTGACCGCGATCTCGAGACGGACCTTCGGCATGAGCGGCGGTACTCTGCGAGCCGCGGTCAACTTCAGTGTGCCCCTTCTGCCGGCCATAACCGTTGGCCTCGCTGACCGTCATTCCCTTGACGCCGAGGCGATCGAGCGTCGTTCGCACCTCGTCGAGTTTGAAAGGCTTGATGACCGCCGAATTAGCTTCATGATTGCACGCTTTCGAAAAGCAAAAGTCTTGGGTTCTTCGCTATGCCGGCGAAGTCGCCCGCGCAAGCGCGACTTACGCGCAGACGCATGTTTTGCCGTTGGGCCGCGCCCCCGCCCGCTTCACTCGGCTTGCGTCCTCAGGCGCGCCTTGGGAAAGTAGAGACCCAGCCAAGCGCCGCTCCCACCACTGGCCGGGCGCATGGTCACTTCCAGCATACGTGTATTCGTAAAGCTCCGCGCGCACATAAGTCGGCGGTTTGTCGGGGAAAGGATTCTTTTCCGGAGGCAGGTCACCGACGGTTCGTTTTCCAACAGGCGCTCGAGAAAGCGCGAAAACCAGGGGATCCGTTGCGGGTCGTCAAGCGCGGCGAACCACATCTGCCAGTCCAACCGCGGCTGGTGGGGGATGTTCCATGGCGGAGCTGCGCTTGATATCGCCGGGCTTGTCTTCGCGGAATTCGTACTCGCGCCATTGCTGGCCGTCATCGGACCCCTCGACGATGATCTCGTCGCGCTCCGTGGTCATGACCGAAAACAACCCGTACGGGCTCACGATATGGAACGGCTCGAACATCTCGTCGATCGCCAGCGCCGGCCCAGGCGGATTACCGCCGAACCGCTCGTCCATCTGCACCAGGCTCAGGAACGCCATCAGGAGCGCGATGGCGTTCAGCACGATCTTGTCACCATCCGTCGCGGCGTCTGAGATTTTGCGCCCGTCCGCGCTAGGCGAGACGGCAAGATTCGCCGCAGCGCCGCGTCGTCGAACAGCGTCAGGCACAAGAGCATCGTCTGCAGGTTGAACCAATTGTAATTGCCGGTGAGGAGAATGCAGCCTTCGAACAGGAGGATGCCGAACGCCGAGACAAACCTTAAGCGCCGCGGGCAGAGAATCAGGAACGGCAGAACGAGCTCGACGACAAACATGGAAGCAGTCGCGGCCTCCAACAGGCTGGCTGGCAGCTTTGCGGCATACCAGGCAAGCGGCGTCGGCAGCGGCTGCGTCAGAGAAGTGGTAGTTGAGCGCCGTCGAGACTCCGCCAGTTGGGATCGCCGCTGATCAGCTTGACGACCCCAGACATGAACATGAAGCGCAACAGGAGCCAGCGGGCGAGCCAGACGCCAGTGATCGGTCTCAAGCTCATGATGAACGCGACGACCGCGGTCTCCAGAAGGAACGTGTCCCACTGGAAGTTCATAAAAGTCTGCCCGGCGTAGATGAGGGAGAGATAGAGCGCATAGATCAGAGCAAGGCTGACACGCGGCAGGAGATCCGAGAACCAGCATCAGCGAGAAGCCGGCCCCGGCCCAGCACACCGCCTGAATGGCGAGATCGCTGTGGTTCAGCCAGAACACCATCGGCGCGAGCTGGCAAGCTCTGCCCTGAAACGGGCGAGAGCATCCTCGACGAGTTCAGAGAGCGGCAGGATGCCTCGGCTGCCGATCAGTCCTTGCGCCTGCACAGCGAAGGAGAGGAAGGCGGAAAGGGTCACGAGCCCAAACAAGCGAAGGAACAGGAACGAGACCAGCTCATGGCGCGGCGGCTCGTGGCTCCTACCCCACAGCATGAGACTCAAGCGGAAGAAGGCAGGGCGGCGCTTGGCGATCGCGGCGTAAGCAAATTCCGCGACCGGGGCGAACCCAGGCAGGTATCGATAGAGCGCGAGCCAAAATCCTTTGCCGGGCGCATGGGCAAGCGTCAGGAAACTGGCCTCGGCGCCGCTCGGGCGCCGACCGTCAGGCGCGATGAATTGCACCGCGCGCTGGAATTCGGCTTCCGGGATCGTCCGGTATTGCGGCAGGGCTTGCTGATAAGGGCGATATTCGACGCGCTCGCCCGTCAGCTGCTCCCAATAGCGCGCCCAATAGGCGCAGAACCCGCAATCGCCGTCATAGATAGAGCTGCGGCGGCGCATTGACGGCTGGCGCTTGAATGGGCTCGACTGACCGGTCCGACATCTTCCACTGGCGGTCGAACACGCGCCGACCGCCTGCTTGCGCGACTTTGCCATCTCGATGGGCATTGAGGTTGAGCGCTTGCGCTCAACCTCTTTCGGCGGCGGGCGTTTTGCTTCTTCAAGCTCGGCCAAAGTCGGCATGCGGCCGTTTGGCGTCAGATGATTGATGATCTGCGGCAGCGCCGCTGAGAGCTGGTTCAGCAATTCTTGCTGGCTCATTCCGGTGCGCTGCGAAAGCTGACCAAGCACGTCCTGGCCGAGCGCCGAACCGAGTTGCCCGGGCTGAACAGGCTCGTTCGTCCCGTGGCCAACCCAGGAATTGACTTGCGGCGCCACTCCCCGGCGGTGAGCTTGCCAATAAGGTCGCCGAGGCCGCCGAGGATGAGCAAATCGTTCGCCAGTTGTACCTTACTTCGTTCAGTTGCGCGTATTGCTCGCTTTCCGCGAAGGTAGGAATGTTCATCTTCGGGATCGCGTCCGGCGCCGCCATGATTCCCTACAGCATCATCAAGGAAGTGAATCCCGATAACGTGAAGGGTAGCGCGACCGGCGGCATCAATTTCCTCGTTTTCGCGTTGACAGCTTTCCTGGGTCCGGTCTTCGCAAGCCATGTGGGAAGAGAGTTTGGGACGGCGGCAGATTTGAACCAACATTTTCAGAAGGGCGCGATTTTCTGGATTGCGTGTTGTGCGGCGGCGATCGTGGTGAGTTTTTTCTTCGCGAGACGGGACGCGCCGCACACCCTCAACCCGCAGCAAAGTAGACACGGATTGTCACTGGTTTGTTGCGGCCGTTTCCGCCCCGGATTGAGTCGAATTCAACGCAGCAACAACGAGATTTAACAGGAGGATTGAAACAATGGCACCACACAGAGTTGCAGATGAGTTGGTGAAAAGGCTGTGCAGAGGCTGGGGTCGAGCGGATTTACGGCGTAGTGGGTGACAGCTTGAATCCGGTCACCGATGCTCTACGCCTGAACAACAAAGTGAAATGGATCCACGTACGCCACGAGGAGACCGGCGCTTATGCAGCCGGCGCCGAGGGGCAATTGACCGGCAAGCTTGGGGCGTGCGGGGGTAGCTGCGGTCCCGGCAACCTTCATTTGATCAACGGCCTATTCGATGCTCATCGCAGCCATGCTCCGGTGCTTGCGATCGCGTCACACATTCCGAGCAGCGAGGTCGGTACCGGATATTTCCAGGAAACCCACCCCGAAATCCTCTTCAAAGAGTGCAGCCATTATTGTGAGGCGATCTGGAATCCGAAGCAGTTTGAGCGCGTGCTGCACATCGCGATGCAGAGCGCACTCGGAAAAGGCGGAGTAGGAGTGATCGTGCTGCCGGGCGATGTAGCCGGGGCGGAGCTGCCCGTCGATGGATCGCGTCGCTCGATAGTCTCGCAGCGGCCGACGATTCGTCCCAGTGAAAAGGATTTGGCGGAATTGGCGGAAATGATCAATTCCGCAAAGAAGGTGGTTCTTTTCTGCGGATTCGGATGCGCCGACGCTCACGATGAAGTGATGGCTCTCGCGGATAAGTTGAAATCCCCCGTCGGGCATTCCTACCGAGGAAAGTCGTTCGTGCAATACGACAATCCATTTGACGTGGGAATGAGCGGACTGCTTGGCTACGGGGCAGCTTATCGCGCAATGCACGAATGCGATCTTTTGTTGATGCTGGGCACGGATTTTCCTTACGACAAATTCCTGCCGAACGAAGCCCAAGATCGTCCAAGTGGACATCCGTGTGGACCATCTCGGCCGGCGGAGCAAACTGGACCTCGGATTGTGGGGCGACGTGGGCGAGACGCTCCGCGCACTTCTGCCGATGGTGTCTGCAAAATCAGATCGCTCGTTCCTGGACGCGATGCTTGCGCGGCAGAAAGAAGCAGTTCGGGGATTGAATGTTTACGTGGACCACATTAGTAAACGGACGCCCATGCACCCGGAGCCCGTGGCGGCCGCTTTGAGCGAATTTGCGGCTCCCGATGCGATCTTTACGGCCGACACTGGGATGTGCAACGTCTGGTCTTCTCGGTATATCCGTCCAACCAAAGATCGCCGGCTGATCGGTTCCTTCACTCACGGGTCCATGGCGAACGCGCTTCCCCAGTCCATCGGCGCCCAATTCGCTTATCCCGGAAGGCAGGTTGTCGCAATGTGCGGCGACGGCGGATTTGCGATGAGTATGGGAGATATATTGACGATCACGCAGTACAACCTCCCCATCAAGCTCATGGTGTTCAACAACGGCGCGCTTGGCATGGTGAAAGTGGAGATGGAGGTCGCGGGCCTTCCCGACTTTCAGACGGACTTGAAGAATCCTAACTTTGCAAAATTCGCCGAGGCCATCGGCATCATGGGAGTAAGAATCGAAAACCCGGCGGATATCTCGTCGGGAATCAAGAAGGCGCTTCAGCATTCTGGTCCTGCGTTAATTGATGTGGTGACCGATCCAAATGCGCTTTCCATTGCCTTCCCATGTGGTGCCGGAAATGGCCGTGGGGTTCGGTCTGGCCTTGGGCAAACTGGTGCTCGGCGGCCATATCGACGAGGTGCTGGACACGATCGAGAACAATATTCGTCACACGGGCGCGGCGATAGAGTCGATCTAGATCGATATTCGATAATCGCAGCCCGCTTGTGCTGCTGGTGCCGCGAACCGGACCTGCATGCGGGGTGACCCTTGATCGGTTCGCTGAGTTTCCGTGGAAATTGCGTGGGCTTATCTTCGCGGTGGTGTGTCCCGGAGAAAGAACCTCCGCCTCTCACGGCAAAAGTGAATTGAGGCACAAATGGTTTCCTCGTCGAGTTGAGAAGGGCAACCGAAGAGAGAGATTTTCGGAATGCTTTCCTTACGCGTTTTGTGTTTACTGTTGATTGCTCCAGGCGCAATCTTTGCCCAGAGCAGTCCTGAGAAAATGGATTCCTCGCCGAACAACTCCGATGTTGGCCGGCGAGCTGAAGACGCTTCGCGAGGCTTTATTGCAAACGCAAAAGCAGGTGGCTGCTCAACAGCGCGAGATTGAAACGCTAAAAGCCCGATCGAACGCCGGCTCGCTCTCGGCTTCGAACCAGCTATCGCCAACGGAGGGTGAAGCAGGCGCCCCTGATTCGGCATCAGCCTCAATTCAGCCTGCCTCGGTACACACAGCGGCCTATGTCCGGCAGCAGCCAGCTCAGCAAGATCAAGAAAAGACGCAGTCGCCGATCCAGGGATTCAAGATCGGTGACGCAGTCCTGACTCCGGGAGGATTCGTCGATTTCGAGAATATCTTCCGCACCACCAACACGCAGAGCAACATCGCTACGTCTTTTGCCTCGATACCCTTCAGCAACACCCCGCAAGGAAATATCAGCGAATTTCGCACTACAGCGCAGTATTCGCGCCTCAACCTGACGGTAAAGGACAAATATCGGGGCGCCGAAATCATCGGCTATGTCGAGGGCGATTTCAGCGGCAACGACGCTCCAGGCGTCTATCAAAGCGTGAACCAACACACTAACCGATTGCGGCTGTATTTCGGGGACTCCAGGCGGGGTAAATGGGAGTTCCTTGGCGGGCAAACGTGGAGTTGGATGACTCCTAACCGCACCGGCATAGGGCCGATCCCCGCAGATCTCGCGATAACCTACAACGAGGATCAGAACATCGGAGTTGGCCTGGCGTATACGCGGGCCGCCGAGTTTCGCGTCGCCTATCACGCCAACGAGCATTGGGCGATGGGAGTGGGCATCGAGAACCCGAATCAGTTCATCGGCACATTCGTCGCTCTGCCGGCGGCCTTCACTTCCATTGGGCCGCAGTTCGACAACGGCTCGCAAGTCGGCGCCGCGAATGCCTTCCCAGACATTCTTTCCAAGGTCACCTACGATCAAAACTTGTCGGGCAGACATTTCCATGCGGAAGCCGCCGGGTTCGTCACCGGCGCGCACGCTTCGGTGAAGCCGGTTGGGGAAGATTCGTTCAAGCGACACTCGACGATCGGCGGTGGCGGCCAGATCGCTGCGAATTATGAATTACTGCCAAAGCTTGTGCTGCTGGGCAACATTTTTTGGAGTGACGGCGGCGCTCACTATCTGGTGGCCACGGGGCCGCAGCTTGTGGTTCGTCCGAATGAAGCCGGAACTGATATCAGCTTATCCATGGTGCATGCGGGGGCCGGCTCCGCAGGTATCGAATGGAGAGCGAGCGAGAAAGAGGCCTTTGCGGTTTACTATGGCGCGGATTACTTTGGACGGAATTTCTTCCCCGATACCACAAATGCCACGGCGCCTGGAACGATTATCGGATATGGCGGACCCGGCTCGCCTAACACAAATAACCGGGCTATTCAGCAGGCTACTTTCGATTGGCTGAACACGTTTTGGAAGGATACAAGATACGGGGCGCTGCAGTCGTACATTCAGTATTCCTATCTAACTCGCGCCCCGTGGTTCGTTGCTCCAGACGCTCCCAAGAACGCGCATCTCAACATGGTATATTTCGGGCTGCGCTACGTTTTGCCGTCGACTTCGGGTACCCTGCTCCGTGTACCGTACCCGAATTAGAGCGGCCATGTGTCCCCTAAGACAGATCACGGTCCACACAAATGAGATATAGTGGGCAAACTCGGGGGCTCGTAAGCAAGATCGCCGGCATCGGTGTACTGCTTATCGGTTTCTTGCTCGCCGCAACACTTTGTTTTGGCGGGCCGGCGGATCCTTCCCAAATTCCCAGCATCTTCAGACCGCAGTCGACGCCCGCGGATTCGATCTTTCGGTTGTCGATAGTGGTGCTGACAATTACGGGCGCGATTTTTGCGGTTGTCTTCTGCCTGCTTGTGTATGCCATTATAAAATATCGCAGACGCGGCGACGACGACGGCCGCGAGCCGCCGCAAGTTTACGGAAGCAATCAGGTGGAAATCGCGTGGATTGTGATTCCTGTCCTGATCGTGCTCGTGCTTTTCCTCATCACGGCGCGGGTAATCCATTCAATCCAGGATGCTCCTCAGCCGCCCGGTGCGATTGAAGTGGTCGCCATCGGCCATCAATTCTGGTGGGAATTCCGGTATCCCGCTCTGGGCGTGGTCACAGCCAACGAGCTGCATGTGCCGGTGAGCAACCCGTCGCATCCCACCCCGACCTTCATGACGCTGAGTTCGGCGGATACGGACCACAGCTTCTGGGTGCCGCGCCTTGCTGGAAAGACGGATTTGATTCCAAACCGTGTGAATCACATGTGGATCGATCCTCATGAAACGGGTGTCTATGTGGGGCAATGCGCTCAGTACTGCGGCATACAGCACGCCAAGATGCTACTGCGAGTATATGTTGATTCGCCGGAACAGTTTGACGAGTGGGTTCAGGAACAAAAGGGCCCGGCCCTGGTTAGTGGTTCGGTAGAGCAAGGCCGAGAGGTGTTTGAAACCACGGCCTGTGTGAACTGTCACGCTATCTCGGGAACAGTGGCGGACGGACGCTTCGGTCCGGACCTCACTCACCTGATGAGCCGAGACACAATCGCTTCGGGCGCCGCCCCGAACACTCCTGAACAACTCAAACTGTGGATTCGAAATCCCGATGCGATCAAACCAGGCTCGCTGATGCCGGCAATGCAGCTGAGCGAAAAAGATCTCGACGCGCTCACCGCGTACCTCGAGACGCTCCGATGAGAAGAGAGACGAGAAGAGAATAGCCATGGCCTCTGAAACAATTGCGATTACGGGAGCCGCCGAGATTGGCCGGCCAATCAGTGAACGACTGCACGATTGGATCGTCACCGTCGATCACAAGAAGCTCGGGATTCTCTATATCGTCTACTCGCTTATATTTCTCGTAATTGGCGGCGTTGAAGCCACGATCATCCGGATACAGCTGATCGTTCCGCACAATCATTTTGTTTCTCCCGAAGTTTTCAACCGCATGATGACGATGCATGGCACCACAATGATTTTTTTTGTGGCCATGCCCATTCTGTTTGGTTTCGGCACCTATTTGATCCCCTTGATGATTGGCGCCAGGGATATGGCTTTTCCACGGCTGAACGCCTTCAGTTTTTGGATGACCGCGTTTGGAGGGCTGCTTCTTTACTTTAGTTTCGTCGGTGGCAACGGGCTTTACGGCGCCGGGAATGCACCCGATGTTGGATGGTGGGCTTATGCGCCGCTCACTTCCCGCGCATTCTCCGTCGGGCACAGTACCGATTTCTGGACGCTGGCCTTGCTCGTGTCGGGTGTCGGCAGCATCGGTACCGCTGTGAATTTCATAACCACGATTTTGTGCATGCGCTGCCCCGGGATGACTCTTGGAAAAATGCCGCTTCTGGCATGGCTGAACCTCGTGATGGGCGGGATGGTCATTCTGGCCGTATCGCCGCTTACCGCAGCTCAAGCCATGCTTTGCATTGACCGGTATCTCGGCGGGCACTTTTTTGACACGCAAGCGGGAGGGTCGGCAGTTCTTTGGATGCACTTCTTCTGGATTTTCGGCCATCCGGAAGTTTACGTTCTGATCATTCCCGCGTTTGCTTTCTTATCTGAAATCGTCCCTGTTTTCTCGCGCAAACCGATATTCGGGTATCCGGTGATGGTGGCGGCAACGGTTTGCATCGGCTTCGTGAGCCTCAGCGTCTGGGCTCACCACATGTTCACGGTCGGCATGAATTCGTATGCAAACAGCTTCTTCACGATCACCACGATGGCGGTTGGTGTTCCCACTGGAATCAAGATCTTCAATTGGCTGGGGACGATGTGGGGCGGGAAGATTCAGTTCCGGGCACCGATGCTTTTCTGCATTGGCTTTCTGTTTCAATTCCTGATCGCTGGCCTCACAGGAATCATGCTAGGCGCCTCTCCATTCAATTGGCAGCTTAGCGGCTCGTATTTCGTAGTCGCGCATTTTCATTACGTCATCGTGGGGGAATCCTTTTTGCTGTCTTCGGAGCCTTTTACTACTGGTTCCCAAAGATGAGCGGCCGGATGTAGACGAGGTTCTTGCGAAATGCCACTTCTGGCTTTTCTTGATCGGCTTCCATATGACTTTTGATTTTATGCATATTCCGGGGATTTTAGGCATGCCGCGCCGGATCTACACGTACGAGCCGGGGCGTGGATGGGAAATCTGGAATCTGATCGTCACAATCGGCGTGGTTTTTCAAGCAGCCGGCGTGCTCGTATTCGTCGTGAACCTGCTCTGGTCACTTTTCAAGGGCGAGCCGGCGGGTAACGATCCGTGGGATGCGTGGACGCTCGAGTGGTCCACAACTTCACCTCCGCCTGATTACAATTTCGCGACGATTCCGGTTGTCTACAGCCGGCGTCCGCTCTGGGACCTGAAGCATCCGGAAGATCCGGATTGGAAATATGAATAGAGGAGAACCCGATTGAGCTCCGCAGCGGTTGCGCCAACAAGGACTGAGCCTGAGTGGATTCTTCCCTCGCGTGGACGAGTGGGAATGTTTTCACTGATTATCGCTGAATGTGCGATCTTCACGATTTTCGTGGTCGCGTACATCTTTTATATCGGCAAGAGCTTGTCCGGGCCTATGCCGAAAGAGGTGCTCGAGACTCCCATCTTCAACACCATTTGCCTGCTCTCGAGCAGCCTGACGATTCATTTGGCCGGGAGAGCACTGCGCAATGCACGAATTAACGCGTTTGGACTTTGGTGGTTCGTCACGATGATCCTCGGCGCTATTTTTCTGGTCGGAACGGGCCGAGAATGGCAGCACCTGATTTTCGAAAAAGGACTGACCATCAGCACGAATCTCTTTGGTACGACGTATTACTCGCTCGTCGGCTTGCATGCTTTTCACGTCACCATAGGATTGATTGGGATTGTGCTGGCCATGATTTTTACACTCTTAGGCAAAGTGGAGCCGGTGCACAGCGAGCGCGTCGACGTCTTTTCGATGTATTGGCATTTTGTTGATGCGGTCTGGGTTGTCGTTTTCACGGTCGTTTACGTTATCGGCCGCTGAAGGAAGCACATGGACTCTTCTAATTCTCGAGCAGAAGCAACTGCCGCCGCGCCAGGCACGATCATATTGCCCGCGCCGACGGCGTGGCCAATCATTCTTGCGTTCGGCATCACGCTGCTTTTCGCGGGCTTGGTCACGAACGCTTCACTCAGCATCCTCGGCGCGATTCTGGCGGTGACCGGGTGCGTTGGGTGGTTTCGTGATGTCCTCCCTCAGGAGAAGGAGGAAACGATTCGAGTCACCGCGGAAATACCATTCGTCGCTACTACTTCCCGGCGCGTAGTCGAACGGCTCGCGGTGGCGCCAGAGCTCTCCCGTGCGCTACTTCCATTGGAAACGTATCCGGTTTCAGCAGGAATCAAAGGTGGCCTGGCTGGAAGCGTGGCCATGGCCGTGCTCGCGTGCCTCTACGGATTGATCAAGCAAGGAAGCATCTGGTATCCGATCAATCTGCTGGCAGCGACGGCCTATTCCGAATTTCTGCGGTTCGGAACGGCGTCACTCGATACTTTCCACCTGGGTAGCTTTTCTATCGCGGTCGTGATCCATCTGCTCACGTCTCTGTTAGTAGGGCTGCTGTATGGAGCCATGCTGCCGATGTTTCCACGACGCCCAATTCTTCTGGGAGGAATCATCGCGCCGATTCTTTGGACGGGCTTGCTCTACAGCATTCTTGAGCTCCTGAATCCCTTACTCAACAGGCATATCGACTGGGTGTGGTTCATTGCTTCGCAGTTTGCTTTCGGCATCGTGGCCGGATTGGTGGTTATGCGCCAAGAACGCGTGCCGACTGAACAGTTCGTGCCGTTTTCAGTGCGTGCGGGAATCGAGGCTCCGGGAATGACGAGGGAAAAGCCAGGGCCGGGCGGATCAAAATGAGGTTCCGGCATCTCGTCTTCGGGATCGCGAGCCTCTCCGCTCTTGTTTCGTGCGGATGCAGTGGCATACTGAGCAGGCCATCCACAATCGAAGTTCCGATCATCCCGAGCGAAATTTCAGATTTCAAGATTCTCTATGCGCAGAACTGCTCGGGTTGCCACGGTCCGGAAGGAAAAGGCGGAGCTGCCATCGCTCTTGCCGATCCGGTGTACCTCGCGGTTGCAGATGAATCAGTTGTTCGGCGTGCGGCGGCGAACGGAATCGCAGGCACGGCGATGCCTGCTTTCGCGCAAAGCGCCGGCGGAATGCTCACTGACAAACAGATCGATTTGATCGTTAGCGGCATTCGCGCCCGATGGTCGAAACCGGATGCTTTGCAGGGCGCGAGTCCGCCTCCGTACTCTTCATCCGAGCCTGGCAACCCTTCGCGCGGATCGGAAGTGTACGCGGACTACTGTTCTTCCTGTCATGGTGCGGGCGGCCGAGGCGGAGAAAAGGCGAGCTCAATCGTAAATGGGTCGTTTCTTGCCCTGCTGAGTGATCAGGAGCTGCGGACGATCGTGATCGTCGGACGTCCTGAACTCGGCGCTCCCGACTGGCGGGCCAATGTTCCAGGGAAGCCGATGTCAGCTCAGGATGTCGGCGATGTCGTCGCTTGGCTTGCTTCGCAGCGGCCGAAATTCCCCGGTCAACCCTATCCGAGTGTTGCAAAGACGGCAGGAGAAGCCCGATGACCCTCCCACGCGGCTTTACCAGACGCGACGTGCTGATGAAGATCGGAATCCTGCTCAATGGAATCGTTGCCGCTGTTCTCGCCGTTCCGATTGTTCGCTATCTTCTATCTCCTGTTGCCCGCGGACGTAAAGGCGGCTACGAGTCCTGGGTTCCGCTTGGCAATCTCGAACAATTCCCTTCCGGCCAGACTCGCCTCGCCACTTATCGTAATCCCGTTGTGAATCCTACCGACGGCGATACTGCAGATATCGCCTGCTGGGTTCGCAATGTGGACGGGCAAAATTTCCAGGTCTTCGCGATCAACTGCGCGCACCTTGGATGTCCCGTTCGCTGGTTCCCGCAATCGAGTCTGTTTATGTGCCCATGTCACGGCGGCGCCTACTATCAAGACGGTTCACGCGCTTCCGGCCCTCCAGAACGCGGATTGTTCGAATATCACTACAGGATCGAAAACGGGCGGTTGTTCATCAATGCTGGCGAAATGCCCACGCCAGGCAGCCCCACTGCTTCAAATATCGTCACCGAGATACGACCATGCGTTTGATCGAATCCATTGGCGAGTGGCTGGACGCGCGGCTTCAGCTTGGTACGTCTATCCGCGAGACGATGGAGCATCGGATACCTCGCGAAACCTCCAGCTGGTTTTATGTATTCGGCAGCGCTGCCTTCGTCGTGTTTATACTTCAAATCGTTACCGGCATCATGCTCGCCCTTATCTATGTGCCGTCTGCGGGTGAAGCTTGGAACAGCCTTCAGGCCCTCAATCATAACGTTGCGCTCGGTTGGTACATTCGAGCTCTTCACGGTTGGGGCTCAAACTTCATGGTGGCGATCGTTCTGATCCACATGGTTCAGGTGTTTCTATTTGGCGCCTACAAATACCCGCGCGAACTCACTTGGGTGGTGGGCGTCCTCCTCCTGCTTGTCACGCTCGGGATGGCTTTCACCGGGCAAGTGTTGAGGTTTGATCAGGACGCGTACTGGGGTCTTGGGATCGGCGCGTCGATCGCGAGCCGCGTTCCCGGGATTGGACCGTGGGCCGTCAACTTGATGCTCGGTGGCCCGATTATCGCCGGTGCGACGCTCTCACGATTCTTTGCGCTTCACGTTTTCGTCATCCCCGGACTTCTCATCGCATTTGTGAGCGTTCATCTTTTGATGGTTTTGAAACTCGGCATCAACGAGTGGCCTATGCCCGGGCGCGTAGTTCGCAAGGCTACCTATATCAAGGAGTACCACGCGCTCACAAAAGTCGACGGAATTCCGTTCGTTCCCGACGCGATCTGGAAGGATATGTTTTTCGCCGCCCTCATTTTGCTTTCCGTCGCTGTCTGCGCCGCGTGGTTCGGCCCTTACGGGCCGTCGGGCCCGCCTGACCCAACGATCATTCAAACCTCGCCGCGCCCGGACTTCTTTTTCCTGTGGCTCTATGCAGTGCTCTCGTTCTTGCCGCCCTCCATGGAAACTCCGGCCCTGCTCATCGGTCCCGTGGTTGGTATTCTCGCGTTGGTTCTCTTGCCATTTCTTTTCGGCGAAGGCGAGAAGAGTTGGCGGCGCAGGCCTGTCGCGGTGCTCACGATTCTGTTGGCGGCGGTTGCGTTGGGAACGTTTACACACCTGGCTCAACATACGCCGTGGAGTCCTATCATGGACGCGTGGAGCGGTGACCCGATCCCGCCCGAATTTCTCCACAGCCGCTCGGCACTCGAGCGGCAAGGCGCTCTTGTGTTTCAGGTAAAGCAGTGCCACAACTGCCATTCGCTCGGCGATCAGGGCGGAAAGCGCGGCCCGGCTTTAGACGCCGTGGCCGTGCGGCTGACGCAGGATCAACTCATCCGGCAGGTGATTCAAGGGGGCGGGAACATGCCCGCGTATGGAAAAAATCTAAGCCCCGCGGAGACCACCGCGCTAGTGGCATTTCTCGAGACATTGCATCCCGCTGGGCAACAGCCTGCACGGAATGCCTCGCGTGCCCTCGCAATCGAACCGGGTACTGCTTCGCCCTCTTCAAGCCATCAATGAATTGCTATGACCTCTGACGCCCAAGCCATTTTGCAATCATGGTCCCTTCCACTCGGTGTCAATCTTGCTTTGGGCCTTACCGTCGTTGTCTACGCACGGGGTTGGCTTCGTTTGCACGCCACGTTTCCGAAGCTCTTCTCGGCGTGGAGGCTCGCTGCGTTTCTTACCGGAATCATTTCAATTTGGATCGCCATCGGCTCCCCTGTGGCTGCGTTTGACGATGTGTCTCTCACCGTTCACATGGTGCAGCATCTGTTGCTCATGGCCATCGCCCCTTACTTCATCCTCCTTGGGGCTCCGACGCTGCCTTTGCTTCAAGGACTTCCGCAACTGATCGCTCGAAGGGTCATCGGGCCATTTCTCAGATGGACGCCGGGTAAGAAGGTTCGGACATCTGATCACAAATCCTGCGATTTGTTGGCTTGCGGCCACGCTTGCACTGATCGTATGGCACGTTCCCGCAGTGTATGAAGCGGCGTTGCGTAATGACTGGCTGCACAATTTGGAGCACGCCAGCTTTTTAGCCGCCGGGCTGCTTTTCTGGTGGCCCGTAGTGCAGCCATGGCCGAGCACCGCGCGCTGGCCTCGATGGTCGGTGCCCCTGTATCTTTTCGCCGCCACTTTGCCCTGTGACGCGCTCTCTGGTTTTCTCGCCTTCTGCGATCGCGTTGTATACGTCTCTTACAACTCCGCGCCCCGCCTTCTCAATATTCCACCCCTCGAAGATCAGCAGCTCGCCGCATCCCTGATGTGGATCTGCGTAACAATCATCCTTCTCGTGCCAGCTGTCATCGTCACAATGCAAATACTCTCGCCCCAGATGAATTCGCGTTTGACGGAGATGGCGTGGTCCGAGGCAGGCGCAATCGGACGTCAGCCTCGCAGCAAAGACAAGAATTCTGCCGAAATGACGGCCAAACCCTCCGTCGCAGTCTTGCCTTAGAGATTGCACTGCGTTACAGGCTCGGTCCAATTCATATTCCGTAGGGTCATCCAACGTTGCTGGCGCATCCACAATGCAAGGGTCTTGCAACAAACTTTCCAAGGAGTTTCAGTGGCTAACCCAAGCACAAAACCCCAAGCCATGTCCCTTTCGGCATGCACGACAACAGAGGGCTGCGGTGTTGAACGCTGAGACGGGGGAAATTCTCGAGAGGACTTTGCGGGACAAGGCGATTCGGGTGAATTTACTCGACTCTTGCTGGTCAGGGGGGATCGCTCTTCCCGATGGTCGAGAGTTCGAAGCACTCATCAATGGATGGCAAGGACCGAAGCGATGTGGTGGGCAACACCGTAGCGATGAAGGAACGGGGGCGCGTTTCATGGATTTTGATTTAGAACTTACGCCACGCTCCGACGACCTCGTTAGCGAAAAACCACAAACAAAAGCCCGGTAGTGCCTGAAACTCCGGAGCTTCAACCTCGCTCCATTCACTTAGTCATCTGCGTGCCGATCACTTCGCCACTGACGATGATTTCGACGCGCCGGTTTTGCTTCCGACCGGCTGCGGTGCTGTTATCGGCAATCGGGTCGGCTTGACCGAGCCCTTTGGAAGTGACGGTGTCGGCCGATAATCCCTGGGAAATTAAGAACTGTCGCACCGTATCCGCTCGCTGCTGAGAGAGCTGCATATTGAACTCTGGCGTGCCAGTTGTGTCCGTGTAGCCCTCAATGGTGAGATTCAATCCGGGATGTGCTTGGATGATGCCGGAAAGCTTGGCTAATTTCAGCTGTGCGTCCGTGTTTAACGCGTACTTGCCGAGTTCGAACAGCACGTCAGCCATATTCACCATCAGGCCTCGCGGCGTATCCGTAGTCTGCAACACATCGTTGAGCTGCTGCAGGAGTTGTGCACGCAGTGCCGCAGTAGCCGCCTGGGCGCGAGCCGCCTCCTGCTTGGCTGCTTCTTCCCTCGACCGCAAAGCCGCTTGTTTCGCCTTCGCTTCGGATGCTGCAGCTGCAGCTTCCGCATTCATTTGTGCTTCCCTTGCTGCTGTTAACTCGGCTTGGCGCTTCGCCTCTCCCGCTGCCTCCGCGTCCGCTTGCGCTTTCGCCTGTGCGGCTGCTGATGCGGCTGCCATTTCCTTCTCTTTCTGGATGCGTTCGGCCGTTTCGCGTCGCACGGCCAGCGCACGGGCATCCTCACTAAATTGGATCGTCTGGCGAGCGGCTGAGATCACCTTATTCTTGCCGGAGTCCTGGGCGAGCACGTTTTCTGCCGATTGCAAGCTGGCTTGTGCTTTCGAGAAAACTTCTGGGGCATACTGCTCGGCTCCACGCGACTTCGCGATCTCAACAGCGTTTCGCGCTTCATACATCTCGAGTGGCACTTTTTTCAAATCCGGTTTCAGCGCCAGTGGATTTCCCTGCTTGGAGTACTCACTGCGTCTCATGAGTTTGTAGCTGTTGTCGGGGTAGATTTTCCCTTTGGTATTTTTACGTGTCTCGTTTGTCAGAACAACGAGTTCACTAGGTATGGGTACCGCATAATACGGTTCAGCAGTGGCGATCAAGGCGAAGGTCTGTGACTGCGCTGTAACCACAAGCTTTCCTTCGCCATTCTGATCGATACGGATTTCACCAAGGTTTGTAGTAGTGCCGTCCGGGGTCACCGTCCACAAGACATAGGTGAGAAACTCGGCGCCCAATGTTGTGGGTTGGGGCATTCCAGTGACTCTTAATTCGATGGTCGTTCCGGCCCTTTTGCGTCCACTTTGGCTTGACCATTCGCCTGAGGGGCGGAGGCGCTTCCCACCATGTAAACCTTGGTGCTGCCACCAACGGGATAACCGATCGCGGCAACGGTCCCGCTCAGCACATTTGCCGCCGGTTCCGGTTGTTGAATGTACGCGGCACAAATTGCCGCCGTCATAGCTACACATACCAACGGTAGAGTGATCTTTCCCTTGCATTTCATTTTTTATCTCCGATTGTACGACCCTGGATTTCAACTGCACCGTGCGAAGCGTCGACACCCTAGGACTCAAAGTTTGCTCTGCCAAATAGTGTTAGCTTCATCAGGCTCAGCTACTGAGCTGCATCCGTTAGGGCGGAGCTTCTCGATCAAAATCATTTACAAACACTCTGAACAACGGATGGAGGCGACATCACTATGGGGTTCTGAGTGGGTATGGCCCCGCTCGGGGTGAGTCGCCTCCATATCCGCAAAAGTTACTCAGTCTCGAGGCTATTGTAACTGTCAAAAGTAACAGGGTCGGAATTTTCGTACATGATGGAGATGGTTGGCTTTATGGTTCGCTACAGCATTGCTTCGGAGCGTTATCGAATACCGGACTAATAGACGTTTGGGTTGACACCCTGTTACTTTTGACCGTTGCAAGCCGAATGGGGGGCAGGGAGAATCACCGAACTTGGAAACCTGCTCTGCATTGCTCCGTGAAGAGAAGAGCACTGCCTATTAGGCAGACTTGGACCGCCGAAAGGAGATCTACGATGTCACAGGGACTACGAACTAAGGTTGCGAAGATCGGACTATGTTTGGTCTCAGCGCTATTGGCCTGCGGTGCAACACTAGCGCAGGATGTAACAATCAACTCGATGCCTGGAACGGACTTCACGAAATATCACACATATAAATGGGTGACGGTCGAGGGTGCATCACATCCAAATCAGATCGTCGATGCACAGATCAAGGCTTCCATCGATTCTCAATTGGGGGCGAAGGGTTTGACCAAAACTCAGGACGACAAGGCCGATCTTTATATCGACTATCAGGTCTCCGTTAGTCAGCAGAAACAGTGGAACGCGTATGGGACAGGGATGGGGTTCCGGTTTGGTGGTGGGATGGCTACCGCCACCAGTTCCACGATAGACATTGGGACGCTTGTTCTGGATATGTATGACCCGTCGAGCAAGCAACTCGTTTGGACTGGACGCGCGACGAAGACAATCGATCCGAACAACAGCCAAGAAAAGAAACAGAAGAATCTGGACAAGGCAATGCAGAAATTATTGAAGAATTTCCCTCCGAAATAAAGCTAATGCTCGGGGGACGCTAGCACCGCAGGAAGGGATCCGATTGACCGACGGATGGCAGTACGGGATACCTGTTGATCGCTGAACTTTCTCCCGTAACTCCTTATTTTTGAAAACAACTGTGCGACTGCGACGATCGTCATGGAAAGCAGTCTGAAATGCTCAGTGTTACGGCAAGCCAGAGAATCGCGCGTCTGTGACGCCCAAAACAGCCAAGGCCTCTTTCTCGGCGCGAACCACGTGGAGATTTGGGCGGGTCTCGGACCCTTGAAGGTCAAACATTCGTGCTAATCCGAACATTTGGTCGGAACCGGCCACGATAATGCGCGGAATATTCGGATCAGGAAAAGCCGGCGGCTGCATAGCGAGCGCTCGAATGGTTTGAGCAGACACGGCGATAAAGATGACGGCAGACATGTCGAAAATTCCCGCATACGAAGGGTTCATTGCTCCGTACTTCGAGCAAAGCCTGTAATATTCCTTCAAAGTTTCGTCGGTCACGACCCCGTCTATCCGACAACGAATAATTTTGTTGTTCAGATCAAAATCAAAAACGCAGAACATATCCCGTTCCGTTCCTATTTTGTGTGAAGAGGTCGGAACATGCGAAACGAACAGGCGGCCGGCGAGCGCATCGCGTAACGCGGGCACTAAATCGCTGTCCATCAGCGCCTTTACCACATACCCCATCGCACCGGCGGAAAAGCACGCCGCGATAATGTCAGTGTCCTCGTGGACTGTAAGAAAAACGATCCTCGTACTGCTGGCGCGAGTCTTCAGATCTCTAGCTACTTCCAATCCGCTCCTGCGCGGCAGGGAAATCTCCAGCACCGCCAAGTCAGGTTTGAGTTCTACGATGGCGTCGAGAGCGGCCTGCCCATCGGAGACCGTTTTGACGATGTCGAAAGAGTCTTTCAACATCGCGGTGGCTGTGTCGAGGACACCCGTGAGACTGTCCGCCAGCAGAACTCGTTTAAGATTCATCGAACGCTCCTGCGAGTACTGATTTTCCTCTAAAACGACCACCCCACACCCGAGCTAATTCCCAATTCATTCTTCTTCGCCGTTGCCGGCGGCCTGCTGTCGAAGTTATCCCAAAGGGTGAAAGCGAGGTGAAAATTGTTCCTCAATTTGATCATGACCACATTATTTGTTGTTAGGCGAACGCGACCGGAATCCGTGAGGCCCGGAAAGGTGAGCAACTGGGAGTTTAGCTCTCCGAAGTTGAATCGAACGGAGGTGTATTGCAAGCCCACGACACCTTCCATACTCTGACCCGACGGCTGACTCGCAGAGGTATCGAAGGACTCGTGAATGTAGGCAATTCCGCCGATCCAGGAAAGGTTGCTGTTCGTCGTCCGTTTCAAGTACCGTCCATAACCGCCCATGAAGGTGGCGCGAAGATTCAAATCCTGCTGGCTGCTATGAAGAAAATCGGAGAGGGTCAGAACGAAGGAATTTCTGTTTAGAAACCTCGTGGCCGACGCCTGTAAGTCTTCGCGATTGGTTGTGGAACCTCCCGACTGGCCGCTAAAGGTTGAATCGAACGAGGTCGCAACTCTCCATTTCGGCGTCTGGTACGCCGCATTCGTGTCGAGATTCATTGCTGACTGGCTGTTCCCGCTGGTGAAGCTGTAACCGAGATCGATGGCCCCCTGCAAGTCCCGCCAGAACGTGGGCTTCTTTGTATCAAGGCTGAAAATTTCCGTCGATGGGACATCCTCTTCCTCGGCCGCTTCGCGAATCACAAAATCTTCCTTCTTCTCTTTTCCACCGGTGTGCTTCTCGATTTTCCCTTCGAGTCTTCGACCATCGTTCAACACAATTCGGTACGTGGCAGTACTTTCAATCGATTGCACTTGATTCCAATCCAGTCCGATATTGCCGGTCACATAGTCGGTCTCGATGTAGAGCAGGCCATTTTCCAAGCGTTTCACCTGCCCTGTGAAATGATCGCCGTTGTTCATGATGACCACGTCTTTTCGCTTAGCCTGAGCCGGAGTACAGAACAAGGCCATAACCGGAGCAAGCACTAAGAGCCGACTTGCCACGGAGAACGGACGGAACCCAATTTTCATTTGTAAGCTCCTGCCGGATAACGTGATAGCGTCCGCAAACGATAACAGGCCGTTGTTACGGACCCAGCGAACCGTGCGTTTCTGACCCCGCCAAAATTGCGGGGCATTCGAGCTAGAAATAGAGATTTAGTATCAGGCCCACGGAGTTCACCTGCTGATTCGGACTCTTGCCCGTGTTGTTTTCATGCTCAAAGTAAGTGTTGAATTCGACGTGCTTGCCCGCCGGAAACATACACCCCGCATAAAGTGCGGTTGTGCTCCATTTAGCATATTTGCTCTCGTAAAAGACTTCGGCGCTCGCGTACGGTGCAGGATGGTAACCACGAATCATAATTCGACGTTCTACGGTTAGTTTGTTGCGATAGCGCCAGGTGAATTGTCCCTTCGACCAGTCGAGATCGGCCCGGTTCCTGTCCGAAACGAGAATTCGGCCTTTGAGCGGAACATGAAAAAGTGCCACCGGCTCCATACGATTCACCGCCGGGCCGTCTGGCGATGCCAGATACCGGTATCCGACCGACAAAACAAGTGGCCTGGATTTCGAAAGATCCAGATCGAACTTGGCGAAGTCCTTTAGCTTTAATAAGGGTTTCAAGTAGAACGATATGCTAGGCCCCAACTCCGCTTGAGTGGGCTCGCCGCCTTCTCGCGTCTGTTTTGCTTGAAATTCGAAGCGAACATCGGGGTGCAGTTGTATGTACGAATCGATTTCTGGCAGAAACTCTGTCGTCGATGTTTGTGCGAAAGCGGATGCATATGGGCACAGCATAAGAAATGCCGCCACCGCAAGTTGCGAAAGGGACTTTCTTAGAGAGCCCTTCGAAAGAAGGAAAGCACTTTGCAAGAGCATACTCCAAGATGAATTTCGAGACGCGCCGTAACCTATCGAGCGAATTGTTGGCGGTGACTTATTGCGACCTGTGAGGTGAAGGGTTCATCACGCAACGAAATCCGAGATGATTTGTGCCAGTACTAACCTCACCTTTACCCCGCGTGCCCACCATGTACCGCGAACAATACTGATCGGTGCATAGAAACGAACCACCTCGATGTGTCTTTTTCTGCTCCTTTGGTTCTGCGGGGTCGTAGGGCGCAGCAGGTCCTTGCGGATTGCGCGTTACGCCGCCTGCATTCGCTAATTGCTGATAGTAGTCTGGGCGATACCAATCGCTCGTCCATTGCCACACGTTCCCGGCCATGTCATAAAGCCCGTAGCCATTCGGCGGGAAGCGGCCCGCTCCTGTAACCCCGACATACTTATCCTCGCCTGTGTCTTTGTAGGGAAACTCGCCCTGAAAAGTATTGGCCATCCACTTTCCCTTCGGACGAAACTCATCACCCCAGACAAACGGTTTGCCTGTGAGGCCGCCTCGCGCGGCGAATTCCCACTCAGCTTCCGTCGGTAAGCGCTTCCCGGACCATTTTGCATAAGCCAGCGCATCTTCATATGCAACCTGCACCACCGGATATTCCGTTTTTCCCTGGATGCTGCTTTTTGGGCCCGTGGGATGCCGCCAGTCCGCACCGCGAATGTACGACCACCATTGGTAGTGATCGTTCAAGCTGACGGGGTGGTCGGGCGGTGAGAAAACCACCGAACCCGCCACAAGATTTTCCGGCGGCGCCCCGGGGTAATCCTCCGCTCTGGGCTTGCGTTCGGCAACAGTGACATAGCCCGTCGCCTTCACGAATTTCGCAAATTCAGCGTTCGTGACGTCCGTTTTATCCATCCAAAATCCATCGACGTAGACGCGGTGGATCGGCCGCGAATCAACAGTTGCTTGCATGCCAACGGTGTCTTTTGTGGGTGGATCCTGAGCTCCCATGGAGAACTCTCCGCCTGGGATCCAGGCCATTCCTGCTGGTGCTAAGCCTGTGGGGGTATTCTTGTTTTCGACCGTCGGCGCGAAACTGTTCGTGGCAACGGGTGAGGCTTCCATATTTACAAGATTTACTGGCTTGTTCGCCTGAACGGCGTGGCGGCTGCCATACTTCCACAGGCCAAGCCCAGCAACCAGCAGCGCGAGGATCACTATGATCGCTAAACGGTTCGGAGGCAAAGCGGCCTGCGGTACAACCTGTGAACTTTTCTGCCCAAGGTTTTTCTTGGTCATGGCGCGTACACCGATCCTTTTAAGAGCTTTTGAAATCGACCGCTAAGAGCGTTATGTCGTCTTGCTGCCCCTGCCCTCCAGGTTGGCGTGACCAGAGTGACAGCTCATCGAGCAATGCATCAGAAAACTCGTCAGCTCCGCACGAGGAGTTGATCTCCAGAAACCGCTTGAAGCGATCTCCCCCGTACATCTCTTCTGAGAGGTTGTTAGCTTCAAGAATACCGTCAGTGTATAGGACCACCCTATCGCCAGACTCCATCGGCACTTCGATATCAAGATAGGCCGCGTCGGCGAATAGGCCGAGCACCATCCCATTCTCTTCAAATTGATCCACGCTCCGTGTAGACATCCGCCACACCAAAAGTGGGGGATGCCCCGCACCCGCATACCTCATGATTCCCCTATCCATGTCCACGTATATGTACGTCGCGGTGACAAAATGGGTTGTGAACTTCCCGCACAGAGCGTGATTCAGGCCCGCGAGTACTCGTCCCGGTTCACCAGCGTGAGTGACTTGAGCAGCGAGCGCCATCTGAAGCATGGAGGCGATTAACGCAGCGGGCAAGCCGTGTCCCGTAGCATCTGCGATCAGAATCCCGACATGTTTCTCATCCACTATGATGAAGTCGTAAAAGTCGCCAGCCACTGAGCCCATAGGAACGTAACGGGCAGCGATTTCGAGCCCCGCGATTTTTGGAGTGCTATGCGGAAGGATCGCCAACTGAATCTTGCGCGCCATTTCCAACTCGCTGTTTATTGAAATAAGCTGCCGGGACAGTTGTTCGCGGGCTTCGCGGAGCATGAGGTGGGTGTGCACCCGGGCTTTCACGACTGCGGCCAAGAAAGGCTTGTGAATATAGTCTACGGCTCCCAAATCGAAGCCTTTTGTCTCGTCATCGGCCTCTGTCTTCCCTGTAAGAAAAATCACGGGAATGTCGCGGGCTTCCGGCGTAGCTTTTAGGATGCTGCAGACCTCGTAGCCATCCATGTCAGGCATCACCACATCCAGAAGCACAAGGTCCGGAAAAGGTTTTAATTTCATTAACTCCAGGGCCTTTGCACCGCTCGTAGCGACTCGAACCTTGTAGTCGTCCTTCAGGATCGCATGCACTATCTGGATATTGGCGGGAGCGTCGTCAACCAGGAGTACGGTCCTTTTTTCTGGCACCTTAGTCATGACTGTATCCCGTCCGGGTCAAATCTCTCCGCAACTTCATCTAACTTCGACAGCGCCGTTGCGAAATCGAAGTTGCTGATCGCCACACCGAGAGCATTCAGCCTCTCTTCCTCAACAGTTCCTGCCAGGGTCTTCCCGACAGCGACAAACGCCTCCGTCGCGTCGCCATCGCTTGCTTCCAGTAAGGCCCTAAGGTGGATGATAGCCGCCAACGCCGAGTTCGCATCGAATACCGCGCGAGCGTCCGCCTCTGCAGATTGATGAGCTGGGGTATCGCTCAACGCGCTCCCAATCGTCTGAACCTGCCTGTTCAGCAATTGAGTGAATTCTTCGAGCAAAGAGGGAACTCTGGGGGCCCGCTCGCGAATTGCTTTTTCCAGCTTGTCCGCTGCCGTGAACACGTCTCCAATGCCGATGTTTCCAGCGACACCTTTTACAGTGTGGGCGATGCGTTCGGCTTGCTCCCAGTCTCCGCTATCGATCGCTGCTGAAATCTGCGAACCTGCATCGCAGTGTTTCGCCCCGAACTGTGCAAGTAGGTTGCGGTAAAGTCGCGTGTTTCCGGCGACGCGCTTGAGCCCACCCGCGACATCTACGCCCCGGAGTTTGGCGAGAATCACCTCATCGATTACTTCTGCCGATCCCGACTCAGGTTTGCTGGTTTGCCCGGAACGAGGACGCGCCCAGCGCATTAGCGTTGCGAAAAGCGCATCGGGATGAATGGGTTTGCTCACATGATCGTTCATTCCAGCTTCCATGCAGCGCTGTCGCTCCTCCACCAAGGCATGTGCCGTCATAGCGATGATCGGTAGGTTTTGAATCAGTGGCTGGGCGCGAATGAGCTTTGTAGCCGTGAATCCATCCATCTCCGGCATCTGCAGGTCCATGAACACTACATCGAATGGCGGAGGCCCTTCTCTTCCCGTTAGAATCTTCACAGCTTCGCCACCGTGATTGGCAATCCTGACGATGGCTCCGGCGCTCTCAAGAAGTTCGGTCGCCACCTGCTGATTAACTTCGTTGTCTTCGACTAGAAGGATACGAATCCCGGTGGCGTCGGGTGGTAAAACGTCCCGCTTATTGAGGCGAGAGCGTTCGCCTTGTTCATCCGTCCTGCCAAACAGTTCCACTAAGGTGTCGCACAGCACTGACGGGCTCACCGGCTTCAGGAGGAAACCGTCGATTCCGATCCCTTCTGCCCGAGACTGGATGTCTTCTCGTCCGAACGCGGTCACCATCACGATCTTGGGCGTTTGCTTGAGCCAACTGCCGTGCATAATGATGCGGCTCGCCTCCAAGCCATCCATGCCCGGCATTTGCCAATCCATCAAGACCACTCGATATGGGTCCCGCGAGTCGGCAAGATTGACCTCTTGAATTGCATCCTCGCCAGACGAAACCGATTCTGCTCGAAGGCCAAGCCCCCGAAGTGCATCGGACAGGATCACCCGAGCTTGTTCATTGTCATCTACCACTAAAACGCGCATGTCTGCTAAATCTGGAATCACACGCTTCCGCTTTGTCTCTCCAAGTGTCGTACCAAACCAAGCTGTAAACACAAATGTGCTACCCACGCCAAAATTGCTCTCGGCCGAAATCTCTCCACCCATCATCTCGACGAGTCGTTTCGAGATAGACAGACCGAGGCCAGTGCCGCCGTACTTTCGGGTGGTGGATGTATCGGCTTGGCTAAAAGCCTGGAACAGCCGGGCGGTCTGCTCTGGCGTCATGCCTATTCCGCTATCGCGAACGGAGAACTTCAGCTTGACCTGGTTCGAATCTCGATCTTGCTGTGTGATGGTCACCACTACTTCGCCACGTTCGGTAAACTTCACAGCGTTGTTGACAAGGTTAATCAGTATCTGGCCAAGCCGCAGGGGATCACCGACCAATGCGAGCGACAGGTCATCCGGTGCCGCGACGAGGAACTCCAGATTCTTATCGTGAACTTTCTGGCTCACAACGGAGGACAGGTTTTCGACCACATCGTCGAGGTGGAACTCTGTCTTTTCCATTTCCAGCTTCCCAGCCTCGATTTTTGAGAAGTCTAGGATGTCGTTGATAATCCCTAGCAGTGCCTGGGCGGCAACTCTCGTTTTCGTCAGATAGTCCCGTTGCTTTGTCGTCAGCTCCGTCTTCAAAGTCAGGTGCGTCATTCCGAGGATGGCGTTCATCGGGGTGCGGATCTCGTGACTCATGTTGGCGAGAAAGTCGGACTTTGCCCGCGTGGCGGCTACTGCTGCGTCTTTTGCAGTAAGGAGCTCCGACTCCAGCCGCTTGAACTCAGTAATATCCTGCGAGACGCCGTACATGTCGGTGGGCCGACCATCGGCGTCTTTCTGGACGTGCCCGAGTGCGTGAATCCACGCGACACGTCCATCGATCGGTCGTTTATACGCGAACACCGTGTCGTACTTGGTTGTCCTACCCTCAACGGCAGCATTAAATGCCTCTCGAGCGCCTTTCGCTGCAACCTCATCACCTTCAGCAGCATGGCCGAACATCTCGTCGAGTGGATAGCGGTAATCTGGCCGCGGGATTTCGCCGAAAACTTCCACTCGGCGAGGGGACGAGTTGTACCAACCCGAGCCGTCCAACGGAACGTGCCAATAGCCAGCTTTCGAGAGTTCCAGTGCAGTATCCGCAAGAAAGTTTGCGCGACGGAGTTCTTCCTCGCGCTTCCGAAGAAGATCCTCCGCCTCCCTGCGTTCCGTAATATCTTCCTGTAAGGACGCTACATACTGCGGCTTGCCCGCGGTATCCCGGAGCACGGAGAACCTCACGCTCGTAACCGCCACTCGACCGTCTCGGCGAATTAACCGTTGTTCCCATTCGTCCTTTTCACGCTTGCCTTGAACGAGTTCGCTGTATCGCTTAGCGTCTGAGGCGCTCTCTTCTGGATGAGTAATTCGGTCCCATGTTTCCAAGCGGCTTAGCTCTCTCTCGGAATAGCCCAGCATCTCTTGCAACGCGCGGTTGGGCCTAAGCTCCCGTCTTGCGATCTCGAAGACACCAATCCCGATCTGAGCATTCTCAAAGACCGAACGGAAGAGCTGCTCGCTCGCCTGCAAAGCCTCTTTGGACTGTAAGCGTTCTGTGACGTCTTCCATCATATTGAGGATATGTTGCGGCTTTCCACTTGCGTCCCTGAGGACTGAAACCTTGCGGGAGGTATTCACGATCCGGCCATCGCTGTGAACGAAACGCTGTTCCCATGCGTCTTCACTACGCTTGCCGCCAAGGAGTGCGGAATAACGTTCCTCCTCAGCGACGCGTTCGTCTGGGTGGACAATCCTGTCCCACTTCTCCACCGAATTCAATTCGTCATGGCTGTAACCCAACATTCTGCGCAATGCGCGGTTGGTGAAATACTGCGCTCCTGAAACACTATAAAGACTGATCCCGATCTGGGCATTCTCGAAAATCGAACGGAAGAGCTGCTCGCTCGCCCGCACTTTTTCCTCGGCCAATTTCCGCTCAGTGATATCAACAACCGTCACCACCGCCCCGGTGATCCTTCCCTCCTCGAGAATTGGAAACGAGGAATATTCGACGGGTATCGGCGTGCCATCCCGCCGCCAAATAACCTCTGTGTCAGCGCGGCAGCCCTCCCCCTTCTTCAGCGCTCGGTAGAAGGGACATTCTTCCACCGGATAAGGGGAGCCGTCCGGCTTGTGATGATGAATCAGTTCGTGCATATTCCGGCCCAATGCCTCTTCGGGTCGGTATCCAAGTGTTTCGCACGTAGCCCGATTCAAGAATGTGCAGCCTCCCTGCAGATCGATTCCGTAAATGCCTTGGCCGGTGGATTGCAGCAGCATCTGCATTTGCTGCGTCACGCGATTTCTTTCTTCTAGCGCTCGCTTGCTCTCAGTAATGTCTTCCGTTAAGGACGTAACATACTGCGGCTTTCCGGTCGCATCCCTGATCAACGAAAACCGTGCGTTCGTAACGACAACGCGGCCGTCACGGCGCACAAAACGCTGTTCCCACTCGTCCTTTTCACGCTTGCCTTCGACGAGTTCGGCATATCGTTTCGCCCCGGAAACCCGTTCGTCCGGGTGAATAAGCTCCTCCCATTTTTCCAGGTGACTCAATTCTTTCTCGGTGTAACCCAACATCTCCTGGAAAGCGCGGTTGGTGAAAATCGCCCGGCCATCGATGTTGAAAAAGCTGATCCCGACCTGATTGTTCTCGAAGATCGAGCGGAAAAGCTGTTCGCTATCCCTCAGCTTTCTTTCAGCCCTCTTGCGGTCGGTGATGTCAGTGAAGATTCCTGCCGTGGCGTAAACCACACCCAAGTCATCAAGAAGCGGAAATTTCACCGAAATGTAGTCGTGAGGTCCATCTTTTAAGGGCGCTATCTCCTCAAATTGCAGGGGCCGGCCAGTCTCTGCCACTTCCAGGTCGTTGGCTCGAAACCGGTCGGCAATTTCCTTGGGAAACAAATCGTGGTCGGTCTTGCCGAGAATCTGCGAACGGTCGAGTCCGAAGATCTCCTCGAATCTTCGATTAATGCGCACGTAGCGACCACTTAAATCTTTTACCTGGATTACAGCAGTGGAATTATCGAGGATGCTTTGTAGTTCTCGATCGCTCATTTTCGTTTCAAACGGGGCTGGGACATCGACGGATTATCATTTCGGTGCGGCACGCTATTACGAACGGCGATACCCAATGCGGGATACAGTCAGTTAGCATAATCAGGAGAGTAAAGTTTATGACTCATGCGCGATCTCGATTACAAGGCGTCGCCCCATCCGCATGGCGGGCAGCGTCCTTCGGAACGCTCGCGGCCTCCTACCCACCTAGTCTTTGATAGTTGGAATTGGTCGTCGTCACCACGAGCTGTTTGGCGCTGGCGTTAAGAACAGTCTGCTGCGCATAGTTAGGGCCACCCGGTAGTGTTGCCATCTGAACCTGCAACGTGACCGCATCTTTCGCTTGCCCCATGTAGGTGTTGACGCTCAACGAGGTGATCTTTTTTGTGGCGGTATCAAAAGTGAGAGTCATGCGATCGCCTGGCTGGGCATAATCCGTGAAGATCAAGTTCAGAACGCCGCCCGCAGGATTCAACGACACTTTCCCAGCCTGAAAGGCTTGTTGCATTTTCTGCGGATCGGGCGGCACGTACATGCTGAGGACATCCTTCACGTCTCCCATGTACTCCTGCATTTCTTCCTTTTTCTTTGCAATCACCCGCTGCTTCATTCGGCCGCCGCTAGGCTGTTGGGGTGGGGCCCCGATCGCTGTCTTCTGAACCTGCCCATCGGGTCCGTACTGGCACAATTTTTGAGATGAAGGCTTCGCGTCTCCCTTCAGCGTGAGTTGTGTTGTCTCGATCCACTGATACTGGCGCAGCTGCTCCTTGTTTTCTGCTGCAGCTTGCTTCACTGCCGCAAGTTTCTGCTGCAGCTCGCCATTCTGTGCAATCGCTGGGAAAGTAGTTGCAAGTAAGACCGCAGCGAGCATAATCACGCGTTTTCTGATGGGAAAGAAGGATTCAGCAAGGAAATGATTATTTTCTTTGTTTGAATGCCTACAGTTCATTTGAAGTCTCCTGGGAAAACTGATTGCCGTTAGCGTCTGCGCCCACCGCCGCCACCACCTCCCCAACCACCACCGCCGCCATGCCCCCATCCACCGCTCGAACGCTGCTCAGAATACCGCTGGCTCGATTGCTCGCCTCTTTCCCTGTTCTGCGCTTCCTGTTGCATGCCTTGCGTCTCGCTGCTCGAAGGATGGTAGGAAGAGGATGCAGAAGAAGACGAGGGATGCGCCTGGTAACTGGAAGCGGAGCCCGAGGAGGAGGAATGCTGCTCGGCGCTAGACGAGTTCACAGAATTCCAGCTCCCGTTGCTGCCGGCCTTTTGCCAACCGCTGCCGGTGTTCTTGTAAACATTTCCGTCTGCGCTGGCATACATATTCCCGTTCGCTGCTTTGCCGGCACTGGCGCTATTGCCGTACGCGCCGCTCGCGCCAACGGCTTTCCCGCCGGAAGACGTCTGCACCGATCCCGTCGTTCCCTGCGCTGTGGAGTAGTGTTGCGAATAAGCGCTCTCACCATTCTTAGAGACGGCGGCGGAACTTCCCCACGAACTGTACCCGTTCGAACCTTGCTTGGTGGCAGCAGACGCACCTGTATATGGGTTATACGCTGTGCCAGCTTTCGCGCTCCCATAAGCATTGGAAACCGATGCTGTGTGAGTTGAGGTCCCGGTATAAGGATTGTACGACGCGCTTCGGGTTGCGGATCCTCCATAAGCGCCATATGCGGTTTGCGAAACTCCGTACGCCCCAGTCGTCGTGTGGTAAGTGGACGAATAGCCGTACGTCGTAGGATAGGGGTGATAAACGGGATATCCGTACGCCGGGTGATAGTAATATGGCGGATAGTAGTAGCCAGTTCCTCCCGCGACTACCGCCCCCACCGCGGCGCCCATTATGAACGCTCCCATATAACCGGCCGTGTAGCTTGATTGCACGGTTCCGTTTGACGCCGACACTTGCGTGACATACGTGACGTTGTAAACGGGAGAGCTCGGCGGAATTGTGTAGATCACTTGCGGAACGGATGGTGCTGTCTGCCACGGCCCCTGCGGAGTGGTGGACATGAACCAGATTCCTTGCAGACAAAGATAGTAAAGATCGCCGACTTGAATCACCTTTTGTGCCGTGTTAGTCGCGTACGACATCGTTGTCCCTGAAATAGACACGAACTGCGGTGCACCATCGTAGGACACATTCGCTTTCGCCGCGGCCGCCGCTGCGTTTACGGTGATCGACGTGGGAACCTGGGCAATCATCACCGCGTCCTTGGCTTCTTCCGATCCGGGCACCGATGCGAGAACCTGCCCAGCGGGACTGTCAGGAGGAATGTGAGCAAAGTCAGCAGGCAAACTGGAATTTGCAAAGGTCCAGGGTCCCTGCAGACTGCTCGACGTGAACCATCGCCCCGCTGTCATGTAATAGAACTGATTCGTTGGCGAATAAACGAAGAGATAGCTATTCGTGTTCGCGGCGTAAACGAGCTGCGTTCCTTGAATGGGGGCATAAACCGGCTGTCCATCGAAGAGTATGACGACCGAAGGTACGGTGCTGTAGAAGACCGCGGGAACGACGGAACCGGAACTCGGAGGCGGCGGTATGTAACTCTTCAGGCTTGCCCACTGCGGATCATCAACGAGTTTGTCCATTTCGTTGGAGAGCTTCGTGGCGGCTGACCACGGGCCCTGCAAGCTCTGTGACTCGAGCCACCGGTTTCCGACTAGCAGGAAATAATTGCCCGCCCTATCAAGAAATAAAGGCCAATTCGTATTGAAGACATACTTCAATTTCGTATGCGGGATTTCCGCCAGTTGGGGCTCTCCTTCGATACCCAAGAGAATCGCCGGGTGATAACTGACGAAGATTTGCGGGGGATCATTGTTCAATTGCACGCCGGCAGGCGCTGTCGCAGGTTTCGGGACACAAGAGACCAGGCGTTGCATGGAAATCCACACGGTCGGCGGCACAAATGTCCTGATCAATTGATCCATGCTCGCGGCGTCGGTGGGGCTTAAAGAGGGGAAATAGGTGTTCTTGATTTGTAGATTGGAAATCAACACCATCTGGCTCTCTGAGTTCACGCTCGTCAGGCCATGGAGCGTGACGGCTCCTACGGTCTCCTTGCCGCCTGTGGGCGTGATCGAAAACGCCATTCGCCAATCGAGATTTACAAAGTCGTTCCAATTGTCTACCTGGGGTTGGTAGTAGATCAGCGTGCCTTGCGGTTTGGTGATTTGGCGCGGCCAGCCGGGATCTTGAGCGAAGGCCGTACCCAGACAACCGAAAAATAGCACGGAAGCTGCGATTACTCTTTTCATTTTAGTATTCCTCAGAATCTCCCATTCAGAGCTCCGAGTTTCCGGCTACGAAAGATCATCAAGCTCTTTTACTTGAGTGTGATCGTGGCGCCTAAAAGCGCGCCGGACGTGACTACGTTTATGGTCGTTCCCCCGCTGCGATAGTCCACGGAGAGATAGCGGTAACCGGCCTGAAGAACTACGGCTGGCTTTATGCGATAGCCCAAGACCGCACCGAACTGATAATCCAGCAGTGAGCCGGTGTTCCAGCCACCGACGTCTCCCCCAATTGATACCGATATTTTGGGCGACAGGTTTGCTAGAATCCGCCCGCCAACCAGAGGATCTACCCAATTCTGCGAACTCGAGAATTTCACGCTGTTTTCCGACGTGGACAAGCGCAGGCTTTCGCCAAAATGCCAGTAACGGAAGCCTGTGAGGGCATCGATTTTCACGATTTCCGAATCAACGAGGCGGTAACCAATTTTCGGCGTGAGGATAAACTCTTGTCCTTTAACCTTGGCGTTTAGTACGTCGTCGGTTAATGGCACTGCGTTGTTTGCACCGAGTCTGATCCACATTATGTCGAGCGGCATGACGATTCGCTTGTAGCGGGTGTCGACGAGCCCCATCAGTCCAAAGCGAAAATGTGAAAGAAGATCACCGGGAGACGCATGAACGCTCGCCTCATGACCGCGCGCACCGACAGTCCCGTGTACCCCTGGAAGCCAGAGATAGGGGCTGACCGCGAAATGCCAGTCGCTGGTGGGTTCACCCACTGGAGGAGCCGGAGTTGCCGGCGTTGCTGCTTCAGCATCGGAGGGCATCGGCTCGTCTGCGATCACATGTGCTGGCGTTGAGGTGGACTCAAGGCTGTCGGACACGAGAACATTGGTGGTTTGCTGCTCAGCAACTGCCTGAGCGCCACAACGCCCCGCAATCATCAACGAAAATAGCCCAGCTACCATCGTGATACACACCGCCGAGACCACTGAACCACGAGCATGTCGTTTCATAGAAATCCCTTCCTCCAGTAAGCACTGACGAACCCCATGCGGTCGATAGCTATTGTTTCAGATGCACAGGTGGCCCGCTGACTCGCTTCGCCTTCAGGTTGACGGTCACCTCGACACGGTCGGCGATCTTGATGAAAGGAATGCCGCTGTTCATTCCATAGTCCTTGCGGTCGAAGGCCATTGTTCCTTTCACCTCTCCTGTGCCTTCCCCCTCGCGGTTCAGAGTTAGCGTTAGCGTCTCGGGTTTGGTTACTCCCCGTATCGTAAAGTTGCCAGCCACATCGAAGGTATTAGGGCCGGACTGCACAATTTTCGTTGATTTAAAAGTGATCAGAGGATTGTTCTTAACGTCAAAGAAGTCTTTGCTCTTCAGCTTGCCATCTTTCATCCCGCTTCCAGTGTCCACGCTATCGGCTTGAATGTTGACGGTCAGGACGCCGGTCGAGAGCTCGGGTGACGTGAATACAAGAGTGGCGTCCCACTTCTCGAAGGTGCCTTCAAGAGCCACCGACGCTTTCACAAAAAACGTAACCTTGCTTGCTCCCGGTGTTATTACGAAAACGGGGGCATCTTGTGCTCGGCTCAGCGACGGAAGTATCCCGGCCGCTAAAATGCAAAGAACAGTCAGGCGCATTGACAATCTAAAGGTAAAGCCGTACTTGGTCATCCTTATTCTCCTAATCCTGAACTTGCCAGGTTGCCGAGCGCGGCGCCCGGCTGCACAGCATTAAAGCGATCTCGCGGCGGGCGGCCCTTGCGAGCCGCCCGCCGCGAAGATCATTCCTGTTAGTTTACTGACTGGGACCCTTTGACGCTGCCTCCGCTTGTTGCATCCTTTTTGCCATCTCGGCTTTTACTGCGTCGAGGTTGAAGCTCGCGCCGCGCTGCATCGGTGGGTACTCGATGAAGGTTTGGATTTCTTTGGCAACTATCTGCTGCACAAACACGAAACGCCAGAATTGGTATTTGAACCAATCGAAGTACTGCTGCCCTCCCTCTTTCGTCCCGTCGTTGGGCCAGCCTGTGCGCTCGAACGGATCGAGGCGGAGGTTGGTGATGTAAGGCACGTCTGGATGGGTCTTTTCGCCCAGCCACCCTTGGGGTTGGTCGATGAACCGGAACTTGTAATCGTCAATGCGTATCGCACCGACCGTGCTTTCCCCAAGGTAGAAGATTTCATGGCGGGCCGAAGGGCCTTGGCCGGTGATCGCGGCCATCTGGTTGTAGCCATCCAGATGGTTCTTGTAAGTCCGGTCGCCGATCGTTTTGCCCTTCAGTAGTTCTTCGGTAATGTTCGGATTGCCCGCTGCGGCAACGAATGTGGGCAACCAGTCCATCCCCGAGAAAATTCCGTTCTGCACCGAATCCGCCGGTACGTGACCGGGCCAGCGGAGGAGGCAGGGCACGCGGAAGCCGCCCTCGAGCACTGTTCCCTTGGACTGAGCGAACGGCGTTTGTCCGCCATCGGGCCAGGTGAAGACTTCCGTTCCATTGTCCGTGGTGAATACGACGATGGTGTTGTCATCCTCGCCGATGTCCTTCAGCTTTTTCATCACCAGGCCGACGTCGTCGTCCAGTTGGGCCATGCCGGCTTCTTCTTCCGACCAGCCGTTTTCGGAATTACGCGTCGCTTCATACTTCGGCGAAAGGTGCGTAACGATGTGCATGCGCGTGGGGTTGAGCCAGACGAAGAACGGCTTGTTGTCGCTCTTCGCCTTGTCGATGAACTTAAGGGAGAGGTCGCGAATCTCGTCGTCCACCGTCTCCATGCGTTTGGGATAGAGCTGGCCGGCATCCTCAATCTTCTGTTTGCCGATTGCACCCCAGCGGGGCATCTCGGTCTTGTCATCCGTAGTTGTAGCCCAGCAATGAACCATATTGCGTGGGCCGACCACATTCAACAGATTCTGGGGGTAGTTCGGATGCGCCGGGTCTTCCATGGCATCGAGGTGATACAAATAACCAAAAAATTCGTCGAAACCATGGACGCACGGCAGGAACTCATTCTTATCGCCAAGGTGATTCTTGCCGAATTGGCCGGTAGCGTAGCCCATCGACTTCAGGACCGTGGCAATGGTCACTGCCTCGGCCGGCAAGCCAACGGACGCGCCCGCTTGGCCTACCGTGGTCATGCCCGTGCGAATCGGCAGTTCGCCAGTGATGAAGTTCGCGCGACCCGCCGTGCAGCTCGCCTCGGCGTAGTAGTCGGTAAACAACATGCCTTCCTTGGCTAGCTTGTCGAGGTTCGGCGTCCTGCCGGCCATCAAGCCTCGATGGTACGCGCCAATGTTCCACATGCCGATGTCGTCACCCATGATGACGAGGATGTTCGGTTTCTTCTCTTGCGCTGCTGCGTGTGGCGATGCCGCGAGGCCCATTACCGCGAAAAGCGTTACTACAACGAGGGTGCTTTTTTCAATCCACTTCATGAGTCTCCTCCGGTTGCTCATTTTTCAGAAAAACAGAGCGGCAGTTCTCGACGGCTACTGACGATGAGTTGATTCCCGGAAATACTGCCCAAGTTGCGTCCTAGACGTAACCGTCAAAAGTGACGGTCTGCGCGGTGATGTAGGTTTTGCCGGTGAGGGTGAAGATACATAGGCGAGTACTTTGATCTGATTGACGTACTTAGGTCTGATACGCGCTACGGGGAGATATGGGATACGAATACTCGGCCGGCAAGGGCGTCATTCATCGCCGGAATTAGGTCGCTATCCATCAGCCCTTTAAAAACGTAGCCTAGGGCTCCCGCGGAAAGGCTTGCTGCGATGATGTCGCTGTCCTCATGCACCGTAAGAAAAACAATCTTCGTGATACAGGCGTGATTTTTCAGTTCCCTGGCCACTTCTAATCCGTTCTTGCCGGGCATCGAAATGTCCAATACGGCCACGTCGGGTTCCAGCTTCAAGATGGCATTAAGGGCGGATTCACCATCCGAGAATATGCCCACGATATCGAAAGAACCTATCAATAGTGCGGTGACAGCTGTGAGCAGCGGCGGAAGATCATCGGCCAATAAAACTCGTTTAAGATTCATCGACAGCTCACTCTGAGAATCTGATTGAGCATTTAGCTTGATGTGGGACGGCATGAACGCTTTTCGATCGGGCAAGAGTCTTTGGCTTGGACACGATTTCATCCGCCATGCGATCACACTTCTGCAGCTAGAGTGTTCGCAATTGGGGTGCCGGTCTATAGGTAGAACTAACGGTGTGGGGAATTTTGGTGAAGAGAGATAATTCCGTGCTCGATCGCATATTGGACTAGGTCGGCATTGGTCTTAAGGTGCAGGAGTTCCATCACGGCATACTTGTGCCCAGCTACGGTTCGCCGGGTAATTTTCAGTTCGGACGCTACCTCCTTCATCGAGCACCCTTCCGCCAAAAGTTGAATCACTTCCCGCTGCCGAGGAGTCGGTTCAGGAGCGCGCTCGCGGTCTTTTGGGTCTCGCAAGGAGATGTTGTTCAAACCCTCTGACGCACTAGGAGTCACGAAGGAACCTCCTTTCAGAACTTCGTCAATCGCGTCGGTCAGCTCTGATGCTGCTGCCTCTTTTAGTAGGAAGGCTGAAGCTCCAGCCCGAAAAGCTTCGCCCACGAGGTACGGATCGTCGTGCATCGTCATGAAAACCAGCTTCACATTGGGTAAGCTATGCTTAAGCTTTCTGCCGGCGTCTAACCCGTTCAGGTGCGGCATGCCGATGTCCAGTACTATGATGTCCGGCCGCAATCGGTCCGCAGCTTCTAAGAGTGCGCGACCGTCGCCCACCGTGCCCACAACCTCGCAACGAGGCTCGATGACCTTTCGTAGTGCGTCGGCTAACATCAGATGGTCATCCGCCAGTAGTACACGGGGACGTTTCATCAGTGCATTGCTCCAGCGGCCACTGCTTTAGGTTGCTCCTCGTTCGCGATAGCGGGAATCGGCACCTGGACCTGAATCTCCGTCCCTTGCATCGGAGTCGAACGCATCGTGAGCGTTCCACCGACAAGCCGAAGTCGTTCCGTCATTCCGACCAATCCAATCCCCGCACCGTGATCGCAAGCGTCGGAGTCAAAGCCCTTGCCGTAATCCGTTACCTGAAGCTCCAGTACGTTCGCATTCAGCCGCAACTCAACGTTCGCTCTAGCGGCTTGACTATGTTTAACAACATTGCTGAGCGCTTCCTGGGTGACTCGAAAAAGGCACAGCGCAACGTCTTTCGGGATGCCGATAGGAAGTTCGCATCCCGTAAAACGCACCTCGATCTTGTACTTCTCGGTGATCTCTTTACAGAGGCCGCTAAGAGCAGGGAGCAACCCGATGTACTCCAATCTGCTGGAATGTAATTCATGCGAGAGGGACCGAAGGTCTGAAGATATTGCCTTGGTTCCCTTGAGCATTACATGTAGCCGTGCTCGCGCTTCTGTTTCCGACTCGGGCAGCGTCTTCCGTAATTGTTCGAGCTCGATGCACTGGAGCGCCAAACGCTGGCTAAAATCGTCGTGGAGATCTCTAGCAATCCGGGTGCGCTCTTCTTCCTGCGCGTGAATGAGCCGGCCGCTTAGATTCTTTAACGACTCTGCTGACGACTTCCTCTCCGTTATGTCGACGCACGAGCCGATATAGCCGCAGAAGGCACCATTGGATTCAAATCTGGGTACACCGTAATCCACAACCCATCGATATTCGCCATCAAATCGCCGTAAGCGATATTCCATTTCGAAGTCGAGTCGGGCGTCAAATGAGGACGAGTAAATGTACAGACAACGCTTCACATCATCCGGATGCACACCTGAAACCCATCCTTCGCCTAGTTCTTCCTGTAAAGGTCGGCCTGTGAAGTTGAGCCAGCCCTGGTTGAAAAAATTGCAGAGTTTGTCAGCATCAGACATCCAGATCAATACCGGGGCAGTGTCCGCAACCAGGCGAAAACGTTCTTCGCTCTCTCGCAATACTTGCTCAGCGCGCTTCACATCAGTAATGTCGCGTGCGATATTCGAAACTCCGATGATTTTGCCTCCGGAATCTATCACCTGGGACATCGTCAGCGACACAGCTACCCTTTTGCCGTCTTTCTCGGTTCGCGTTGTTTCATAGTGTTCCACTCGCCCTCCGACTTTCAATCGTTCCTGCAAGAGGGACTCTTCGTGTTGCAGTTCAGGGGGTACGATGATGGTAATTGGCTTTCCAACTGCTTCTGCTGAGGAATAGCCGAAGAGTCTTTCCGCTTTTGCGTTCCAACTTACAATGATTCCATCCAGATTCTTCGAGACGATCGCATCATTGGAAGATTCCACGATGGCGGCATATTTGGATTGTGCATCCTGTGCGCGTTTACGCGTCAAAGCATTCGAAAATATCTCTGCTAACAATGTGAGCTGTTCCACCAAATCCGGTGTCCATTGCACTCGCCGCGTCGTGCTGACGAACGATATTCCCCCAAAGACTTTCCCGCCGCTCATTAACGGGATCGTTGCGACCGAGACCGTACCTAGCAACTTTAAGTGTTCACGTTCGCCGACGGCTTCTTCCGGCACGGAGTTTATGTCCGACAGAAGCACTGCATCGCCGCGCACGAGGGCATCGCGACGCACCGATAGCCGGTCAACGTCAAGAACCGGCGGGGGACACTCTGCGCCCGCTCCGCACCAGGAAATCGTCATCCTGAATTCCTGGCCTTCCGGAGAATAATCGAAGAGGGTAATCCGGTTGAGTCGGAGAAAATCTGCGATCCCGGCAAGACTGTCCGTTATGGTCCGCTGAATCTGTCCTTCGGGCAGGTTGATGAACGTCGCTGAGAGCTTCGAAAGCATCTTTTCGAAGGTCATCAGATCTATCACCGATTGTTGAGCCGTCTTCCTTTTCGCCCTTTGCCACAGCAAACCGACGATCAGCAGCGTTTGAACCATGAAGAGAAAAACGCCGACGATAATGTAATTCTTGTAAGTTTCCCAGAGTGTGGACTGCCGATTCAAAACTACACTATTCGCCGGGAGCGCAGATTCAGAGATCTTCCACCGTTGAAGCTGACGCCAATCAAAGAGGTACACGTTGGGGACCGTGATATCCGGGGGGTCTTCTCCGGCTAGAATGCGAAGGCCCAATTGGCCGCCTGCTTTCCCCACCTCCGCAAAGCTCGTCATATATCCTCCGACGGCACCCGTTCCCAAGTGCGTGTCGAAGATCGTATACACGGGCGCACCAGAGGCCACCGCAACCTCCGGAATCACGTCCGCAGAAATTAGAGGGTGCCCGTGGTCGTCGTGCGTCACAGTTACGAAAAGCACGATACTGTCCGTCCCTAAGTGGGAAACTTTTTCTCGAATCTCGGCCACGGAAAGATTTGTCAGATAGATCGCCTGCATGTCACCCGCAGTCCGGGAAATCTCCGTCCGAAGACGCCCAAGAATCGTATCCGTTGAAAAGGAATCATCCCCGACCACCACGATGCGATGCGCTTGCGGTTGAAATCTCCGTGCTACCTCCAAGGTTTTTTGCGTGTCGAGACTAACCCAAACGCTCGCGACCCTTATTCCCGCGGGAACCGAGACGGGGTCCTTCCGCAAAGGGTCGTCGCTCATGAACACGAGAGGCACACCAGGGAATAGATCTGTCCGGACATCTCCGACGCATATGATCAGGTCCAAAGCGGAGTCCGCATACTTTTTCTTAATCCATGCCGTCTGCTCTGCCTGAATCGCCAGATTCGGGAAGTGCTCGACGTCAAGGTGCTCACTGAAAATTTGAACGCGTCCCCCCAAGCCGTCGCGCAGAGTCGCACGCAGATTTTCATCCATGACTCGAAAAATCGGCCAACTCACGTCCTCCTCAGTTAGAACCAGCACTCTCTTGGGTTCATTTGATTGAGCTGCAGCAAGCGGAGCAAGTAACGCGGGCGCGGTTAGAAGAAAAACAAGACGAAGGGCTCGCGCAATTGTAGGCGCCCAAGAGAAGGAGCGAGAGCGATGGTTGAGAGGGTTCGACACTTTCCTATCGGCCTTCCGGCAAGTACTTTAGAGCCCTTGTAAAAGTTGAGTTGATTAGGAATATTGCGTCGATTTAGAGAAAGCCGATTGAAAAACAGTTATAAATTGCGAGGTGGAATGTCTGTCCTTGAACCAGCGTTGCTCACAACAAATCCCCAATCGGCGCTTTTGAAGCTCCTAGATTCGCCGTCCAGCCGTATATTTGTGTCGACTTGCGCAGTACTCTATCAGAAAACACCTCCTTCGCAATACGTAATAATACGAAGCGCCTGTCCTTGCCCGGGAGTCCAAGCTCCGTAATTTCCACCTCCAGGCACCGTCCGTTTTAACGGTTGCACGTACAGCTCTGACTCGTAAAATCCCTCGACGCCAATTCCTCATTTGGCGTGGCAAGAGGCGAATCATGAGTCCTGCAACAATCAGCTTGATCGCGTTCGCCTTCGTTTTTGGAGGCGCGTTGTTCGGCACCGCTTTACGCGCCGCCGTGCCCAAGCACCATCTGACTGGCGATTCCAAAGAAGCGGTAAAACTCGGAATGGCGTTGGTCGCGACGATGGCGGCGCTCGTTCTCGGGCTACTGATCGCTTCTGCCAAATCTTCGTTTGACACACAGGCCAATGAGCTGACTGAGATGTCGAGCAAGATTGTTCTGTTGGACCGTATCCTGGCCCATTACGGGCCGGAGACGATGGAAGCACGCAATATCTTGCGCGCATCCGTTGTCCGCATCCTCGATCGGATGGCATCAAGAGATTCTGCTGGCCCTTTCCAACTAGATGCGTCTGCTAACGCGTCCGAAGGTCTATTTGACAAAATCCAGGGACTCTCAGCAAAGAACGATGCGCAACGGTCGATCCAGGCTCAAGCATTAAGCATTACGATAAGCCTTGGACAGACGCGATGGTTAATCTACGAACAGAGGATCGCCTCGGTTTCGATCCCGCTGTTGGCCGTGCTGATTTTCTGGCTCACTATCATTTTTATCAGTTTTGGTCTCTTCGCCCCTCCAAATGCGATGGTCGTCGCCAGCTTCTTCGTCTCGGCGCTTTCCGTTTCCGGCGCCATTCTATTGATTTTGGAGATGTACACCCCCTACGGGGGACTGATTCAGATCTCGAGCGCCCCCCTGCGAGCGGCTTTGGCGCATCTTGGCGCATAGCATGAAGGAACTGAACTGCTTATTGACGATAACTCTGTTAGAGGACGATCTGCATGGCGCGTAGGCCCTATCCAGAATCGCCGAAAACGGCCATTGACGAAAATTAACTGTCATAAGGAATCTTACAGAATCCGCGCCCCGAGCTGACGTCCGCTATTCGTTGCTCAAAGAGGCAGTCCAATTGCTACTGTTTTCTCCACGCAGATGTGCGCGTTCGGCAGCGTACCAACAAATTTGTCGAGTAGTGAGTAAGATCCGAGGTTCGTTTCCCGACACACTAGATATGATGACCATTCCGACTAAGGTCGACTCAAACAGGTCACAGGTGCGAGTTCTCGTTGTTGACGATCACGAACAGTTTCATCAATTCGTGCGTTCCGCACTTGGGAAAACGCCGGAACTTAAAATCGTAGGTGAGGCATTTGACGGGCTGGATGCCGTCCAAAAAGCCGAAGATCTGCGACCGGATTTGATTCTGCTCGATATCGGGCTTCCTGGGCTTAATGGAATCGATGTCGGGCGGCGAATCCGCACACTTTGCCCGGAATCTAAAATACTTTTTCTGAGCCAAGAGTCCTCTATCGATGTGGTGGAGGCAGCGCTTGGCCTAGGCGCTCGGGGTTATCTCATCAAAGACGATGCCGGCGACGATTTGCTTGAGGCTATCGGGGTCGTCATTCAAGGCAACAGGTTTGTCAGTCCTCGGTTGATAAGCTCCGGTGAAGCGCCCGTCTAATGGATGGTTCGTCATCGGCAGCACTTGTTTCTCATTTGAACTAGGTTTCAACGCGGCGCTAATGGACGCTTGAGCCTTGTTGCAAGTCGTAGCGGCCTCCGGCAGTGCCCCGTAATCACGCGGGCCTCCCCACGACATCGAATCTACCCGTCTCTTTTGACCATAGACACAGGGAAGCTCAGTCCCTACCATTCGCTGCGGACGGCAGTCCGCCCCTCGCAATGATCGGAGTATCAAAGGCAGGCTTGTCACGATGTCAGAGGAATATCTGACTCGGACTACGCGATTGCGCCTACGGGAGGCGGTTGCTCCGAAACTCTAAAGTCATGACAACCGATTTTCGAGGGCCGATGAAGAATCTTCTAATGGAAAAACGCAATTCGCTTTTTCAACGCTGCACCGTCTTTATTCTCGCGGTTTGCATCAACATGAGCCTGGCCAGCGGAGGCATGAATATTTCCCAAGCCGGAAGCACAGGCGCGCAATCCCCGGCAGACCTGGATAAACTTCTCGCCCCTGTCGCGCTGTATCCAGACGCTTTGCTTATGCAAGTCTTGGCGGCGTCCATTGATTCGCAGGAAGTTTTGGACGGCGGCAACTGGCTTCTTCAGAACAAAACCCTGCAGGGAGATCAGCTTGACGCCGCGGCCAAGAGCGTTGGCTTCGGTGCCGCTATGACGGCTTTGTTTCACTTTCCCCAAGTCGTTGACATGATGTGTTCGGAAATTGATTGGACTCGTCAGCTAGGGGCAGCATTCAGCGCGGACCAGAGCGCCGTTCTCGATGCGGTTCAAAGGCTCCGGCTTCAGGCAAAACAGGCCGGAAATCTCCAAACAACTCCGCAGCAGACCGTAGTCGTCCAGCAAGCCAGCGCCCAGCAAGTGATCGTGATTCAGCCCACGAATCCCCAGATTATCTATGTGCCTCAATACAATCCTGTGCAAGTTTATGCCGCGCCCGCACCCAACACCGCGGCGGTTGCAGTCATTGCGTTCGGTGCCGGCATGGCAGTCGGCGCTATGTTCAGCAGCAACCACTACTACTACTACCCGCGTTGGGGTTACGGCGGAGGCGTGTATTACCGCGGCGGTCCGTGGGTCGTGCATCACTACCACTACCGTCCGGTCTATGGCCCCAATTACCACCGCGCCACCTTGTATCATCGTCCGCCGAATTACGCGTACGCCTACAACCGCCCATATCCGGGTAATGCCCACTACAATTCCAACAACTACTACAACAATTACCGCGGCAACACGAACAATCAAAACAAAAGCAACAATACGATCAATCGGAATGTCAGCGGAAATAACGTCACCATTAATACCGGCAACCAGGTCAACAATCAGGGCAATAAAACGAAGAACACCGCTGTCAACAACGGGAATAATCAGACGAATCAAAGTTGGAAGGGACAATCCACCTACAACGGCGGCAACAAGAATAACGGCAATTCGGCGAATAACACGTCCAGGAATCCTCCCACTTCGAGTGCCAGACCCAATTCTTCAAGCTATCCGAAGACGCAGCCTGTAAAACCAGACCGAGGCTATCCCTCTGGCTCGGCGGCTTCGTCCACAGCGCGACCAAACCCGAAACCGGCGACCCCCACTCGAAACGCGGGGGCGTTCGAAGGAGCCGGAAACTCCGGCAGGTCAGAAAGAGCTTCAAGTCAGCGCGGCGGTGCCAGCACTCAAGGAATGAGGGGAATGAAATGACCAGCACGCCGTTTAGTTATCCGCGAGCCCCAAGAATACTGGCTGCTTTGCTTTTCGTCGTGATTGGTTTATCGGCGTCGAAGTGCCTACTCGCTCAAGCCGTCGAAGGACAGAAGACGTTTTCATCACCTGCAGCTGCTGTGAAGGCTCTCGTAGACGCCTCCCGCTCGGGTGACCCTGCGGATCTAGTCCCGATCATCGGGCACGAAGCGGCAGACATTATCTCCTCGGGTGATTTGGGTGAGGCCAAGCAAGCCCTTGCCGACTTCGTCAGGGCCTACGAGGAGAAGCATACTCTCTCGATTGAAGCACAAGGCTACGAAACTCTGGAAGTGGGGCAAGGTGCGTGGCCTTTCCCTTTTCCGATCGTCCGCGACGGCCAGGTCTGGTATTTCGACATCGATCGGGGCAAAGAAGAGATCCTTGATCGCAGAGTGGGCCGTAACGAACTCCGCGCAATTGCCGTTTGTGAGGGTTACGTCCAGAGTCAGCTCGAATACGCTTCAAAAAAACACGGCGACGATCCAATTGGCACTTATGCGCAACAATTTCACAGTGATCCCGGCAAGCATGACGGCCTCTACTGGGTTTCTTCGAAAGGTGAACCCAGGAGCCCGATGGGTCCGATGGTCGCTGGCGCTGCGGAGGAAGAGTCGAAGAAATCGGATGGAACCCCGGAGCCCTACTCGGGCTACTTCTACAAGATTCTCACTGCGCAGGGGCCCGACGCGCCCGATGGAGCGAAAAACTACGTTGTGGATGGACGACTGTCGGGTGGCTTCGCGCTGATCGCATTCCCTGCACAATATGGTTTGACTGGCGTGATGACTTTCATCGTCAATAAAGACGGCGTCGTATATCAGCAGGACCTCGGCGAACACACAGCTGATCTCGCATTGAAAATCGTAGCTTACAATCCCGATACTTCATGGGAATTGGCTCAGCCGTAGACGAGAATATCAGGTCGAATCAGGCTTCTAAATGGCTACCAAAAATTCCAAACACGCGGATTTTAAGCAAAAAGCCATTCACGAAGGTCAGGAATTTGCCGGCATCTTCTTGTATTTGGCCTTTTTCTTTTGTGCTGTGGTGACAAACCAGAGGCTCCTGCTGAAGGAGTATCACATTTCGTATTTCAGCTACGGCGCCGCTTTGATCAATGCAGCCGTGATCGCCAAAGTCATTCTCATTGGTGAATATGCGCGGCTCGGTCGTCGGCAGGAAACCAAGCCATTGCTTCGGGTAGCGCTCTATAAGGCGTTTCTGTTCAGCCTGCTTGTCTTAATATTTCACATCGTCGAGGAAGTCATCAAGCTGATCGTGCATGGAGAAAATATATCCGCCGCGCTACACCACTTGCGAATGGATCTGCTGCTCAGCCATTGTGTTGTCATATTTTGTACTTTCATTCCACTTTTCGCGTTCAGGGAATTGCAACGAGTGCTTGGTGAGGAAAGCTTTAGAGACCTGTTCTTCGGAGCGGGAGCGATATCGAAATCAGATGTTGGGGGGGCCACCGATTTTTCCGCTCATTCAACTTCAGTTCCTGTCCCAACCGTCAAGCCGCAAGTGAGCCCGGCAAAAGACCAAACCAGAGGAGAAATATGAAACGAAACAATCTGATTAAACACATGCTCGCTGCACTGATTGTCACGTCGGCTCTTCTACCCGCAGCTCCAATGGCCCAATCGCAATCCAAGAAGCCCAATATCCTGATTCTCTGGGGCGACGACATCGGCTACTGGAACGTCAGCGCCTACAACCAGGGCATGATGGGCTATAAGACGCCCAACATCGACCGCATCGCCCATGAGGGTGCACTTTTTACAGACTGGTACGGCCAGCAGAGTTGCACCGCCGGCCGCGCCGCGTTCATCACCGGCCAATCACCCATCCGCACCGGTCTCACCAAGGTCGGCCTTCCGGGCGCGCCGGAGGGGTTGCAGAAGCAAGACCCAACGCTTGCCGAACTGCTTAAGCCGCTGGGTTACGAGACCGGACAGTTCGGAAAAAACCACCTCGGCGATCGTAATGATTTCATGCCGACAGTTCACGGCTTCGACGTATTCTTCGGCAACCTCTACCATCTAAATGCCGAGCAGGAACCCGAGGACCCCGACTATCCCAAAGATCCTAAGTTCAAGGCGATGTTTGGGCCCCGGGGCATTCTCAAGTGCAAAGCTACGTCCACCGAAAATCCTGCGCCGCCTGATCCGCGCTTCGGACCCTGGGGTAAGCAGATATGTGAAGACACCGGACCGCTGACAATCAAGCGCATGGAAACGGTGGACGAGGAGGTCACCAAGGGCGCGATAGACTTTATGGATAAGGCGCACCAGGACGGCAAACCGTTTTTTATCTGGTGGAACACCACACGCATGCACATCTGGACGCACCTGAAGCCAGAAAGCCAGGGTAAGACCGGGCTCGGCATTTATCCCGATGGCATGGTGGAGCACGATGCCATGGTCGGCGAATTACTAAAGAAACTCGACGATCTCGGCATCGCAGACAACACCATCATCATGTATTCCACTGACAACGGCGCGGAGGCCATGAGCTGGCCCGACGGCGGCACCACAGTGTTCCGAGGCGAGAAAAATACCAATTGGGAGGGCGGCTACCGCGTTCCGTGCGCGATTCGCTGGCCCGGAGTCATCAAGCCAGGCACGGTCATTAACGACGTTGTCTCGCATGAAGACATGCTTCCGACGCTCATGGCCGCAGCAGGTGACACCACTGTGACAGAAGATTTGCTGAAAGGAGCGAAAGTTGGCGACTCGACTTTCAGAGTCCACCTCGATGGTTACAACCTGCTGCCAGCATTCAAGGGCGAAGCCGCGTGGCCACGCAAGGAATTTATCTACTGGACCGACGACGGCAACGCTGCAGCGTTGCGTTACAACAATTGGAAAGTTACTTTTCTAGTGCAAAATGCGCACGGACTGCAGGTTTGGATGCAGCCCTTCACGCCATTACGCGTTCCTCTGATCGAAAATTTGCGCACCGATCCGTTTGAACGCGCCGAGTATGAAGGTATGGATTACAACCACTGGTTCGTGGATCACGTCTTCTTGTTGGCGCCGGCTGGCTTTTACGTCGCACGTTGGTTGCAAAGCTTCCGCGAATTTCCGCCGCGACAAAAGCCCGGAAGCTTCAACCTCGACCGCGTGATGGAAGCGATAACCAATGGAGCCCAAGCAACCAGTAACTAATCCTCGTCAATTTTAAAATCAATCGGGGGTAAAGGGCGGCGGAAGGAATTCCACCGCCCCACTCTCGTGTGCGCCTAAACTAATCCCCCCCAGAATCCAATTGCTTGGCGATCTCGTCAGCTTTGGCCTTGGCCTGACCATAATCTATGATCGCGTCGATTTCGTCGCCAAGATCGTTGGCGATTCGCGAATTTGCCTTCAGATATTCGGGATAGGGAGCTTTGATCGGACGCGACTTGCTCTTGTTGAGATGGTCCATGGCGCTGTTCATGTTCGTCGCCAAATCATTTGCAAGCGACGTGACGCGATCAATCGCGTCTTGTTGCCAGGCACTCGCCACCGTCCGATGCGACTGCAGGCCGCGCGTATTTTCCTGCAACTTATTCACATCCTCTTTAATCCGGGTCAGCACAGCCGCATGAGAGTCCCAGCCCGGTCCGCTCGCTGCCGAAAAGGATTGCAGTTCCGCCGCGTCTTTTTTTATCTTCGCAACGATCGGCTTTGCTGCGTTCAACTGTGCCGTCACGCTTGGGTTATCGGTTGCGGCCTGCGCATGCACCCCTGCCGGAAGTGCTGCGAGTCCGAGCCAGAGAACTCCGGAAAGTACGATTCTTGGGTTCATTTAGATTGTCCTCCTTGAAGCGAAAGATTTACGAATTCGCTGGATCCTTCGACGTAGATCTCGACGTTGAGGGTCGCGGCGTCTGCATCTTACCCCTGCCTCAGGTAACTGTCGATGACGGGAGGTCGCGCCAGTTCTGCAGTTTGCGTTTGGTAGAAGGACTCGACTCTGTTTAGAACTGATTTCCAATGCGACGCCAATCTCAATTCACTGTTTTTGTGATTGATCCTGATTCATCTGTTTGAGCTTCTGCTCCAGTAACCCCTTCTCCTGTTCCTTGGTCAGTTTGGGAAACAGCAGCACAAATTGCATCCGCAGCGTCCACGGCGAGGTCCCTCGTGGATACACTGCATTACCGTAGATTTGCGCCGTTATATTCACCGGCTGAAAACCGAGCTTCATGATTCTTCCCACCCCTCCACCGAAAGGCACCGTCCACCTGTTACCGTCGGTTGCTCTCCAATTAGCCGTGATAATCGGCGACGTGGTCAGAAACCAGCCCTTCTTCATGTTGTAGTTGGCGAACCACTGAAGGAGGAATTGGTTCACCGCGGGTTTATCGAGATTGGAGTGGCCGGCTACGGACCAGACGTTGTTCGTAAGAAATCCGATCGTCCAATGCGGAGGCTGCACCAGCACCACCACTGACGGCCCCAAGCTGAATTTTCCCTGTCCGAGGAACGTCGTATTTGTTGCTGTGGGCAATACCAGCGTCGGCCCGATGCCCCAAATTATTTTGCTCTTCTTCGGCACCAGGAAGAACGAAGGGTTCATGTCCCCTAAGCCATACACACCGGTTGTTTGCAGTGTGGGCCCGGATTCCTGCGGCACCGGCACCGGTTGGTAGATCACTGGCGTGATCCAGCGGACGATGAGGTTCCAGTTTTTCGACACGCTTAGCGGAATTACAGGCTGGATGTTTAGAACATTTTGCGTGCGGTCAGCCGGCCCGATGTTGAAGTTGAAGTTTTCCTGAATGGGAACGCTGATCAGGCTGGCCACCGGATTCTGGCCGCGTTTCTCAGCGCATCGGTATTCACCGCTGCTGCCGGCGTCTCCTGCGTTGCAACCTGGGTTCCCTCCGGTCCAATCGGTGTGTCTTGTGCATACATTGGCGCACTTAACAGAAGCAATATCACCAGCGCCCCGAGCGTAAGTCCGCCTCTTAGGGTGGTGTTCATCTGTTTGACCTCCGGCCACGCTATCGTTGAAGTACTAGAGTGTAGGCGTCGCTTAATTGTCTGTGAACCGTCAAAAATGACGGAGGCCCGCAGGCGGACTTATCGGGCTGATTCAAGAACAACCGAGGATTTATGAAATCTAAGGGGACTGGTTATCAGCGAGCCATGAAGTCGACGGTTAAAAGCGAAATATCGTCTTTGTGCCCCTCACCCGGCGGCTGCTCTAGCCAACGAGCCAATTCGAGGAGTAGCTCGTCCGCGAATGGGCCGGCTTTCAGTTTGTTATTTGTTTCCATGAATTTCATCAACCGATCTGTTCCGAATTCTTCCTCCGCCGGGTTGGTCGTTTCAGGAATCCCGTCCGTGTAAAGAACGAACCTGTCGCCGGCCTCGATCGGCACTTGGAGTGAATCGTATGTGGCTTCCTCGAACTGCCCCATGACCAATCCGTTTTCCAGCAATTGGCTCGCGGCGCCAGTTGATTTGCGCCAGAGTAGGAGCGGCGGATGGCCTGCTCCTCCGTAGCTGATTGTATTTTTTTCAAGGTCCACGTAAACGTAAGCTGCGGTGACAAAATTATGCTGAAATTTTCCGCAAAGGGCCTGATTCAAGCCTGCCAGGACTTTAGCCGGTTCAGAAGCGTGGCGCGCCTGTGCCGTGAGGGCCACCTGCAGCATGGAAGCAATCAGGGCGGCAGGCAGTCCGTGTCCCGAAACGTCTGCTATCAGGATGCCGATGTGACTTCCGTCGACGACGATAAAGTCGTAAAAATCTCCTGCCACCGAAGTCATGGGAATGTAGCGCGCCACAATCTCCATTCCGGAGATCTTTGGGGTGCTGCTCGGCAGAATGGATAGCTGAATCTGACGCGCCATTTCCAATTCAGTATTTATTTCCACGAGTTGCTTGGCAATCTGGGCATGCGCTTCGCGTAGCATGAGATGCGTCCGCACACGCGCCTTCACCACTGGGGCGGAAAATGGTTTATGAATGTAGTCAACCGCTCCGACCTCAAATCCTTTGGTTTCGTCCTCCGCCTCCGTCTGACTGGTAAGGAAAATCACCGGAATATCGCGCGTGTCGGGATCTGCTTTCAGGCGGCGGCAGACCTCATAGCCGTCCATTTCCGGCATCAGTACGTCCAATAAAATCAGGTCCGGTTTTTCTTTTCCGGAGGCGATCGCCAGAGCCTTTGCACCACTGGTCGCCACTTTCGTCGAGAAAGAGTCTTTCAGAGCGCCGGAAATAACGCCAATGTTGATAGGCGTGTCATCGACAATCAAAATCGATTTTGGAATCAAAGTCGCGGACATAGTCTCACTCCAGTCGAAGGGTTAAACGCGCCGCAATCTCCGAAACACACTTAAGCGCGCCGTTAAAATCAAAGTTTGATACCAGAGTGCTTAAAGCTGCGATTTCCGATCCCGTCAGCACCTTCGCTAACTCTGCTTGAGCTTCCACAATGAAATCGGCGGCTTCGCCATCGTCGTTTGCCAGCAGTTTCTTCAGGCGGCTCAAGGGTGCCGCCACGGAGGATGGGTCGACAGGTGCCGACGGGACGCTTGCGCGTTGCCGCTTCGTTTGGAAACGCCGACTGGATGGCCTGCACAGTGGTGCGAAGGGAAGCCGCCATCCCGTCCAACCCAGGCGGGGCCGTCCCTCCCGTTTGAATTTCTTTTTCGACTCTGGCTGCGGCTTCCGCCACCGCCGTCGCGCCGAGATTCGCGGCCGCGCCTTTCAACGAATGCGCCGCACGCGCGGCTGTTGCGGTGTCGCCCTTCGCAAGCGCATCGCGAATTTCTTCCACAGCTGTCGACTCCGCGAATTTGCGTAGCAACATTTCGTAGCGCTTGGGATTTCCGCCCGTTCGCCGTAGGGCAGATTTGGTGTCAATGCCGGCAATTTCAAACGCGGCAGGTTCAAAAGGCTGAGCCGATTGAGGCTCGTTTTTTGCAAATGTAAGAGTCTTACCCATATCTTCGGCTGCGGCGATGCTCGCTCGGGGTTTCATCCAGCGCAGCAGGCAGGCGAAGAGAGCCTCGGGATCGATCGGCTTGGCGAGATGATCATTCATGCCCGCTTCGGTGCATTTTTCGCGATCGCTCTCCATTACGTTCGCAGTCATCGCGATGATTGGGAGCGCCTGGAATTGGGGTTTCACTCGAATCGCTCGCGTGGCAGCGAGACCATCCATCACGGGCATTTGCATGTCCATTAGCACGAGATCGTAATTGTGCTCGGCGACTTTTTCCACCGCATCCCGTCCGTTTTCCGCTATGTCAATCGACAAATGCGCATCTTCCAGAAGACCGAGCGCGACCTCACGATTCAGTTCGTTGTCTTCGACAAGCAAAACGCGCGAGCCTCGTATTCGTTCCAGTTCGATAGTAGGGCTCGATCGGAGCTTCGTAATTCTTGGAATTGCTTCCTCCGAGGGCTTCGACCGCTGAATCGAACAGCATGGAAGCCGTCACGGGCTTAATCAGAATATTTGCAAACGAGTTCTCTTCGGCTTGTTTCAATACCTCTTCGCGACCGTAGGCCGTGACCATCACCAGTTGCGGAGCGACGGCGAGATTCGGCAGCGCGCGAATTCGTTTCCCCGTTTCGAATCCGTCGAGACCCGGCATCTGCCAGTCCACAAAAACGATTTCGTACGGTTTATTGCTTTCCGCAGCATGGCGCACCATTTCAATTCCTTCCAATCCGGAAGGTGCTTCGTCTGCCTCGAATGTCATGCTGATCAACATGCTGGAAAGCACTGCACGGGCTTGAGGATTGTCGTCGATAATCAAAACCCGGCGGCCTCGCAGGTCAGGTGCGACGTCGTAACGCCGGCTCGCTGCGCCATTGCCGAGCCGGGCGGTGAACCAGAACGTGCTGCCCTTGCCGATTTCACTATCGACGCCAACGTCTCCTCCCATCAGGTTCGCGAGGCGCTTCGAAATCGCCAATCCCAATCCTGTCCCGCCGTGCTGGCGGGTTGTGGAAGTATCCGCTTGCTCGAAGGCCTGGAATAGCCTTCCCATTTGTTCTTTTGTGAGTCCGATACCACTATCGCTCACCGAAAAATAGACCAGCTGTCCTTCTTGATCTTTTTCCTGAACGCGGGCGCGGACGATGATTTCACCGCTTTCGGTGAACTTCACGGCATTGTTGCAGAAGTTGATCAGGATTTGGCCGAGCCGCAGCGGATCACCCTTGAGTTGCATGGGAACCGCGGGGTCGATGTCAAAGATCAGTTCCAAGCCCTTTGCGGACGCTTTCTCGGATATCAGATTGCTTACATTCTCGAGAACTTTCTCCAGGTCGAAGTCGATGTTCTCCACCGAAAGTTTGCCCGCTTCGATTTTCGAGAAATCTAGAATGTCGTTGATGATGCCAAGCAGGTGCTGGCCGGACAGTTGAATTTTCCTTACGTAGTCTTGCTGCCTGGGATTCAGATCCGTTTTCAATGTCAGGTGCGACATGCCGATAATCGCGTTCATGGGAGTGCGAATTTCGTGGCTCATGTTGGCCAGGAAATCGGACTTGGCCTTGGTGGCTTCTTCCGCCACTTCTTTGGCTCGCCGCAATTCTTCTCCCGAAGCCTCGAGAGCCTGATTGATGCTTTCCAGTTCCTCTTTGCGCGCGCTGAGCTGGCGTTCGGACGATGCCAGAGATGCAGCTTGAGCCTGGGTGTGATCGAGTAGCTTCTTGGTGGCGAGATTTCCCGACAATATCTCGGTGCTCAGAGCGACTGAGGGCAAGAGCGAATCGAGCAACGCTCGCTGGCGCTCGGACAACGCCGCATTAGTCGCCAGTTCGATTACGCCGCTCGTCTCGTCCTTATTTACAACCGGAATGAAAAGAATTTTCCCGACGGTTAAGGTTCCCATACCTGCAGAGATTCGAACTTGATCCCCGGCTTTGACTTCAAGCATCCGTCGCTCCGCTGCAGCTTGTCCCGCTAATCCTTCGCCTAAGGCAAATTCCTTCGGGCTGCCCGCATCGGTATTTGCAAACGCATGCGCGCGTTCGAAGTGCTTACCGCTCTCGTCCGCAACGTAAAAAGCTCCGTAAATCAGTGGAATTGATTGCGAAAGCCGCGACAACAACGCTTTCCCAAATTCCGGATAGTCTTGAGCGGATTGCAGGGCTTCCAGAGTAGCGCCCACCTCCGCCTTCACCCATCCCTGCGTTTCCCGCTCGCGAGCGCCGAGTTGCAGAGTGCGCAAAGCGCGTCCGATTTCACCAATTTCATTCTTGCGATCGAGGAAAGGGATATTTTGATCCAGCCGTCCGTCGGCCAGGTTTTCGAATGCTGCCTTGCAGAGACAGCAGTTCGTTCACCACTTCTGTCTCCGCGATGTAAAAGGCTGCAGCCCAGGATGCCAATAACCCGAAGCCAATCACTAGCCAAGTGATCAGAATTGCGTGTTGCGTATTTCTCGTCAGATCGTCGGAGCGTTGATCGATATATTTTTGGAGATCCCCCATGATCTCGATCGTGGCCTCGCGCGCCTGTTGTAACTTCTGGCTTACGCCTTCCCGCATCAGACTTGAAGCTTTCGCATTATTGCCGGCTAAAGCTGCTGCGCGGACTGGTCGAGCGTCAGCTTCTGCCTGATCGAAAACGGCGGATGCGGCATTGATCTTGTCGGCGCGCTCCGGACTTGCTTTGAGTGCTGCCGTCATCCGCCGCGTGATATTCGGCGTGAAGTTTGTCTAATTCTCCGTCAATCGCCTGTCTTCGATCGGGGTCAGTTTCGTCAATCAACTCATAAAGAAAGAGACCGAACCGATTCGTATGTGCTCGGGCTTCTCCGACGTTTCTGAGAGCCTCGACTTGGTTGTCGATCAACGCGCTATACCGTGCGTCGATCGTGTTGCTTTCAAACGACGAATACACCCCCGCAACTATCACCATCAATGCGAGCGGAGCCATGGCGATCAGCAGCTTTCGCCGCAGCCTTAAATTTCTAAAGATACCCACGGAGGATACACTCCAGCCGTCTTCACGCGAATGTCTCTGAACCAGGAAACGCTACAAAATCATACGATTCGGCAATAACCGACTGCATTCAAAAGGTCTGGGTCGATAAGCGCTTTAGCGCGATCGGAACGTAAACGCAGATTATATGAGAAATGACTTCCCGGCATACCGTCATTACTACCGGGTTACGCGGACCATTTCAGATCAACTCTAACTACATAGAGTCCAAGGCTTTAAAGGGCCAGACAACCTTCGCCCCGTCGCGAGCGTCCATCCTTAATAGCACCGACAAAAAGACCATTCAACATGACCGAAAACCCAACCCGCAAAATAAACCGGCCCCGAACCAAACGCGCCTGACCGAGGTAAAGTTAATACACGGTGGCGCGATTAAAAATCACGCCAAGTCGTCACGAATCTTCAACTTGCAAAATTCTAATCGGCGGTAAAAGGGGGTCTCAGGAGCGTAGACCGCAGCTTCGCCCAGCGCGGCGCGACACAGGTTGAGCGACCTCAGGCGTAGCCGAGACCAACCATGCTTCCCGACGACCAAATAGGCATAATAGACACGACATGAACGGTGTCCAAAGATTCCCGCTGCTGGTTCTGCTCGTTTCTTTCGTCGCGATGTGGCTTTCTGCGCAAGTCGGCATCTTCTTACGCAAGAAAAAGCCGAATCTGGAAGAAGATACTCGCCGCGATCTCGATGTTGTTGTTACTGCCACGCTGACGCTGCTCGGTCTCATCATCGGATTCACATTTTCGATGGCGATCACCAGATACGATCAGCGTAAGATCTATGAGGAGGCCGAGGCAAACGCGATTGGCACGGAATATGTCCGCGCGGACCTGTTGCCGCCTGCCGACGCCGCGAGAGTCCGTGTTCTGCTGAAAGAATATCTCGATCAGCGCGTCCTCTTCTATAAGACCCGCCGCGAGAAGGCCGTTCAACAGATCAATGATAAGACTGCTCAGTTGCAGAACGAGCTGTGGTCGACAGTCGAAATGCCAGCCGCAAAGCAACCAACACCCGTTCTCGCACTAGTGGTCTCAGGCATGAATGATGTGTTGAATTCGCAGGGATATACGCAGGCCGCGTGGTGGAATAGAATTCCGATTGCCGCGTGGTGCCTTATGGTTTTGATCGCGCTTTTCGCCAACGTGGGGATCGGTTACGACAGCCGAGGCGCCAAACCCGGTGTCATCCAGTTCCTGGTTCTGCCGCTTATCTTGTCTATCGCTTTCTTTCTTATCGCTGACATCGATAGCCCGCGCAGCGGTATCATTCGCGTACTTCCACAAAACTTGTTAAGTCTCTCTCAGTCCCTCGAAGGCCATTAGTTGGCGATCGCTGACAGTTTAGTGCCGCAGTTAAGCAATCGCAGCGGGCCTGGCTAACGGGCCGGGAAAGACGCGGGCTGCTGCAGACGAAACTCGAGTAAGGTCTCGCTCGGCACGTTCACCGATTTACCCTTCTGCACTACAGATCCCACCGCGCCGACACCTGCGCCGATCGCTGCCCCCTTTCCTGCATTTCCGCCGATGGCTCCGAATGCCGCGCCGAGTCCGGCGCCGCCGAGAAGCCGCTTGGCGGTTCGCTTGCTGCTGCTGCTCCCCTTCACTTCGTAATCGCTCGTGAGAACCGGATAGGATGTGCCCTTTACAACGATGCTCGTGAGTTGGAGTTGCAGCTCGGAAGAGCCGGTCGCGCGTCCAGCCTGTTTTGATTCGACTAGCTGGCCGTAGACGGTATTTCCTTTCGGCACGACGACAGTGCTGCCGACTACGAGATTGGTTTCAAGCGTCGCGGTAAACCTGGATCCCGTCGGGTTCTTGCTGGAGTCCACCGTATCCAGCATACGAATGAGTATCGGAGTTCCGGCCGGCACGGAAATCATCTTCTCTTGCGGCATCGCCGGGCGGGATGCAGACACACTGGCTAAGGCCATGATCATTCCGGTCAGCAATACTGCCGGCATAATTCTGAGATTGCGCATCGTTATTCTCCTGGTCATTATCCTACTGTTCCTTGGCGGCATTCTCCTGTTCCTTGGCGTCGAGGTGCTTTGCATTTAAGAGCCCGCGATCGGCAATGACGAAAGAATTTGTAAATCGATGATCAAGAGCAACTGATACTCCACCTGAGCGAAACGCGCGGCGGTAACGGCGCCCAGTTGTTGCTTCATAATCTCGTAGTATTTGGCCAAGAGTTCTGACCGCTGTTTTTGAAAAGCCATCGAATTGTGAATCAGCTCGTCAGCCTTTGCGTCGGTGAGCTGATTATAAGATTCGGCGTAGTCTTTAATATTCGCGACTCGCAAATCATTCACCTTGCTGAGTTCAGCGTCGTAGTCACGATAGATTGGCCAGAACTTTGCGGCTTGGTCGGGATCGAGCTGCATAACGTCGCTCATTACTGAGGACTTTTGTGAGCGCACGTCTTTCCGCAACAGCTTCACGTAAGCGTCGAGATTCTGCGCATTGGGCGTGGCCGGCGCTGCTGCCGCCTTGGCTGGCGCCTTTTGAGGTGGCGTCTTGTCCTGGGCCAGTATCGGAGAAACAAAAATCAGGAATACAAAAATGGCCACAGCCGCCGCACATTTCTTAGTCATCTGGGTCCTCCCCGAGAAATTGGCAATGCCCGGATTCGGTTCCTTCATACCACTGCCTTCAAAAGGACGCAAGAATCACAGAATTCAAGCCTTAAGGAATCGACCCGCCCGAATGCAGTTAACCTCTTGGAAATTAAATCGAGCACGCACTTATTACCACCGTCAAAAGTAACGGGGTTGGATTTTTGGAGCGGTGGCTAGAGGCGTTCCGCTACACGGTTGTGCCAGGGCGTGGACTGGGCGAATGGCAATTTCGTTGTGTCCAGTAAAGGAGAGGCGTACGCTGCAAAAGTCAAAGGGTCCGAAATCGAATATTCAGGGCTTATTCGAACTTAGAGTTGGGACACGCGCAGCAGGAGCATGAGCATGGTTTTGTCCAATCCCGATGACCATATCGTTGCGAAGCAGCTCTTCAAGTGGATGATTTTTTTGACTCTGTGCGCCGGCTCAGCTGTCTGCGTGCAAGCTCAGGACGCTCAATCCAAAAACGCAGACGAATCCTGGACCGCGACCTCACAGACTTCAATAGACAACACGAATCCGCTGCGGACGATGGAGAGCCACACCAGGTCCGGCAATCGGAGTGTTGATAAACAGAAAGTGGAGGTGCTTGGCACGGACGGCGGGTACCGACCCGACCACGAGATCGAGACGGAAACGATCCGCGTAAACGATACGACGACCCGCACGGTAGAGCGCACGTACAAATGGGATGCAAACGGACAAAGAAGTCTGGTGCAGGTAACAGAAGAGGAAGCACGCAACCCGACCAGCGGCGATGCAAAGATGGTGCGCACTACCTCAAGCCGTGATGTAAACGGTAACCTCCAGATCGTGCAACGCGAGGTAGCAGATACGAGGAAGACGAGCCCGGACGCACAGGAAACGAAAACGACAACGTACCTTGCAGACGGAAATGGGGGCTTCACTCCGTCGCGGCAAACGCAGGAGTTGCAAAAGCGCGGCGCGGACGGTCGAGTGGATATAAAAACCACAACCCAACTGCCAGGCGCCAATGGCAACTGGGAGCTCGGCGAAGTGAAAGAAAAGACAATCAAGGAAGACGGGAAGAATCGAATCACCGAAGAGAGTGTTTCGCGCCCCGATCCAGAGGGCAGGCTTTCAGAGGTGTCACGCACAGTAGGCGAAGAGACAGAAAATGCCGCAGGAGAAAGAAGCAACACCGTCGAGACCTATTCTGTGGAAGCCTCCGGAGTACCCGTGGACGGCAGCCTACATCTAGACCAGCGAGTAACCACCGCCGAAAAAAGAGATTCAGACGGGAAAACAACTGAGCAGACGGTGGAGCAGCCGAATATCGGTAATCCGAGCGATGGTGCGCAAGTAAACGGAAAAAATAAATACACCGTGAAATACGCCGCCTCCGGCACGCAGGAGACGAAAACCGTCGAAGTGCGTGGAGCAAATGGCACTTTCACTGTGTATTCCGCACAAACTCAGAAATCGGACCAAGTTCCCCCTTCGCAAGTCTCAACAGCATCCTCGGATAAACCCAAGTAACGATTGAATGTCCTGTACGGCAAGCGCCAAGCTACGGTCGTAGTAGGGGTCCTTCAATGGAAGAGCGGTATACCGTTACTTTTAACAGTTCCACTGATTTTCACAATCGGGTAGCTTTTCGAACATTGGGGGCGACTTATCCCCGAGTGAGACTAGAAACCCCTCACAACCCCATATGATGTCGCCTCCACCAACATTCGGGTGTGGTCGAGCGAAAAGGAGTACCAAGATGCGGCTAATTAAGTACGCAACTCCGATTGTTCAGAAGCTCGTAGTTGGTGGCTTGATACTGGTGGGCCTGCTGATGGTTGGAACTACTCGTAGTTCTTCCCAAGGCAGGCCGAAAGCAGAGACGATCACGGCAGTTACCCAGAGCACTGGGACCCAAGCCGGGATGATGACCACTATCATGGTGCAAATTTATGAATTCTCGACTGACGACGACAGGCAGATCCTGGTGGACGCCTTCTCAAAAGCTCAGAACCAGGGACTCTTTAATGCGCTGTCCAAGATGAAAGCAGTGGGCCGAATTTCGATGACGGGCACTTTGGGTATGGACCTGAGTTACATCAAGATGGGTACCACACCAACCGGACGAAAAATTCGCTTCGTTACCAACCGCACGATTGCACGTGGAGAAGGCTATGCCGACAACTCCAACGCACCTGGGACCTTCAACTTGACGGGAGGTGAATTCGACCTGAATGACAGTGATCGCAAACAGAGCAAGGGCGTTTTATACCCGGCGTGTAAGCTTGTGATCGACAAAGAGGGCCAGCTGCAAATTCAACTCAACCAAAACGCCTGGCAGCTTGGGGACATCATCGACAAGCGAGGAACACCCGGCGAGAACTAAATTTCCGCATTTGGACCGGGCTAATTCGTCGATGAATTGAGGGTGTGCTCGCGATAATGATCTAGCCATTTCTGAGTTCCACCGATTGTCGGGGTTGCAAGTTATTGCCTTACGCGCAAGTTTTTATCGTAGTGAAGCCGGACCTGTCCACCTCCAGGAGCGGACTGATGACAGCAAGAAAATCAATTCCATGCTTGCTGGTAGTATTGTTCCTTGTAGTGCCGGGAATCGCGTTGTCACAAGACGCGAAACAGAACCGCACTCTGATCGTAAACGGCCAATCCACACAGGTACCGGTGGTCCAAGTAAACGGTCGCTCATACGTTGACCTTGAAGCATTGGCGAGCGCGGTGAATGGGTCGCTCAGCTTTGCGGGGAGTCAAATCGCCTTCAGCGTGCCTCTCGGATCCGCAACCGGTGCACCAGCGGCTGTTGCACCGCGCCCGGCGCCCTCGACCGCTCCTGTATCGAACCCAGGATTTTCAAAAGGCTTCTTGAACGCGGGAATAGAGGAAGCGGCGACCCTGCGGGAATGGCACGCAGCTCTTGCGAGCGCAATACAAAATGGGTATCCGGTGACGGCGGGCGCGCTTGCGCCGTATCGTACTCGAGCAACCACCAACCTGCGGTTGGCCATGACCGCGGCCTCCACCGATTCGGATCGCAGCGCTTATCAGTTGTTGAACAATGAATTTCAGAACATGGCGAAGCTGGGTGACAGATACATCGCCGCCCGGGCCGCCATGACTTACATTTCGCCGGACGCCCTTGAGAACGATAGTTTGAATCAGCGTTTCATAGCTTGCGGTCATTCACTGGGCGCCATGGCGGCGAGTGGTCAGTTCGTAGACGATGGTTCTTGCGACTAAAACGCATCCTAACCTAACACGTTAAGTTCGACTCAGGAACAATAGGCTGGATACAAGCGATCAACGCACTTTAGAACGTATCGACCTGAGCATCCCATCAGTGTAAGGTCTTCAGCAAATCCAGCACGACGATCTTGAGAGGAATCTGGGCAAGCACTACGGGCAGCGCCGGAATTGCAACAGCGGCTGCCAGACCGTAGAGCGACCCCATGTCTGCCGGGAAGGGCTTCAACTGAACAATCTCCTGGTAGCTTTTGGCAAAATTAGCGAGGGTGGTGCTCTCCGGAGCCTGAAGAAATTCGAGTTCGTGTCCACTGCGATGCAGGATCCATTTTTCATGGAACTCAGTACTGTGTATTTGTCCGAGAATTCCGTATTCCAGAATTCCTCGACGGCGCAGACTTGCCAGCCGTGGCACAAAAAAGAGCAGTGGCCCCAGTGCGACGGCAGCGATGATAACCAGCAACACAATCGCCTGTAGCTTGAAGTCCAACAGCTGAGCTCCGTGATGGAGTATCTCATTTCGCCAGGTAGCTCCGATCACCGCAGTGGCGGCGAAAGCCACTGGCGCAAATGCTGCCGCCGTTAGCCCCAGAAAGCCGAGCCCTCCATGTTCGTCCGGATGGGTTGGGACCAGTCTCAAATCTCGTCTAGACAACTTGAAGGCGAAGAAGGTCCATAGGAGCCATCTCCAAAGACTGAGACCGAGCAGGAACTGAAACAGGGGCGCACTAGCGAGTACGGCATACCAGCCTGCAGCGGTTAATTGGAGATCAGAACCGGAGCCGTGGCCAAGCCACGGCGTGGCATCCACCAAACCTCTATACGATGTGGCTGTGTGAATTACCAGGAGCACGAAAACAACAAGCTCAGGAAGGAACGCGTCGCGAGCCCGTATGAGATTTGCTATCACTCGGTCCATGTACGTCAGATCGATGCTCTCGAGGATGCCGCCCTGGCGTATATGCTGCATGACGAGGCGGAAACGAGACTCCATGAATGTTTCGCCGACAATCAATGCGGGAACCGCAATCAGTAATCTGGCGTGGACCCGATAGTCTCGGATAAGCGATTGCAATCCTTCCGGGTTGAACACTGCTGTTAAAATCACGAGAGGCAGCCAGGTGATGGCTATTGAGATAAGGATGCGGCCCGTGAAGTTCCATTGATTCGCATCGATCAGCCCCAGCGCCTGCTGAGCCCGAAAAAATGGTCCTCCACGAACGAGCGAGAATTCAGCGGAAGCCGCATCGAGTAGCGAGTTAATCTTAGTGTCCATCGGCTCCCTTGCTAGCCGACTCTTCGAGCGTGAGCTTGTAAGCGACATAATATTTGTAGATATTGCTGACGTACTGCACGGTTTCTTGTCCGATGTCTCTCGCCACTGCGAGTTCCACGTTCCCAAACCACTGATTGGGATCGAAGCCCTCTGCAGCTGCCTTTTTCCGCAGGCGCGCGATCCTCGTAGGGCCGGCATTGTAGGACGCAAACACCATCAGAGTCTTATTTAGCGCGTCAAGCTGGGAGTCCTTGAAGTAAGTGTCGGCGATATTGCGCATCATTTTAGCGCCGGCATGGATATTGTTCTCCGCAGCGTCCACGTTGGAAACACCGATGGGCGGAGCGGCGGCAATCTTTGGAATCACCTGCATTACGCCCACCGCACCGCTCGAATTTCTTCGGCTTTGGTCCAAAAGAGATTCCTGATATCCCTGTGCTACGAGCATCAAATAATCAAAATTATATTCGGCAGCATATTTTTTGAAATAGCGGACGTAAGTTTGAAATTTCTTCATCTCTTCCGTCGAAGTTGCATCTTTCACAAAGCCGGTGCTTTTCAGATAGCGTCTTAGCAATGTGTTGCCGAAAGACGTGCCCAACGCGCGGCCTTTTACGAATTCGTCAAGCAATTGTCGTAGCTGCGGACTGTCTTGCCGCGTTACCCATGCAAGTTGCCCCTCGTCCTTCAAGACGACGCCCGGATGAAGGGTCAGGTGAGGAAATACCTTCGACCAGAACTCAGCTCGGATGCTGATCGTCGCGGTCGCAGGAATTAAGCCCGCGTTGACCATTTCGAGGAGGTCTTCATCTGTCAGATTGGGATCGGCCTTTTTTACGAGGATCGGTGGCTTCCCTGCTTTTTGAAGCGAGTCGCTCAGACTCTGCAGATTTCCGTAGTAGACGGTGAGCGGATTGACGTAGATTTCTTTACCGCTCAAGTCTTCAAGAGCCGCGATCGGCGGCGCCTTGGGTCCTGTGACGATCACCTGCTTCACATTCGAATCAATCGGGGTGGTAAAAAGTACTTTCTTTTCGCGTTCCGGCGTTACCTCCACGCCGTATGCTATGACGTCACCCACTCCTTCCAATAGAGAGTTTTCCAGTTGCTCGGGCCGAATCGGAATGTATGTGACATTAATCTTCAACGTGCCGGTTCTGAATCTCTTATTCACGAATCGTTGAAATTCGTCCAGTGCCTCAAAGTAGATTCCCTGCGGATGGCCCTTGTCATAGAAGAAACCGGATCGGCTAGGCACGACGAGAGCGCGAATCTCGCGCCTCTTCACCATGCCGTCGAGATCGCCCGTTCGCCGCTCGAATGTGATGGGTAATTCGAGTGTCGGTGTTGAATGCGAACTCTGATCCTGCGAGGCCGCCGACGCGGGCTGTTGACTCACTTCGCAGCACGGAATGGGTGGACTCCGCATGGCCGTGAGAGCCGCCGCAAGAACTGTCACCCCGGCTAGAAGGAACATCAATTCAATGCGGACACGGCCCATTCTTTCACTTCCTGCCGAACGACGTGGTCATGCGCGGCTTGGCCATGCGCACAAGCTTCGCCTGATCTGCCGGGCCTACACGAGGCTGAGGCTTTGAATGCAGTTAGGCAGCGAGATGTCCGCACTTTTGCCGCCGCACTCCCGGCCGCTTGTTATTGTGCGACGTAGTGCGCGACTTTTTTCCCGCCCTCATCTGTGTAGTACACGGTCACTTTCGCGCCTTTTGCGATTCCCTTGCCCGTGTCCTTGCCTGCGTCTTCCGCGGCCTTGCCCGTCAATTCGAAAGTCTTCTCCGTTCCATCGGCTGTCTTTACTACGACAGTCTTGGTGCCCTTGTCGAATTTCTCGACGGTGCCCTTTGTGGATTTCAGGCCATCTTTTCCAACTTTACCCACGTCCACGGCTGTTTCGTCCACACCTTTGCCCGTAGTACGCGCCACGACTTCGGTGCCTTCCTTGAGTCCGTCGAAGCCGTCCTTGGTGCCCTTTACGGTGGTATCGCCGGTGACTTTGACGGTGTGTTCTGTGCCGTCGGCGGTCTTTACCACGACCGTTTTCGTCGCGTGATCCACTTTTTCGATCGTGCCATGGAGGAAATGCACAACATCCTGCGCGAAACAAACCGCGGCCACCAGCATAAGACAGGCAACCAAACGTCCGAGTTTTGTCATGGTCAACCTTTTTCTCCTTGTTAGCGATAATCGGCAAACTTTGGCCCTGAATGTGACCCAGAAATGAAGCTGGTCAATCTCGATCTAGAAAGAAAACTCCGCTCCTGCGATCGCACCCTGTTGCGTTAGACGAAGACCAATCCGGCTGATGTGCTGTTCAGCGTGAGTCCAAGGACGTCGCTCGTAGACAACTTCCGCACCTTAAAGAAGCCTTTCTTCAATTTTGGTACTCGCAGAGATACCCACGGGACGGTGGTACCGCGCTGCCCGTCGATTAGTAGCTTTTGCGTCATCCGGATGCCAGTGTCAAAAGTAACGGTGTCATCGCCTCGATCACAAAACTGCACTTCTGTCGAAGGCTATCTAAACCGTCATTTTTGACAGTACCGCTGCCCTGGCAAGGCGGTAGAAGATCAGGCCCGCGTTTTCAGACAAAACAGAAACTACTGCCAATGAGTACCGGCACGCAGACAGCTAGTGAACGTTGCGGGTCCGCTGAAACCGGAGATCGATTTCCGAACTTCGGTTCTCCTGACAATTTCACCTGCCACTTCTCTCATTCGACGTCGGGAAGGGTTCCATCCTCGGAGCCGGCCGGCCGCCCGCTCCAAGGAATTGGGGACATACCATGGAAACGGGCCCTGACTTCTCAGCCCGGCGCACTATGAGCCTGAACTCATCATTCAGGACTGCGATCCTGGCGTGCGTAACCGTTGGATTATGCTACCTCGCTTCAATAATCGGCGGCGCGCTCGCGATGGGTCCCCAAATGCTCTCACCGCTTTGGCCGAGCTGCGCACTTCTTGTGTCAATTTTGTTGCTAACACCGCGGCGAATCTGGCCAATACTCATCGCATCGGCGTTTGCTACATTCGCTTTCTATGATGTGCAGTTAGGCGTGCCAAGCCGTTCGATCGTCTGGCTCCTTCTGGCCGATGCCGTGGAAGTGCTAGTAGCCGCATTTTGTCTTAGCTACGCCTTCGACGGTGCGCCCCGGCTGGATAGTGTAAAGGCCTTGATGAAGTATTCATTTTTCGCCGTGTTTCTGGCTCCGATGGCGGGAGCCTTTGTTGGGGCGTTTGCCACCAAGGAGGGTTATTGGACAAACTTGAGGATCAGTTTTTTTTCGGAAGCGCTCGCATACCTCACGGTCGTTCCGGCAATCTTAGGTTGGATTGGCATTCTGCCAAAGCTGGCTCAGAAATCGCGAGCATATTATCTGGAGGCGGCGGCATTAGCCGCTACATTGGTTCTTCTTGGATATCTTGCTTTTGTCGTCCGAGAGGATAGCAACTCACCAGCGCTCCTTTACTCTCTGGCACCGGTGCTGCTGTGGGCTGCTTTGCGTTTTGGATCAGCGGGGGTGGGCACCTCGATGATCGTAGTCGCGTGCTTGTCGATAAGGGGTGCTTTACATGGGCGCGGTCCTTTCATGGGATTGGCGCCTCTCGACAGGCTGTTGTCATTACAACTGTTTTTATTCGTAGCTGCAGTACCCTTTATGGTTCTCGCAGCCATGGTTGAAGAGCGGAAACGGGCGGAAAAGGGGCTGCGAGAAAGCGAGGAAAAATTTCGAAGCGTCTTTAATGATGCCAGCGTGGGAATGGCGATTGTTTCGCTGGACGGCCATTTCCTTGCCAGCAACCAGGAATTCTGCCAGTTTATCGGATATTCAGAACAGGAACTCCGCGGGAAGAGCGTTCAATCCATTACTCACTCTGAAGATTGGCCGATGTTCTCGGAGCGATTGTTTCGTGCGCTAACGGATAGAGCAGGATTCCAGCGAGCGGAGAAACGCTGCCTGCACAAGAACGGCCAAGTACTATGTGGGGAGTGCAGCGCTTCCGTAATTTGCGATAGCGACGGCAAGCCGCAATTCCTTATCGCCGACGTACTCGATATTACCGAGCGGAAACGCACGGAAGAAGTTCTCTCCAGTGTAAGCCGCAGATTGATTGAGGCACAGGAGCAAGAACGTGCTCGTATTGCGCGGGAGCTGCATGACGATTTGAGTCAGCGGATGGCACTCCTGCAAATCGGCATCTCTCAATTCAAGCAGAATCTGCCAAGTCTCTCGCCGCAGGCCAAGCAGGAGCTGGAGAAGGTTGCGCAAACCACCCGCGAAATTTCCTCGGAACTCCGCAATTTGTCCCATCGACTCCACCCCTCGAAATTGGACACTCTGGGTTTGGTGGCTTCGTTGGAAGGATTTTGCAGGGAGTTCTCCGGTCAATACAACGTGCAAGTCAAGTTCGTCCATCATGACGCTGGGAGAAAGATTCCGAAGGATTTGGCGCTATGCCTTTTCCGGATCGTGCAAGAGGCCTTAAGGAACGTCGCGAAGCACAGTGGAGGAACGGAGGCCAAAGTTGTGTTGTCCGGCCTCGAGGATCGGATCGACCTTTCTATCTCGGACGAAGGCGTAGGATTCGAGCCCGCATCCGCGAAAGGGAATTTCGGCCTCGGCCTGATCAGTATGCAGGAACGATTGCGATTGGTCGGCGGCCACCTGTTGGTCGAATCAGAGCCGTCCCACGGGACACGAATCCATGTTCGTGTTCCGCTGTCGGACACGAACCTGCAATCCTCGAATCAGCAGAGCGAATGAATTGCAACAGTAAGGAGTGAACGGCCAGCTGTTTCTGTTTGAACGATTCAATTCTTGTGGACATCGACATCGCAGGTTTGCTCAACCAATGTTGGGTCGGGCATCTCAAACTGCATGATGACCTGGGATCCCTTGTTGTCTTTGGCGTTTATTTCGAGGGTTTGCGCACGAAGGATTTTCTCGAAGGAAGTCTTGGGAAAGGACGCGGATGTCTTGTCGGTTCCCGGCGTCCAATCTTCTTTATCCTCCTTGCCGTCGTTCAGGCGGTACGCGACTGCGACTTTCGGATAATAACTCATCACCTCAATCTGTTCCGGCTCAACCCAATCAATCTTAAGAGGGTCACCGACAACTAAAGTTCCGCGCCAAAACTTAAACTTGTGAGACCGATTGTAAGCGCTACAGTCCACGACCATAGCAGGACGATTCGACGCGTTATCACCTGGCGGCGATTTGAGGAATTTACCCACCAGCGTAAACCGGGCGTACTTGCCTCGGACAGCGTCAGTCCTTTCAGTTTGCTTCCAGCCTGACGACAGTGGCTGCTGTCGAGTTGATGCTGAAAGCGCGAGGGACGCCAAAGCAAGCGGTATGAATAGGAAAACCGGTTTTGGCTTCATTATTTCATCTCTCATTTTGAGTTTTGCCAGGATCTCAATCTTAGTGTGACTTCCTGTATTATTTCCCCTCGCCGGAGATTCGAACCGTGTTCAACCAGCCCCAAACAAAACTAAATAGCGGGAGTCCAGCCCTCGCCCGGATTGTATTCCGTCAGGGTCGCGAGCGCATCGCTGGTCTTTTCTCCCAAGTCCTTTTGATAGACTATCCCGTCATTGCTGATGATGAAGGTCATGATCCCCGAATTTCTGTATTCCGCTGGATAGGCGAGGATCGCAAATCCGCCTGTCATCTTGCCGTTGACGATATAGTCTTTTGCGCCGCCTTTCGCACTCTCGCCTTGCTTCGTGAGTATCTGAAAGTAGTAGCCATCGAATGGTTGCGGTTTGGCGCCAGAGCTTGTGTAGCCCACCGCCTTCGCGAAATCACCAAGCAAACCAAGCGGGCTGGGCGACTGGCCGTCAGGCACATGCCAATACAATCCGTTTTGCTTCCCTTCATCGCTGCCGATTCTTCGGGCATATTGCTTTACGTTGTCTCCGTCGTGTGTCTGGCTGAAGTATTGGCGCTGAGCATCCGCAAGGGCGTCACAGGCGGCGATGGCTGTCAGTTCGCCCTTACCGATGCGACGCGCCAGAATCTCGTCCTTGCCTGCTGCCGTATTGAAATACCACTGGCCTGAAGAATTCTTTTGAAGAGGAATTGGAAAAGGATAATTGTCTGCTCCGATGTAGAGGATCTCTCCGCCTGCTTTAATTGGGCCCCAACGATTCATCTGGTTGTAGGCTTCCACGAAGGCTTGCAGGTTGTCCTTATCCTTCACGGCATCGCCAGAGAATAAGGCTGCCTTGCCGTCAGGGCCAAACACCGCCAACAGTGCGGCCTGGTCACCAGACTTGGCGGCTCGCAACAAATCAGGGCCGGCTTCTGACGGCGTCGCGAATGTTTTTTGAGCAGCCGCTCCGGAATTCTCCGATTTTTGGCAAGCAGCCAGTGACGCGGCCACCACACACGCGACTGCAACTATCGTGAGCCGCGCAGCGCGAATCCTGCGATTCAGAACGAAGTGCGACATAACCTTTCCTCCCACCTGCAATTTCGGAGTCAGTCTGTAGCCACTAGCGCGAAAACCTGCCACTCAAATTTACGCATCGTGAACTAGCGCCGGCCGCCGAATCCCCCGCCACCGCCGCGGAAGCCGCCACCACCGCCGAATCCACTCGAGCGCATGCTTCCCCACCCCCGATTGCTGTCGGCCCGCGAAGACCAGCCTCCACCCCCGGAATCGCCAAATCCGCCGGAATGTCCGCTCATGCCGCTGAAAGCATTCGAACTGCCCCCGCCACTATGCTGTGCCCATGAGTTGGAGGCGGAGGAACGATCGGAGTTGAAATTCTGGGAACTCTGCTTGTTGACGTTCACCGTGTTCCCGCTCACATTCTTGTTGTAGGTGTTGCCGTTGTTTTTGTAACTGTTGTTGTAGTTCGAGTGATTGTAATTGTTGTAGCTGTTGTGGTTGTAGGAGTTGTTGTAGCCATAGCTGTTGTGGTAGCCACCGTTGTAATAGCCTCCGTGCCATGCAGAGTTTCCGTAGTACACATTGCCGTGGTAGACCACTGCGGTGCCGTGCCAGCCGCAGTTCCAGCTGCTATAGCCCCAGCCGCAGCATCCGCCGCTCATCACGGCTCCGACTGCTATGCCGGCACCGAACCCGATGATCCCGGCGACAACCACACCGGTGGGAGGTGGAACATAGACATACGCCGGAACGACGTATGGGTAGCCGTAAACAACTGCCGGGTTGTAGACCGGGACGTAAACGACTTGCGGATTTGTGGGCTGGATAACGATCACTTGGGGCGACTGTTGAACCACAGTGACTTGAGAGGTCGTTTTCAGATTGCCTGCCGTCTTCGCTTTTGCGCGTAGAGTTTGGATGGCGGTCATCACCTCAGCCTGCTGCCCGTGAAATGCTTCACCCAGCGAAGAAGTCCAACTTAGATTCTTCGCCATGTTCTCGAGCACAGAGGAAAATTGAGTGAGTGCCTTCACGCTCGGGTCCCAGCTTTGTTTGTCAACAGCCTGCATCAAAGCGCTTCCCGTCAGGCTCTTGTTCTCTTGGAGCCAGTAATCGGCAATCGCCACTTGGTCCGGAAACGTGGCGGCACTGAGAATCTGCGCCACCAAAGCATCCGGATACAGCGCGATCGGCGCCACCAGCGATTCCAGTTCGGCCGCACTTTGCGGTGCTGGTTCCGTCGGATTCCCGCTATCAGTCGAAGGCGCCGAGGATTGAGTCTGGTATCCGTACAGCGCGCTTGATGAATAGTTGAGAAAGACGAAACACAGAACCGCAGATAACGTTTTTCGAGAATGTGTCGCGTTCATCAAAATTGCTCCCATTTCGACTTCGCGGTCCGAACCTTTAACGTCACCGTGACGATTCGAGTTTCGGCATATTTAACTTTTCGTATTCGGCTCGCAACCGGCAAAAGTGACGGTGCAGTCGCGCTTGCACCGTCAGTTTTGATTGCTGCCACCCATTGGAGCCGAGGACGAAATCCCGCGCCAAAACCGGCAGTCTGTGTTCTCGGGTATTAACGGAATCTCATTCGAGAGGAAGTAAGATGAGTCATGCAACGATTCTATTAGCCGCAAACGTCGCCGCTTGCACCGAAAAAATCAGCCCTACCGTTAGTTTTGCCGGTTCCTCTTTCCAACCCGTTGCCGTAGCGTCCCGTGCTGTCGGCCCCCGCGATCTCGTCAGCTCCGACCAACGGTGGTTTCAGGGAAGCTGGTCGGGCGAGTATCGTCGCCGCGCGTCCATCTTCAAAAACTCGTAAGGAGGAAGAAGTCCATGAAGAACATGATCCTGATTGCGGGCCTGGCAGTCGTGATCGGGTTGGGTACAAATGCTGCTGCTCAATCGACCGCCGCGCAACAAGGCGCGCCAACCGTCAAAACGGGCGCGGCCATGAAAGCCAAGGCAGCTTCGCCTGCTCCGTCAGACTCAGCCAAGAACCAGTCCCAGAAAACAACCGTCGGAAAGGGCAAAGCCAGCGCGAAGGCTTCCGCTCCATCGGCGTACTGGACGGAGGAAGTAGACCTGCACGATGACGGCAGCGTTGAGACTACCGAATTTCTCTATGACGCACAGCGCGGCATCGTCTATGCCTACGGCGAGGACGATTTCACTTGCGCGAATGGAAAACCCGAGAAAGCCGCCATCCTGGAAGCCGCTTACGCGACCGGCAACAAAGCCGGCAAGCCGGTGGGTTCGGGATATTACATAGTCAGCTTGAATGCCGGGCAGTGCGCCGCCAAGAAAGCCGGGGCGTACGGATGCAAGGTCGACGCGAACGGCGATCCAACGGAGTGTGGTGCGGTTGCGGTGAACGACGCCACCGGCGAAGTGACTGTCGCAGCGATTAATTAGCGTGTGGGCGCATTTCGCGTTCGTCTCCGAGATGATTTGGTGATTGGTTGTGCCGGCTAGTGCAGCAAGCGTAGCGATGCAGGACAAAATGTGCCCACCGAATATTCGGGCACTTCAACGGGAGGACTAGATGCGCCAAGCTCGTAGGTTCGCATTGAGTGGCTTACTTTTGATCGGGCTCTTAACAATAGGAAGCGCCCCAGCTTTCTCGCAGAAGGCAGAGACGATTGAAGCTACTGCCGAAGGAACTGGCACACAAATGGGCCAGATGGTCAACATCCGGCTGACCATCAACGACTACTCGACTCTCGAGGAGCGGCAAATTCTGGTGCAAGCGTTCGCAAAAGGACAGAACCAAGGTTTGGTGAACGCGCTAACCAAAATGAGAGCTGTGGGCCACATCTCCCTGACAGGGACGATTGGCTATGACGTGAGTTACATCCGACTGATTCCAACTCCGACCGGCCGAAAAATTCGATTCGTAACCAATCGCCAGATCAGCTTCGCCGAAGCCTGGACCGATTCTCAATCCCAAGCGTTCAACCTAACTGGCGGCGAAATCGATTTGAACGATCAGGACAAAAGCAAAAGCACCGGCGTTTTGTTTCCGGCCGCTCAACTGGTGATCGATAAGCAAGGACAGTTGCAAATTGATCTGAACCAGAATTCCTGGAAGCTGGTGGATATCCTCGATTGGAAGGGAACGCCAGGGGTCAACTAAATCGTTTTTTCAGATAATGAGATCACAACGTCCTTGGCTGTTAATTCCGTGGCGAGAAAGTTCCTCCAAGAAACTGTTCGGGGGTGGCGCGGAATCGGCGAGGGATGGAATGGTTGGTGACGAAGGACAGGCCAGCTTTTGACTGTTTCCAATTTTTTACTTTCTGCGAGGTGATAATTGGAATTTGGCGCCGAGTAGCAATTTCGACAAGCTTCCTTGTGTTGCCATTTCTTCTGTTGGCCGGGTTCATCGCCGCACAGGAACAGAAGAAGAGCAGCGATAAGTTATATTTGTTCAGAAACAAGCCCTGGGAAAATGTGTAATGCCAGTACAACGTGTGGATCGAGATCCACCGCCTGCGTGCTCGATATCAAGCTCCAAGGTGGCAGTTCAGGGTCCGCGGTTCCCAGCATTCCAAACGTAAAAGCGACCGGCCCCTTTTGCGTAAAGGTGGGGACAACTGTCACATTCCAGAGCACGTCCAAGGACACTGGATTTGTCCTGGATTTTGGGCCATCCTCACCGTTCGATCCGCCCGGAGCGATCATTGGCGGTACCGACCGGTCTGTTTCGGTGGTGACGAAAAGAAAAGGATGTTTTAAGTATTCTGCAGGTGCGTGCACGTCGGGCACGATCTACGGGATGTGCGGTTCAGTGGACACAGAGATCGTTGTGACCGACAACAACAACTAAAGGGCATGAAACCTCAAGGTCGGCTCTGGTCGCATAGAGGGTGAAGAAACCCAAGCTATGCCAACAGAATAGATGGTGGGCCTGGGGAGAGTCGAACTCCCGACCAACGGTTTAGGAAACCGCTGCTCTATCCATCTGAGCTACAGGCCCGCGAATGATTTGATTTTATCCCGGGTTGAGACGATCCGCCGAACTTTCGAATTCGACTTAGTTTCGATGGCCGGGTAATCGACTTGTGTTCAGTGGCTCATCACGTTTACGAAGACGTCTTCGAATTTAGCGACATTCACTTTTACCTGGACACTCGCGGGATGCAGTTGCGCAGGCGGAGCCAGATGGTCCTGCCATTTCGCATCGTCGCGGGCCTGGGGGCCGCTGTAGGGCAGAAAAAATGTCGGTATGTCTTCGGGCTGTTTCCACACAACCGTGTCGCCATACTTCGGCCCGTGCTCGATATCCACGTCGAGGTACATCGTCTCGGATTTCTGAATCACAGATGGATCGATGAGGGCTGCGACCAGAAGTTCGTCCCACATCGCCGACCACAGGGTGGTGCCGGCCGCCGGTTGAAAGTCGATATAGAGTTTCTTGACGTGGTTCGCGAGCGGGCCGCCCGCGTCCACAATTCGTTGCATAAGCTGCTTGCTCGACCAAACTTGGCCGCCCGCTTCCGCCGGACTGACCACAATTTGTTTCCACGGCTCGCGCATTACGATGGCGGCAGCCTCTGGATCCCACCACCAGTTCAGTTCAAAGCCACCGCGCGAGCTGCCACCCATGATGTAAATGGCTTTTGTCAACGCGACAATTCCTGGATCCATCCGAACCGCGAGCGCGATATTTGTCAGCGGGCCGGCGCAATACAGGACGACTTCGCCGGGATTCGCGCGAATCGTATCAATGATGAAATCCGCGGCGCGGCCTGGCCTCGCCTTTACTTTGGGATACCCGCCCGGCGGCGGCCACGTCTCGCTGGGAGGCGGTGCGTCGGGATTGAATGAGCCGTGCCATGTTGGATGGGAAACGTAGAGCTTCTCGAGTAGTTCCTGTTCGCGCTGAGTATGAAGGAGCGGCATTTCCGCGCCTTTGATCACCGGAACGTCCGTGCGCCCGGCTTGCTCTGTGGCCCAGAGCGCAAATACTGTGGCTGGATCGACCCACTGATCGCCGCTGATCGTGGTGATACCAAGGAGATCGATTTGCGGAGCGCGCAGTAACATGAGCAATGAAAGAAAGTTGGTGCCCTGCGGGCCGGCACTGTCCTGGTCAGCAATCACTTTGATCTTTCTCTGTGCGGCAGTTGCATGCTGCTTAGCCGACGCAACGGGAATCGTGAGGATCAACAGAATAGCGCCACCTAGTAGAAGCAAGCTTTTCATTTGGCCTCGATCTTTGCTTTCGCTCACCTGCATCACCTCGAACGTTGCGGAGCCTGGGTATGAAATTCATAAATTCAGGAGGCCGGATTGTACATGAACGGGACCGCGCAATCGCGTCGCGTCGGGAAGAATGTCGCTTTCGAAACAATCGTTCCGGGGAACTTTGTGTCGCTGTGGCATAATTGAAGCTTGCCTGATACGAAGTTGCCATATTGCCTTCGTAGTGAGGGCTAAACGAAGACTGTGAACCTTACAAAAACCATTCGACGCAAGTCTCTGGCGGCCCATCGCAGGCTGCGGTCGATCCGCATGATCGCGAAGGGGCTTATTTCGACGCGGCACCCGTTGCTGGTTCATATCATTCCCACGCGGCGTTGCAATCTCGCGTGCACCTACTGCAACGAGTTTGACGATGTTTCGAGTCCGGTTCCAACGGAGGAAATGTTCCGTAGGATCGACCGGCTCGGTGAAATGGGGACGGGCGTAGTTACCATCAGTGGCGGCGAGCCCTTGCTCCATCCCGATCTGGACGCCATCATCGCGAGGATTCGCAAGAATGGAATCATTGCCGGGCTGATTACGAACGGCTATTTGCTGGTAGCCGATCGCATCGAGCGTTTGAATCGTGCTGGCCTCGAGTACTTGCAAATCAGTATCGACAATGTGATGCCGGACGAGGTCTCGAAGAAGAGCCTGAAGGTACTCGACCAAAAACTCGCGCTGCTGGCCGAACTTGCGGACTTTCACGTCAACATCAATTCCGTGCTGGGCAGCGGGGTATGTAGTCCGGAAGACGCGCTACGAGTGGCACATCGCGCGATCAACCTTGGATTCACCTCCACGGTGGGGATCATTCATGACGGCAATGGGCAACTCCAACCCCTGGGCGAACACGAACAGCAAATTTTCGAAGAGATCATGTCGTTAGGGAAGAAGTCGTTCTCACGATTGAACTATTTCCAACACAACATCGCAAAGGGACGCGAGAACAACTGGCGTTGCCGGGCCGGTTCACGCTATCTCTATATTTGCGAGGACGGCTTAGTTCATTATTGCTCGCAGCAGCGCGGGTACCCTGGCGTTCCGTTGGAAAATTATTCCGATGAGCAGCGACAGCGCGAGTTCCTGACGAAGAAGGGCTGCGCTCCTCGCTGCACAGTTTCGTGCGTGCACCAGATTTCCGTAGTTGATTTCTGGCGCTCTCCACAAACGATAGATGCCGCACCCCCTTCCGCGCCTGAGACGCTTGTTCAACTAACTGGTTCGACGAGCCGGCGCTAGAGCAGCCTAGTGGAGTTTTCGGCTTCCATATTTGAAGATAGCGCCTCGCACCATGTCGAACCTTCCCCGCTAGTGGTTTGAACAACTGAGGCGAATCGCAAGAAGTTTCCTATTGCAAAGAGTAATGGTGTGGATTACAAGTCCACCATAAACGATTTAATTCGGGCTCTGTTCAGGGACGGAGCGAATCTCCTGTGCCATTCAATACTGCTGCACTGGCGACTCCACGCTCGCGAATCGATTTCCACGCACAAGTTTCGAGGAGGGTGTGTCGATGCGCCTTGGCAAATTCGCATTCGTCGTACTGCTGCTCGTAGGCCTCTTTCTGTTTGCATCCAGCCCTGTGGAAGCACAGGTGAACACAGTGAACTTGTCGGGAACAGTGTTCGACCCGCAGCAACTCGCCGTGAAAGACGCCAAGATTACGCTGAGGAATACCGCGAACGGCGCCGAGCGCGAAGCGACCAGCGACTCAAACGGGCGTTATGAGCTTATCGGAATCCCACCGGGGACCTATTCACTCACAGTAGAGGTTCCGGGCTTGGCGGTCTTGAAAGACGAATCCCTGAAACTCGCGCTCGGTACGACTCCCGAATACAACCCCCATTTGCAGCTCAAGACGACGAACGAGACGATCAGCGTGGTGGCTGCACCCGATCTTGTAGAAACAACAAAGACTGACGTATCTACGACGATCAGCCAAACCCAGATCGACAATCTTCCGATCAATGGCCGCAACTATATAAATTTCACGCTATTGAATTCACAGGCAGCGCGAGACGACACTCCTTCCATTGGCGCGGCGCCAACCAGCGGGCTGAATTTTGGAGGTCAACGGGCCAGATCGAACGAAGTTTCAGTAGACGGCGCGGATGCTGTGGATAACTCCGTCAACGGCGTGCGGGCGACTGTGTCACAGGAAGCCGTGCAGGAATTTCAAGTGATCACAAGCAACTACATGCCGGAATACGGACGTGCGATGGGAGGCGTCGTAAATATCGTAACCAAATCCGGATCGAATCAAGTTCACGGCGACGTTTTCGGCTTTCTCCGCAATGGAGCACTTCAAGCGCGCGACCCATTTTCGGTGAAGGTTATTCCCAGTGCTACTACCGGTTTCGAGGCTATTCCGGTGAAGCAATCGTATACACGCGTTCAAGGAGGGGCGACTATCGGAGGACCGATTCAGAAGGATAAGACCTTTTACTTTTTCAGTTACGAGATTACGAGGCGGCAGGAAACAGGATTTTCCAGCATCGGTCAGGACAACTTCGGCTTACAAAGCATTCCTGCGCCAGCCCCGTGCTTCCCTGGGCAAACGTCGGGGTTTGTGACTCCCGATCAGGCCAAGTTCATCGCCGCGAATCCGACTGTATTGGGCGCAAAGTATTTCTGCGCCGCTTCGCTAAGCGCACAGACCGCCATATTCGGAAATACAGGCGTATTGCCTCCGCCACTTAACATTTTTCCGTCAAGCAATGCGACCGTGCCGGTGTCCTACGTCGGGCTTGCTTCCACTGTTGGAAACTTCCCGACGTCCGAAGGCACCAGCCTCTGGTCGTTGAGACTCGATCACATTTGGAATACGAAAAATAGTTCGTTTATTCGCGCCAGCGTTTCACCATCCACGATTACGGGAATCGAGGTGAACGCCGAGAACCAGAACTTCGGACAGAACGCGGGGTCGCGTACCTCGGTGCAGCAGACCCGCGACCTTGCTATCGTCGGGCAGCACACTACCTCCATTAGCAGCACGCTCTTTAACGAGTTCCGCTTTCAATACGCGCGGCGAGGCCTGCATTACGGGTTCTCGCCCCTTCCCGGTGGAGATTTGCCTGCCGTAAATATCGCGGGCTTCGCGTTCTTCGGGAGAGAGCCCTTTTCCACCGAGGATCGTATTGAAAGGCGTTTTCAGTGGACTGACAATCTCACGTGGATCAAGGGCGCGCATACCCTGAAGTTTGGCGCCGATACGAACTTGATTCAGTTGAGATCGTCTAAATCGGAAATCTTGACGTTGAACTATGGCGGCGTCTATTCGTTCGGCGGACTCGACGCGGGATCTATCAGTGACGCATTTGCTGCGGCCGGCGCTCCGGGTTTCTCCGCTATTCAAGCTTATGGTTTTGGGTTGCCAACCTCGTTTATCCAGGGAATTGGTCAATCGGACCGGCCTTTTAACGTCAAGACGCTCGGTGTCTTTGCGCAGGATAGCTGGAAGATAAACCGCAAACTCACCCTGAATTATGGATTGCGCTATGACATCGAATGGATGCCAATTTTCAAACCCGCAACAGCTTTGAATGCCGCTGGAGAGAAGGCCTTTGGCGTCGTCGAGGGAATCCCTACGGATAAGAACAACGTTGCGCCCAGAATTGGCGTCGCGTGGGATCCGTGGGGCAACGGCAAAACTGTGATACGTGCAGGATATGGATTCTTCTATGACCACCCGGCGCTGGCTCTCGCCTTTCTGGCAACCGCCGAGGACGGTGCCACGTCAGCGCTTCTTGAAACCGCCGGGGGCGCACCGTGTTCCGGGGCGAGCTGTTTCGCGGATTTGAATCCCTTCGCGCTCAACGCCACAAATATTTTCCAGGGCTTGTTGACCAGCACGGGAGGCGCGTTAACTGGCTGCAATCCTATGCCGCCCGCTCTTCCATTCGTCATGTGTTATCAGCCGGATCAGCAGAGGTTCAATCCGTTTCAAACGAATTCTATTTTTACGAACCAGAATTTTATAACTGCCGGATACCCGCTGACGCTCTTGCCGTTTACGATTCCCGTCACTAAGAATTTTCAGTATGCGCTTGCCCAACAAGCGAACCTGACGATCGAGCGCGAAATTACAAAGGATTGGAAGATCAGCGTGGGCTACAACTACACGCACGGCACGCATCTCGATCGCACGATTAACATCAGCGTCGCTGAACCGCGGTTACTCACGAGCAATGATCACAACGCGATTCTCGCCGGCCTTGTCACGCCTGGTACGAATCCCCAAGGCATCCAAGTTCCAGGCACAGCAGACATCAACACCGTTTGCCCGGGCGGCATTCCGGCTGCGAATACCGCTGGCGGCGGCAGTATCGCTTTTGGAACTCCCGCTGGTCCGCTTGCGCCGAGTATTTTGGGATTAGGTTTTACCGGCCCAAACTGTGGCGGGACCGTGGTTGGTTTCATTGGCAGCGCTGCTGTTTTCAATTTCTTTCGGCCATCCGGCCCCAATCCCTCGTTCGCCAGCGCGGTTAACCCCGGTAACCCAGCGGCTGGTTACCAAACGCTTGTAGCCTTGGCCGGAGCTGCAGGATTTCCAACCGGTTTCGCCGGCACCCAAATCCCCTGGAGCGACGTGAATCCCCAAACCTCAACGGGAAACTCGCTCTACAATGCGTTCACTCTCACAGTGACCAAACGGTTCTCGCATGGCATCGAACTGCTTTCCAGTTGGACGTACTCGCACACGATCGACGATTCCACGGACCTCTCGACGTTGCTCAATCCACAGGACAACAGCTTCCCGAATCTCGATCGTGGCAATTCAGATTTTGATCAACGGCATCGCTGGATCACCAGTGCCGTTTTTCAAAGTCCTTATCATCAGAGCGATTCAGGCTTCTGGAAGAAATTCCTTGCGAACTTCACTGTTTCGCCGGTCGTTGAGCTCGCATCAGGCCGGCCCTATAACGTGCTGATCGGCTCGGACCCGAACCTCGACTTCGGCACGGCCACGAATCGGCCGTCATTTATCAAAACGAATTCGCCTCCACCGGGATCGGTCAGTTCTCCTTTCATCAAGGGCTTCGCATTCGTTCCTCCGGACCGCTGTATCGGCAGCGACGGCACGCCCTTTTCGTTTCCCGATGTTCCGTCCCCATTCTTCGGCTGCACCGGCACGCTCGGACGCAACGCCTTCGCTCGCCCGGGATTCTTTCAGATTGACCTGCGTATCTCACGCACAATTCCGATCACGGAACGCTTCAACCTCCAAATCATTGCGGATGGATTCAACATGTTGAACCGTTTCAATCCGAGTGACGTCAACCCGCTCTGCGATCCGATTTCGGGAACATGCGCCGCTGGGCAACCCACTGCGGCCTTCGATCCGAGGACGTTTCAGTTCGCTCTGAAAATCAATTTCTAGATTCGCTTCACTTTGTTACCAGAGGTAACAACGCGCAGCCTTGCAACATTCACGCATCGTGCTACCCTGAATCTTTGTCCTTAACATTCACGCTATTGAGAAAGGCGTTCTCGTCATGAGTCCGGCGGTATGGCTCATTTTCGGCATCCTTGCAATCGCAGCGGTCGTGGCGATCCTGTGGTCCGCCACCCGCCGTACTGACGCCCAACTCTCCGCCGTCCGTCAGGAAATGCAAAGCTCGCTCGCTACCCAGTCGCACACCGTGCTGGCGCAGATGAACAGCCTCATGCAGTCAGTTACACAGCAACTTGGCCAGGTGAGGCAAGAGCTGCAAACCGGCGTCGCATCGTCCGGCCAGCTCGCGAGCGCCGCGCAGGCTTCCATGGCGCAGCAACTGCAGGCATCGAACGAGGCGATTCGAAAGCTCAGCTCCCAACTCGCGGAAGTGCAGCAAGCCGGACGCGATCTTTCGCAATCCGCGCAAACCCTCCACAACGTCCTCGGCGGCGCAAAAACCCGAGGTATCCTCGGCGAGGTAGCCCTTGAGCGGCTTCTCGAAGACGCCCTTCCGCGCAGCGCCTACGAAATGCAGTTTCGCTTTCCATCGACGGGCGCGATCGTCGATGCGATCGTTCGCACCGGCGAGCACCTGCTCCCGATCGATTCCAAATTTCCGCTCGACGCATACCGCAGGCTCGCCGAGACAGGTGACGATGCGCGCCGCGAGTTCTGTACGGCAGTGCGCAAGCACGCCGACTCGATCGCTGAAAAATATATTCTGCCCGACGAGCACACTTTCGACTACGCGCTCATGTTCGTTCCCTCGGAAGGCGTTTACTACGAACTCTTGATGAGCGAGGATTCGCGATTCGGACAAATGGATGGTTACTGCCGCAGCAAGCACGTATTTCCGGTCTCGCCGAATACGTTCTACGCGTGCTTGAGCGCCATCGCGAGTAACTTACAAGGGCAGAAAATTGCCGAGAACGTCCGCCACCTGGTCGCCAGCCTCGAAGGGCTCAAGAAGCAGTTTGAATCGTTCGGAGACGTGTACGATAAGCTCGGTAATCACTTGCGGCACGCTCAACAAAGTTATGAAGAAGCCGATAGCCGCCTTAGCCGCACGCGAAACACTCTCGAGCAGATGTCGCAGGGCGCGCTTCCGGACGGAGTTACCAAAATCCTTGAATCTGCTTCAAGTGAGCAATTAAAGCTAAGTTGATGCTCGCGCCGCTTCCAGCAGTGTTCGAAAGTGGCCAGGGATCGTCGCGGAAATCATTTTTTCGAGATCCTGCTTCACTTTTTCCCGATCCTTGGGATGCGTCGCCACCCGACTCGCCGCATCACTCACGCGGTGCTGCAATGCCTTCGGTGCAAGTGGTACCGCCGCGCGAAGATATCGCTGCGCTGCGGCAATGTCGGGTGATGGAATCAATCTTGCGTTGAAAGAATAATCTCCTGAGCGGACCGCACTGATCTGCACCTGCGCGATATTACGGCTTCCGCCAGAGGTTCTCACTCCCTGCGTGTCTCCCTTCAGGAATTCCAGCACGCCGGGAGTTTCATTCTGAATAGTTAGGTCGAGTGGCGCGTCTGAACCTTCCACATGCACCGTGAGCTCGCTTCTTTGCCCCGGAACCGGCGCAGTCGGAGGTGCTTCGAATTGGAGTGCGACGAGAGTCGTCGTAGCATTGCGTTGCGTGCCGGACGAGTCGACGGTTATTTTCGCGGCACCCGGAACTGCTCTGGGACTTGGGAGAACAACCAAGCACTCAGGCGAGGAAGCCACGATGAGAGCTCGGTCGCCATTCATCGTCACACGGTTTGCGTCCGCATCGCCGCGAAATCCTCCGCCGCAAATTGGGAAACGATCTCTGAGCGAAATCACGGGGGCCATTGCTAAGTCTTCCTTGGCCGCTTGCGCGCTTGGAGAAGGAGTTTCGTCTACTAGCGCAACTGCCGACGCCCCCGAGGCCTCCGCAAACAAAACGCCCGGCGTTGCGGGCGCTGTGAAAAATGCGCGGCCCGTTGCGTCCGTCTTTAAGCTTTGGCCTTCACCAATCGCAATGGTCACATTAGGCGCAAGCCTGCCATCCGCGCCGAGGATCGCCAGCGTCGCAGGGCGACCAGCGATTAGCTTGGGCGGCAGAACGATCGTCACATACCAAGTGGCCGAAGGCGCAGTTTGAGCAGATGCTAAAAACGAAAATGAAAACAACCCAACAAGAACGAACGTACCGATTGTGGCTATCCTGCGAAAGAAAGGAGACATGGTTTCGGGGGGATTTGTCGTGCAGACAATCACTGGTATTGAAACTCAAGAAGAAAGCGCCCCTCGCTCGTACACACGAGCCTCGCGAAATAAGCGGAACAAGTCCGGATCTATCTCTTTAGCTCGAACGCAGTCGTCGAGAATACCCAGCGCGCGGTCGGTAGCTACCGCCCGCTTGTAGGGGCGATCGGCTGCGGTTAGTGCGTCAAAAATATCGCATATCGTCATCATTTTGGTCGGCAATGGGATTTGATCTCCTCGCAGCTTGTAGGGATATCCGGTGCCGTTCAATTTCTCGTGGTGCGCGCGAGCAATCTCCGGCACTTTTTTCAGTTCGCTGGTCCATGGGATCTGGCTCAGGAAGTTATACGTGTGCACCACATGCGATTCGATTTCGAGCCGCTCGGCTCCATTCAAGCTTCCTTTCGGAATTGAAAGCAGCCCCACTTCCTCCGGCTTCAAGTACGGCGATTCTACGCCTTGCGGATCAAGAAAAAGATGCTTCGCGATTTCCTGCAACCTGCGTGAATTCGTATGCTCGAGTAGAGTCGGTTCATTGGATTCGATGATCAGATCGAGATACTCGGCAATCATTTTTTGCCGCTGTTCGAAGTCCTCGCTCAGGCGCGCGATTTCTTGCAGCGCATCGCCTCGATCGCGCTCGAGGTACATCTGAAGCTTTCGTCGCACGTTGCTTGCTTCGAGTTCCTTGCGAATGTAGTTGAATCGCTGCCGCACCAACTCCAGCTGAAGTGGATACAGTTTCTTCGCCTTGACAAGCACTTCCTCCCGCACGCCAACCTTGCCAAAATCATGGAGCAGGGCCGCGTAGCGAATTTCCTTCATCTGTTCGCGATCGAAATGAGTCTCGGCATAGGGACCGCTCGCGGCCGCATCCGCGGCTTCCGCAAGCGCTTGCGTGTAGGTGGCCACGCGAAGAGAGTGGCCGGACGTAGTAGGATCGCGCTGCTCGATGGCCGTCACTGCCGCACTCACAAATCCCTCGAACAATGTCTCGATATCGTTGTATAGTTTCCGATTCTCGTACGCCACGGCCGCCTGCGATGCTAGTGACAGGGCCAGCCGCACTGACCGCTCGCGGAAGGGCTGCACGTACTTCGCGACGTCCTCCGCATTTCTTAGGCGCAGGGCCAAGTTGCGCTTTGAATTGATAAGCTGCAGCACGCCAATCACTTCGCCCTTTGCATTCTTCATGGGCAGCGCGAGAAGCGAGCGTGTGCGGTAGCCTGACTCGCGGTCGTAGCGATCGTTGAATCGAAAGGGCAGATCCGCGGGAATCTTGTAAGCGTCTGCGAAGTTCAGCACCTCTCCACGTAACGCCGTGTACCCTGCCATCGAATCTTCCGTTAGCGGCAGCGTAAACTCCTGAAATGGAAATTCAAAGCTATCGTTCTGGGTCAGTTTGAACCGTAGGCGGCGCCCATCCTGCGTGTCCTCTTCTACCAGATAGAGCGAACCCGCATCAGCGCCAGTAATGTCGCGCGCTTTCTTGAGGATCAGACTGAGCAGAACGCCGATATTGCGCTGCGATGAAAGTGCGATGCCGATCTCGTTCAACTCTTCGCGCTCGCGTTCCGCCACCTTCAGCAACTGGCGCGTGGCTCGCAATTGACTCGCAAGCTTCTCGGCTTTCGAGCCCGTTTCGCGGAGGAGTTTTTTCTTCGCGGGCATATTGGTCGAAAATCGTCTCCGGGTATCACTCCGAAAACGCGTCACAGTATAGCGGAAGCTAAGCGGCGGAGCACGTGCGCACGTTCGCCGAACTGTCTCGCGGTTCTTGCCTTGAATCCAACGCAGTCGTTTGCTAGCCTTGCGCCGATTCGCTCCTCTTAGTCAGTCGCAGGTGGATTCACGTTAAGTATGCCCGACCGCTTCGGCCAACAACTCGTCAAGATCCTGCGTCGATGGTGGAACCACAAGGGTTCGCTAACGATCAGCCTGATCGTGACGCTCGCCGCCCTCGCGATTTACGCAGCTACCTTTTTGGGCGAGCGTCCTACTCCGCTCTTCGATTCCATTTATCGTCTTGAGCTCAGCAGCCTCGATTATCGTTTTCAGGCGCGCGGGCGGATAAAAACAGATCCCCGCATCGTGATCGTTGATATTGATCAGCAGTCGCAGGAAGCTCTCGGTCACTGGCCTTTCCCGCGCTTCCATTTCGCTCGCTTGCTCGACAACATCCGTGAGGATGGCGGCAAGGTAGTGGCCTTCGATATCACGTTCAGCAAGCAGGACGAAACTGCCAAGCCCCTCGACGACCTTACTTCGCAGTTGGCCGAAGAACAAAAGAAGGGTACGCCGCCAAATCCGGCACTTACCGCACGAATCGAAGCCCTTCGAAAAGAATACGATTACGATCAGCAGTTCGCGGACGCCATTAAGCGATTCGGTCACGTAGTGCTTGGAAACTATTTCCTCTATACGCAGACTGACCTGAAGGGAGTTACTCCTCAGGCGCTCGCCAGCTATGCGAATGCTCTCGCGTTTTTTCCATTCCCGCAGGTTCGTCCGGTGCCGTCGTTCCGGAGTGCTGGTGACAAAGGAAGAGTTGATTTAATTGATAAGTATGAGGACTTAGGACTTGTCCCGCGTGGAGCGGAAGCGAATAGCGATCTACTTACGGGCGCGGTGGCTGCCGAGGCGGGTGGAACAGGCTATTTCAATTGCATTGTGGACGCGGATGGCGTCGTCCGCCGGATGGCCCTCGCCACACCCTTCGGCCTCGATCCGGACCGGGCAAATTGGGACATGTACGCATCGATTGATGTTCAAGCGCTGCGGCTTTATCTCGGCCTTCCGAATCAGCAGACGATTCTCTGGTACGCTCGCAACGGCGTTGCTTCTGTCGAGTTCGGGCCCAAGTTAGTTGTGCATCCGGACGACGTGAGTCGAGTGCTGGTTAATTACCATGGCCCGGCTCGAACGTACCCATATGTTTCCTTCGCCGACGCCGCAAAGAAACAATTCCCTCCGGGTACATTCAAAGACAAGATTGTTCTCGTCGGCGCATCGGCGACTGGGATCGGCGATAATCGCGTCACGCCGTTCGGTGGGCTTGATTTTCCCGGCGTCGAAGTGCACGCGAATCTGATCGACAACATTCTCAATCGCCAATTCCTCAAGCGCGGCGCCAAAGAGGTGCTGACAGACCTATTTTTCATCCTGCTGTTTGGTATTCCACTCGGAATTTGGCTTGCCATGACACAGCCGCGCTGGATGCCTCTGGGGCTGGCCCTGTTGCTTCCCTTCGCGGGAATCGTCTACTTCGCGTTCCTGCATGGATCCTGGCTCAACTTCATCGTTCCGGCGCTTTTCACCCTCGTACCCAACGTCAGTCTCGTCGCCCTCTACCGCGTGCTGATTGAAGAGCAGGAGAAACGCAAAGTCCGCAGCAGATTCCAGCAATACGTCCCACCCGAAGTGGTTCGCCGTTTGCTCGATGATCCCGAGCGCGTCAAGCCCCGCAAGTCCGAAATTACTGTCCTCTTCAGCGACATCCGCGGTTTCACTTCAATCTCCGAATCGCTCGATGCCCAGGAACTCGCTGACCTGCTTAACGGCTACCTCACAGAGATGACCCGGATCGTCTTTCGCTACCAAGGCACCTTGGATAAATATATCGGCGATGCGGTGATGGGTTTCTGGGGCGCACCCTATGAGGAACCCGATCACGCAACCCGAGCTTGCAACGCAGCACTCAGCATGCTCGCTCGTCTCGCCGAGTTGCAAAAAGATTGGCGCGCGCAAGGGCAACCCGTCTTGGATATCGGCATTGGACTAAACACCGGTGTCGCTTCCGTAGGCAACATGGGATCGTCGATGCGCCTCGCATATACGGCCATGGGCGACGCGGTGAATTTGGCATCGCGCCTGGAGGGCCTCAATAAGGAATACGGCACGCGAATCATCATCAGCGAATCCACTTACAAAGTGTTGCAGAGCGATCGAGTTCTGGTGCGTGAACTCGACATGATCCGCGTGAAAGGTAAGCTTCTTCCCGTCACGATTTACGAAGTGCTCGACGCCGAAGCGCTCGGAGCTGAAGGCAAGGAACTCGTGGAGCTTTTTGCCCGCGGTCAAACAGCTTACAAGCAGCGCGATTGGCGTGCCGCTGGACAGGCCTTCGAACAGATTCTCGATCGCTGGCCCGACGACGGGCCCGCGCGCATATTTTTACGCCGTTGCGAAGAGTATCTCGCCGAAGGACCGGAAGCTGATTGGGATGGCGTGTACGTGATGAAACACAAGTAGTTGATCAAGAGAAATACGACCCCAAGCGAATAACCTAGAGCAATCACGTCCTAGTTGTCGAGCCGCACGACGAATGTAGTGAATTGCTCGGTGTTATGGAGCTGTCCGGCGAGTGATCTCGCCGCTTCCTCGCTGGCCAGCCGGCCTATCCGAACGCGATAGAAGGTCCCATTTGGCGATTCGAATGGCACCACACTCACCGGCGGATATCGCGATTCGAGCTGCGCCTTTAGCCTTGCCGCATTCTCCTGCACCAGAAACGCTCCCACCTGTACTCCAAAGTATCCCACCGACGGATTCGGCCCGGAAATCACCTCGAGGCGCACGTGTGCGGTCCCCGGGCCCACCATTTCGATGGCCTGCGCGGCAGAGAGAGATAAATCGATTACCCGATTCGCGACGAATGGGCCGCGATCATTGATGCGCACTTCGGTTTGCTTTCCATTGGTCAGGTTCGTCACCCGAACCATCGCGTTAAACGGCAGCGTGCGATGCGCCGCGGTGAATTCGTGCATGTCGTAAATTTCGCCATTCGATGTGCGGCGTCCCTGAAAGGGATAGCCGTACCATGATGCGACGCCTTCTTCCACCCATCCATTGGCTGGCGTCTGCCGCCCGTGTGCAGGCAGAGTAGGTGTCGTGGGCTGCGATGGAGGGACTTGCTGAGGTGCCGGAGTCGGCGCCGGAGGACTTTGGGTCCGTTGTGGCCTGTGGTTGCAACCTGCCGCGAATAGTAGCAGCGATACAAACGTGAGTGCTAAAAATGGGAACCGCTTAGCACGAACACTGCCGCGAAACTGATTCGATTCAGCGGCCGATTCGCTTCGCCCGTCACTAAATCTCACGCGCTAACCCGATTCACTTGTTTCGTCTCATTTTCGGTATTATAGGAACGCACCCACAATCGCGCAAGGAAGCGTATCGCACTTGCATCGCGCCTTCACCATAGACTGGATCGGATTCGTGAACATCGGATTCGTAAACATCGGATCGTGAACAAATGAGCGGCTTTTTCGGCGGCGGAAAGCAAGGACGCCCGCAGCTTTGCCCTTCTTGCGGCACCCTTGTCGGCGCGAATGCCACGCGCTGCCATCAATGCGGCGCGAACCTGACCTTCTCGATGGCTGCCGCGAGCCGTTCGCTCGGAAATCTGTTCCCCGCCACATCCCCTGCCACTTACGGCATTCTCGGCTTCAGCTGCCTGCTCTACATCGTCACGCTGCTCGTCACGCTTCGTACAAACGGTCTTCAGCCCCCGGGCGGTGGCGGAATTTTTGCGCTGCTAGGTATCGGCGGCATCGACGGAACCGTGCTCACCCGTTTCGGAATGTCCTACCCGATGCCTGTTGATCTTATTCAACCTTGGCGCCTGGTAATGGCAGTATTTCTTCACGGGAGCCTGATGCACATTGTCTTCAACATGTGGGTGTTGATGGATATTGGCCCGCAGATTGAAGAGCTTTACGGGTCAGCGCGATTCTTCTTTATCTATGTCGCGACAGGAATAGGCGGATACCTTTTAAGTAGTACTCTCAGCGGGCACCCCAGCATGGGAGGATCAGGAGCCTTGCTGGGATTGATCGGCGTGCTTCTCGCAATCACCACTGGTCGTAAGAGCGCGGGTATGCAAATGCTCCGCAGCCAGATTATTCGATGGCTCGTTTACATCGCGATTTGGGGATTTCTGTTTCCCGGAATTGACAATTACGCGCATTTCGGTGGATTGGTCGCAGGATTCGGCCTCGGAAAAATCATGGCAGATCGGCCACCCGGGTCTCCGGAAGAACGCAATCACGCAAACGCTCTAGGCTGGGCGACCGCACTCGTCGTAATCGCTAGCATTGCGTTCATGATGAAGGGTCTCATTCAGGGTGGCGGCTAAAGCCCAATCCGATTTCACGTGACGAATCGATTTCAAACCCCAGCGTGAAGCTGCCGCGACACAACAATGCTGTAATGCAATCCCGAAATCGCCAGAAACACGGCCACCAGATACGTGCATGCGTAACGCACGACCCATAGGGAATGGTTGTCCCAAATCGCCAGCACCAGAACGAGCACCACAAGCAGTATCTCGAAAAATGTAGTCGCCTTTCCCCAAATGCTCGGCGGAAACGGCCGGTAGCCAACGGTAATCAAAATCACCGCGCACGCCACCAGAATTAACACGTCGCGCCCCAGCACCAGAATCGTCAGCCACCACGCAATCTTCCCCTTCAGCGCCAAAATAAAATACGACGACGAAAGCAGCAGCTTATCCGCGATCGGATCGAGATACGCTCCAAGCGGCGTTCTCTGATTCAACCCGCGCGCAAGCAGCCCATCGAGCGCATCGCTCACGCCGGCCGCCACCAAAATTCCCAGCGCCAGGTCGTACCGCTCATACTCGATCGCAATCAGAAACACCGGCAGGAAGGCCAGGCGCAGAAATGTGAGCTGGTTTGGAACCGTCAGGATTCGACTGGGCATGAAATGGACCTGGGCGTAGAAATCCGCGTCTACTTCCGAATCACGCAAACTGCGCGAGATAATCCGGCAGCGAGCGCCCTACTTTTTTAGCAAAAACTTCAGCCAACGAAGGAATCGAGCCGCGCGCCTCGTCGAGCGCGATCCTCTCAATTCGCAGCATCGGAAAAAACAAAGTGGGCAAGCCCATCCGATCGCCATCCGGATGCAGTATCTGGCTCACGAAATCATCAAACGAGCTCAAATCGATCCCGCGCAAAGTCACGCCGGCATTCGAAATATCCACAAGCTCGCCCCACAGCTTTTCCTTCGGCGAGTGCAGACTAATCACCACAATCGAATGAGGCTGCATTCACTCTCCTCGGAATCCGTTGCGCGTATGGTATCGCAGGTCGTGCGCTGCCAACAGGCCACAAAACGTCTGACCGCGTAATCTTTTCGCGCCCCGCCCACGCCCCAGCGGGCACGCCGATCGCGCCTCACACCGCCATCGTCTTCAGATCGGGCGAACGCAAAAGCTTCGGCTCGGTCACCTTCTGCACGTCTTCCGGCGTCACGCCGGCCGCTACTTCGCGCAGCACCAAGCCCTCAGCCGCCACGTCAATTACCGCTAGCTCCGTCACGATCATATCCACCACGCCTACGCCGGTAAGTGGAAGGCTGCACGCCTTCACAATTTTTGGCTCGCCGTCTTTCGTGGCGTGCTCCATCGCGATGATCACGCGCTTCGCCCCGGCCACCAAATCCATCGCGCCGCCCATACCCTTCAGCATTTTCCCGGGAATCGCCCAGTTCGCGAGATTTCCTTTTTCATCCACTTGCAGCGCACCCAGCACGGTCACGTTGACTCGCCCACTGCGAATCATTCCAAACGATTCAGCGCTCGAAAAATATGCGCAGCCCGGAATTTCCGTGATCGTCTCCTTGCCCGCGTTAATCAGGTCCGCATCCTCTTCGCCTTCGTAAGGATACGGCGCCAATTCCCAGCATCCCGTTCTCGGATTGCAGCACCACCTCCATTCCCGGTGGCAAATAACTCGGAATCAGCGTCGGCAATCCAATGCCGAGATTCACGTAATATCCATCGCGCAACTCACGCGCCACGCGCCGTGCAATCACTTCCCTCTTATCGATTTCAGTCGTTCGTTCCGCCATTCCGTCTCCCGCTATTGCCGTTTGCGGACTGTCCGCCGCTCGATCCGCTTTTCGTATTGCGTGCCCTGAAAAATCGCATCAACAAAAATCCCCGGCGTATGAATGCAATCTGGATTCAGTTCGCCAAGCTCGACGAGCTCTTCCACTTCCGCAATCGTGTAGTCCGCGGCCGTCGCCATCACGGCATTGTAATTTCGCGCCGTTTTCCGATAGACCAGATTCCCCCAGCGGTCACCCTTCCAGGCTTTAATAAAAGCGAAATTCCCGCGCAGCGAGGGAACCAGGACGTGCGGCCGCCCGTTAAATTCGCGAACTTCTTTGCCCTCCGCAGCCATAGTCCCGTAACCGGTTGGCGTGTAGAACGCCGGAATTCCCGCCCCCCCGCACCGAATGCGCTCGGCTAGCGTTCCCTGCGGATTCAACTCCACATCAATTTCTTTTTTCAGCGCGAGCTGCTCGAAAGTTTTATTTTCGCCCACATAGCTCGCGATCATCTTCTTCACCTGCTTCGTCTGCAGCAGCAGGCCGATGCCGAAATTGTCGATGCCGGCGTTATTTGACACCAGCGTCAGATCTCTCGAGCCTTTGCGCTGCAACGCGGCGATCAGATTTTCCGGAATGCCGCACAGACCGAAGCCGCCAAGCAAAATCGTCGCGCCATCTTGAATTCTAGCAATCGCCGCGTCGGCGTTCGCCACTCGCTTGTCCATTCACCTCTCCTGAGGGTTGCCATTATCGTGCGTCTAGGATTCCACACTCCCAAGCGATTTTCGCGCGGTCCATCTTAGTACATAAGGTGCGGAGTGCAAGTGCGTGGGACCGACAAAGGTTCTGTGGCTTTAAGGGAACTCCTAACTTCTAACTTTCCTCGACTCCACGTCGGCTGACACCTTCACGCGCCGCCCGTTTCAACACGCGAATTCGCTCCGCCACAGCTTCCGCAGCGGCCTCAGGCGATGCAGCCTTCTCAATTTCCGCCACGAGCGCCGATCCAACCACGGCGGCATCGGCAATCCCGCCAGCACAGTAACGTGCGTCGGCAACGAAATCCCGAAACCCACAGCGATCGGAAGCGTCGTGAATTTTCGAACCCTGCGCGCCATCCCCGGAAGCTGCGGAGGAAGAGCCTCCTGCGCCCCGGTTACACCCGCACGCGAAATCAAATAAAGAAATCCTCTCGAAGCGCGCGCAATGTTCTCAATCCTCTCGTCCGTCGACGTGGGAGCCACCAGGAAAATCGTGTCGAGCCCGTTTGCATGCATTACAGCTCGATACTCACCAGCCTCTTCCAGCGTCAAGTCCGTCGCGAGAACTCCGTCTGCGCCAGCCGCAGCAGCGGCTACCGCAAATTTCTCAAGCCCCATCTGCAAAATCGGATTGAAATAACTAAAAAGCACGAGCGGCACATCCGACCCCAAACGGATCCGACGCACGAGATCGATAACGCCCGCTAGAGTAGTCCCGCCCGCAAAGCCCGTTCGCTCGCCCGTTGAATCGTTGGGCCATCCGCAACAGGATCGCTGAACGGCGCACCCAGCTCGATTACGTCCGCGCCCGCTGCCGCGGCTGCAAGAACAATCTTTTCGGTTGCGTCGAGAGAAGGATCGCCTGCGGTAATGTATGCGACAAGTCCGAGCTCGCCTTTGCCAGCCAACTCGCGGAACTTCCTGGAAATCCGTCCGTCCGGCAACTGGCGCTCGATCCCGCCTCTGTAACCGCCTTCGAAATCGCGGGATCAGACATACCGCGACAGCGTCTCCATGTCTTTATCGCCGCGCCCGGAGACGTTCAGTATCACAATTTCGTCTTTCTTCATTTTCGGAGCACGCTTGATAAGCTCCGCAATGGCATGCGCCGATTCAAGCGCGGGAATAATCCCTTCAAGTCGCGCGAGCGTTTTCGCAGCCTGTATCGCTTCCTCGTCGCTCACCGCCGTGTATTCCGCGCGTCGCTGATCGGCCAGCCATGCGTGTTGCGGACCGATCGCTGGGTAATCAAGCCCGGCCGACACCGAATGCGTCGTCGAAATCTGGCCGTCGGCCGTCTGCAACACGTATGTGTATGTTCCTTGCAGCACGCCAGGACGGCTCCCGTGAATCCTTCAGCCGCAGCCAAGCGTGACGCGTGCTCGCCGAGAGATTTTCCACGCCCGCCCGCTTCGACCCCGAGCAACCGTACGCTCTTGTCGCCGAGAAACGCGTTGAAAAGCCCAATCGCATTCGACCCACCGCCCACACAGGCCACCAGCAAATCGGGCAGGCGTCCCTCCACCTGCATGATTTGTTCGCGTGCTTCTTCTCCGATCACTTTATGAAAATCGCGCACCATTTGCGGATAAGGATGCGCGCCGAGGACAGACCCGAGAAGATAGTGCGACGTCGCGATATTCGTAACCCAGTCCCGCATCGCCTCGTTGATTGCATCTTTCAGCGTGCGGCTGCCGGAGTCCACTCCGATCACTTCGGCGCCAAGAAGCCGCATCCGAATCACATTCAGGCGCTGCCGTTCCATGTCTTCCGTGCCCATGTACACGGTGCACGTCAGACCGAGCTTCGCCGCAACGGTCGCCGTTGCCACCCCATGCTGCCCGGCGCCTGTCTCCGCCACCACGCGGCGCTTCCCCATCCGCACCGCGAGCAAACCCTGCCCTATGCAGTTGTTGATTTTGTGCGCGCCGGTGTGGAGCAGGTCTTCGCGCTTCAGGTAGATCCGAGGCCCGCCAAGGTGCTCGCTTAGCCGCGAAGCAAATTGAAGCGGCGTTGGACGCCCCGCGAAATTACTGAGGAGCAAATCGAGCTCCGCTTGAAATCTCGGGGCATCGCGCGCTTCGTTGTATGCACGCTCGAGCTGTTCGAGCGGAGCGACCAGCGTTTCCGGAACGTATCGGCCCCCATAGGGTCCGAAACGCCCCTGCGCATCGGGCATCGATTGTGGAGCAGAACTCACTTTTGCTTGGCCTCCGCCGCTTTCACCGCCCACATCAACGCGACGATTCGCGCAGGATCCTTTCTTCCCGGACGCGCCTCGACGCCGCTGCACACGTCCACAGCGTACGGACGCGTCACACGGATCGCTTCGGCAACATTCTCCGGTGTCAGGCCTCCCGCAAGAAAGATGCGTCGTGAGCCATTCGAACCGCGAGCCAAATTCCAGTTAAACGTCTTTCCAGTCCCGCCGTGACGGCGAGCGTCAAAGCCGTCAAGCAGAATCGCGGAAGCGCAGCTCAAGAGAATCTAGCTGCCTTGGCCGAAAGGAATCGCGAACTCGAACCGCCTTAATCACCGGAATTTCTCGTCTCAGGCGAGCCACCTGTTCCGGCGGCTCGTCGCCATGGAGTTGCAGGTAATCGAGACCGACTCGCCGCGCAATCGCGAGCATGTTTGCTTCGGGTTCATTCACGAAGACGCCCACCGCCGCAATACCATCCGGCAGTCGCCGAATGATTCGCCGCGCGGCGGTCGGTTGGATATAACGTGGGCTTGGCCGGTAAAAATTGAATCCCAGGAATTGCGCCCCAGCGTCCACGGCGCGCCGCGCGTCGGTCCAATTCGTGATTCCGCAAATTTTCACTTTCACTTTGGCCATTCGAATCTCAATCGGGGATCTTCGTCGTGCTCGAATCTCCGCGTAAAGCTCGGAGAGCCGAATCCGGGTCAGCCTCTTTCATCAGATGCTCGCCGATCAGGAATGCATCAAAACCGGCGCGCCGCAGCCGCTCGATGTCTTCGTGAGTGCGCAGCCCCGATTCGCTTACGGCGATGCAGTCCTGCGGAATCATCTCAATGAGGGCCAGAGACGTCTCAATATGGACTTGAAAATCGCGAAGGTCACGATTGTTAACTCCGATAATCTTCGCACCCGCAGCGATAACGCGGTCAAGCTCCGCCCGTTCATGGACTTCCACGAGCGGTTCAATTTTCAGCGAGCGGCCAAGCGCCAGCAGTGCTCCTAGAGCACTGTCGCTGAGAATCGCAGCAATCAGAAGAAACGAATCGGCACCCGCCGCCCGTGCTTCCCATACCTGCCAGGGGTCTATGATGAAATCCTTGCGCAGGATCGGAATCTTCGTCACCCGTGTGGCTTCCTTCAAATCGCCGAGTGAGCCATGAAAAAAATCCTCCTCTGTCAGCACGGAAAGCGCCGCAGCGCCGGCTGATTCCAGGCCCGACGCAAGAACAGCCGGCGCGTACTCCTCCCGCAAGAGCCCCTTCGAAGGCGAAGCTTTCTTTAGTTCGGCGATGATGTTGATACCGTTGCGCGTGAGTGCTGACACAAAATCTCGCGGTGGCGGAATCTTCTTCTCAACCGCAATTTTGAGCGCTACTTCGGGAAGCACGCGTTTGCGATGCGCCACCGATTCGCGGCGTGCTTCCACAATTCGATCCAGAATATTTTTCGACCGCGTTCCGGTTTCCATGGACTGCGGAGCTTTCAAGCCCGCAAGGACGTGCACGCCCCAGGCTCGGCCTGAGGAAAATCGCTGAAACCATGCTAGCCGTGCGGGTTGATGAAGTCAATTTGAGGGCCGATGTTACCGCTGGCTATTGGCCCAGCAGCGGTTGCGAAAGACGAATCGGAATGCCGAAATTCGATCCGCCGAATCCCTTCAGCACGGCATAAGTCACGCCGATCACTTTTCCTTGCTGATTGAAAAGAGGCCCGCCGGAACCGCCCGAAGTGGTTTGTGCATCGAACACGATTTTATCCGGCAGCACGTCTCCGATGTGACCCTGCGTGATGAGCGGCCGAATCAGACTGCGACGCGCAAGTTCGTCCAGAATCTGCGCCACATCGCCGCTTCCGTGCGACAAAATCTGCTGCGCCGTCTCCTCATCGGTCCGCGCGAGAATGGCGGCAAGCCCGGTGGCGTATCCCATCAACACGATCGGTTGCCCACTCGTCGCCGCGGCTTTGCTTGCATCCAAGGAAAGCACGGAGCGTTTCAAGTCCTGCACGTCCACGTGCATCGTCGCCAGGTCGGTGTCCTTCGAGACTTCCTGAATCTCCGCGTGAAACGCGCGTGGGTCGCCCGGAAAATATGCGCGAATCAAAGAAATTTGAGGCTGGAATCCCTGGCTCGTCAGTTCATTGAGTTCGTCGTTCTTCCACCATGGTTCGGCGACGTGACGGTTTGTCAGGACGCGTCCACCGCCAGCCACCAGAAAGCCCGTCCCGAAAATATCGAACTTCACCTCCGGCCCGTGCCCTTCGAGCGTGAGGATCGGATTCCCTTGGCTGTCCTGCAACGGCTCGCCTTGAGGATTCAATCCGGCGTAGCGCAGTCGCTGTCCGCTCTGTTTTTGATTGAACGCGACCGACACGTGAAGCAGGCATACGCTTTGAACGTCTATCGGAATCAGGTTTTGAGCGGCTGAGCCTTCTTTCTCGATTCGCTTCAGACGCTCGTTTGTTGCCTGTAGTTGCTGTTGCAACGATGCCATGTCCGTCGAGCTCGCCCCTGCCATTTTGGATTTCAGCTCGTCGGCCTGGCGCTTGAGGTCGTCCTTCCCAACCGGTATCGTGGCGGCTTCGGTGCCCCCTTGTTCACGAAGCTTGCGAGCCTCTGCAATTAAGTCCTGCTGGTGGACTAATCCGCCCTCGAGCTTCGCTATTGTCGCGTTCGCGCGTATCGTTTCCTTCTGCGCGGTGCGGGCGAAACCAAAATAGATGAGCCCCATGATCGCAGCGAGCGCGAACACAGCCCCGAATCCAATTTTCAGCCGGCGATCGAGTGTGAACGCATCGCTCGTCATTTTCTCCGTCACCGCCAGAGCTTCGAATGCCGTATGCGCGATCTGCTGCCCTTCTTCAGCGATTCGCGCTTTCGCCCGCAGCGCTGCTTCGGCCCGCAGCGCGCGCAATTGAGCGCGGACTCGCGCCAGAAGCTCACTCGATTCGAAAGGTCTCGAAATCGCGTCATCCGCACCAAGGTCAATCGCGGCCGCGCGTTCTTCGGCGCTCGATCCGACCAGAAGAATCACGCGCAACGCCTCGGTAGCCGCCGATCCCCGAATCGTCGCCAGAGCCCCGCGAGCATTCAGGTCGGGCATTCGCGAATCCAGTAAAAGCAAATCCGCACCACTTGCGTGTATCGCGTCGAGGCCTTCTTGAAATGTGGCACACGGCGCCGCGTCGTAGCCCGCGCCTTGCATAGCTGCTTGCAGCGCGTCGCGAGTCGCCGCATCCGATTCGATCACCACGATTCTTTCACGTGCATTCGCCATGGAAGGGGGCTCCAGGAACCTGAGGTGCTAATCCTAGCGGAAAGTCCGCAAACCGCAAGCCTTTCGCATCAATCGTGACAAGCGCATTTTCGTCCGCTCATTTCTCTCAATTCTAACCTACGGTATCTCGATTAGAAATTTTGCTACCATTTACAAACAGCCCCAGCAAATTCCGATCGGCAGAAAAATTGCGTTTTCGGCCTTTTCGCCTGTCGCGTTCCCGGTGTAAAACGCTCCGTTCGCGGCGTCCATTCAGGCCGGCAGAGCTTGGATGTGCGAATCAGAGCTTCGGTTTCGTGATAGCGTCTTCGCGGAAGCCCTGTGACCCAACTCGATCAATTGAACGCCGAAATCATCCGATGCGGAAAATGTCCGCGGCTCGTGGAATACCGCGAGAAGATAGCGCGCGAGAAACGCTTTTCCTTCCGCGAATGGAAGTATTGGGGCAAACCCGTTCCCGGCTTTGGCGATCCTCGCGCGCAACTACTGATTCTCGGACTTGCGCCTGCAGCGCACGGCGGCAATCGCACAGGCCGCGTATTCACTGGCGACCGCTCCGGAGATTTCCTGTACGCCGCCCTCTATCAAGCCGGGTTCGCGAACCAGCCGACCTCAACCGACCGCGACGATGGGCTCATGCTGAAGAATGCCTATATAGCTGCAGCCGTTCGCTGCGCGCCGCCTGACAATAAACCGCTGCCATCGGAACAGGCGAACTGCCGTCCATACTTCGAGCGCGAGCTGGAACTATTGCGGCCGCGCGCGTTGCTCGCGCTCGGCAGCATCGCGATGCGCACTTTTCTAGGGCTGCTCAAAGATCGCGGAGAGATCAAGGGCTTCGCCGCGTATCCGTTTCGACATGGCGCGAGCTATGAGTTGCCTCAGGGATTGCCACGATTATTCGCGTCATATCATCCGAGCCAGCAAAATACCTTTACGGGTAAGCTGACGTCGGCGATGCTGGCGAAGGTTCTGCGCGACATCCGGAAATTCCTCGAACGGAAGGCATCCGCGTAGCTAGTCTTCTTCAATGCCTATTGTCAGGATTCGGGTGAGGCAAAGATCAGCGCGAGACCTGCGGGCGAGGCATAATGAGCAGATAAACAACGAAGGACACGCCAAAGCCGACGAACCACGCGTACTGATACAAGCCGTGCAAAGCAGGAACCACAAGACCAATTAGCGCGATGAAAATTCCAGCCGCCAGAGCCGCTACGGCGCGCCAGTTGAAACCGCCAGAAAACTCGTATTTGCCTCCGCGCTTGAACAGCTCTTCAGGATCTAACCTGCGCTTTCGCACCACGTAATAATCCGCAATCATCACGCCCGCGATCGGACCAAGAAAACTCGAGTAGCCGACGAGCCAACCCATCACGTAGGTGCCATGGCTGGAAAGCCAGCGCCAGGGCTGCATGAGCAGCCCGACAAAACACGTGATGATGCCGCCGATTTTAAAGCTGATCCGGCGCGGATAGAGATTCGAGAAATCATTGGCTGGTGAGACGACATTTGCAGCTACATTGACGTTGAGCGTGGCGAGAAGCAGCGCGAGCATGGCGATCACAACAGCGATCGGATTTCCGAGACGACTGAGCACAACCACCGGATCCCAGATGGCTTGGCCGAACACGATCACCGTAGCCGACGTGACCGCGATTCCGATGAATGAATAGAACGTCATCGTTGTCGGCAAGCCAAGCGCCTGACCGAGCATCTGTTCGCGCTGGCCTTTGGCATAACGAGTGAAATCAGGAATGTTCAACGCGACCGTGGCCCAGAATGCAACGACGCCCGTAAGTGACGGAATGAAGAACGCAAAGAATTCCCCAAAGGTTTGGAATTTCGACGGCGCGGAAAGCATTGGCCCGAGGCCGCCTGCGTTCGAGTAAGCCCACCAGAGCATCGCAAGGCCGAGAATCAACAGCGCAGGCGCGGTGATTCCCTGCAGAAAGCGAATCGTGCCGATTCCTCGAAGGATCACGATCGCATTTAATGCCCAGAACAAGAAGAAGCAGAGCCAGACGTGATTCCAGCCTGGAATGACCGCTGCAAGTAACGTGTTGATGGCTTCGCCGCCGATCCAGGTCTGAATGCCGAACCAGCCGCAGGCGACTAAGGCGCGCAATACAGCAGGAATATTTGCGCCGAGCACTCCAAAGGAAGAGCGCGCGAAAACGGGAAACGGAATGCCGTATTCTGCACCAGCGTGCGCATTGAGCAGCATTGGAATCAGGACGATGACATTGCCGAGAAAAACGGTGAAGAGCGCCTGTTTCCAATTCATGCCGCCGGCAATCATCGCGCTGGCCATCAGGTAGGTGGGAATGTTGACGCTCATGGCGACCCAGAGCGCGGTGTAGTTGTAGGTGCCCCACGTGCGGTGATCGAGAGGAATCGGCGCGAGGTCTTTGTTCCACAGCGAACTGGATGCGACGGCGGGAGGAACACCGCCGGTTACGTTAGTGGCTACGTCCTTGGCCATCGAGTTGTGACCTTCCGGAATTCAAGAGATTCGCGCCGCTTATACCTTTGGCTGCATTTCAGAGCAAGCCCTTTTCTCAGGTTTCGCGCAGGATGACGACGATTGAGCGGGCTGATGTGTTAGCCTCGTCCGAGCGCGCCGGTTCTTTCGCGCACACCGTGTATGACTCCCCGAACCCCCAGCGAATCTGGCCGCGAACCTGCGGTCGAATTCCGCCATGTCCATTACACGCTAAGCAACCGCGAACTACTAAATGATGTGAGTTTCTCAGTGGCGCGCGGAGAAACGCTGGTGCTGCTGGGGCGGAGCGGCGCTGGTAAAACGACAGCCCTCAAAATGATTAACCGGTTGCTCGTGCCAACCTCAGGCGAAGTGCTCGTGGAAGGCAAGCTGACGACCGAGTGGGACCCAATCGCGTTACGGCGAAAAATCGGATATGTGATCCAGGATATTGGGCTTTTCCCTCATTACACCGTTACGCAGAATATTTCGCTGATTCCCCGGCTCGAACGCTGGCCCGCCGATCGCGTGCGAGAACGCGTAAAGGAGATGCTCGAAACCGTGGGATTGCATGGCAAGACTTTCGAGCATCGCTATCCGCACCAGCTTTCCGGCGGACAGCGCCAGCGGGTGGGTGTAGCACGGGCGCTCGCGGCCGATCCCGATATTCTGCTGATGGACGAGCCGTTCGGGGCGCTCGACCCAATGACGCGCGGAGAAATGCAGAATGAATTCAAGGCGCTCGAACGGCATCTCGGCAAAACGGTGGTGATCGTCACCCATGATGTGGGTGAAGCACTCGTACTCGGCACGCGAATCGGACTCATGGAAGCGGGCAAACTTGCCCGCATGTATTCGCCACATGATTTCGTTCACGCGTCCGACCCGATGGCGGCGGCCTATATGGCGCAATTACGCGTGTATGACGAAGCAAAGGGGGGAAAATGAGTCCAGTTCAATTTTTCCTGCGGCACCACCAAGAAATTCTGCAAGCGACACTGGAGCACATCTGGCTCGTGGGATTGACGATGATTTTTGCGATCGCTATCGGTGTGCCTCTTGGAATTCTGGTCACGCGGAAACCTTGGCTTTCCAAGCCAATTCTGGGCGGCGCGAATATTGCAGAGACGATTCCAAGCCTCGCGCTATTCGGATTTCTGCTTCCGGTACCTTGGCTTGGGGGGCGCGCAGACAGGCTGGCGATCGCGGCGCTTACACTCTATGCGCTGCTTCCGATCATCCGCAATACTTCTGCGGGAATCACGGGCGTGGATCGCGCCGTGCGCGAAGCGGCGCGAGGCATGGGAATGACGGACCGGCAGATTCTCTTCCAAGTGGAGTTGCCACTCTCGTTTTCAACGATGCTAGCGGGAATACGAATCGCTACAGTGCTAACGATTGGAATTGCGACGATTGCAGCGGCGGTGGGCGCGGGTGGCCTGGGCGAATTTATCTTTCGCGGGCTCGCGATGGTAAACGACCAGTTGATTCTGGCTGGAGCGATTCCCGCCGCACTGCTGGCGCTAGCGGCTGATTTTGTGCTGGGTGTGCTGGAGCGGCGGTTGCGGCCGGTACGATGAGATTGGTTCGTGCTGCATCTGCTTTTCTGCTGCTTTGGTTAGCGGCATTCCTGATTTCGTGCAGCAGCGAGCGCAATACAATCGTAGTCGGCTCGAAGAATTTCTCGGAGCAAGCGCTGCTGGGGGAAATCCTGGCGCAACATATCGAAGCGCGAACGCATCTTCCAGTGACGCGGCGTTTCTATTTGGCGGGTTCGTATATCTGCCAACAGGCGCTTCTCGCGGGACGAATTGACACGTATGTGGAATATACGGGAACCGCATTGACGGCCATTCTGCACGATCCGATCGAGAAAGATCCGTCCGCGGTTTTCGGACGCGTGAAGAGCGAGTATCAGCAGCGGTTCGGACTGGACGTGCTCCCTTCGCTCGGCTTCAACAACACGTTCGCAATTGTGATTCGAGGCGAGGATGCGCGCCGCATGAACCTAAAGACGATTTCAGATGCCGCGCCGCACGCGCCACAATGGCGAGCTGGTTTCGGCTATGAGTTCATGGAGCGGCCGGATGGATATGAGGGGCTGGCGCGCATTTACGGGCTGCGCTTCGCGGAAGCGCCGCGAATCCTCGATCTGGGATTGCTCTATCGCGCGTTGCTTGAGAAGCAGGTGGATTTCGTTGCGGGAAATTCTACTGACGGACTCCTTTCGGCGCGCGACCTAGTGATCCTCGCAGACGACAAGCACTATTTTCCGCCCTATGAGGCGGTGCCCATTATCCGAGCCGAGACAGAGACACGGCATCCGGAAGTGCGCGCGGCGATCGCAGAGCTAGCGGGAAAGATTTCAGATGAGGAAATGCGCAAAATGAACTTTGAGGTTGACGGGCAGCATCGTGACGCGGCAGATGTTGCGCGGGAGTTCTTGCACGCGAAAGGACTGAATTGACATGGGTGATGAGGCGGCCATGTGCCAATGGGCGAGCGGGCACGCCATGCCAGGTCCCTACTGGCGCTTCGAGCATCTTGACTAATGATCAGTCAGTTGTAGAAGTCTTTGATGGAGGCGCTGGCAGAGTAGGGTCGTCGCGGAATGTGTATTCGTTTTTGAGGTCGGAGAACGGCTTTCCGTCGAGCTCGGCATAGGGATAGACGAAGTAGTTTAGCGGCTCGCCCTTTTGGAGGGGTTTCAAGCGAATATCGCGGCCCATGCTGAACATCACGCGGTTCTGGTCCGTGGCGCCGAAATAATAGTCACGTTTTTCCTTGTTTTTCCATCCTTCCGAAGCGTCAACGGGAATCCATCCAACTCCGTTCACATAAAATTGGGCCCAACAATGGTAGCCCGATATCACACCCGCTTTTGCGTTCGTAGGCAGCGAAAACCCAATTTCAAAGCGAGCTGGAATGCCGGCGGCGCGTGCCATCCCGATAAAAAGCGAATGAAAATCGGTGCAGTTGCCGTGCTTCGAATTGCACGCCCACACGGCATCGCCGCGGCCCCATCCCGTGCCATCGTGGTCATAGTGCATCGTCGCGATCACGTAGTCATAGATGCGACGCGCTTTGTCGATTGGCTGAGTTGCGTCTTTTGTCTGCTGGTCGGAAAGCTCACCGATCACACCGTCAATCGGAACGAGACGATCGGGAAGCAAGAAACGATCTGGAGAAACCAGAGGCTGCCCGAGAGGTTCGACCAACGGCGTAAAGGAGACGCGATGTTCAAAGCGCTCGACATGAAATGAAATCTTGATGTCGAAAGGCTTCGGTGCATCCTCTGCCTGAACGACTACGTAAACGTAGCGATCGCCATAGTCTTTGTCCCGCTGGATTTTATAGCGAATCGGACCCTCGATCTTGAGTTGCGAAACACCTTGCGAGCGATCTTCATAAGGAAGCGGAAGCCAGATCCTGAGCTCTCTAGAACCCGAGAGCAAGGCCGGAACGTGAGTGATGCAGGTGAATACAAAATTCCGGGACGCTGACGTGGTCTCGTCCGATGCAGATATGGGCGAAGAACTCGCCACGACCGGAATGAAGGCCAGAGCGAGAATCGTTTTCAAAGTAAAGCGAATGCGTTGCATATTTAGATTCTAGCTGCCGAGGCGCTAAAGCCGGCGACAAACTTTTGAGTCGGCGAACGAGAAAACAACACAGGCGGGATCGGAAACAGCTCGCCACGGACTGAACGCGAGAAGAATCAGGATTTCGCAGTGATCAGTTTCTCGAACTCTTCGGCCATCTCTTCTTCACTTACGATTCCTTTGCGCAGGAGGATACGAAGAATCGATTCGAGGACCTCCTGCGTGGATGGCGCCACTTGCGAGGCCCGTTTGCTTGCCCGCATCCCGTTGGATGGAACCGTAGCTAACGATACAGCTACGGACGGCCGCGTACTCGCGTGCTCCCGTTCGCGATGCTCCTCCGTCGGGGCGATCACGCGAAGCTTTTCGAAATCTTCCGGACTGACTCCGGTAAACGCGATCCCCATCCCCATGCCAGTTTGCGCAGCGACCACTTTTCCACGCGCGTGAATCGCTCCCTGGGAAGTATCCAGGGTGAGCTCGACAGAAGAATTGACCGGAAGCGGCGCCAGCATTTCCACGTAACAGCCACCGAAAGAAATGTCCGTCACCTTCACTGGCAAATTCATCGCGCTAAGTTCGTCGAGAACGGTTGCTTCGATTCGACAGGCAACGCGCGGGAAACGCCGGCGTTCAATACTCGGCGGCGGAGCGATTAGATATTCGATCGGAGGGACGACGGCATGCTTCTGTGGCTCGGCCTTATCAGGATCGTAAGTGTCGGGCGTCCATTCGGCAAGTGGAACGCCCCAGATGTAATTGCCAGGCTCGAGGCATTTGACGCCAACGTGGCCTGAACGCGGCGTGCCCACCTGGCCGATCCATTGAACGCGATACATCGCTTTGCGGCCCTGATATTCAATTTCAATTTTCGAGCTGACGTCGGCGATGCCTTTCAAACCGTTCAGCGACGCTCCGGTGGCGGTGATATCGTGAGTTTGCCCGGTAATTGTGAACGGACTTCCGCGACTGTCTTTTCCGCGGACGAGAATCGGAACACGCAAAGCGATTCGCTGTTCGCTGCGGCGCCCCACACAGCCTCCAAAATGCGCCTAGCTTATGCAAACCGCCTGTCACTGAGAGGTATGTTCAGCATAGCGTTGGGCTAGAGGCAGGTCAAGAAAGACGGCCCAGGATTTGCATAGGAGTTAACAATGGCGAGGTGCCTGCGAGGTTGCCCGAACAAACGATTGCGAAGCTATTCCGATTCCTGTTGAAGTTTAAAATGCGCCTCAAGTGCGGCGCAATATTGATGTTCGGCTTGCAGTTCAGCTTCGAGTTTTTTCACAAGCAGCTCGAGGCGACGGATTTCGTTCCGCAATTTTTGACTTTCTGCGGACGGTGCTGCGGTTGGCCGCGGAAGCATCGCATGAGTGGATGCGGGCGGGGCGCTCGCGCGCGGTGCTGAAGCGAAGACGGGAGTTTCAGCACGCGGCGCCGGTGGAGTACCGACGCCAAAAGGCGTGGGAGTCGCTGAAAAGAGACTGTTCAGCACCCTGGCGGCGTGCTGGTCGGAATTCTGCGCAGCTTCGCCGGTCGCTTGCGATGCGCTCGCTTTCGGGTGAAGCAGATTCTTAACGCGCGTGATCAAGTCCTGCGGTTGAAAAGGCTTGCGGATCAAATCATCGGCTTTCACTGCGGTCGCGCGCTCTGCGACTGTGCGATTGACGACACCCGACATTAGAATCACAGGGATTTTTGCAAGCTGTTCGTGCTGCTTGATAAATTCGCAGACTTCGTAGCCATCCTTGTCCGGCATGATCACGTCGGTGATGACGGCATCCGGCGCGGCTTCTCCAAATTGCGCGAGGGCCGAGCTCGCATCGGTACACGTGATCACGTGGATGTTTTCTTTGCGGAAGGCAATCTTGATCACTTCGCGCATGGTGGCACTGTCGTCAATGAAATAGACGGTGGGAATGCGCGCCGCTGTGAGAGTCTCGATTTCGCTCATGTGGACTCCTTTTCTACGCTATGAGGCTCGGCTGTGTCGTTTTCGATATTCTCGTGCGCTGAGCTGTCATGCTCCCCGCTGTCGCTGATGTGCGCCGCGTTCTCGTTTTCGCGGTCGATCGTATCGCGTTGGCCTTCGTCGAATTCGCGCATGGCATCCAGTAACAGGTCGGTAGCTGAACGAAGCACGGTCCGTTGCGTGGCAGCGGCACCGTAAATGAACTTGTAGACCCCTTTGTCGGAAGAGTGGCAACTTCGGACGATTTGAGTGACCGCTTCGTCACCGAAGAAAGTGCCGCACTCTGCGTGCACGATGTCACCGCCGCCGAAAAAAATGATTCCATCGGTTTCGCCTGCGTTGATGTGGAGCGCGCCGGTCTGACGGGCCTGTCCGAGCATCTGAATAACGCCGGGCAGATCGAGATGCGAGAGAGTGCCGCTGAGAGCCGTGTCGGACGTGGGCAGCATTTGCGTGGGCTGGAATCCCTCCTGGCGGCTCACGAGAAAACTTCGCACGTGCGCGGCGATATCGGAAGGAGTGCGCCGGCGATCGACGAAATCGTCGCAACCTGCGCCGTATGCTTCGAGCAGCGCGCGGGCATCGCCACCGCCCACGGCGATAAGAGGAATGTTCGCGGTCTTGGGATCTGCGCGCAAAATCGGAGCCATCTCAAGTGCGCCCATTTCGCGTAGATTCGTGGCGCAGAGAATCGCGCTCGGTGCGTTCCATTCGAGCATCGTGAGGGCGTAGGCGGCTTGCGTGCTCACGGTCACTTCGAAACCTTGCTGTTGCAGGGCGTCACTCACACGTTTTGAAAAATAAACATTGCTATCGATCAGCAAAATGCGTGGTGCGCCCGCGGGAGGGAAACTCACGACTGTGCCTCTGCGCGGCGCGGGGTGTTCTGCAGTAAAGGATCGCTTGTCAGTAGGGCGTCGAAATTCAGCACTTCGATAGGCTCGCCATCGACGAGAAGGCGCCCAGAAATATGGGGGCGGGTGTTGTCACTGGCTTGCTGTATTTCGGCGGTAATAAGTTCGCACTCGCCGCTCACGGGAATCGCGCTGGCCTCAGGGCTTTCAGGAAAATTGCGGCGAGCGATCAGGTAAAAGCGGTGAACGGACGAGCTCCTGCCCAGCAATATGCTCGCGACATCGTAGACCGGCACGATGCGGCCGCGGCGCACGATCACTCCGGAAACAAGAGGTGACGTGTGCGGAAACGTGTGAAGCCGGACGGGCGGTGCGAGTTCTGAGACGATTGCTGAAGGCAACGCGAAACGGCGGTTGGCCAGCTGCAGCAGGACGTATGAGTCGGCGCCCCCGTTTTGAATTTCGGCGATCATGCCTGAAAGGCTCCTTCCAGGTCACGCGGTGACGGGATGGCGTTGGTCATGCGATCGAGACGGCGAAATTCATCGGTCGTCAAAAAACCAGAGGGCTGAATCACGGGAATCACATGGTCGTCGATGTATGTGAGGCCGCGATACCAGCGTCGTTCTTCGCCCTCGAATGCGAGCGGAAGCGCATAAATCGACGCAATCTCCGTCATGCGTTCGATGCGGTCCACCAGCACCGCAACGCGCAACTGCCGCAGAATTAAAACGAGAGTCGGGCGCGTGACAGGCAGACCGAAATGCGCGCCGGCGTTCACGACGTAGTAGGTTTGATGGCTGCGTTCCAGGGTGTGGCGCACTTTCAGAATTTCGGAATATTCGATTTCATTTGCCGAAACCGCCAGACTGTCCGTACTGCGAATTTCCTGTACCGCCGCCGCCGCGATCGCAAACATGCGATTCGCCACAGCAAAGAGAATCATTTGCTCGGAATGGCGCGCCCGCCTCGTCTTTCCCTTTTCATGAGCAGCAATTTTCATCGCGCTTCTACCGGGACCAATCGCGCCAGCTTTGCCACGCGCTTTTCAATGGCCGCGCTGATTGTCTCGAGGCCGAGGATTTCGTTAACGACGCCGGTCTTGATCGCTTCCGCCGGCATCCCAAAAATCACGGAGCTTGCTTCGTCCTGGGCGATCACGTATCCGGCTGCCGCCTTGATTGCTTTTACGCCTTTCGCGCCGTCGTTGCTCATGCCTGTGAGCACCACCCCAACTGCGAATCCACGCGCGTAAACGGCAACCGATTCGAATGCCACGTCGGCGCAAGGACGATATCCATCGATTCGCGGTCCGGCATCCAAGAGAATTTTGCCGGTTGAGGACAGTCGCAAGTGATGCGAACCTGGACACAAATAGATCACCCCGGGTTGCGTCGCCTCGTTCGACTCCGCCTCTTTCACAGGAAGAGGCGAAATCTCAGCGAGTTGGACCGTAAATTGCTTCGTGAAGGCCGCCGGCATATGCAGCACGAGAAATACCGCTCCCGGAAAATCCTTCGGCAGCCCAGCTATCACGCGCATTACCGCAGCGGGCCCGCCGGTAGAAGCAGCGATTACGACAATCGGGAATTTGCCGCCGTTCTGCGCAGCAATTGCTGATGCCGATGCATAGCTGGACGAAACCGGCACCGGCGGATGAGGCTCTGGAAGCTTGGAGCGAGTCGCGGTCCTCACCACTCGCACCTTCGCCGCCATTTTCAACTTTCGTGTCAACTCTTCGCCCACCTTCTTCATGTCCAGATCAACGCCACTCGAAGGCTTGGGAACAAAGTCGATTGCGCCAAGCTCGAGCGCACGCAGCGTGGTGGAAGCACCTTCGCGCGATTCCGAACTGACAATCACGATAGGCCGCGGATTCTGCGACATGATCAGTTCCGTAGCCTGAAGGCCGTCCACGTGCGGCATGTTGATGTCCATGGTGATCACGTCGGGACGCAGCGATTCCGCGAGCGCTACGGCATCGCGACCGTCGCGCGCCTGCCCTGCCACTTCGAGCTGCGGATCGGCATTGATGATTTCGTTGAGGACTTTGCACATGTATGCGGAGTCGTCCACAACGAGCACTCGAAGTTTTTTTTCTGCGCTTTTCGTCATTTTAATTCTGCCGCACCGGTGCCAGAACGCTCCGCCGTTCTTCCGTCGCCTCCATGAGACTTGTCACCGTCGCAATCAACTGATCTTCCTGAACTGGCTTCGTCAAGAACCCTGCCGCCCCTTCTTTCAACGCGCGCTCGCGATGCTTGGCTCCCGCGCGCGACGTAACCACAAGCACCGGAATCCGGCGCGTGGCTGGCGTCTGCCGCAGATGCGCGAGCAATTCATAGCCATTCATTCGCGGCATTTCGAGGTCGGTAATAATCAGGTGGCATCCCACCTGCGCGACTATTTCCGAAGCTTCAAGGCCATCGGACGCAAGCTTCACGCGATAGCCCGCTTTTTCCAGCATCCGGCCAACGAACTTGCGCACGCTGATGGAATCGTCGGCAACCACTACAACGCGATCGTTAGCCACAGCGTCCACCGCCTCAGCTGGAATGCTGCCAGCCGCCACGGCTTCTGCGCCGGGCGCGAAAACTCTTGCAGCAGGAGATGAGGAGGGCAGCGCGTGGCGTTCTGCGGTGTCCGCCGAAACCAAACGATTCAGATCGATTAAAAGAATCAGGCTGCCATCAGGCGCAATCGTTGTGCCGGGAAAGAGTTTTACTCGCCGCAAATAATCGCCGAGATTCTTGATAACGATTTCGTCCTTCCCGAGGACTTCTTCCACGACGATGCCGACATGTTTCCCGGCCACCTTCACGATGACCATGTGGAAGTAGCCGTTTAAAGGCTCAAGAGGAGGCAGAGCTAGTTGCAAGTCCAGGCGAACTACTTCCGTGACCGCACCGCGAACGCGCGTCAGCAATTTTCCGCCAACATCCTCGATTTCTTCCGGCTTCAACCTGCGAATCTCTTCGACGAATGCGAGCGGCAGCGCAAATGTCGAGGTACCGCAACGCACGAAGAGCGCCTGCGAGATAATCAATGTCAACGGGACTTTTACGGTGAAGCACGCGCCGTGCCCCACTTCCGAGCGAACTTCAATTTCCCCGTTCAACGCGTGCACGTTGGAGCGCACCACGTCGAGCCCTACACCACGGCCTGCTAATTCGGTCATCGAAGCGGCCGTCGAAAAACCAGGCCGGAAAAGATATTCGCGGAGCTCGCGCTCGGAAAGCTCGCCTGCTGCCACCGGTGACAACTCACCGGCTTCCATCACGCCCTGCCGCACGCGCTCGTAATCGATTCCGCGGCCATCGTCTTCCACTTCAATGAAAATGTGGTTCCCGCGGTGGTAGGCGCGAACCGCAATGTGGCCTTTCACCGATTTGCCCGCGGATTGGCGAAGTTCGGTGCTTTCGATACCGTGCGCCACCGCGTTTCGCACGAGGTGAATCAGCGGATCCGAAATGTGTTGAATAATGTTGTTGTCTAGCTCGGTTTCCGCGCCCTCGAGCACAAGCTCTACGGGCTTTCCTGAGGCCTTCGCGGCATCCCGGACCGTGCGCGAAAGTCGCGTATACAGATTGCCGATGGGCACCATGCGCGCTGCAGTGATTTCATCCTGGAGGTGGTGCGCGAGTTTTGTAAATTCGTCGATATCGGAATCCACTCGGCCCATGAAACTTTCGAGCTGCGTAAGAACCTCGGTAACGTCCGCGGAAATTTCCGTCAGCGATCGCGACAGGATATTCACGTCGTCGTAGCGATCCATCTCGAGTTCGCTGAACTCGAGCAGATCGTTCGACATAATCGCCGGTTTCGACTTGAAACTGCCGCCAAACGTATCCATTTGCGGAGCATGGCTTCCTGGCACCAATCCCACATGCAAGCGGCTGAATTCGTGCTTCTCCTGAAATTCTGAGACTTTGTTGGCCAGCCGGCCTTTTGAAAATGTGAGAACTTCCACGAGCTTTGAGAGCTCGGACAATCGCCCAAGCATCCTCGTGCGGTTGATGACGAGTTCACCGACGGCATTCATCATTCGATCGAGGCGCTCGAGAGAAATGCGGACGGACTTGGCTTGCGGGAGTGCCTGTGAAGCGGCCGCCCGCGGCGCCACGGTTTTGGTCGTGGCTTCCTGCGCGTCCGTTTCCGTAGTACTGGCAGCGGTTTCGGCGGCCCCGTCCTCGGCTTCTTCAGGAACAAGTTCGGAGATTCGCGCCAACAGCCGATCTATCGCGGCAACCATCTCGGTGGCATTCGTCCCTTGCCTGTGCAGCAGCTTCTTCAGCACGTCCACCGATTCGAGGCAGATATCCACAATTTCCGCGCTTGGTTGTAAAGCACCGTCGCGAAGTTGACCGATCAGATCTTCCACACGATGCGCAACAGCCGAAAGGCGGTTCAAACCAACCTGCGCCGCCGAGCCTTTCACTGTGTGCATAGAGCGGAACAGACGATGAATCTCTTCCGCGTTGGGAGCCGCTTCCAGAGTCAGTAAACACTCCGTCACGGCTTGCAGATGCTCTTCCGCTTCGGGAATGAAAAACTCCAGAACCTCTTCCGGAACTTCGCCGTCCTCGGGCAGCCGATCCGCGAATGACGGCACTTGGTACGAGTCAGGATTCGCCGTGTACTCATTTGCTGCGCCCTGCGAAGCTTCGTCTGCGGGGGCCTGAGCCGCTGGAAACGCGAACGCATAACGCTGCTTGAATGCCGCAATATCTTCCGCCGTCTCGGTCCCGCCGGAACTAATCTGGAGCAAGTCGAATTCGAGCACCGAAATCGCGTCGGAAATAAATTCTGTCAATGGGCCATGCATGTCGGGCGTGAGCGTCGCATTCATGGCGTAGTGAAAGACGTGCGCCGCCTTAGCAGCCACTTCGGAAAATTGCGGATAGCCATAACTCGCCGAGGTGCCGGCCAAACTGTGCGCCGCGATGTACAGCTTTTCGAGATCCTCGGGTTTCGTCTGCGGTTCCTGCAACAAGCCGGAATATTCCCGTAGGTACTGGAGGTTCTCCGAAGCCTCCTGGAAGAACAGTTCAAGCGATTCCTGGTTGGGCCCGTTCACAGGCTTCCCTCCACCAGGGCCGGCGTGCGCCGCAGTTCCACCGAGGCCGTCGTCGGCTTGCGATAGATCAGGCAATCACCCAGCATGATCGGCTCGAACTTCATCGGCACATTCGACAGCGTCTCCGAATGGCCGAGCAGGAAGTAGCCGCCCGGCTCCAGAGCGTCATAAAATCGCCGCAGGATTGAAAGCCGCCGCTCCGCTGAGAAATACATCAAAACATTCATACAGAAGATGCAGTCGAGCTTTCCGACATAGAAGGAATCCACCAGATTCATCTGCGCGAATGAGATCAATCGCCGGATGCGAGGCTTCACCTGATATCCGTGCTTCGTCGGCAAGAAATATGCTTCCACCTGATGCAACGAAACTTCGCCCAAACTACGCCGCGAGTAGCTTCCTCGCTCCGCATGGCGCAAAGCCCGACGGCTTACGTCAGTGGCCAGAATTTCAATTTCCCAGGCCTCAGGAAACTTCAACGCATCGCTCACCGTGACCGCAATGGAGTAGGGCTCTTCGCCAGTCGAACAGCCTGCGCTCCAGATTCGCAACGAGCGCGGGCTCTCCCAGAATTTGCGTTCCTGAATCTCCGGCAAAATTCTTTTCTCAAGCGCGTCGTACACAGCCGGGTAGCGGAAAAATGAGGTCTCCTGCGTCAACAGGCGCTCAAGCAGAGCCTCATACTCAATGCTTGAGCCACGCACGATTTTCAGCAACTCGGTGCCGTCGCCGAGATTTTTCTCCTCCAGATGCTCGCGGATGCGAGTCGAGAAAAAGCGCTCGCGCGAAGCATCAAAGAGAATGGCCGAGCGCTGTTCGATGAGCGTACGGATTTCGTCGAGCTCAGGCTCGGTGAGTTTCGCGATGGTGGCTGGATGCTGTTTCATGTTCGGCACACGTCAGCTGCCGGCACTTCGAGGCACCGGCGGTAACACCAGCCTGAACTAACGAACGCCTACCGGCGCTGGCCGTGATTCGTCCGTCGGTTCTGCCTGCCGCGACGGCTGCGCCTGCGAGCGGAATTGCGCGAGCGCTTCGTTCAATTGCTCAGAGAGCTTCACCATGTTGCCTACGGTCGAAGCGGTTTGCCGCGCGCCTTGCGTGGTCTGCCGCGTGATGCCGGAAATAATCTGCATAGCGTTCGCGACGCCTTCCGTGCCGCGCACCTGTTGCTTCGACGCGAGCGAAATCTCCTGCACCAGCTCAGCCGACTGCCGCACGACGCTCGAAATCGCTTCAAGCGCTTTGCCGGCTTGATCCGCTAGGCCGGCTCCCACTTCCACTTCACGCGTGCCTTCTTCCATGACGACCACAGCTTCGTTCGTTTCGGCCTGAATCGCTTTGATGAGCGCTGCGATATCTTTCGTCGCGCTTCGCGAGTGTTCGGCCAACTTTCGAACTTCATCAGCGACGACCGCGAATCCACGCCCGGCATCTCCAGCGCGTGCCGCTTCGATGGCCGCGTTCAAGGCCAGCAAGTTCGTCTGCTCGGTGATGTCGTTAATCACGTTGATGATTTCCGAAATTTCGAGAGAACGATCGCCAAGCGATTTGATCTTCTTTGCGGTCGCTTGCACCGAGGCACGAATGCGCTGCATGCCTTCCAGCGTGTCGCGCACCGCGCGGTTACCTTGTTCGGCGGCATCGAGTGCTCGGCGCGCAGCTTCTGCACTCGCTTCCGCGTTGTTCGACACCTGTTTCATGGAAACAGTAAGCTCTTCGACGGCCGACGAGGTATTCGTGATTTCCTGGTCTTGCTGCGTGGCGCCCGCGGTCATGTCATCGGCGGCGTCGAGAATCTGGTTGGCACTCGCGCTCACGTCGATGGCGGCTTTGCGAACACGCTCGAGAACCTTCGTGAAGTTGTCGAGCATGAAGTTCACGGAATCTACGACATTGCCCAGCGCGTCGTTGGTTACTTTTCCGCGAATGGTCAAGTCGCCGCGCGCAACTTCCTTGATCGTATTCAACAGGTCGGTGATGCTGCGCTGGAGAGAATCCTGAGCCTGCTGGTTCGTGATGGCGTGGGCGACTTTCGCGGCGCTGCGATTGAAATTCTCGGCGATAAACTCAAATTCGTCGCCGGATTCAATCTCAGCACGCGCGCGCACATCGCCTGCGACAATCCGCTCGGAAAATTTCGCAAGCTCGTCTACGGGCTTCAGCACGCGCTTGCTGAGCACCCAAACCACGGAGATGCACGCAAGTATGGCGAGCGCGCCCGCGCCAAACAGCGCGCCACTTGAGTTTCCTGTCGACGAAGCGCCATCCGCCGATTGCGCTACCGAATGGATCCCGGCGTAGTAAGCGAGCCCCAAGACTCCGAATGTTGCGGCGCTGATCCAAAACACCAGCAGCCACACTGTGGAACTCAAACGAGCTTTCATGACTTCCTCCCAAGCACCTAAAACTTGCGCGACCCCTCGCGCCTTAAATCACAGGAACCGGAAACACGTCCGTCAGGCGCCTCAAATCAACAACCAGCGCCAACCGGTCATCGTGGCGCAACATCCCGCGGCAGTGCGGCACGTCGTTCGGTGCCTGGTCAAGCAGAGCTTCTTCCGTTGCCGAGTACGTTCCAATCACTTCATCGGACGCAATACCAACTCTCAAATCCTCGCGCTGCGCATCGCCCTTAAGCGCGGCCACAACTACATGCTTCGGCAGCAGACCCGGCCGCCGTCCTTCTGTAAACGCTATATCCACCAACGGCACAATCGTCCCGCGGAGATTGAAAACTCCCATCAAGAACGCGGGCGCCAGCGGGATCCGCGTCACAATCGGCCAATCCACCACTTCTTCGACTTCAAGCACCGAAAGACAGAAGCGTTCGCGGCCGGCGCGGAAAACGCAGTACTGCCTCTCGGGCAGCCGTTCCTCAGAAAGCGTTTCGCTTTCGAGAAACTCTCCCCCAACGAGCTCGAGTGGCAGCCCTGCGTTTTCCCGCACCTCTTCGTTCTTACCGGCCATCAAGCAAACCTTTTCACCGCGCTGATCAATTCTTCTGGCGTGAACGGCTTCGCGACGTAACCGTTTGCGCCCTGTTGCTCGCCCCAATAGCGATCGCTCGGGGTCGTCTTTGACGTCACAAGAATTACCGGAATCTGCGAGTAAGACGCCGCGTTCTTCAGATCGCGGCAGGCCTGGAAACCATTTCGTTGCGGCATCACCACGTCGAGAAGGATCACGCTGGGTCTCTCTTCTTCGATTGTTTCTTCGATTTTTGTCGGGTCGGAAATTCCCACCGAGTGAAAGCCCCCTTGCTGCAGGAACGACTGCATCAGGCTGATTTCCGCTTGCGAGTCGTCCACGACCAACACCTTCTTCAGCACGTGCGCACCTCCACAGACATAACGTCGCTAAGATAATTGCAACTTCAGCGCCATGCTCGCCGGTCGTTTCGCAGACTGCGAACGCAACGCAAACTCTTTATGTTTGAGGCGTTTACAGAGTTCCAATCGATTGTCATTGCCGCGCTAGATAGCCGTGAGAAAGAAGGCCCGTCTCAGCCTGAGATTCAGTCTCACCCGCTCGCATTTCCGCCGCTAGCGATGAGAATCGTTGCATCACCTCATTCAGGCGCAACGCCATCGCGTGGATCGTACGGATCTGATCCCGGCACTCCGGCGAAAGCTGACCTGGTTCGAGCAACAGCAAGTCGGCATTGCCTATCGCGGAGGTGAGCGCGTTGTTTATTCCGGGCCGCATTTCGAGCATGTAGCGGCCAAGAATGGCGTGGCGCTGAGCTTCGAGCGCGACTCGTTCTGCCCGCTGTGCGCGATTCAGCGCATTCACTCGACGCAGCGCCTCACACGAGAGCACGATCAAGACTTCCATCCAGCCGTCGCGCTTAGGTATCAGCAGTGCTTGAGAGTGGAGTTTCCGCAAGCCAGCGAACTCGTTTTCATTTTCAGGAACGCAAACCACAGCCGTGGAAATGCAGGGGTCCAAAGAAGACAAAATTGAAGCGGACTTGCCGGGGCGTATCGGGCCTACGATTATGAGGTCATAACCGGTTGCGCTCGAAGCATGCCAGAGATCGCTGGTCGCAAGCGTAACCTCGGGAGCATGGGCTTCCGCCTGCCACCGCGCCGCGGCCGTGCGCGCGAATTCCGTGTCGTCCGAGACGATCAGGACGCTGGCTTGACTCAAGAGACGCCTACCCCCTTGCTCAGGGCTGGAGTTTTTCTGCTTCCTCGATCGTAGACAGCAGCCGCTTCGTACTGATTCCCAAGTTGACGGCTGCTTCCGTATTCTTCGAGCGCTTCGCCGCTTCCACACGACCTTGGAAGTAGGAAACTTCGCCCCGCGCGTGGACCAAAGCCGATGCCAACGCGTTTTCTTCACCGGAACGTTTCCGCTGGTCCATGGCTACGGAAAGTAGGGCGCGCGCGACAACTGCTCGCCGCAAATCCTCGGCCTCTTGGTCTCCTTGCGTCACGAATGCGGCTACTTCCCATGAGGAAAGCAGGACCTTGCTATCCTGCAGCACCACGGTCGACATCGAGCGCCCGCGCGACGGAGGCGCCGCGATCAGTTGCTCCCAGATCGCTTCGAGGCATTTCTCCACTTCGGCTACGTCTGTAGGCCGTATGTTGGATTCGGGCGCGGATTGTGCCTGCTTGTTCTGTGCGGCGGAGACTTTGATCGCGGGCACGGTCTTTGTAGGAGCGGGTTCACCGATGCCGGCAAGATCCAATGGCATACGCGGAGATTGATTCGAATGCGCTGCCCCCGACTTGATTTCCGTAACCTTCGCTGGCGCCAGCCCTGGCCGTGAAGAAGTTTTAACCGAAGTTACCGGGCTCTGAGCCTCACTTGAACTGTCGTGCATTCTGGCAACCGCTTCTTCCAAGTCAGCACGAAGGGCCAGTAGCTGCTCGAACGCGCGGCTGACGGAACTCTCCGTGTAGTCCTTGTGAAAGGGCTGCCGCCAGTTCTCGGAGTAGTATCGAAGCCTCGTCGTGGTCTCCGCAGCCGAAAAACCGGCCCTGCGGCAATCGACGCTTTTCACTCCAGCCGCTTCGAGAATATCCACGGCGGATTTCACCGCGTTCAAGTCGGCATGGAGCATGCGAATAAACGCGCGGCGCAATGAAAAATTAAAACGGCAGAAAGCCACAAGCGCCGCCGGATCGTAGAACATATCCCCAGCGGAATCCTTTAGGAGCCTGCCTTGTTCGAGCAGGCCGTGCTCCATCATGTCCCGCAGGCTGTGACACCCGTCGAGCGTCTTTAGAATTTGTTCGAGAGGTTCGCACCAATCGAGAGGCGCCGCATCGGCTTCCATCAAGACTGGCTGCAGCACGCGCGCGACGTCAGCCAGCTTGATTTCCTCGCGATACAGCGCTTCGGGTGCGCAAAGTGCAAAGTACTGCACCAGCAGCAAATCGATTTTGTCGCGATCAGCATTTGTCTTTTCAGGCCGCTTCAAAAGGCGTTGAATAAACGCTCTAAGCGCTTCCTCGCTGGCGTTCAGAACTTCCGGAGGCAGCTGCCGGATCTGAAACGCTCGGACCTTTTCGTCGATCGCATCAAACCACTGAAGGTCGCGATCGAACACGTCTCGCGTTGGCCGCAGCGCAGGAAGTTCACCCGCCGGATAAGGAGCGGGCGCAAGTTCGAATTGCGTTGCGAGCGCTGCATACAGTGGATAGGCCACTCGCGCCTCAGTCCAACGAGCAGCGACGTCCGCGGACGTACCGCTTCCTGACTTCTGCGTGCCTTCTGCTTCGTTGAAGGTGATGCCGAAAAGTTTTGGGCTCATGGCTTGATAATCCAGTTTCCGACTTCGCCCACGAAGCGCGTCGCCACCGCTTTCCGGCCATCGTGATAGCGAACCGCAACCACTGTCGCGCCTGCGTCGAGCGAACCGTCGGAATTTAGAATTCGTACTCGATCTTCGAATTCGAGCGGCAACACCGAAGCAAACAACACTTCGCGCGCCGTCCCGAACTCAATCACCGTAGATTCCTCCAGATGCCTTTGCTCGCTCCCCAGCGCCACTACTCGCACCGGCAAACGCACAGGTGTCGCACTTGGGAAAAGCTGTGCCAATTTCTCAACGCACGTCTGTACTGCTGCAATCGACTCAACTGCTGTCTCACGTGACACCGAACCTCCCAAGATTTCTCCGCAACACCTACATGCTTAGAGTTGTCGGCACCAAAACTGCGCACACCCGGACAAGCGGAATTTACCCGAGAAGAAGATTGCAAGTCCGCGGCCAAAGACTTCCGCCCCGGCGTTCTGGTAACAGCCTGTAGATTTAAGGGATTAAGCGACCAGCATCACCGTTGTTTCGCAGTTTCGTCTCACCCTGACACACCCCGTCTCACACTACAGATTCGAGACGCCGGTCCGAGGTTCACCTCAAAGCCGCTGCTCAGTGGCTGTGCTTGGAAAGCTATCTATCTAGGTTAAAGTTTCGACGGGTAGTTTCGAAGTGGAACGCAATGGAATCTGATACCGCTTCAGCTTGCGATAGAGCGTCGCGCGGCTGATGCCCAACATTTTCCCAGCGAGCAATTTGTCGCCACCGGCTTGCTCGAAGACCCGAAGAATCGTCATTCGCTCGAGGTCGGCAAGCGCTGTAGTGGAAAGCGCGGACGAATCCCCACCAGAGACGGCCTCGTCAGCCTTGCCAATTGCGGGCGGCAGGTCGTTCACGTCGATCGTGCGGTGGTCCCCAAGGGCAATCGCCCGCGCGATACAATTCTCAAGCTCACGGACGTTTCCAGGCCACTCGTATTGCAGAAAACTCTTCATCGCCGCCGGCGCAATCTGAATATTCTCTCCAGGCGCATAGCGATCCAGAAAACAATGGACGAGCTGCGGAATATCCGAGCGCCGCTCCCGTAGAGCCGGAAGATGTACGGTGACCACATTCAGCCGGAAATAAAGATCCTTGCGAAATGTTCCCCCTCGATACGCCGCCTCCAAATCGCGGTTCGTCGCAGCGATCACTCGAACATCCACCGGGACCTTTTCATTGCTACCCACCGGCCGGACTTCCTTTTCCTGCAGCACACGCAGCAGCTTAGCCTGCATCTCGAGCGGCAATTCACCAATCTCATCGAGGAAAATCGTGCCGCCATTGGCCGCGTGAAACAATCCCGGCTTCGCCTTCAGAGCGCCAGTGAACGATCCCTTTTCGTGCCCAAACAATTCGCTCTCCATCAGCGTCGGCACGAGCGAACCGCAATCCACGGCAACAAACGGCATCTCCGCCAGCGGCCCGCGATAATGCATCGCCCGAGCAACCAACTCCTTTCCCGTGCCGCTTTCTCCCGTCACCAGCACGGGTGTGCGCGTATCCTTGAGCCGCGACACCATCCTCATCACATCCTGAATTTTTGCGGACGTTCCGGTGATTCCGTCCATCTGCGTCTCAGTATTCACCCGCTCTCGGAGAAACTGGTTCTCATTAACCAGCCGAACCTTTTCCGCCATCCTTTGCAGCAATTGCCTCAATTTCTCCACGCGAAAAGGCTTTTCGATGTAGTCGTAAGCGCCTTGGCGCATCGCTTCCACCGCAGATTCGATCGAACCGTGTCCCGTCATGATCGCTACTTCCGTGCGCGGCAGCTGCTCTTTCACTCGCCTGAGCAACTCGACTCCGGTGACATTGGGCAACTTCAAGTCGGTCACGACAATATCGGGCAGCACCGCTTCGAGCGATTCAAGCGCTGCCTCTGCTGTTTCCGCTTCCCCACATTCAAACCCCAGGCCTTGGCCCACAGTCATGCAAAGCCGGCGGATACTTTGCTCGTCGTCCACAATCACAAAACGGATTTTTTGCTCGTTCGTCATGGTTTCCCGATTGTCTTTTCTACCGCCGCCATCAATTGGTGGACGCGGAATGGTTTCTCAACGCACGGTGTGCCGGCCTGCGCGAGCAGGGCAATCGTTTCGTCGCTTGCCGTATCACCAGTGATAAAGATGATTCGCGATGCCAGTTCAGGGCGATGCCGCTCAAGCCAGTCGTGCACATCCACTCCGGTAATGCCGCCTGGCGTGCGAAAATCCGAAATCACCCCGCGAAAATCGCCGGTAGCCAGCAGTTGCAATCCTTCTACAGCCGAAGCCGACGCTACCACTTCGTATCCGCGCCGCTCGAGCGCGATCCGCAAGAACGCCGCAACAGACGGCTCATCTTCGATCAGCAGGATTCGCCCACGCGCCGCGGCGGCAGTCCCGGCTGTAACCATCATTGGGCAGGCTCCACGACACTCAGTTCCACACCTTGCGTTGCCACAGGCAACCGCACAATGAACGTGCACCCCACGCCGTCCTGATTATTTCGCGCCGTGATTTCTCCACTGTGCGCCCGCACGATCCCGTAGCAGATGCTTAAACCAAGGCCAGTGCCTTTCCCCACTTCCTTCGTCGTGAAAAAGGGATCAAAAATCTTCTCTGGCTGCAGAATTCCCGGCCCGTTGTCGCGGATCACCACCTCTAGCTCATTCGCACGCTGCGTCGTCAATACTTCGATTCGTCCAGGCCGCCTGGTCTCTTGAATCGCGTCATACGCATTATTTAAAATATTCAAAAACACCTGCTGCAATTGGTGGGGATCTCCCACAACTAGAGGCAAGTCTTCTTCATATTGCTCCACGAGCTCGACGCCATGATTCGAGAAATCGTATGAGCGAAGCTTGAGCGTTTGCCTTAGAACGGCATTCACCTGCACCGGTTCACGCTGCGCCGGCATCTGCCGCGCGAAGCTAAGCAAGTTTTGAACGATGATGCGCGTGCGCTGCGCCTCTTGCAGAATCACGCGCAGCTCTTCTTTCGCTGCCTCGGGGACTTGCGGATTCTCGAGCAGTAAATCGGTGAAACCCACGATGGCCGCGAGCGGATTGTTCACTTCATGCGCCACGCCCGAAACGAGTTGGCCAAGCGCCGCCATTTTCTCGGTGTGCATCAGTTTCGACTGCAAATCTGCGGCATCGGTCACATCCGTCATCACCGCGACGATACTGTTGATATCGCCCTGCTCATCACGCATCGGGCTCAGGCTGATCGAAAATTGCCCCGCAGTTCCGTTCCCGCGCACCACGGGCATTTCCAGATTGTCGACTGCGGCGCCATGAAGCGCGCGTTCCAGCGTTTCCTTCAGCATGGGCCTTCGCGCCGGCGGGATAATGTCGGTGAGCGAGTGCCCTAGCAAATCCGTTTCCTGGTATCCAGCCTCGAAACAACGGCGATTGGCATAGCTGATCAATCCGGCTGTATCCAGGACGAGAATCATGCTTTGCGTGTTGTTGAGAATGTTTTTGTTGAAGTCGCGCTCGCGGCGATAGCGGCGCTCCGCCTCGCGCCGGTCGCTGATGTCTTTCACCACATGAATCGTACGTAGCTCATCGTTGTGCCCGCTGTGAATGCGCGACGCAGAAACTAGGTAGGAGCGATCGGCCGCTGGAAACATGAACTCCTCGTGCAGTGCAGCCGGGTTCCGGCAAAATGGGCAGCGCCCCGCCTGCACGCTCGATCCGAGCAGCTCGAGCTTTCCCATATCCCGCCCTACCGCCTCGGCCGGCTTTACCTTCAACAAGTCCGCGAGCGCGCGATTAAGCCGCAGGACTCGATTGTCCGCGTCATGCACCACAATCAGATCCGAGATGGCGTCGAAATCCTCTACCCACTGCTTCCGCGACCGTTCGATTCGCGAGAATAGCCGTACATTCTCCAGCGCCACTGACGCATGCCCCACCAGCGCACCGAGCAGCTGCCTGTCGGTCTCCGTCATCCTGCGCAACTCCACCAGGCACAGCACGCCAAGCAGCCCGCTCTCGCTCCCCGTCAGCGGTGCTAGCACTGCCTCACGCCACCCCAACGCATCTGCTAATTCCCGTCCAAAGAGCACCGCTGCAGGCCCTGAACGCAGGTCTGAGGCAGGCACAGTAGCCTGCTCTGCCAAGGCAGCCGCCAGGCGTTGCTGAATCTTCGCATCCCAGCTATGTGCGGGCCCGCTCAAACCGGCAATTGACCATTCCGAATCGCGCACCACGGCAAGTACCGCGGCGCGGGCTCCAAGCATCTGCGCAGTCCGTGCGGTAAGTCGCCGCGCGAATTCCGAGGTGCCCAGCGATGGATTTAATTCGAGGGTCGTCGCGGAAAACTGGGAAAGCAGGCTCTCCAAAGAGCCGTCGAGGTCTGAAGACACGTCCCGAGTTCGTCGCACTGCACGCATGGAGGTTGAGGGGCTGCGCGCTTCTGTTACCCGACGAACTTACGTGCTCATCTCAATTTGAGTCAAGGAACCTGGTACTCACTGTTGCCGAAAAGGACACTCTGAGACTGTCGCACTGTGAGACGAGAAACCGCCATCTCCGCGGGGAATGAGACGATTGGCGACACCACAGCCTTTTTCGCTGGCCTGCGCATGAATCGTATCTAAATGATTGTAAGAGCTTTACTTGAAGCAATGCCTGTTTCAAGACCGCCACGAAGACATTCGTTCACATGGCACTACCGTTGCATTTTCTGTTACCGGAGCTTTGTCTGCCCATAGGGGGTCGGCATGAAGCTGAGAGTTCGCACTATCGGATTGGCCGTTGTGATGTTCCTCTCCACGTCTGCGTCACTCGCTCCGAGTGTCCTGGCGCAGGAGGCATCCACAGACACCGTCAAGCGCAAAGTCAAGACGAGGGTCGTTCCGGATTTTCCCCCTCTCGCAAAGCAAATGAACGTTACCGGCAAGGTCAAGATCGAGGTGACGATTTCGGCGGATGGGCGTGTGACCAGCACGAAAGTGGTAGGGGGCAGCCCGCTGCTGGTTGGTTCTGCGCTGGATGCGATTAAAAGGTGGCGCTTTGAAGCCGCGCCCAAAGAGACCAACGAGATTATCGAGTTTAATTTCAATTAGACGCGGGCGCTTCTCCGGTGGGGGAGAGCGCACCGATGGGCATGCAGTGGAGGCGTAAGTTATGACGATCGGCAGAAAGCTCTATTTTGGATTCGGCGCCATTCTGGCGATTATGCTGGCGCTCTTCGTGGTCAATATGTTCACGGTGGTGCGTGAGCACGCAGCCCGTTCGGCTGCCGCAGCCACCTTGAGCGACGTAGAGATCATCGAAAACATTCGTTTTCAAATGATGGAAAACCGCCTGTTCCTCGAAAACTATCTTTTGAGCGGCGACCTGCGTGACGAGGAGAAAACAAACAAGGGAATCTCGAATCTTCTCGCGCTTCTGAAAGACGGCGAGGGCAAAGGGAACGACTCCAATCTTCGGGCCTCCCTCGCACAAGTAGAAGAGAACGAACACAACTGGGCTGAGAATTTCGCCAAGCAGATGATCGCGAAGCGCCACCAGGTGGACGCCGGCGACGCCACCGTCTCGGATCTCCAAATTTATTACCTTCAGCACGATCCCGCATCTTGGACGACCAAATCGGCCAGTGTTCTTAACGATGCGAGCACAAATATCCGTAAAACTCTCCAGGACTCCAACGCCTCCGCCGCGTCGGCAACCACTCTCAGCACGATCATTACGACTGCCGGCACGCTGGTCGCGATTCTCCTGGGAGTCTGCATCGCTTTCTTCACCGCGAAAACGATTCGCGAACCTGTCAATCAGTTGATCGAGGTGGCGCAACGGATCGGAGAAACCGGCGACCTCGAACAATCGATTGATATCCATCGCGCCGACGAAGTAGGCATTCTTGCCAAGAATTTCAACAAAATGATTGTTCACCTCAAAGAAATGGCAGACGTGTCGGCCGCGATCGCCGAAGGACAGCTCTCCGTAAGCGTGATGCCCCGCTCCCAGCAGGACACGATGGCCAAAGCGTTCGCGCGGATGACGCAGGGCCTTCGCGACCTTGTTCGCCAGGTCCGCGATAGCGCCGCGCAGGTAGCAAGTGGCGCTGGACAGATGGCCAGCGCTTCGGACGAATCGGCAAAAGTCAGCGTCCAAGCCGCGTCGGCAATCGATGAAGTTACCAGCACGATGCACGAAATGAGCATCAACGTGCAGAACGTCGTGAAGAACACACAGGTGCAGGGCTCTAGCGTCGCGGAAACTTCCGCATCCATCGACCAGATGGTCACCTCGATCCAGCGAGTCGCAGATACCGCCAAGCTGCTCGTCGATATCTCGCACCGCTCGCGCGACGAAGTCCAAACCGGCATGGTCACCATGGAAAAGGCTACGCAGGGCTTGAATCGCACAAGCCACGCCATTCAATCGTCCGCGGAAATTATCGACGTGCTCGGCCGCCGCGCGGACGACATCGGCAAAATCATCGAAGTGATCGACGACCTCGCCGAGCAGACCAATCTTCTCGCGCTCAACGCCGCCATCGAAGCCGCGCGAGCCGGTGAGCATGGCCTCGGTTTCGCCGTCGTAGCTGAAGAAGTCCGCAAGCTCGCAGAAAAATCCACCCAATCCACAAAAGAAATTTCAGAGCTCATCCAAGGTATTCAGAAGGAAGCTCGCGAAGCCGTCGACAACATGGAAAAGAGCACCTCGATGGTCCAGGAAGGCTTGGTCCTCAATAAAGAATTGAGCGGTGCGCTCGAGAAGATTTCGGCCGTAGTTTCCGAAGTTTACAAGTTCTCGCAGGAAATCGGCGCGGCCACCACCGAGCAGTCGAGCGGCTCTTCGCAAATCGCCAAGGCCACGAACCGCCTCACAGAAATCACCCAGGAAATTACTTCTTCCGTTGAGGAGCAGGCCTCCGGCGCACAGGGTGTCGTTCGCGCCATGGAGAAAATGCGCGAACTCGTGCAGCAATCTACCTCCAGCTCCACGGAACTTGCTGCCGCCGCCGAGCAGATGTCCAAGCTTTCCCGCAATCTCCTCGACTCGATGGACCGGTTCGTCAATCGACGATGGCCACTCCGACAGCCGTCGTCCCGCCCGGCGCTCGGAGGCGGCTCGGAACGCCAAAGGGGCACGCGCGAGATATGCGGAGATGGCTCGCACCTGAGCGGCGAGAAAACTATGGACAAAGAAATCCAGGTAGTTGGATTTCGGTCGGCCGCGAGACTTCGGCCTGCCCATCTCGATCGTGCGCGAGATTGTGCGCGTTCCGGAAATCACATCTGTGCCGAATGCCCCGATTACATCGAAGGCGTCATCAATCTGCGCGGACGGATCATTCCGGTCATAGATCTGCGCAAGCGTTTCAACGAGAAATTCACCGAGCCCGGCAAGAAAAATCGGGTCGTCGTCGTCGAGATGGACGGGCGCCGCATCGGCCTGATGGTGAATTCCGCTTCCGAGGTTCTGCGCATTCCGCCCTCGGAGATTGAAGCGCCTCATTCGGTTTTTCAGGAAGGCGAGCTCGACTACATCACGGGCGTCGGGAAACTGAAAGGCCGCCTTGTGATTCTGCTGGATTTGAACAAGATTTTGCAGCGAGGAGAGTGCGGCGGCTCGAGGAATTTTCCGAACCTGCTGCCGTTCCCGTTGGTAGCGCCACACGATATTAGTCGTCGATCCCGGTAACGCAATTTCGACGAGGAGCGAATGTCCACACTGACCACTGAAGTTCCACTCACAGATCCCGAACTCAAGCTCCTTCAGACTTTGGTCTATCAGGAATGCGGCATGTATTTCGACGAACGCCGCACCCATTTTCTGCGCGATCGCCTCCAGCGCCGCCTCAAGGCCTGCCAGATGGACTCCTTCTACAGCTACTACCGCCTGCTCACCAGCCGCGAAGGAAAGCAGGAGCTCACGGCTCTGCTTGAGAACCTCACTGTCAACGAGACGAGCTTCTTCCGCATTCGCCCTCAGCTCGACCTTTTCCAGAAAGTCGTGCTCGAAGAAATTCTCAAGCGCAAGCAGGAGCGCCGTGATTGGACGCTGCGGATTTGGAGCGCCGGCTGCTCCACAGGGCAGGAACCCTACACGCTCGCGATTCTAGTTTGCGACGCGCTGGCCTACTACTACCTGCGCAATCCGCTGCCCTTCGAAATGCCCACGCCGAAGCCTCTGATTCCGCCACCGTGGAAAGTGGAAATTCTCGCTTCCGACATCAACTACTCCGCGCTTCTCACGGCGCAACAGGGCATTTACACCGAAGCACAAATGGAAACGGTCGATTACACCTGCCGCCTTCGCTATTTCGATAAAGTCGCCGACAAATACGTAGTCAAGACGGCGCTCAAGAATTTAGTGCAATTCGATTTTCACAATCTCAAGACCGAGTACTTGCCTCAGCGCAACGACGTGATTTTCTGCCGAAACGTGATGATCTACTTTGATGAAGCCGAGCAGAAGCGTCTCGTTGAAAAATTCCATCGCTGTTTAAACGCCGAGGGATATCTGTTCGTCGGCCACGCAGAAAGCCTCTTCGGCCTCACGAAATCATTTCACATGATTCATCAGAACAACGCGACGGTCTATCAACGCGTCGAGGGCGCCCAGTGACATTTTTCCCCGACGAGCGCGCCGCGGAACTCCGCGATCTCTTCTTCGAGAGCGCCGCGGAGATTCTCCAGGCCATGAACGAGGCCGGCCTCGCGCTCGAAGACCATCCGGGCGACAAAGAAAACCTCCGTAGTGTCCGTCGTGCCGTCCACACCCTGAAAGGCGATTCGGCCGCTTGCGGCTTCCGCGAACTGAGCGAACTCGCGCACGAACTCGAAGACGTCCTAACACCGGAGCTTACTCAGCAGCACGCCGGATTGATCCCTGAAGTGGTTCTCGCCGCTGCCGACACGTTTCACGAAATGCTGGCCGCATACCGGAATAATCTGCAGCCGCCGGCCGGCGGCGCGCTCCGGGAACACATCCAGCGCCTGCTCACGAAACCTGCCGTGCAGCCGCGGAAAGTCGCGCGCGAAGCCACATTCGAATGGACCGAGTACGAACGCCTGTTGATTGCGGAAGCGCTCCGTCGCGACGAGCACATCTACAACGTTGCCCTATATCTCGATTCCGAATCGCTCCCTGCGGCTGCATTCGAACTCATCCGCAAAGCGCTCGAAAGCGCAGGAAAAGTAATCGCGCAGCATCCCGAGAAGGCTGCCGATCTTCACCAATCTGGCGTAATCGAAGCAGCACTTTCCACCCCGAAACCCGCGGACTGGATTCGGAAGCGCTGCCAGGTACCCTCTGTCGTCGCGCGCATCTCCGTTGATGAAATCAAGGAACAGCCGACGAAGCCGCGCGACCTTCTTGACATACTCCTCGAATCCGAGGCCGCCGCGATCTCCGCCGGAGTAAGCGGCTCCGAGCACGAGCTCCCCGGACCTTTCGACGATACTCACGCCGGTAGCGCCCCCGGAGGTATTTCGCACGCAGCCGAGAATTCTCTTCGCGTCGACGCCACCCGTATCGAAACGGTGATGAATCTCGTCGGCGAATTGATCATTGGCAAATCAATGTTGCAGCGCACCATCAACGAATTCGAACGCAGCCACTCGAAAGATCCTCTGCGCGGCAAATTCTCTGATGCACTGGCTTTCCAATCCCGCGTCCTCGGCGAACTTCAAAAATCTGTAATGAAGATCCGCATGGTTCCCGTTGACCAGCTTTTCCGCCGCTTCCCTCGCATCGTGCGCGACGTCGCCAAGCAGCAAAACAAAGACATCGTGCTTGAGCTTTCCGGCCAGAACACGGATCTCGACAAGGGCATCCTTGACTCGCTGGCTGAACCACTTGCGCATCTCGTTCGCAACGCCGCGGATCACGGCATCGAATCCGCCGCCGAGCGCGTCGCCGCCGGAAAACCGGCGCGCGGCACGATTCACCTCGATTCCTACCACGAAGGCGATCAGGTCGTCATCGAAGTATCGGACGACGGGCGCGGACTCGACCGCCAGAAAATCCTCGATCGCACCATCGAGCGCGGCATCCTTACTCCCGAAGAAGCCTCTCGGCTCACTGATTCCGAAGCGCTTCACCTGATCTTCACGCCCGGGCTCAGCACCGCCGACCACATCACCGAAATTTCGGGCCGCGGCGTGGGGCTTGACGTGGTGCAGGCCGCTCTCTCCAGTTTGAAAGGCGCAATTGAACTCGAAAGCGAGCCCGGGAAGGGAACCACATTTCGCCTGCTGGTTCCGCTAACTCTCGCCAGCATTCAGGCGCTTCTGTTCCGCGTCGCTGGTCGTCTCTATGCGGTCCCGATCACCTCTGTCGTCGAAATCACTCGTATTGCCGACGAGGAAATTCATCGCGTCGACGAGCACGAAGTTTTTCAATTGCGCGAGCAGGTTCTCACGCTCGTCCGTCTCGACCGCCTCGAGTCGAAGCCGGCTACGGAACGCTCGAAACGCGTCTTCGTCGTCGTCATTGGCGCAGGCAATCGCAAATTCGGACTCATCGTCGATAGCCTCATGGGAGAAGAAGAGCTCGTCATCAAAGCACTCGAAGATCGCCTCGTGACCTCCGCTCTCGTCAGCGGCGCTTCGATTCTTGGTGACGGTACTGTCGTTCTCATTCTCAATGTTCCCGCAGTGATTTCGCATCTTTCGCGGATCCCAGCAGTGGGAGCCACGGCATGAGCGAACGAATTCGCGTCCTCGTGGTTGACGATTCCGCGCTCATGCGCAAGCTGATTCCCCAGGCGCTCGTCCACGATCCTTCGATTGAAGTGGTGGGAACCGCGATGGACGGCGAGCTCGGCCTGAAAAAAATCACCGAGCTTCGCCCGAACGTCGTCACTCTTGATCTCGATATGCCTCGCATGGACGGCATCGAGATGCTCCGCCAGATCACGCGCAAGCATCGCGTTCCCGTGATCGTGGTCAGCTCGCAAACAGATCGCGGCGCCACTCTCACCCTGAAAGCTCTCGCTCTCGGCGCATTCGATTTCGTTGCCAAACCTCAGGACGCCGCTGCCGGCCGCATCGATCAAATCGCCGCCGAACTCGCCATCAAAATCAAAGTCGCCGCGGCATCCGGCGCCCCAAAAATGATCATCACGATTCCTTCAGCGCGACGGAAGGAATCGGGCCGTTCCTCAATGCCTCATTGGCCTTCTCGCATCGTGGCTATTGGCGTCTCTACCGGTGGTCCGAATGCGCTCCAATATCTTTTTTCTCAGCTCCCGGAAGATTTTCCCGGTTGCCTTCTCGTCGTGCAGCACATGCCTGAAGGCTTCACCCAAATGTTCGCGCAGCGCCTCAACGAGTCGTCCGCCATCGAAGTAAAGGAAGCGCAGTCCGGCGATCTCTTGCTCGCAGGCCGCGCATTGATCTGTCCTGGCAACCGCCACATGAAAGTTCGCCGTATGGAACACGGTAACGTCGCGATTCTCGTCGACGCTCCGCGCGTCAACGGCCATCGCCCATCAGTCGATGTTCTGTTCCAGTCAGTCGCTCAGGAATTTAAAAATAATTCGCTGGCCATTTTGATGACGGGCATGGGCGACGACGGCGCTGCCGGCATGTCCGCGGTCCGTTCCGCCGGCGGAATCACAATCGCCCAAAGCCCGGAAACCTGCGTCGTCGACAGCATGCCGCGAGCCGCCATCGAGCGCGGTTTTGCTGATCGTGTAGTCTCCCTTTCGAATTTAGCCGGTGTCATGCAGTCGAAATGTTTGCCGGAGTACTCCACGGCCACCCCAGCCACCGCCGATCGCGAGATTTCTCGAAGGAGATAGTTATGAAACAGTTCGAAGCCCTAACGCGAAAGAAAGACAACCAGGCAGCTCGCTACTTGATCGTTGACGACTCCGTCTTCGCCCGCAAGAGCCTCGCGAAAATGGTCGAGTCGTTCGGCGGCCAGGTTGCCGGCGAAGCGGGTGACGGCTGCACCGCCATCACCGAATACGCCCGCACAAATCCCGACATCGTTCTCATGGACATCACCATGCCTCAAATGGAAGGCATCGAGGCCGTCGAGCGCATCGTCCAGGAACATCCCGACGCGCGCATCGTCATGGTTTCTTCCGTCGGCTACCAGGACAACATCCTCGCCGCTCTCCAAAAAGGTGCGCGCCACTTCGTCCAAAAACCGGTGAAGCCCGACGCGCTCTACGAAATCATCCGCTACGTGCTCAATGACGACGGCGTCGCATCACCCGTTCACGCCGGAGGAGAGAGAGATCGATGAGAATGGATCTGATTCAGCCCTTCATCGGCTCGCTAGACGCAGTTCTTGCCGAAATGATGAAGACCGCCCCGCGCATCGTCGACCTCTCGATGGAAGAGGAAGGCTATCGCCGCAAAGGCCTCGCCGCTTCTGTCAGCTTCAAGGGTGAAATTCAAGGCCGCGTGATTCTCGACATGGATCCGCAAGCTGCCACCCAGGTTGCGAGTTACCTGGCGGGAGAAGAAGTCGATTCAGCGCAGCCCATGGTCCGCGAAGCCGTCTGTGAACTCGCTAACATGGTGATCGGAAACGCCGTCACGCAGCTCAACGATCGCGGCTTTCAATTCAAAGTGTTTCCTCCCGCCGTGCTCACTGAGGAACAGTGCGCCGCCGCCGGCCAGGACTCCGAAGCCACGATCCTGTGCTTCGAGACACCCTCCGGCAATGTGTATCTCGACATCTCCATGCAGTATCACCGGCGCCGCTCTCGCGAACGCTCAACCGTGGCGGTCTGACGATCTACGTCGGAACGAGATCAAATCCTTGCTCGCCAAAAACACGAACGCCTCGCCGGGGCTCGGTCGGCGAGGCATTCCTTGTCCGCGCTAAACTTCTAACGCTAAGTTCTACGAAATCGGCAGCTGCTCCATCCGCCCTGACTGCGTTGTGGCATTCGTGTCCAGGTAAAGCAGCACGTTCAACTGCCGCACGTACACCGCTTCGAGTAGCCGCCCTTCATGCGACTTCCGCACCAGCACAGTGCTGTGGTTTGACGCAGCATTCCCAGCCAGTTCCTGCGCGCGAATGTTCATCGTCTCGCCGTTGCGAGTGATCGTCACCACCCGGGCCGTCCCCTCGGACTTAACCGACAGCGCATACTGTCCAGACTTCAAACTCTTACCCTTGCAGCGCACCTCATACGGCAGCGCGAAGCGTCCTTGAAAATCGGCTGGTTTCGCCGTGTTGGCCGCTGCTAGCAACTGGTTCTGCGCCGCAATCGTGTCGGTGCTAACAGCCTCGTAGACGTCGGGCGAGACATCCGCTTGCGCATGCGTTGTCGTCGGCAGCAAGCACGCTAGTCCCAGCGCTGCTGCAAAAATTGAACCCTTCACCACTGTCGTAATCTTCATCTCTTTCTCCTTTCTCCCTCGAATCTCTGTTTTTGATTCCGTCGACTTCGAATTCATCTGCTTTCTCCCTCGATCTGTGCGTAGTTTTATTCCCTCTCTCGATTTGCTTCAATGCAACGAAGCTCAATTGTTGGTAAAGCTGAGGTAAACCCTTTAATTGCTGAAATTAGGCGACTTAGGTGCCTCGGGCCACATAGCCTTCTTGAGTTTCAGGATTGCTAGTCGTACACTTACGCTTCCCAGTCTGCTCCGCTATGCCGGATGTGAATCCATTTCAAGGCCAAGTCCGCTTCGGCGCTTATCACGTCGACTTGCGTACGGGCGAGTTGCGCAAGCACGGCCACAAAGTTCGCCTCGCTGGTCGTCCCTTTCAAATCCTCGCCATGCTTATCGAACAGCCCGGCGAATTGTTGACGCGCAAGGAATTGCAATCCAAGCTCTGGCCTGCAGATACCTTCGTGGATTTCGAACATGGCGTGAATGCCGCGATGCAAACTCTTCGCCGCGCTCTTTGCGATTCACACAAGAAGCCGCGCTATATCGAGACCCTTCCGCGTCGCGGTTATCGCTTTATCGCCACTATCGACGGCCCGGATTTTGCTTCTCCATCACGCTTGCCCGCTGGCACAAAGATTCACACTCGCGCGGTTTTAGAGTGGGTCGGGAAAGTTGCAACGATTTGCGATGAAACGGGACGGAACTACGTGTTGTTGCCGGCGACTGAGGAAATTCTGGAAGAGATGCGCTCCTGCGAAGCGGCGCAAGACGATCTGGGGATTTCACTAATGGTCGCGGATGAAAAGCTTCTGCTGATCAGCTGCGGAACGAAGGTAAAAATTCTCGAGGCAGCTGATTCCGAGGCGGGCTGCAAAGTACGCATTCTCGGCGGCCAGTTCGTCGGCGAAAAAGCGTTTGCGCCTCGCGCCTACCTCTCCGGACTCGCCTAACTCAATCTCGCTCACTACTCCCCGCTCGGCCCAGTCCTTCGACGATATTCCGTTCCATGCCGGAATAATCCAGCCTTCGGCATTTCTTCCGAATAGATAATCCGCGCCGGAAGAAAAATATTCGCTGAATCAGGCGCGTAGGGCACCGCTACGTCAATCGTCGCATTCGCATCGAATCGCCGCTTGCTTCGAAAGCACATCCCGATCGGCGAGATGTCCTCGCAAACCGCGAGCTCATCGTCGGCGCCCGCTTGGCGGATACAAGCCGTCAGGCGCGTCTTCATTCTCATTCGCTGCCGCTCGCGCTGCTCGCCACCTTCTGGCAAACTGTCTTTCTGATCCCGCCTCGCTCGCGAACGCGTCAGTTTCTTTTCATCCTCGTGCGGCGCTTGGATCCAGATGCTCGGAACACCGTCCACTTTGCAGTGCCGCGCAATCCCGCGATTCGCTTCGAATCCTCGCAAGTCGAGCTCATTCAGATAAACCACTTCCCGCCCGCGGCAATAACTGCACTCAAGCAACATCCGCGCCACAGCTTCCTCCGACGTCGCAATCGGCGGAAACTCCACTCCCCACAGATCGTTTTGTCCGGGAAGAATCTCGACCCCGTACAGAAACCCATCCTTTTCGCGGCCGAACTGCCCCACCACCCTCACGTCGCCCTCGCGATGCGACTCGGCCGTCGACTTTCGCTTCAAGTGGATGTGCTGATCGGTATTCAGCTCGCGGTCGAGCACCACAACGGCCCCCGTCTGGTTAATTTGTAGCGTGCGAGTGGGCACCGAGAACGCCTGGCCATGGCTGTCTGTGCCGGATGCGTCCAACAACAAGGTAAGCGAAACCCGATCGCTGCGCCGAATCGGTGCGGTCGATGCCATTCGAATTCCCTCAAGTTTGAAAGAGATGTCTTCTATTCAGACTAACACAACGCAGCCCTAAGTTCGGCCACCGCGCAGCCTCGCGGACTTTTCGCGCTCACGACAGTAAAGACTTTGTCTTTTAAAATCAATGGCTTGGCCAGTACCCCACTGACAACAAGCGCTTGAACTCCTCCCTGACTTCACCTTTAATGGATGAACCGCATCCGAATCTCAATTGAGTGGGTAAGATAGCTTTCGAATTCATGCCTAACCTTTCTAGCAGTGTGGCTTTGCGACGGCTGCCCTTGCGCCTTCGAGCGCAAATTTGTCGCCGCGCCTTAGCGATTGCATTTCTGTTTGCCATGGTTCCCAGCGCTCGCGCCCAGCAGTTTCGGGTCGAGGGCGTCGTGCGGGATTCAAGCGGCGCTTCTATCGCGGCCGCACAAGTAGAACTGCACGCCGGATCGTACTCGGCCTCCACGACAACCGATTCCTCCGGAGCATTCGCGTTTGAGCACGTTCCCGCGGACTCCGGCACAGTCATCGTGAACGCGAGAGGTTTCGATCCCCTGGAAAAAGCCTGGACCGCCGCAACGAACAACCCCACCCGACTCGAAATCACTCTGGTCCCGTCCTCGGTGAATCAAAGCATAATCGTCACAGCCACGCGCAGCCAAACGCTCTTGAGCGATGTCCCTCTCAGCGATATTCAACTCACGCGCGCAGAAGTGCAGGCCATCCCCGCCCTCACCCTCGATGACACGCTGCGCCAGATCCCCGGGTTCAGCCTCTTCCGCCGCTCCAGCAGCCGCACCGCGAATCCCACAGCGCAGGGCGTATCGCTGCGCGGTCTCGGTGCCAGCGGCTCGAGCCGCGCTCTCGTTCTCGAAGATGGCATTCCGCTCAACGATCCGTTCGGCGCATGGGTCTACTGGGACCGTGTCCCGCGCGAATCCATCTCCGACATCGAGATCGCACAGGAAGGTTCGTCGAGTCTCTACGGAAGCGACGCCCTCGGCGGAGTGATCCAGGTTCTCACGCGCCCCCCAGAGCCAGCCGGCATCTCGCTCGAAACTTCCTACGGCAACCAGAATTCTCCTGAGCTTTCCGTTTGGGGAGGCGCGCAAAAAAACGGATGGGAAACCACGTTCGGCGCGCAGGTTTTTAACACCGACGGTTACGTCCTTATTCCCAGTAATCAGCGCGGCAGCGTCGATATTCCAGCCGGCGTCACCGACGCCACCGCCGATCTCATGGTCGGCCGCAAGATCGGCGACGACAGCCTTATCTTCGCCCGCGGCTGGTATTTCAATGAGTCTCGCGGCAACGGCACACCCGACCAGATCAACAACACACGCATTGGCGAAGGCGCGCTCGGCGCTAATCTCAATCTGGGTGCTGCCGGTTCGCTCACCTTGCGTGCTTATGGAGAAGCAGAGCGCTACAACCAAAACTTCTCATCCGTCGCGGCCGATCGAAATAGCGAATCGCTCACCGATGTTCAAGGAGTTCCTTCCCAGGGAATCGGAGGCTCGGCAGTCTGGTCGCGCGCCGTCGGAAAACGCCAAACTCTCGTTGCAGGTGTCGACGATCACCAGGAAATCGGCCACAGCAACGAGGTGATTTTCAATTCAGGCACCAACCTGCGCGACACCTTTACCGGCGGCCATCAAAACACGGTCGGAGTTTTCGGCGAGGATTTAATCCAGATCGCACCGCGCTGGTTGCTCTCCGTGAGTGCACGCTACGACCACTGGAGCAACACGGACGCCTTTTTCCTCTGCAACCCAATCGCAGGCACCTGTCCCGCAAATACAATCTTTCCCGATCGCACCTACAACGCCTTCAGCCCGCGCCTCACGCTGCAGCACCAGTTCAATTCGAATGTCTCGTGGAACGCCTCGATCTACCGCGCCTTCCGCGCTCCCACGTTGAACGAGCTCTATCGCTCTTTCCGCCAGGGCAACACACTCACGAATGCGAATCCCAATCTTCGCTCCGAAGAACTCACCGGGGGCGACGCGAGCCTCGCCGTCAACGGCTTCCAGCACAAACTCGAAGCCCGCGGAACATTCTTCTTCAACGAAATCATCGACCCGGTTGCAAACGTCACGATCAGCTCTACTCCCACGCTCATCACTCGACAGCGCCAGAACCTCGGCCGCACCCGCGCGCCCGGATTTGAAATTGACGCCACCGCGCATTTCACGCGAGAGCTCAGCCTCTCGGTCGGATATCAATACGTCGACGCCATCGTTACCAGCTTTCCCGATGCGACGCCCTCGCTCGTCGGATTGTGGGTCGCGCAAGTTCCGCACAACGTCCTTACATTTCAGGGCCGCTACTTGAATCCCTCGCGCATCAACGTTTCCGTGAACGGCCGGATGGTCGGCAAGCAATACGACGACGACCAAAACATGTTGCCTCTCGGGCGCTTCTTCGTCCTCGATGCCATGGCCTGGCGCACCATCGGCCACGGCGTCGACCTCTTCACAGCCGCCGAAAATCTCTTCAACGTGAAATACGCCACCGCCGCCACGCCCGTCACGCAGCTCGGCCTGCCAATCACCGCCCGCTTCGGCCTGCGTTTCGAGTGGCCGCGCCGCTGACCATTTTTCTACCATCTTTTGTACCCTTTTACCGCCTATTAGAATTTTGCATGTTGCTGAATTCGGGCTACTTAGCGCGAGTTTTAATCGCGGAACCGTGGATTAAAAACGCGTGGCGAGTGGTGAGTGGCAGTGAATCGTGGCGAGCAAGCATCTGCTTGATTGCCTGCAGCACGTCCTTTCGCTTTCGCGGTATGCGGGTCCGATTTCAAGGCTCGTCTCGAGTCCATTTTTCCGGGCTCTCTCGAGTCCAGCGGACCTCGAAATCAAGGCTAGCACAAGGCGGGAAGCGTCGTGGGACAGAAGAAGTACAACGGGCTAGAACTGGACGAACGGACAGGAGGTTCGCGAGTGACGAGTGAAATAATCCGGTTGCGCGGAACGGTGAAAGGACAAGGCTCGGCGAGAAAGCCGCCGAGTGGAAGGAATCTTTTTTCTGAGGGCTTATGTCACGGCTAAAGCCGTGACCTACAAGGCGACGGCAAGAGCAAAAACAGGAGGAGGAGCGGCGATCGCTGCGCGGCGGAAATGATTCGGTCGCGTACCAGGCTCGGAAGCCAATCTCGAATTTGAAATATTTTCATACTTGAAATTCTCTTTCCGCAGATTTTTTGACTCCCGACCGCGATATGCTGGTCAGCCTAGAATTAGTTAGGCCATTAATTTGGAGACAAGATTTGCAGCCACCGTTCCGATCCAAGCAGGAAGTGATCATCAACGCGCCTCTGGAAGCGGTGTGGTCGTTCAGCATGGATCTCACGAAGATTCCGGAGTTCCATCCTCGCGTGGTCAAGGTGGATCTTCTTTCTGGCAAGACGCTCCGCGAACCAGGCGTGTCATATCAGTGTCATCTTTCGGGCGGGAAGCACACGTGCATCGAGAAGGACATCGAAATTATCCCGATGCAGAAGATCGTCACTGTGTTGCCGGAGGACACATTCGGTATCAGCAAGATTCTCAGCGATTACAGAGTGGAAACCACGTTCCAACCGCTCGGCCATCGGTCCACCAAGGTGGAAATTAGCCACTATTACTCGACGACAACCCTGAAAGCCAAGCTCCTCAACTTAATTGCAAAAGGTAAGATCGCCCGCGAGACCCAGGCAACATTGAATGCTGCCAAAGCCACGATAGAAGCTGCCTCCCGCACTGGATAGGGGTTTATGTACCTCTGGCGGATGGCCCAGCCTTCGAATTCCGAGCTGGCTCCAGATTTTTCGCGCGCCCCATTCTTCGCACCAACGCGGCGAGGCGTCCGAGCTTGCTTTGTAGGTCACAAAAGGCCTCACCTCTGAAGAGGTGAGCTACATTATTTGCGCTGCCCCTACGAGACCTTCACATTCCACTTCCACATTTCACTTCCGAGGGATGCGACGACGGGTCGGTACGCCACCGTGCCGACACTCCGTTTACCGGGCAATATTATTCTGACGTGCCGCGTCTGGCTTACCCCTGTGAATGCTCATTTTCTTCAAGAACCATCTCCCCTTCCCGCTCCTGACGCGACCTGCCGGCATGACGCGGCACACCATTTGTTAACCTCCCGCACGCCAACGCGGCAAGCCCTCGAAACTTGCTGCGAAGGCGGGGATTTCCCCGTTTTCAATTTCAAACTTGCGATCTGCGGGCAAAGAGAGTCAGGCCACGCCCGTTAGTCTGAGGGCCGAAGGGGCCGACCGCGATATGCTGGTCAGCCTACAATTGGCTAGGCCATTAATTTGGAGTGTGGCCCCTTAGAAGGGCTCCGTCCAAATACTCAATACCGACCCAACGATTGACATATCAATGAGTTCGGGAATGTTGCGCGTGACGGTGCACCCCCCGCAAAAAAAATCGTCAGCCATGTCGATTCTGCACCTGCTCATTCGACATATCGGTAGAGCAGCAATTAAGCTCTGAACGTGAACGTCAGATCAACTCAATCCGAAAGGACAAACACAATGCGATTCATGGTGATCGTCAAAGTCACGGAAGACACCGAAAACGAAGGCGCACTCCCTGATCCCCAGCTCATGGCCGACTTGAACAAATTCAACGACGAGCTCTTAGAAGCCGGAGTCTTGATAGGCTACGACGGTCTTCACCCCTCGTCCAAAGGCGCCCGCGTCCACTTCTCCGGCAAGAACTGCACCGTCATTGACGGCCCTTTCGCCGAAAGCAAGGAACTCATCGCCAGCTTCTGGTTCTGGCAGGTCAAGTCTCTCGAAGAGGCCATCGAGTGGGTCAAGCGCTGTCCCAACGAAGGCGAGACCGACATAGAGATCCGCCAAGTCTTTGAGCCCGAAGACTTCGCATCCGCCTTCAGCGACGAAGAAATTCAGCAGGAAAAAAACTTCCGCGCTCGAATGGCAGCTAACGCAGCCAAGAAATAGTCCCACTTGCACTGACGTATCCAAACTGGTGCGAATCGGTAGCCCACCAACGTTCGAAATGTAGGTGCGGTCGAAGTGTGAACGGCCCGAGTAACTGTTGGGAAATCCGCTTATCACCACCTATTTCAAAACGAGATAGGTTGTGACAATCCCCGTCTTGCAAACAGCTTCCGCGGCTCTCTTCGTTCCCGGGTGGCCCACCTTAAGCTATGCCAAAGTCGGCACTTAGGCTTTCAAAGGCCCGATCCTTCGCGTTTGCTGCGAAGGGTCCGGCTTTCTTCGGAAGCCCAAAATACGCCTCTCCGCATCCAAAATTCTCCTCACTAGGTCAAAGGTACTTGTCCGTTTTAGTGTCGTTTTTTCAGCCCTGCGGAGGGTGTGGATTACCCCGTTTTCAGTGGCTCGGGAGCAAATCCGGCGGCGGGTATTCAGGCAGCTTGGCATTCTTCGCGTCTGTGCGTTTCACTTCGATTTCGTCGAATAGTATCGACGGGCTGATTACCGTCATTGGAATCTGCCCTTCGCGGTTGCTTACCAGCGCGTCGTTGCCTACCGCCACCAGATCGCGTCTGTTACTTTTGACAGTAGCGCCTAATAACTAATGCAGATAATATCGCCACCGATTGAGGTGACGTCTATCCGAGGAGTGGCTTCGCAGCTGAGAGCCTCCATCACTCGCATGGTGTTGAGCGCCATCGATAGGAGTAAAGACAATGACGCGTTTTTCTTTCACTCTGGTGTTGGCTGTACTGCTGGCGGCGGCTTTTGCCGGCAACAAGACGGAGGCTCAAAACAGCGCGACCGACTCCGTGGATCGTAGCGTGCTGCCTGTCCCCGAGCCGAAGTATCCGCCAATCACAGAGCTCGATGCGCGCAATGCCAAAGCCCCACCGCGGTTCCAGGTGAAGGCGCCAAAAGGCGCGCCCAATGTGGTGGTGATCCTCCTCGACAACTTCGGCTTTGGCGACGCAGCGACATTCGGAGGACCGATCCAGATGCCAACGCTGGAGCGGCTCGCCAAGACGGGGCTGCGCTACAACAATTTCAAAGTGCCGCCGCTGTGTTCCCCCAGCCGCATGGCTCTCCTTACCGGGCGCAACAGCCACAGCGCCAACTTCGGCGTGATCTCGGAAATTGCCACCGCTTTCCCGGGGTACACCGCGATGCGTCCCGCCAGCGTCACGATGCTGCCCGAGATTTTGCGACTCAACGGCTATAGCACCGCTATGTTCGGTAAGAATCATGAGCTGGGGCCGTGGGAATCCAGCGTTGTGGGACCGTTCGACCGCTGGCCGCTGAATAGCGGATTTGAGCGCTTCTACGGCTTCATGGCCGGCGAGGCCGACCTCTTTCATCCGGTGGTTTACGACAACATGAGCAGAGTGGATCTGCACCCCGGCCCCAATTACTACGCCAGCACCGACATCACCGACAAAGCCATCGATTGGGTGCATTCCCAGCGTTCACTCGCGCCAGACAAGCCATTTTTCGTGTACTACTCCGCCATCGGCACCCACGGCCCGTTTCAGGTGCCAGACAACTGGCGCGACAAATACAAAGGAAAGTTCGACCAGGGTTGGGACCAGGTGCGGAAGGAAACGTTAGCGCGACAGATCAAGCTAGGGATTGTGCCACCGGACACCCAGCTTGCGCCCAAGCCGCCAGGGATTCAGGAATGGGATCAATTAACGGCTGACGAGAAAAAAGTGTTTGCCAGATACATGGAAATCTATGCCGCGTTTGCCGAAGTGACCGACTACGAAATTGGACGCTTCCTGGACTCGATCGAAGCCTTGGGTGAGATGGACAACACGCTCGTGTTCTACATCACCGGCGACAACGGCTCGGTTTTCCAGGGCGGCCCCAACGGCGCGTTCAACGAACTGTCCGTTTTCAACGGACTGCCGGAACCTCTCGACATCGCTCTAAAGCACTATGACGAAATTGGCGGGCCGAAATCTCACATTTTGTATAACAACGGCTGGGCGTTCGCCGGTGCAACGCCATTTGCGTGGGGTCACCAAGTGGCTTCCTATGGCGGCATCTGCCAGCCCATTGTGGTCCATTGGCCGAAGGGAATTAAGGAGCAGGGCGGCCTGCGTACGCAGTGGTACCACATGATTGACATTGCCCCGACGGTGTTAGAGGCAGTTGGAGTGCCTCAGCCGGCGGTCGTCTATGGTGTCCGGCAGAAACCGATCGAAGGCGTGAGTATGCTCGACACATTTAATAATGCCGACGCGAAGTCGCGCCACACCACGCAATACTTCGAGATGGCAGGCAACCGGGGCATCTATCGAGACGGCTGGTTCGCCACGACGGTGCATCGCCCGCCATGGGAACCTAAGCCGCGGGCCACGTTTGCCAACGACAAGTGGGAGCTTTACAACGTAGAGAAAGATTTCAGTTGCGCGCACGACCTTGCCGCGAAATATCCTGAAAAGCTCGAAGAGATGAAAGGGCTCTTCCTTGAGGAAGCCGTCAAGTACAACGTGTTGCCGCTCGACGACCGCTCCTGGGAGCGCTTCAACCCTGCCCTGGCCGGGCGTCCCGATCTGATGGAAGGTCGCACCGAGATGACGGTCTATCAGGGAATGATCGGAATACCCGAGAATGGCTTCATCAATATCAAGAACCGTTCCTTCACGATCACAGCCGACATCGAGGTTCCGCAGGCTGGCGCCGAGGGGGTGGTGCTCGCCCAAGGCGGGTCAATGGGTGGCTGGAGTCTATATGTCAAGGACGACAAACCAAAGTTCGCCTACAACTTTCTTGGTCGCGAGACTTACACGGTAGCTGGTCCTGCCCGCCTGCCAGCCGGGCACGTGGCGCTACGCTTCGAGTTTGCCTACGACGGAGGTCGGCCCGGCGCGGGGGGCAATGGTTCGATCTTCGTCAACGGCGAAAAAGTCGCCACAGGCCGGATCGAGCACACTCACCCGAACGCGTTTGGTGCGGAAACGACGGACGTGGGCGAGAACCTCTACACGGTTGTGACCGACGATTACAAGCAGGGCGATAATAAGTTCACCGGCAAGATTGATAAGGTGACCATCCGCCTGGGCGAATCCAATCTCAGCCAGCAGGCCGTGAAGGCTAACGAAGCTTCGAGCGTGGACGAATTGCTGGACGTGGACTACTAATCGTCCCGTAGAGTAAGCGCAACAATGTTGAAGTTAGCCTCCGGCGCTGGATCTGGGAATCGTGCGTACGGGCTGTGGATTTCTTGCGCGGGGATGGGTGCGGCAGCGGCATTTCACAGCGAATAGAGATCCCTGCCTGCAGCAGGCAGGCCTCGACTGCGCTCGGGGTGACAGCGGCTAAAATCGGGATGACAGGAGCTAGAATGGGACGCGGTTCGCTGCGGTACCTTCGCGGCTCAGGGCAAACGGGATGACAGGGGCTATAGGGGACTTTCCGCTTTTTTCGTGGAGCGCGGGAGGCGCGATAGAAGTTAGCCCAGTCCCGTAAGGGCTGGGTGAGATCGAAAAGGAATTGTGGTAAGCGCCGTAGGCGCGACACCTACCCGAAGACAAATTTCGGATCAAATTCCACATTGTGCTTCTTCAATAAGGCGAGAAATTCCGTTTCGAAGTTCATTTTCTTATGGTGGGATTCCTGATTGCGGATGTATCGGACGACCGCAGGAATGTTGGAAGCGCTTACGCTGAAGGCCGCATAGCCCTTTTGCCACTCCAGCAGACATCCCTCCTCATTCTCCCATTTTGAGGAATTTGACTTCAGGGTGTTGACGGATTTGGCGAGCGCCAATGTGGCAGGAATCTGGATCAGGAGATGAACGTGATCTTCCATTCCGTCGATGGCGTGAACGAAGATTCCATCTTGTTTGCAGATGCCGGCGAGGTAGGCGCAGAGCCGGGATTTGAATTCTTTTGGAATCAGCTTGCGGCGGTCTTTGGTGCTGAAGACGAGGTGGACTGTGTTTTGGGTGTAAGTGTGAGACATGTATCGCGCCTACGGCGCTTGGGGAGATTTATATATCACGGAGCCAGTCGTTACGGAGTGGGCTAACTTCTGCCGCGCCTCCGGCGCTGAATCTGGAAATTGCGCGGTTCAGCCTTCCTCGTGCTCGCCCCGGGGATTTTCTGTTTTCAGTGGCTCGGGACCAAATCCGGCGGCGGATATTCAGGCAGCTTGGCATTCTTTGCGTCTGTGCGTTTCACTTCGATTTCGTCGAATAGTATCGACGGGCTGATTACCGTCATTGGAATCTGCCCTTCGCGGTTGCTTACCAGGGCGTCGTTGCCCACGGCGACCAGATCGTTGCGCAGGGCTCGCGTGTCCAGTTCGTTGAATTCCGCTCCGCGGACGAGTTCTTCGTGCCCGTCTTTCTCATATACGCGGAAGAGAAGCCTCGGGCTGTAGCCCGCGAGCGTTTCCACTCGATAGCCGTAGGGCTTATTTTCCTGGCGGCAGATGTCGAGCAGTTTTTTCTTGATGTCATCGGGCGAGAGCGCTTGCTTGGACGATACGATCAGATTGCCCATGTTCGGCGTGGGCGCCTGGGCTGGCGCAGCGCGCCCGTGCCCATTAGACTCGGGAAAATCGCGAATCGGCTCGCGGCCCACGAGATAATTTATGAGCTCGCCGTTTTCAATCACGGAAACTTTCGCGGCGCGTACGCCTTCGTCGTCAATGTCGTAGCTGCCGATCAGCGTTTTACCGTCGAAAACCGTCAGCGTGGGATCGTCAATCACGGAAATGCTGTTGGGCAGCACCCGGCTCTTGTAGCTCGACGCAAACTCTCCCTCCGTGCGCGAGGAATCTCCGGGCTTCGGCCTTCTGCCCAGCACGTTCTCGCCGATCATCCCGTAGAACACGTCGCTCGCCGCATCATTCGAGAACAGCACCGGGCCGCGATACTCCTCGTCCACCATGGGAGCTTCGCGAAGCGCTTTCAGAGTTGTGACCATCTTCACCGCGTCGGCCTGGAAAGCTTCCGCCGTGGGCAATTCTTTCAGCGAACCGGTGGAGTAGTAGGGCGAGCGCTCGAGGCGCATTCCGTCGTCCGCCTGCGTGGCGCCGGATAGATTCATGAAATAAACGGTGTAACCCTTGCGCGTCACAGTGCCTTCTGTGTTGACGAAGTAGCGATTCACCGCGCGGAAGCGCAGCTGCGAAGTGAGCGACTGGATTTTAGGATCGGCGCGGAAAAGATCGGTCGCTTTCTCGAGCATCGCGTCCCAGGGAGCGGGATTGAAATCGAGCTTCGCCCAGGGGCCAATGGATTGAAGCGCGGGAGCAGCGGCAAAATCATCGAACGGCTGGCCGGAACTGAACTGGCTGAAGACGGCTTTCTTTGCGGCGAGCGCCTGGCTGGCCGCCTTGTAAGCCTGGTCGGTGGCGAGCCACAACTGGTGGCGAAGCGCAGTGGCGTCGTCTTCAAGCGGCGCGAGATCGACGAAGCCCGTTCCAGGACCGTAATAGCTATCCAGCTTGTAATCGCCCACTCGAACTACCACGCGTGCCGACCTGCCGTGCGAGCGCTGCTTCTGGCGAAGCGCGCCGAAGGCGGCTTCGGCGTCGTATTCATCCAGATCGAGGACGGAATATTCGATGTAGTAGGGGGCCGCGATGTTCTCCATCTTCAGGTGCGCCTTCGAACGTTCCAACTCCTCGCGCATCGCCGCCAGCACCGGATCCGACGCGGCGGCTTTGGCCGATGCGGACAATGCTTTTTCGCTTTTGTCCTGCGCCGAGGCCGGCATCGCACACAACGCGGCAACCATTCCCAGAACGAAAATAAATATCAACGCGAAACGTGAATCACGAAGCCGGAATGAATGCCGGAACGAATGCCGAAACAAATGAAGGATCGCGCTCATGGTTTCGCCTTGCCCTCGGCCTGCGACTCGGCCTTCGATGGCGCTTTCACTGCGGCTTTCTCCGTGAGCGGAGCCGAGCTTTGATCTGCTCCCGGAGGCGGCATCAGCGGCGGGCGATCCGTGCCCTTATTTTTCTTCTGCACTTCGATCTCCGAGAACAGCATGGCAGGCGCGGCGGCCGATACAGGCACTTGCCCCGACTCCGCGCCGCAGATTCCGTTGAACACCTGCAGTTTGTCGCCGGTGAGAATAATATTGTTCAGCGAAAGCAGCGGCGTACCGACAATATCCACGCCGCGCACCAGTTCGTCAGGACGCCCGTCTGCATACACGCGCCACACCATCACCGGAATCACTTGAAACGCCTGCGGCAGCGCGCGCTGCGTGAGGGTGAAGCCGCCTTGAATATCTTCGAAGTACAAGCCGTAGGGCTTTCCTTGTTTTTTTATTTCTTCGACGAACTTCGCGCGCAATTCGGCATCGCTTACGGACTTTGTTGACGTAATAATCAGATTTCCCTGCCGGCCCGTGGGCATCAACCCTGGCTGACGCCGCCCATGGCCATTCGAGTGACTGAAGTTCGTGATCGGCATGCGCGACATCAAGAAATTCTTCAGTACGCCATTCTCGACGGCGACGACGCGCTCAGCCGGAACTCCTTCATCGTCGAAGTCGTACGTCCCAGCAAGCCCGATTCCGTTGAGTTCCTTCAGCGTAGGATCATCCGTAACGCTTAGAAATTCTGGCAGCACCTTCTGGTTCACTTTTTTTGTGAACGTCTGCCCTTCGCTCTGATCCTTCTGCCGATGACCCTCAAGCCGGTGCCCCAAAACCTCATGAAAGAAAACCGCCGACGCCCGGCCCGAGAGCATAGCCGGCCCGGCGTAGGGTTCGGCGGCTGGGGCGTTTTTCAGGGCTTTCAAATCTGACGCAATCCGGTCCACTTTGGCCGTCAGCTCTGTGTCCGACGGGAGCTGGCCTGGCGTGGCGGCCTGGAAAGTTTCGACGCGCAGCAGTTCCATGCCATCGTCGGCGCGCGTCTCGCCCTGGATTACGAGGCGGCTTATTTCTGACGGGTGAACGAGCGCGGTGCCTTCGCTTGTCGCCAGATAGGAACGAGTGGCGGAAACCTGCAGATAGACGACTGAGCTGTAGATTTCGGGGTACTTCAAGAACTCACCCGAGACCTTGCGAATGCGATCCTCCCAGGCCTTCTGGTTCATGGAAACTTTGGCCTGGGAATCGTTGATGTGAGTCTCGGAGGATTCCTGCGAGAAATCCGGCGACTTGTCTTCTTCTTCCGACTGCACGGCGGTATTCGTTTTTACTTTCAGGAAAGCGGCGGAGGCTTGCTCGTATTCGCGATCGGTGAGTTGCCAGAGGACGCGGCCGATGGCGTCTGGATTGTCGCTAAGTGGCAGGGTGCTGGACATGATTCCCGAGGCGCGGCTCTTGCTGTGGGTGTTGTCGAGCGCGGCTGATCCTACGCGCATGATCACGTCGGCCTGGCGCCTTTGGATACTGTTGGAAACCGCGATGCTGCCGCTGATGCCGAAGATGACGGTGGCATTGATGTCGGCTGCCGTATAGCTGATGTAGTAGGGTGCAGGATTTGCCTTTGCGAGTGCGGCTGTGGCGCGCTGCAATTCGCGCTGCATGGAGGTGAGAAGGACGTCGGGCTGAGATGCGGATGAAAACTGACTGGGCGGTACGCCGAGAGAAATCGCCAGCAGAAAGATTGCAGGCCGAAGAAATCTTCGATTCATGCTTATATAAGCCGCCTTTTTTGGTAAGCGAGCCAATCTAACATACTTGGCACGCATCGCCAGCATTCAGCCGAAGTGCGGTTGCCTGCTGTTCAACAGTTATCTTGCGAAGACCATTAGAGGGCGGTGCCGAAGTCGGCGTTGCCCTGCGCTTGCAGAAAGTTATGGGGGCTTCGGCGTTCGACAGGAGAGATTGAAGTCTAAGAGGTTTTCGAGGCGGAGGGGACGAAGAAAAAGCGAACAATTTCGCACCGTAAAACGGTCAAGTACCTTGACCTAGTTGGGTCGGTTTTGGGAGACAGGGAATGGAGCAAGCGGGCCGGGGATTGAAATTGAGGTGCGAGGTTGAAACCCACCCTTTGCAGAGAGCGCAAAGGGCTGGGGCACCCGTAAAATCTGGGCGATTCGCAACTCGAATGGGTGGGCCACCCGTCACCCGTAAAATCTGGGCGATTCGGAACTCGAATGCTGGGCTCACCCGCCAATTCGAGAAAGGGTGGGCACGCGGAAAGTCCAGGGTCATACGGAATTACGTGAGCGGTAGGACCCGCGCGGGAGCGCACTTAATTGTGGAAGCCCGCGATACAGGCAGGGAAGGGTGCGCCACCCGCCCTACGGAAACACGAACTTCATTGCTGCGAAAAATGCGAAATAAGTGAGCAATGCCATTTGGAGCTTTGTACGATTCTTCGCGACCAGAAGCACCCAGGGTGCAGGATAGAGGACCGCAAAAATAACAGCCCACTCGTGGGCTTGATAAGGGATTTCATGCCAGTAGCGAATTAGTCTGGCGAGTAAAGCTACCCAGCTGGATAAAAACATCACGGTTATAAGCACGAACACCGCGCGTTGTCGACCTTCACTCGATGACAGTAACTTCATGTTCTCCTCATTTCCCTGACGTTCACTCGTTCGGACGCCCAGGGCGGGTGGCCCACCCTTGTCGGCTACGTACCCGTGGTTTCCACAATTGACGACGGTCTCGCGCGGATCATACCACTCAACTAGATTACTCTACAGTTCAGTCTTAGCTCTTGCGGGTGCCCCATCCTTCGCTGGTTTTGCGAAGGGTGGGAGGGGTTGACGTGCTTTCCATGCGCCGGGCGAACCACGGAGCGTGGAGCAGTTACCGGTTTATCAGTACGGGGAAGAGAGCTTGTGCACTCCGGATGAAGCGAAGGATTGCAAGGGCAGTGCGGAACTAGGAGCGAGACCGACACTTACACCGACACCGAAAACACCCACCCTTCGCAAAATCGGCGAAGGATGGGGCACCCGCAAAGACTGGGGCAGGATTCGGAAGAGCGGTCGAGAAGTATCACTCGCGTGGCAGCGCTGTGAATTGTGGAGACCAGGAATGCAAATCCAGAAAGGGTGGGCCATCCGCCCCGGCTCGATTCCTACGATGCCGACAGTAATTATTGATACAACTTAAGAGATTTTTGGAGGAGGTTGCGATGCAGCCTCAGCAGTAGGAGGGAGCAAGGAATAAAGATAGAGAACGATACCGACAAAAGTGAGAGCACCTCCTACACCGACGAACAGCAAGAAGGCCAGCGGCTTTTCCCAGAGCAGGCTGATGATCTCGACGACGATTCCGAGGATCAGAAGCACACCGGATATGCGCAGGGCTCGTTCGATATGGATTCTTTTCATCGCTATTGCCCCGGCGTCCAGAATTTTGCCTTCGATTGATCTTTCACGTTGTGGACCGTATCGTGGCAGCCGCTCGATATACAGGACATCTCGTTGGCAATGAGCTGCTCGCGAATCGCCGAATGGACCGCGTTGCTTTCAAACGAGCGGGCACCAGCGTGGCAGTGCAGGCATTCGCGATTGTTGTACGGCTTGTAAAGCTGAATATCTTCGGGCCGCGGCGGCGTGCCGAAATACTGGATGTAGATGTGGCGCAGGCCACCGAGCTTGGCGCGAAATCCTCCGTAAAGGCCGTAGTCGGTGTGGCAGGTGTAGCACGCTTCGTCAGGAGGAACGCGATGGTTCTGGAAATGGGCGGCTGGAATGTAGGCAGGATCGTCAACGTAAAGGCTTTTGCCGTAAGGCTCCATGATGTGGCAGGAAAGGCAAAACTTGGTTTGCTTGGAGCGTTCGATGTGCGTAGAGGCTGCCATGGACCCGCAAAGAACCGGCAGCACGCAGAAGGCAACGAAGGCCAGCATCTTCCCGGTGGTCGAAACTGTGATTGACGGACGGACAACGAAAATCGCGATGAGAATCGCCGTGATGACCAGCAGGGCGTACAGCAAGGTTTCAGGCGATGGCAAATTCAATGTAATGTCCTCGCAGGACTTCCACGAGACTGAGCCTAATTGATTGCGCGATGCCCAGAGATCAAGTGTGTGAAAATCCGTTATTTCTTCTTGCCGAGTTCCCGGATATAGCCAACGAGCTGCTTAATTTGATCGTCGGTCAGCTTGCCTTTGTAAGCCGGCATTTTCTTGCCTTTGCCATTCGTGGTGGAATCGGTCAGTTGCGCGTCGGTCTGCTTTTGCACGTCGTCTGATCGCAGGTCCGGTGTGCCCATAGCCTTGCCCGTGGGCGTGCCGCCGCTGCCGTCAGGGCCGTGGCACGCGGCGCACTTGGCCTTGAAAAGAGCCGCCGGATCATCCGCGGCGCGCGTTGATGATGTGAGAGTGGGCACAGCAAAAAACAGAACCACAAGAGCAGATCGAAATGCCCGGAGTTTCATCGCATCCCCCCTATCGAAGATTGCTGAAAAGTATCATGCCCGGTGCTGAAAGACGTCGGATTTCAAAATGCATAACGGATGGAAAATGTGGCGTTGCTGCCGTTAAAGTCCTGCAACTGGATCGGAGCCAGGCTGAACGGGTTGGTTGCGCCTGTTTCGTTAAAGCCGTAATAGTTCCAGGCCATCTTGTAACTCAGGCCTCGGTAGATGTCGATGGTGATCGAGGCATAGGGACGCTGATAGTTGAAGTCGAGCGTGCCGGAGGGAGTAAGAGGATTCAGGAAGGTGGTGTTACCCCGGACGAAACTTCCTCCGTAGCCGGCCATTGTGGTTACGCGCCTCGCCGGTTTCCACATCACGGCGGCATGCGCGAAATGATCCGTGCTGTTGTACACGGACAGGGCGCCAAGAGGTGAAGGTGACCCTGTGATCGGGCACGCTGTGCCTGTGGGCAGCACGGGCACACCAGGCGGAAAAGTAAGGTCGGTGACATTGGTGGGCGGAGGCGCCGGATTTGCGGAGGATGTCGAAAAAGCAAAGCAGATCAAGGATTGCGTGTAGACGTTCCAGTAGTTATATCCAAAGTCCACGGAGAGCCGCGGACTGGCCATGAGCATCGTGGAAAAGCTGTAGGAGCGATCGTGCTCGAGGTTGTTAACAGTGATGACATTATCGCGGTTTTCGTGGATTTCGACGGCACCATCGATATTCGCCCAAGGGCGCGGCTTGTAACTCGCATGGATCTTGTAAGACTGCACCTGGCGAGGATCGATGCGGGTAAAGGAGGCGTCGTTGTAGCCAAACTCGAAATCGGCGGTGATGCGCAGGGCGTCAATGGGGCGAGCGACGACGCCGAGGAGCAGCGAATTCTCATTGATCGTGGTGATATTGCGAGACGTATCGTTGCCGGCCTCGGGCACCGGGTTAGCGAGCGAGCCTTCTTGAATAGCGCCTGCGAGAGGACCAGTTGTGAGTCAACGTACAGCCAGGAGGAAGAGCCGGTGGGCGTGCCAGTCATGGCGCAATCGCCGCGCGCGGCCAGAAAATCGTTGCCGGCATTGCCGGTAGCGCCGCCTGGGAAAAGTGAATTCGCCGACATCGAACGTGGCGGCCATGCTGGAGATGACTCGACGGTTGTAGAGATAGCCGATGTGCGCACCATACCGCCGATTGAAGTCGTATTCCAACTCGAATGTGTTGCCAAGCAGTTTTTGGGCTAAGAAATTGAGTATTGATTTCATTTGTCAAATCGGCTGCTGAACTGGCAGTGTGCTGCGGGCAGTTTGCCTGATTGAAGGGGGCTGCCGGGCAATTTGTGGAATTGAAGGTGCCAGGCGCGAGCAGCAGACCAACAACACCGGGCGCGGGAGACGGCGTTCCAAACAAATTGGTCTCAACCGCGTCCCACTGGCCGGGAATGCGCCAATTGTCGTAACGGAAAAAGTCAAGGATTCGGAATTTATCATTGACGGCATAGACTCCTGACCAATCGGCATTGACAGATACGCGTTTTGTTTTGATAGGGCCGCCGGCTGAGGTACCTCGCACGGCACTGCGGGAAGTAAAGCCATTCAGGACCTCGACCAGATCATTCAAAGTGTAGTCGCTCGAACTGTAGCCTATCGAGCCCGACGTTTCGAATTTAGTGAAATAGTTTGATTGGAAACGGAAGCGTTCGGTGGGCATGAAGTTCCGCGGATTGCCGGTCTGGCTGTAGCTCAAGTAAGCATTGCAGGTTGGCGTTGCTGTATTGACGGTACTGGCGACGATCGGTGCCGCACAGGGAAGGGCCTCGGAAGGCGTTTGGGTACTCCATATGTTTCCGAGATCCACCGGCGTTCCCGGCGGCGTTGCCTGCCCTGGAACGGTGCCAAGGACAAAACCAAAATTCTGCGGATTGACCAGGGGATTGTCGACGATCGAGTAGTCGCTCTTGTAATAGCTGAGGAATTGATCGTAGGAAAGCGTGGTGCGCGGTAGCAGTCGGACGTCGACCCGGCTCGATAAGAGTTCGTGGTAAAGCTATTCATTTGATCGAATGCAGAGATGGTGTCCGGAGTCGGTGGTGAAAAGGCTGGGTCCTTCGTTGCGGACTCGCGAATAGCCCAGGCGGAATCGCACGGCCGAAGTTGGCAGCAGGGTAAGGTCATAATCCTGCATGCGGCGGACGAGGTCTTCGGAGTGGAGCGAATTATTCTGTGGGACTGCCGGCGAGGAGCAGAACGACGGGGCGCCCTGGGGAAACTTGGCAGTGGGAGGACCGACCAAGCAGCCCGTGGAGGTAGAGCCGGGTGGATTCAGCGCCGCCGGGTTAAGCGGATTGGCCCAAAGGTTGTAGTCCCAGAAATTCTTATCGCGGCGGAAGAGACCGCGAAAGTCGTACCACTTATTTTTCTCGATGCGCACGCGGGTAACGTCGTTCGGATCGCCGCCATACCCAAAGGCCGTAATGAGCAGATTGTCGAAGAGCAAGCCATTGTGGTCTAGCGAGCGCATTTCGAGGGTGTAGTCGAAAAGGCGGACGCCGGAGCCGAGATTTTCGAATGTATTGTAGGTGTTGATGTTGCCGTTGATTTCACTGGCCCGATAACCGAAATCGATGGAGGAATGGATATTGTAATTGCCTGAATCGATTCCTTTCAATTGGCCGCCGTCGTCTTGCGCGCGAGCGATGGGCGAGAGGATCAGAGTGGCGACAAAGAGCACGAAAGCAGGCGTATAAGATTTCAGGCGGCCTTTCATCACTTTTCTCCCTCTCTAGCGGAAACACTCATTCCGGGCCTCACAGCAATCCCGAGCTTGCGGAGAGGATTCATAGCGTTTGTCATTTAAAGAACGTCGCATCGAAATTGGAGCCGTGAACCTGCGAGTGGCATAAAACACAGGACTGGAAGAAGCTCGCCTGATTGTGGAAGGAGGGAGCTCCGGGCGCCCCGCTGAAGCTCGACGTTGTGTGGCACTGCAGGCAAAGCAGGTTCACATTGCTCAGCTTGAGCATGTGGGGATTAGGGCCCCCATGGGTTAGGTGGCAGGACTGGCACCCATCGACTTTGACCGGCTGGTGTTCGAAGACGAAGGGCCCCTGCTTGTCGGTGTGACACTTAAAACAGACAGCATCTTGTGCGGAATTCGTACGCACCTGCTTCGGTTTCACAGTGCCATGTACGTTGTGGCAATCGCTGCACTGGATCAGGCCTTCGTTCACGCGGTGGTGGAAGGGCATGTCGAACTGAGCCTTCTGCTGGAGATGGCACCCATAGCAAAGCTGAGGCTCCGATTTCTTCAGAAGGAATTCGTTCGTCTCCGGGTGGTGTGAAGAGTGGCAAGAGGTGCAGCTGACGTCATTCTTGGCATGCTCGGAGTTGATGGTGTTCATGTGCTGCGGACCACCGACGTGGCAGGTAAGGCAGCGAGCGTTAATATCCTTGGCAGATGCCTTACCAAATAGAAACAGCGTTGAGGTGTCAGCGGGGTCGGCTACGTGAGCAGCGCCGGCGCCATGGCAATCCTCACAGCCGTGCTTGGCGATGCCACCTTCTTTAAGGGTCTGTTTCCAATGGGGGCCCTTCTCCCAGCTTTTGTAGACTTCCTCGTGGCAGGTTTTGCAAGTTTCTGATCCAACGTATTCGGGAGCCTTCGATTGGGTCGAGGCACTGGACTGGGCGCGCGCGGGATAGGCGAGGCCGACCGACAAGAACGAGAATCCCAGGCAACCGTAGATCGCAGACGCAACCGCCGAGCGCTTCATAGGAGCTCCCCGAAATTCGCCGCGATCGCGAGCCACCCCTGTCGCGACGCATAGCAATACTCAACGTATCGGACAAGAAAATCTGTGACTTGAGTCACGGTATATGGTGATCTACGTCACCTAGGCAGACGTCGCCGTAAGTTGTCTCGTGGCCGAGTAGAAAGGGGTGGACAGAATTACGCGATTGAACGGTGTTGAAACGCGTCTTTTTCTGCCCGCGCGGATATTAGGGCGGAGCGGTTTCGAAGGCAAGTTAAAAAATGCTAATAATTACTTAGTTTTTAAGTCGTTAACGGTATTTCTACGCAGGCAACTGGCTGTGACCTGGGTCACCTGCCCAAGTAATGTGGAACACATCTTCTGCACTGCCGATAAGGCATTGTGGTGACAGGAGGGTCCTATGCCCGGAGACGATCGCGATTTATTGGATGTCCTGAAGTTCGAGCTAAAAGTTCTGGAACGCGGGGGCTATGGCAGCTCGCCTCGGGAACCATGGCGGCAACACCTGGCCTTCGAGGATTCGCCGAGTTGCATGAACTACGACGCGAAGGACCGCCCTGCGCCATGCGAGGAATGCGTCTTGATGCAACTTAGTCCCGCCCAAAGAGCGCGGAGCAAAAATTCCATGCCGCCACATTCCGCTCACGAAAGAAGGGGAAACGCTTGAATGCCTCTACAAGTGCGGAACGCAGGAGGAGATCGAAGACGCGATGCGGAACTGGTTGCGGAGCACCATTCAGCGGATCGAGTCAGAGGGGGCGCAGGCTACGACTGTTCGCGGCTGAAATCACTGCTGATTCTGGGCGAGCCTTCTTCATTTGAGTGCCGCAGGGCGCGGCGATGTGGAAGGGCTGGGGAGCTTTCTGTCGGCTGGGTTCCAATCTTCCGGCGGAAAAGTGATTCTCCAGAACCGCGGCGCGGGCTCTGAAAATTCGAGTCCCACTTCCCTTTTGCCTTCGTTAAATTGCCCGATCCAAACAACCGTGCATTCCTGTTCCTCGCTGCTCTTGGGGTTGATGATTTGAACTTGCTGACCGGATGCGAGAGGTACAGCGAGAAGCGCGAGGCATCCATGCGCGTTGACTACGACGGTTTCTGTGGCTTCTTCGTAAAACGACGCACCCGCTTTCGGGATCCTTACGGCGATTGGCACAGCAATCTTGACGCGCTGGGTCCTCCGGCGGGTCGAACCGTGCTCGTCGGCAAGTTTTGCTACCGATCCTTTCGTTGTGCTGGACATGGGCTTCACTCGCTCTGCGACACAGTTGCCGCGTTTCTGAAAGCTCTCGATCATTTTGGCGGAGCGGTTTCGAGTTCTGCGCTCTCGATGCTCACGCTCGCTCGACCTGGGTAGAATTTTCCGATGGCATCGAAGAGAGCCGCGAGATTGAGCGGCTTCGAAACATAGGCGTCCATTCCGTGGCGGAGGCATTCCTCGTCGTCGCCTTTCATTGCATTGGCGGTCATGGCGATGATGGGGATGTGGGCGCCGGTGCGCTTTTCTTTTTCTCGAATGGCTTGAGTAGCTTCGAGGCCGCCCATTTCGGGCATCTGGACGTCCATCAGGACGACGTCAAAGTCTGCTTGCTGTAAAAAGTGGAGTGCTTGTTTGCCATTCGTAGCGATCTGGACTTTGTGGCCGCGCTTCTCGAGGAGGCGGACGGCTAGCACCTGGTTAACGGCGTTATCTTCGGCAACGAGAATGCGCAAGCCTTGGGGACTTTCTTCGCGAAGCGAGTGACGGGTGATCAGTTGCGGCTGGGCATCTTCGTGTGGGAGCGGCCCGAGGGCGGCGAGGATGGCGTCCAGCAACTCGGATTGCTTGAAAGGCTTGGTGAGATAGGCAGCAATGCCCAATTGGCGGCAACGGGCAGCGTCGCCACGGAGACCGGCGGAACTGAGCATGAGGACAGTGGCGCCGGCACTGGCAGCGTGCGGAGATTTTTTTATGTGCTCGGCGAGGGCGAAGCCGTCCATTTCGGGCATTTGAGCGTCGAGGAGGATGAGCGGGTATCGGCGTGCGGATTTTTGGGCGGCTTCGAGGGCGGCGATTGCGGCTGGACCGCCGTCTACTTCACGGCGGCTCCATGTTCCAGTTGCGCAGAATCTTGGTGAGGATCAGGCGGTTGGTTGCGTTGTCGTCGACGACGAGGACCGGCAAGCCTCGGAGTTGTTCGGGCGCGATGCGAGGGAGCTTCGCGGAATCAGTTTTCTGCAGGCCCATGCGCACGGTGAAATGAAAGCGGCTGCCCTTGCCCAGTTCGCTTTCGACCCAGATTTTGCCGCCCATGCAATCGACCAGGCGAGAGGAGATGCTAGGCCGAGGCCTGTGCCGCCGTATTTGCGGGTGGTGGAGCTGTCGGCTTGCGCGAAGGCTTGGAAGATCGCGGCCTGTTTTTCGACGGGGATGCCGATGCCGGTGTCGGCGACGGTAAAATGGAGTTCGACGGAGTTCGCGGACTTCGATTCTGCGGCGACGTAGGTGACGACTTCGCCTTCGTGGGTGAATTTGATGGCGTTGCCCGCGAGATTGACGATGATTTGGCGAAGACGGCCGGGATCGCCGATCAATTCGTCCGGCACGTCGGCGCTGAACGTCGCAAGCGAGTTCGAGGCCCTTCTGATGGGCGCGCAAGGCGAGCGATTTCATGGTGTCGCCAAGGCTGTTGCGGAGATTGAAGTCGATCGCGTCGATGTCGAGCTTGCCGGCTTCGATTTTGGAGAAGTCGAGGATGTCGTTGATCAAGGTGCAGCAAGGAGTCCGCGGAGAGTCTTGGCCATGTTGAGGTATTCGCGCTGCTCGGAATTGAGGTCGGTGTCGAGGACGAGTTCGGTCATGCCGATGATGCCATTCATGGGGGTGCGAATCTCGTGGCTCATGGAGGCGAGAAAATCGCTCTTGGCGCGATTGGCGGCTTCGGCGAGCTCTTTGGTTTGGGTGAGCTCTAATTCCATGCGTTTGCGGTCGGAAATGTCGAGAAAGGTTCCTTCGACGACGGAGCCTCCGCCAGTGGGATCGTCGACGAGGTTGGCGTTTTCGAGGACCCAGACACGTTTGCCGTCTTTGCGCTTGAAGCTCGTCTCCAAGTTGCTCACTAGCCCAGCTGAGGAAAGCCGGGCGATGTACTCGCTGCGATCTCCCTCTTCGAAATAAAGCGAGTTCGCAGTAAGAACCATTAATTCTCGGGGGGATTCGTATCCCAGGATTCTTGCGCAGGTTTCGTTGCAATCGAGAATGCGGCCATCGGGGGTGCTTCGGTAGACTGCGGCGAGAGATCTCTGGAAGAGCAGGCGGTAGCGCTCTTCACTCGAAGCCAGTTGGACGGCTTGTGCTGAGAACCTGCGATCGAGCAGAGAGGTAATTGCGACAATGCCGACTACGAAGACACTGACGGTCGTGATACCGGCTACTCCAAGAGAGGACACATCGACGGCGTGGGTGGCATCTTCGACGAGAGGCGAGGACGTGAAGGAAACAGAAGCCATGCCGGTGTAGTGCATGGCGGCAACGGCAAAACCCATGACGACAGCGCTGGAAAGTTTTCCGAGGTGGAATTCGTTCTGTACACCACGGAAACGGAACGTAAGAAGGAGTGCCACAGCAGAAACAACGACAGCGATGAGGATCGAAGCACCAACGATGGCGAGATTGTAATGGCACATCGCGGGTATGCGCATGGCAGCCATTCCGACGTAGTGCATTGCGGCGATGGCTGACCCCATAACCAGGCTGCCGAAAGCGACCGAAATTACTGTCAATTCTTTGCGGCTGACGATCCAAAGTGCTGTGGCTGAGCCAACTGCGGCGGCGAGTAGCGAAAATAGAACTGTGGAGAAGTCGTAGAGAATTGGAACACCGAGCTTCAAGGCCAGCATTCCGATGTAGTGCATCGCCCAAATCCCGAAACCCATCGCGAAAGCGCCGCAGGCGAGCCATGCGAAACGCAACTTCCCTCGCGCAGCGGCCGTGCGTCCGGCAAGATCCAGGGCCGCATGAGCCGCGAGAATAGCGATCAGGACGGATAACGCGACAAGACGAATATCGTATGAATGTGCAAGCGCGGCTGAATTCGCTGCCATCACTCAGCCTTCGATGATGAGCGGGAGGAGGAACTCCTGGAGCCTTCCGCTTTCGTCTGTGCGCAGCAGATTGAATTGAATTCCCATTTGATGCTCGCCGACGGTTCTCATCACGGCTCCCGTACCGAGCAGAGGCTTGGCGCCGTTGGGCATGTCGAGGGTGACTCGAACGTGAGAACCCGCAGGAACAGTGCGGGAAGAATGGACCATCATGCCGTTGAGGCTGAGGTCGATTGTTTCGCAGTCCAATTCTCCCTGATCAGAGTTGAGGCGAACTCTGGAACGAACCGAGACGCGGCGAAAGCGACGCTTTTCCTGTTCGACGGCGCCTTGCGTGACCCTGATCAGTCTTTGCAGGCGCGTGGTGTCGATGGGCTTATAGAGGAAGAAGCTAGCGCCGGCGTCGAAACCCTCGGAAACGGCGGAGGGGCGCTGATCGTCGCTGATCATGATGATGGGCGTGCGCTGGTTGAATCCGGAACCACGCGCTTGTTGCGCGAGTTCAACCCCGCTAGGAGCGGGCATCGCAAAATCGAGCAGAACCACATCAAATTTCTCGTCGCGCAAATATCCGGTGGCGTCTGCGCTTTTCGTCAGGGTCAAAGAATCCAAGCCAGATGAGGTGAGCACACCCTGAATCAGCTGGCACACCGCCGGTTCGTCGTCAACGATGAGGGCTCGCCTGGGCATACGTTTCTTGGCCTCCGGAAACAGCATCCGAAACGGGGCGCCGGAATTACGATAGCGGAATACGCGTTGCCCGGGGATTCGCGACGGCGGCCCGGGCTTTATCCAGCACTTCGTAATAGTGGATCTCCACGCCGTTGCCGGCTTTTGCTTGCGATGGACTGCGCGGTTGCAGGCGAACGACGCGCCCTGTGCAGCGCCAAAGCCGCGAATCTTTTCCCGCAATTTCCACCGGCATGGTGAGGAACATCTCGACTCTGGCTCCGATGTCGAGTGGCAGGTCTGTCGAGAAGTAGACGCCCCGAGCGGAAATGTTCGAAGATTCCACATGCTGCTCGGAGAGATCGGGGGAGTCGAGGTTGCGGATTTTAACCTGGACTCTCATATCGAAACGCTGCCTGTAACGCCTGTCGTTTTCTTGCATGGCGGCCTCACACACTTTTGCGAACACCAATCCTTCAGGTGAGGTATCGGCAGGTGCAAGGCGGAACATGAGGCAGGGATATGATTCAGGGCTTGAAAGCTACTGCATGCTTAAGTGGATTGCATTGCGGCGGCCCAAGAGGGTAAAATTTAGTTCTGCTTCAGCTAGATTGCCGTTCGGCCTAATCCCCCTGACAAAGCGAGTGACCGCGCCATGCGAGCGGGTCTTCGCGGGCCGAAAATGGGACGTTCCGGCGGCTGGTGGCATAAAGGGCAATTCGGGCGCGAGCGCGGGGCAATCGCTTGTTTCGCATGCTAGAGTCACGGTTCGAAATGGGTTAGCCAGGCGAAAAGGTTAGAAATGGAGGAGAGGATATGAGGATTGCAGTTCTTGGGGGCGACGGTTACTGCGGTTGGGCTACGGCTCTATATCTTTCGAGCAAGGGGCACTCCGTCGCAATCGTTGACAACTTCCTCCGCCGCCAGTGGGACCACGAACTCGGAGCCCAATCACTCACACCGATCCGTCCGCTTTCCGAAAGGCTGAAGGTCTGGCAGGAGCTTACCGGGAACACGATTGAGATGTACGTGGGAGACGTGACCGACTACGACTTCCTTTCTTCGACGGTAAAGACGTTCGAGCCGGATGCGGTGGTGCATTTCGCCGAACAGCGTTCGGCGCCGTATTCGATGATCGACCGCAAGCACGCTTCGTTCACGCAGATAAACAACGTGGTAGGTACGCTGAATCTTCTATTCGCGATCCGCGAATTGCGTCCTGATTGTCATTTAGTGAAGCTTGGAACGATGGGCGAGTACGGGACGCCGAATATCGACATCGAAGAAGGCTACATTACGATCGAGCACAACGGGCGCAAGGACGTGCTTCCCTATCCGAAGCAGCCGGGTTCGTTCTACCACCTGTCGAAGGTGCACGACAGCCACAACATTATGTTTGCATGCAAGATTTGGGGACTGCGCGCGACGGACTTGAATCAGGGCGTTGTATACGGAACGCTGACGGATGAAGTGGCGCTGGATGAAGCGCTGATTAACCGCTTCGATTACGACGAGGTGTTCGGCACGGTGCTGAATCGCTTTTGCGTGGAAGCGGCAATCGGACATCCGCTTACTGTGTACGGCAAGGGCGGCCAGACGCGCGGCTTCCTCGACATTCGCGACACGGTGCGCTGTATCGAGCTCGCCTGCCTGGAACCTGCGGCGCGTGGCGAATGCCGGGTTTTCAATCAGTTCACCGAGCAATTTTCGATTCTGGAGCTTGCGCAACTGGTGCAAAAAGCGGCGCGGAAGATGCGGCTGAAAGTTGAAATCGAGAATCTGCCGGACCCGCGTGTGGAAGCCGAAGAGCATTATTACAATGCGAAGCATTCGAAACTGATCGATCTGGGATTGAAGCCGCACTGGCTATCGGATTCGCTGCTCGATTCGCTGATGAATATCGCGGTGAAATATAGCGATCGAGTGGATTCGTCGTTGATCATGCCCAAGGTGAATTGGCGGAATGCTTCGAACGATCGGCACGCCCAGCCAGCTCAGGCGGCGGCCGCGTCGGCTTCTGCCACGTCGCACTCGCGTGCAGCGGTTTTGACGGAAAAGCCGACTCGCAGCGCTCGCTCGGCAATTCGGGGTTCGAAGCGCCGGTAGTTTTAGGATTCGTGCTGAAGTTCCTACTACCAGTTGCGATGCGGAAGGTTCAGCTGGCGGGTTTTTCGGCCACGTAGAGCAATCGCAACAGCCTGCGCTCTCGGCTGAGTTTTTTGACCGTCGCCAGAAACTTCTGCAGGCCCTCGAAATTCACTCGGCCTTCGATCGCCGCCAGCGCATCGCCATGTTTCTCCCGCGCGTTGTGCCATCGCGTTGAAATCTCTGCGGCGCTCGCCGTGGTGTCGACCACTTCGATGTGCGCAAAACCCGCGTCCCGCAGCAGGCGCTCGTTTTCTCCCGGAGGGCTGAACAGGTAGTAGCCGATGGCGCTGCGCGCAGCCACCTCTTCATGCGAAATCATGCCGCCAATCACCAGCGCGTCGCTGAACAGAAACCTGCCGCTCGGCTTCAGGACTCTGAGGATTTCTTGGAATAGCGCCAATCGTCCGCGAACGTGGCAGAGCACGTCATTCGAGAAAACCGCGTCAAACGCAGCATCGCCGAACGCGAGCGGCTGCGAAACATCCGCCACCTGGAATTTCACTTGCGAGGACAAGTTTTGCCCAGCGGCCAGATTATTCGCGTTGTCTATTCCAGCAGCATTGACGTCCACACCCACGATGCGGCACTCCACGTGACCGGCAATCTGGAGGGCGTACCGTCCGGAGCCGCACCCAATCTCCAGGACATTCGAAGTCGAACTAAGATGCAGCCTTTGCGGAATTTCCTCTGACTCTTGCGTGGTGTCCAACCCGTCTGCCCCAGATCCGTGCCGTAGGTCTCCACCCGCACAAGGCGATACTCCTCGGCCTCATAATGGCCGTACGCGTTGTCGTAGAGATCGACCCTCTCACTCATAGTCGCCATTCTATAAGGATTGCCATCTGCAGTTGAAGGAATGCCTATCAAATGCTGGTAGCGATACCGGGACTCGAACCCGGATTTGAGCCTTGAGAGGGCTCCGTCCTAACCTTTAGACGATATCGCCAAAAAGCAGATGGTTCTTACTTCGCGTAGGGGAATTCTAACATTCTTAGCGGGAGTCGCGAAACCGGATTGGTGTGCCGAGCGCGGTGACCGCGCGCGTGCAATCACAGCGGGTTAGGGGAAGTAAGGGAAGAAGCTCCCGGCCAGCCCATTCGAGCCAGCCGGGTAAGGTCAACTTTGCTTGGGGGGTGCGCCTCAAGCGGGGAGCCTTTGGCGGCCAAGCAGGGACTAATTTAGAGAAGACGTGAATTAGGAGCAATACTGCAAAACCATTAGAAGTAACTTTTCACGAAATGTTAACGAGCCCGTTGCGGATGGCATAGACGACGAGTTCGGCTGTTTTGTGGATGCCCAGAGTGTCCATGATATTGGCGCGGTGAACCGCAACAGTGTTAACGCTGAGCTTCAGATCGTCGGCAATTTCCTTGTTGGACTTGCCATCCACTATGAGCTGAAGGATTTCGAGTTCGCGGGCGGTGAGACCGGCGTTTCGCTCGCCACGAACTTTGGCCGGCTTGGCCAATTGCGGATCGAGAACAATCTCGCCTGCGGCGACCTTGCGAATGGCGGTTGCCAGTTCCAGGTCAACCGCATTTTTGAGGATGTAGCCGCGAGCTCCGGCGTCCAGCGCCTGGCGCACCAGCGTATCTTCCGAGTGCATGCTGAGCATCAAGATCGCCTTTGGCGGCGCCGTTTCGAGAATCTTGCGTGTGGCGGCTAAGCCACTCGTGCCCGGCAACGCGCAGTCCATTACGATCACCTGCGGCGAAAGCTCGCGAGCTAACCGCACAGCTTCGTCGCCGTTGCTGGCTTCGCCGATCACGACAATATCCGCCTCGTCTTCCAGCATGCGGCGGAAACCGCGGCGCACCAAGCTGTGATCGTCTACGAGCAGAACCTTGATTTTAGTTGGCATCGGAATCCAGTTTGCGGCGGGGGACAGTAAGCCGGACCAAGGTACCGCGCTGTTGTAGCTGCGAAATTCCGATGGCCGCTTCTAGCAATTGCGCACGTTCACGCATGGCGACGAGGCCGAGGCCCGGCTTCGATTTTTGCGTCTCGAAACCTGCGCCATGATCTTCCACTTCGAGTTGTAATTGGTCGGTTAGGAAGCGCAGGCGAACCCAGGCGTCTTGCGAGCCGGAGTGGCGGACGACGTTGTTCAGCGCCTCTTGCAGAATTCGATAGATGTGAATGCCCGCGTCGCCATCAATCGGGAATGAAGCGCCCGATTTTGCGTAGTGGACTGTGATGCCCGTCTGTCTCTCCAACATCGGGAGGTACCAATCGACCGTGCTCTCTAGACCCGTTTCATCGAGCATAACGGGATGAAGCGATTGTGAAAGGCTACGCACATTGTCGAGGGTGTGCTGCGCGATGTCACGCACTTCGCTTAATTCTTCGCGAACAACGGAACCCTCGGGCATCTGTTTCTCGGCGCGGCTGAGCAGCGCGCCCACGGCGGTGAGGGTCTGGCCGAATTCATCATGAAGCTCCCTGGAAATATGACGCAGGGTGGACTCCTGGGTGGCAATCAACTGGCGCGCGAGTTCGCTGCGTTGATGCGAGAGCGATGCCAGCCGCTCGAATAGCCGGAGATTCGAATGTATCAGATAGAGGCCGGTGCCCAGGATCGCAGCAAGCGTGGCGGCAAGAAAAAGGTAGATCTGGCGCTGAACACGATCGTAGATCTGCAGCACCTGGGCCGATGCTCTTGCCTCGCTTTCATAATTTTCGACGAGAAGCCGGGCCACCGCGTTGGTCAGAGATGCCTGGCGCGGCTGCAATATTGAGCGAACCTGATCGCGAGACGCAGCGGCATTGCCGGCGCGCGCCAACGCAAAGGCGCTGCTGGCTGAGCCCCAGAATTGCGCGAATGAATCTGTAAGATACTGGCGCTGCTCGGGCGTGCGGGCCGCCACCGCGAGTTGCGCTTCGAGGCGAAGCGCATCATCGAGATCGGCGTGAATTCGTTCAAACTCCGCTGACCAAGCTGCGAGCGGATGCGCTTCGTCGCTCTCGAGCATGTCGCGCATCGCGAGGCCGAGAGAGTTCAGGTCATTTTGGATGCGCAACAATTGCAGCGAGTCCTTGCGGTTACGATCGGCAAATTCATTTTGCAATTTCCGGAGGCCGGAGATTTGCGCGGTGGTATACCAGGCATAGGCCACGACCGCCGCGACGGTAATCGCGAGTCCGAGGATTAAGCCGAGAGTTGGCGACCGGGTGATGGAACGTGGCACGTCGGCAGGATATACCGCAGAACGCCCCGCATCCAAACTGACGAGCCTCCACCTGACATCGTGACGGGACCGTAATACAAAAAGATTAGAGACGCGCAGGCAAGCAAAGTGTAGATTGCGCGCCACTCAATGCCTGAAGCGAAGAAAATCAATTCTAACTACAAGATTCTTGCGCGAATCCTGGTGGTGATTGCGGCGGTGTATGCCGCGCTGACGATGCTACTGTTCGGCGTGATGCTGCAATCACCGGATCGCTTTGCGGCGACGATGAAACACGTGCCCTGGCCGGTTTTTGCGGCACTGCCGTTCAAGCCGCTTTGGCAAGTGGCACGCGCGGGTAATGTGAATGTTGGTGATGTGGCGCCAGATTTCTCGCTCGAGAGTCCCGACCACAAGTCGAGCTTTCGATTGTCATCTTTGCGCGGCGAGAAGCCGGTGGTCCTCGTGTTCGGCAGCTACACGTGACCTCCCTTTCGGCGGGAGGTTCCCGCTCTCAACAGGCTTTACGAGCAGTATGGCGATCGGGTGGCGTTCTATGTGGTTTACATTCGCGAAGCGCACACAAGCGATGTGTGGCAGGATCCCGACAATCTGGATGACCACGTGGTATTTGCGAGCCCGAAGAGTTTCGACGAGCGCAGCGAGATGGGGCAATTGTGCGTGGTGAAGCTTGGCATTAAATTTCCCGCCGTCGTCGATAACTTCGATAATCTGACCGAACGTGCCTACACGGGCTGGCCCGATCGCCTTTACGTGGTGGATCGGGATGGACGGGTGAGCTACAAGTCGGGCCCCGGCCCGTTTGGTTTCAAGCCGCAAGGGGTGGAAGACGCGCTACGGCGTCTCATTCCCGACGCGGCTCAATAATTCGATATTCCTGAGTTCAACTTCAGCAGTAGTCGTGTAGGCACAAAAAAAGGGCGATCCCGAAGGACCGCCCTTTTCTGAAACTAAATCAAACGACCGAACTGCAATCCTTCCGCTCCTGTTCCTACGGCAAGTAGTAGCGGAACGAGGTGAAGATCATATTGTTACTGGCCGAGGGTGTGAAGAAGAATTCGCCCGTAGAGTCGGTGCCAGTCCAGGTATTCTTAACGAGGTAGGAATACTGGCCTCCGAACTGCACTCTGCCCTTCGGCCCTTGGTAAAAGCGATACCAAAAGCCAATGGTTCCCTCGATCATGCTGCGAACATCGCCCTGGCAATTCGCCGGCGCGACAGGTGTGTTCTGGTTCGTTGGCGCGAGCTCGACCGAGCAGCCGTCGTTTCTGAGAAGCGGCGAGCCATAGCCCACTCCCTTCCCGGCCGAGTTCACGTAGGCAGCGCGAGAATCGTACTCACCGCCGGCATTAAGGTAAACGTCGAGTCTCGGAGTCGGGTGAAACTCGAGGGTGCCCAACGCCTGATAGCTTCGGATCGGCACGAGTGTTCCGTCCGGACGAGCGGTGACATCTGCCTCTCCGGCCGTTCCAAAGCGGCCAACGCCGTCGCCGCCGAGGAAGTGAAAGCCGGCGTCGAGGTGGTGGTGGATGAGGGGAACGCGAGCATTCACGCCGATTCCGCCGCCCGTTCGGGTGTCATTGTTCGCAAATGAGGCGGGAGTCGGGCAAACCGTCGTGTCCGCCACTCCTACGCATGGAAAAGTCCGCGCACGGAACGTGCTGACGACGCCGAAGACTTCATAATGCCCCCAGCCGGGATCCAACGCTGCTTTGAAAATGAAATCGGGCGTCTGATTGTAGGAATAGTTGGCCTGGTTGTTGTACAGCCCGCCGAGATCGCCGGGTGCTGCAATCAAAGTGTTCTGGGTTTGCAGCTTTCCGGCGAAGGTCGTCTGCGGGCCTTCAATCGACATTGCCAGGGCGAGTTTGTTATCCATCAAGCTCTTGGCGATTCGAAACCCGTATGCCCTCTCCCAGCTAAAGCCGACGGTATACTGCGGGTCAATCGTCATAGGCAGGGCCTCTGTGCGATTTTCTACGCCCTTTTTTGTTTCGGTGACCAAACTCCACATCTGGCCGCCGGTGATTGTGAAGCCGTTGGTGAACGCCGCCTGCGCCCAGAATTGCCGCTGGCGGAAGGTGTAGCTGTTGCTTTCATTGTTGTTCGAAGTGACGCCAGCCGAAAGGAAGTCCCCTTCGAAGTAGCCGCCGATCTTCACGTCGTCGAGCTTGCCCTGGACTAGCATGCTGATGCGCGACTGGCGACCGGTAAAGTTAAATTCCGAAAGTTTCGAGTTCGAAGCGCCGGAAAATGGTGTGCTCTTGAAGTCCGTATTGATGTCGTTCGTAATGCCTCTCTGGCGCCAAACCGTTTCAGCCGCGATGAAGCCACCGGGAGTGATGGTGATTCCCTTGAAGCGAATCTGATACGCATCGGGCTTGTCTTCATCCGGCGAAGCAACGAAGCCGGCAGAAAACGCTGGCTGGGCAGCCAAGCTGGAGGCCGGCAACGCACCCTCGTTCTCGAGAGGAGCATTCACCGCCCTCAGGTTCTGCTGCATCGCTTCCATTTCGTGACGCTGTTCCTTCAAGGCGTCGTTCTGCTCCTGCAGCTGTTTAGACTGCGCCTCGAGCAGTTCGCGAAGCTGTTGAAGTTCGTTTTCCAATGTCGGCGAGGCCGGTTTTGCCGGCGCTTCCGACTTGGAAGAAGCCGGCGGCGCCTTACTATCCGTTGCGGCTTTCGCAGCGTCCACCGGCTTAGCAGCGGTTGAATCTTTGTCATCCCCCGTTCCAGCGGCTCGTGCGATCGCCGGAGAAGCGGCGATGCCGAACGCCAGAATCCATAGTGCAAGTGCTCGCATTCCCTTCCTCCTTGAATTTAAAACTTTCAACCTACTGCCAGCGCTAGCCCCGGGTTCGGCCAAGCCCATGGCCCACCAACCCACACGCTCGTCGTCCCGGTTGCCGCGAATCCGTGGTTTACCCATAACCGAATTCAGCGATGGTGCCGGCCTAACGGAGATGAAAAGCAACACAAAGAGTTGCAGCTATTTCGATCGAGCGCGGAAAGAGACCACCCAAGTGCAGCCGCGCCTCCCCTGGACCAATTACGGGGACGGCAAACCTTATGTGCCCGCCTTGAACCACCCGTGACGGGAATGTTAATTGTGCGTTACAACGACTGGAAGGGATTCACCAGAGGCTGCTTGGGGCGGATAGGGGTTTCGCCAGCGAGGCTCGACCTAAGTCGGTTCGAACCCGGAAACCCGCGCGGCAGGGTTTGGCTCTTCGGCGCTCACTGGTTTGGTGCTGCGGCTTGTCGAAGGCACAATCCGGCGAAAAGACAGGACGCTAAAAAACCGTCGCCGACAAAAGTCGCATCGGTAGGCGGGAATGCCGAGCCGGCGCTTCAAAAAAATCCCGGTTCCGTCGTCAACGCGCCCGCGCGAGATTCGTTCCAGATCGAAGTTTCCACATTTCGAGCAGTGCGCGTAACGGCTAAAGGTGTACGCAACGCGACGAGCGTAAAAGCGTTTGTCGCATGTGTGACATCGCCAGGGCTTGTGGCCTATGAATGTCGCGAGTAAATCAAGGACTCCCTCTCGATGTGAGCGGAAGCAGTCTGAACTCCGGCATTGCGGACAAATCATCCGAGTGGCTAGCCTCACCTCTAACGGGTCCGGGCGTCTGTATTTCCGGCAGGATACTCAAAATATCTCGCGCAGGCAAGATGGATGAATCGGGCGCAAAGTGTAGAATCTATATGGTTAGAATTGTCGCTAGAGGAGAGAATGCCCCAATACACTGACGCTCACTCGATGGCGGGAATTGACGCCCGCTTACCCAAGCTGGAGACCTGGCCCAACCACTTTCCCGGCTACGAGATCACCATTCAGTTTCCGGAATACACATCTGTTTGTCCGAAGACCGGACTGCCGGACTACGGCAAAATCACGATCCGGTATGAACCGAGCAAAGTTTGCCTCGAGCTGAAGGCGCTGAAGATGTATTTGCTCGCGTACCGAAATCTCGGAATTTTCTATGAGAATGCCGTCAATCGGATGCTTCGCGATATTGTCGCTGCCGCTCGGCCGGTCAGTTGCCGCGTGACGGGCGAATTCACACCGCGTGGTGGCCTCACGACTACGGTGGAGGCCATTTGGCCTCGCCGCACAGGAAACAATCGGCGTCGCAAAGCATAGACAACTTCTTGCTCCTCAGCCATAATTCGGCACATCGATGAGGCGGCTCCGCCGCCGGAAGGAGATCTATGAGTTTGAGTTCTACGCCGCTGCCGCACCCCCAGCCTGACGAACCAGTGGCAGAAGTGGCGGCCCTGCCTCGATGGGTGGTTCTGCTCTTTGTAGTCGCTTTCGTGCTGGTTGGCTATCTTTTGTTCGCCAGCTATGCAGAAAGACAGGCCATGAGGAAGGGCCTTGATGACGCGGATAAGAAAAGTCGCGTGCTGGGCTCGGAACTGGAAAAAACGAATACGCAGCTTGCCGACCTGAAGGGCCAGTTGCAAGTGACTTCGCAGAAACTCGGTCTTACGCAAGACGAGCTGGCGCAAGCGCGCTCGTTATCGGCCTCTCTAAAACGCCAGCAGGAAGTAAACAATGCCAAACTGCGCGAGCAAATCGGCGCGGTGGAACAGGACACGTCCGCCAAACTAGGCCAGGTGGCCACGGATATAAGCGGGACAAAGAGCGACGTTGCTGCAACCAAAGCCGATCTGGAAGCGACCAAAAGCAAGCTTCAGAGCACCGTCGGCGATCTTGGCGTGCAGAGCGGATTGATCGCGCGAAACCATGACGAAGTGGAAGAGCTTAAGCGCCTCAACGAACGCGACATCTTCGAATTCGATCTCAACAAGCAACAGGGAATCCAGCACGTTGGTCCCATTCAGGTAAAGCTGAACAAGGTGGACACCAAGCGCTTCAAGTACACGATGAACGTGGTGGCTGACGACAAGTCGATCGAAAAGAAGGATAAGACCGTCGGCGAACCTGTGCAGTTCTACGTTCGCGGTGCGCGATCGCCTTATGAGATCGTCGTCTTCGAAGTTTCGAAAGATCACGCGAAGGGCTACTTGAGCACCCCCAAAGGCGGAGGCGCTCCCGCCGCTGCTGCGGCTGCGAAACCAGCGCCAGGAAACTGAGTCTCTGAGCCAGCTGGCCCTGTGGTAAGTGAAGGCAAGCCGCGGAGGCGGTGCATTTGAACACTATTCATAAGGTATGTCCCGGCTTGCGCCGATTTCGAATCGCTGTCCCGCTGCTACTGCTTATCGCCGCCGGTGCTCCTCTATTCGCGCAAACTCCGTCTCTTTCCGATCGATTGCCCGCGAGCACCGTATTCTTTGCCTATTGGCACGGCATGGGAGCCGTGACGAGCGCGGAAAAGACGAACCACGTGGTACAGCTATTTGAAGACCCTCAGTTTGCGCATGCGCGCGAGACGCTTCTTAAGAGCATGCGTGAAAACGTGGCCAAGAATGGGCCGGCGACGTCGGATAAAGAGCAAGCGGAAGTGTTGTCGCTCCTCGACAACCCCGCTGTGGTGGGAGTTGTTTTGAATCCCAAATCGGACAAGAAACCGGGACCTGATGCGGCGGCTCCTCCGGTGACCGGATTTTTCGTGGTGTACGACGCGCACGGGAAAACGGCCATCGTCGAAAAGTTACGCGCCGCCAACAAAGCCACCGGCAAAGAAGTGCCCACCGTAATGAGCTACGATTTTCAAGGGACAAAAGTGGAAGCGCGGGCCACGGGAACCGACGTTTCCTACACGGCCCTCACGCCGAAATACTATTTTCTCGCCGATCAAAAATCCGTGATCGAAGATCTCATCGTTCGATTCGGTGGCGAAGGGAAGCCCGCCGATTCGGTGACGCAACTTCCCGAGTATGAGTCGATCCGCCCATTTGTCGGCGCCGATTCGGCCCTAGAGTTTTTTGCGCGCTTCCCGAACCTGACAAAAATTTTAGCTCCTGCGCAACTGGAGAAGCCGGCCACCAAGTTTGCCGTGAATTTGCGCCTCGATCGAATCAGCGTCTTCGGTGGGAGCGTTAGCTTCGCTGGAGAGGCCACCCGATTTCGCGGGGCGATGCTTGGTGACGCCATCGCGGGTGGAGTTTTTGATTTTGCCGGCACAAGTGGCACTTCGTTCGTTACCGAGCCAGCCGTAAACTCTGGCCCGATTTTCAGCATTTCGCGTTTTGACTTCGTCGCGATTTATCACATGCTCCGCGCTGCGGCTGAGCCGATGTTGACGTCGCAGCAGACAGCCGCCGTGGAAATGTACGAAAAAATGGCGCAGGGATTTCTCGGTATGCCGATTACCGACGCCCTTCAGCTCTTCACCGGTGAGGTGGCATCGGAAACGTCGTTTGCCGATGATGGAATGGATCTGCGGACCTACGCGATTTCGATTCAGAAGCCTCAGGATGTTCTTCGTATCCTGCGCGCCGCCGGAGGAACCTTCATCGTAGGCGAGGATACGGCGGGGACCACGACCTACCTTGACCTTGTGTATCCGAATGCCGATCCCAAGACCGGAGTCAAAAAGCGCGAGTTCTATTACGTCGCGGTAACGCCCACGATGCTTTTTGCGGCGCCGCGCAAGGCGCTCATCCGCCAGGCAATGTCCCGGCTGGACGCCAAACCCGACGCTGCCCCTGCCTCCAGCATTCTCACCGCTGGAGAGCTCGCACACGAGCGCTCCCTTCTGCCGGAAAAACTTTCCGGATTGAGCGCTGCCGATATCGCCAAAATTCCGTGGGATAAGGTGATGGCGCATCTTGCCGAAGAAATGGCAAAAGCCAAGGATTCCACAAATCCACCTCCTTCCACCGACTGGCTCCAGACGGTAAAACCGGAAGTTATCACGCGCCACATTCACACCGGAATCAGCGGCTGGTGGAAGGATCCGCACGGCATCTACTTTGATTCGTACGTTCAGTAGCCTTCGCGGCTGCCGATTTTTTCTGGCATTCCCCATCGCGGTGGCAAGCTTCCTTTTTTGCTTCTCATCCGGTCTGCACGGGCAGGAGACCGCTGGGATTCCACAAGCAGGAATTCAGACCACGACTGAAATCGTCAAAATTGACGCCAGCGTCCTCGATCGCCAAAGCAAGTTTGTGGCACGCCTGCCGCAAAACCGCTTCCGGGTTCTAGACAACGGCATCGAACAGCCAATTATTTTCTTCGCGCCCATCGAGGCTCCTGCGCAAGTACTCGTGATGCTTGAGACCAGCCCCGCAGTTTATTTGATTCACGCGGAGCACCTGACCGCCGCCTACTCACTTCTCGATGGGCTCGCTGCCGACGACGAAGTCGCGCTGGTTTCATATTCTCAATCGCCGCAGGCAATCCTTGCCTTTACGCCCGACAAGTCTGCGCTGGCGGCTGCGCTGGGCCAGGTTCAATACACGCTCGGCATGGGCGATCTCAACTTCTACGATTCCGTCTCGACCGTTCTCGATTGGATTGCGCCGCTGCATGGGAAAAAAGCAATCGTGCTGCTCACCACCGGCCTCGATTCTTCGCCGCCGGAGCGCTGGGATGCGCTGGCGCAAAAGCTCAAGAAGGACGACACGGTAATATTCGCGGTGGCGCTGGGCGGATCTTTGCGGCACCCTCCAAGCACAAAGAAAAAGAAATCGAAAGGCGTGCCAAGGCCGGACGAGACAGAGGCGCAGGCTAATCCGGTGACGTTTGCGAAAGCCGATGCGGCACTATTATCGCTGGCAAAAATCACCGGGGGACGCGCTTACTTTCCGGAATCGCCGAACGATTTCGTCACAATTTATCGCGAGATTGCGTCCGCTCTGCGGCATCAATATGTGCTGGGCATTGCGCCTCAGCACGACGGAAAATTCCATTCGCTTACCGTGCAGGTTCTCGGCGCTGACGGGCAAGCGGGCCCCGAGTCGCTGAAATCAATAAAATCGCCGGAGTATCAGATCTTTGCCCGCGAAGGATATCTCGCGCCGGTTCGGTAAACGTATAATCGAGATCTTGTGGTTGTGCGCGTAAATACGAGGAGAGCAAAGCAAAATCATGCGCAGCGTGACGTTTGGTTTTGGAGCCGTGCTGGCGGTACTCATGGGCTTTGCATCTCATCTTAGTTCGTCGGCGAATTCGCGGATGGCAATCCAGCAAACGCCAGCGCCCGCGCGCTTCGCCTTCGGCGGCAATGCCGCCGAGATTCCCGCCGAATTTCTCGAGAATCTTATTTTTGTTCCGGCAGATGTAAACAAAAGCCAGCCATCGCTGTTCGTGCTCGATTCCACGGCCGCTTCGTCGTCCATCAGCCCATCCCGAGCTGCCGATCTCGCATTGAGCGATCTGAAAGATGCAATTTTGAATTTTCCCGGCGTCGACATGCCCTTCGTTGATTTACCGAAAATCGATAAGCCGGATTTTTCGCAGGAGGTTGGGCGCCCCTACCAAGGGACGCTCGGTGCCGACTTTTTCAGCCGCGTCGTCGTGGAGATAGATTATGGCCGCCAGACGCTCCGGCTCTACGATCCTGCCGCGTACAAGTATTCGGGAAAGGGGGTCATATTTCCGCTTCGGTTTGATAGGGGCATGCCGGTCATCAAGGCGAGTTTCAAGTTGGCGGGCATGAAAACCCATGACGAAGATTTTGTGGTCAGCACGGCGCTTGATGCTTCTGTGCTCGTGTCGGATCGGTTTAGCGAAGCGCATCGCATTTTCTCTTCGCACGTGAAGACGATCAATGCCTCCGATCCTCAAATCGAAGGGGGCGCAACGGTCGCGCTCGGCCGGCTAACGGATCTGGTAATCGGCCGATACGAGATTCGAGGACCGGTCGCGGCATTCGTTCATGCAGGGGCAAATTCTATTCTCGACAATAATCGCGCAGGCGTGATCGGGGGCGGAATACTTCGGCGCTTTACGGTAATTTTCGACTACGCGCATCAGCAACTCATTCTCGATCCCAACACTCATTTCGAGGATTACGAACAAGAAGATAAGAGCGGGATTGCCGTGGTCGCCAAGGGGCCAGGGCTTCTCACTTTCGAGGTTGCGTCAGTGGAGGCCGGAACGTCAGGAGCGGAGGCGGGAGTTCTCAAAGGGGACATCATCGCGGGAATTGACGACGAACCCGCAGCAGACCTGACGCTGGCATCGATTCGCGCGCTCTTCCGGCAGGTGGGTCACAAATACAAGCTGCTGATTCAACGGAATGGGCAATCAGTTCAAGTCACGGTTCAAATGCGGCGCTTGATTTGAAGTTTTGCTGGCGATTATTTCTCGAAACGTCGCAGCGTGTCGGCCATCTCACGCAGGCGCGAATCAACGGCCGCGAACACGGATCCCGGTTCGAATTTTCTGGTCTTGCCGCGTTTGCCCGCGCGAACGCCGGTAAGAATCTCAATTCCCTGCTCAATAGTCGCCACGGGGTAAATGTGGAATTTCTTCTTCGCCACGGCGTCAATCACTTCATCGCGAAGCATCAAATCCTCCACGTTCTCAGCGGGGATCAGCACGCCTTGCGAGCCGGTGAAGCCCTTCAATTTGCAGACGTCGTAGAATCCTTCGATTTTCTGATTCACGCCGCCGATCGGCTGGACGTCACCCTGCTGATTCACTGACCCGGTGACCGACAGTTCCTGCTTGATGGGAATCTCCGAGAGAGCAGAAAGAATTGCGTAGATTTCCGTCGAACTCGCGCTGTCGCCATCTACTCCGGAGTAAGACTGTTCGAAGCAGACGCTTGCTGATAGTGACAGGGGCTTATCCTGCGCGAACGTACGCCGCAAATATCCCGAAATGATCTGCACGCCTTTATCGTGAAAACGGCCGCTTAGATTCGCTTCCCGTTCCACGTTAATAATTCCCAGTTTACCCAGCGCCACCGCAGCCGTAATGCGCACAGGCTTTCCGAATGCATAGCCGCCAATTTCTAGCACGCTCAGGCCGTTCACCTGGCCCACTCGCGCGCCGGTGGTATCGATGAACAGCAAATTCTGTTCGACCATTTCCCGGATTTTTGTTTCGGTCAGATTATGGCGATCGATTTGCGCCTCTTGCGCTTTCCTCACGTGCTCGCCTGTCACCACCGCGGCTTTCTCATGCTTTGCCACATACGACGCTTCGCGAGCCAGATCAGCCAAATCGAAAAATCGAGCCGTAATTTTTCCTCTCCGGCCCGCACGCCGCACGCCATGCTCGAGAAGCGCCGCTACGGCGGTGCGGTCGAACGGGCAAAGATGTTCGTCGTCGCTCAACTTGCGCAAACGGCCCGCGTACTGGCGAATCACCTCTTCGCTCCAGGCCATCTCCTCATCGAATTCAACGCGGACTTTGAAGATTTTCTTGAAGTCGTCTTCGTAGTCGTAGAGAAGCTCGTACATGTCGCGATCGCCGATGAGGATGATTTTTACCTGAATCTCAATCGGTTCCGGCTTGAGCGCTGCCGTGCTGAAAGGGAAAAACACGTCCACCGGCTGAATTTCGAGCTTGCCGTGATTCAAGGTCCGCTTTAGCGTCCGCCACACTCCGGTTTCCGTCAGCGTGTCCAGCGCATACATCACAAGGAAGCCACCGTCCGCACGAAGCAGCGAACCACCACGCAAATCCATAAAATCCGAATTCCAGCCGCCGCGCGTGTCGTAGCTGCGATGAATCGTGCCGAAGAGATTCGCGTAGGTGGGAATCGTCTCGAAGATGACTGGAACTTTTTCCTGCTCGCCGTGCGCGAGAATCACGTTCACACCGTACACGCGGAACGGATCGCGGTCTGTGCGCTCGGGTCGCGGGCCTCCGCCGCCCTCTGAAGGTGGCTGGTCGTCCTCGCCTTCCCGTTCTTTGAATGGATCGAGATTGTCCAAAATATGGTGCCTCACCTCTTCGAGATACTCGGATATCTGCGGATTTGGATATTTTTCTTTCAGCTCTTCGATCACCCCGTCAACGAGCACCGAAGCCGCTTCCTGCTCGAGGTAACTCATCTCACTCGCGAGTTCGCGCGAAAGCGAAAGCGTCTTCCGATACACAACTGTAAATTCCTGCCGGAACTGGTCGTACTTGCGCTCCAGATCCTCCGCAGCAACACTCTCGAGCTTGCCCTCCTGCACCATCTTGGGGATTTCTTCGATAGGAACCATCTGTCCTTCGAGCACTGGAAAAATCTCGGGCAGCGCCACCGCTCCCACTTGCATGCGTCCCAGAGCGAACTGCTCGCGCGCGATTCGCCGCGTGAAATCGTCCATCAATTCTTTCTCGCGTACAGTGAAACGCTCGACAATCCGAGTTTTCTGCCGCTGGAAAGGCTCGCCTTCGAAAACCTGTGGAATGCGACGCCGAAGGAAATCGATTCCTGATTCCACTTCTTTCTTAAATGCATTCGCCTGCCCGCGCGGAAGAGTGAGCAGCCGAGGACGGTCGGCATTCTTGAAGTTATTCACATAGCAGCGATCGGGAGCAGTCTCGGTCTCAAGATGCATCTCTTCGACCATGCGCACAATCATTCCGCCGCGGCTCGTCCCGGAAAGGCCACACACGAAAAGGTTGTAGCCCGATGCTTTCAGCTCGACGCCCATTCGCAGCGCACGCATCGCCCGGTCTTGCCCCATATCATTGACCGTCGGTTCCACCTCGGCGGTGGTCTCGAACGGGATGCGAGCTGGATCACAGTGCCACCGAAGTTTTTCAGGCGGCAGGCTGCTGGCGTGTTTTGAGTTGGAGTTTTTACTCATCGCGAATTCCGAAGCGCGCTACTCTAGCACGCCATGCCTTTAGCTCCCACCCGCTTCGAGCGAGCGGTTTCTAGCAGCGCTCGGGGCGTATAAATCAAGCAGGCCGGCGGCCAACGCAACGACAATCGGCCCCAGCACGACGCCCAACATGCCAAAAACTGCGATACCGCCCAAAACGCTAATAAAGACCACGAGACCGCCCATCTCCGCCCGTCCGCTGATGAGCCATGGGCGAATGATGTTGTCGATCATTCCCACGATCACGCTGCAAATCAAGCGCAAGGATGATCCCGCGCAAGATGTGGCCTTCGAGCATCAGGCTGATCGACGCCGGAACCCAGATCAGCGCGGAGCCCACCACCGGGACGAGCGAGAAAAATCCCATCATCACTCCCCAGAAAACCGGCGCTCCGATTCCCGTCAATCCAAAGGCCAACCCGCCCAGCAAACCGTGCGCGGCAGCCGCCACAATGCTCGACGTCACGCTGGCAAAAATCAGATCGCGCGAATCCCGGATCATTCGATCCCGATAACGTCCCTCGAAGGGCAGCACCTCGCGCAGACGGTCAACCAGCGAGGGTCCGTCGCGAAAAAGATAGAACATCGCCAGAATCGTCACCGAAAGCTGAAATAGCAAACCCGGCCGTGTGGCGCAACACCGTGCCAATCTGGCTGGCCACATACCCAGCAATCTTCTCGGCGTAACCGCGCAGGGTGCTTGCCAGGTCCGTAGCCTCAACGTCGGGAAAGCGCCGCTGCAGGCGCAGTCCACAAATCGTTCACCCACCGGAAATGCCCGGAGGCAACTTGCAGTTGAATCGACTGCACCGCTTCGTATCCCTGGCGAACAAACGCAAACATGATGAAGATCGTCGGCACAATCAGGATCAGCGTTACGCCGATCGTGCTGGCGACGGCTGCTGTCGTCATTCCCCACTTCTTCGCCAACCGCTCATACATCGGAAAAAAGAGAACCACCAGAATCACCGCCCATGCCAGCGATGCAAGGAACGGTTCGAAGACGCGAAAGGCAAGATAGGCGAGGATAGCGACAATTCCATAGAAGAGCGCACTGCCAAGCTTTTCTTGCGTGGTGGTTCCAGGGCTCACATTTTCTCCGCTTTGCGTCTCAAAGCAGACTGACTGATAGTTGCAATCTGCTCGTTTGTCAACCGCGCGTGCTATTCTGCGTGGCCAGACGCGATGCTACAATCAGGCAGTTAGATTTGCGCTGAGATTGCGATGACAACCAGAATCTCCCCTGCCAACACACCCGAACGCGCTGATCGCCAAAGACGACGATTCGCAGTACGTCGAATGCCTCGACTGCGGCGAAATCCTCGAAGCCGGTGAATTGAACGACAGCGCGAATTTCGGCGAATCACTTTCGGACGCGTAGACGAACACATTCACGGACAAGCAAATCCGCACCCTCCAGTCGCTGAACGGGCGTACAATCCGCTCAATCCGAATCAGGAGGCCGCTCATGTGGACGCGCATGCTTGTTCTTTAGCTTCGCTGTTCCTCGCGTTTTCGTGTCCCGCTCAACAGAGCCAAGACAGCCCGGCCGCTGAACAGAAACCGTCTGCGCCATCCGCGCGCTGCGAAGATTCCGCCCGAAGCGCTCAAAGTGGTGAACCCCGTGAAGCCCACAGCGGCTTCGATCGCCGGTGGCAAAGAAGAAATATGGTTACGATTGCGCGATGTGCCATGGAACCGACGGTGACGGCAAAGGCGATCTGGCCGTCGACATGAAACTCAAGATGCCGGACTATCGCGATCCTGCAGCACTGAAATCAGTCACCGATGGCGAAATGTTTTATGTGATCAAGAATGGCAACGGCGCCGAAATGCCCTCCGAAGCGGATCGCCTGAAGGATGAAGACATTTGGAATCTGGTGAACTACATCCGCAGCATCCCGAAAAATTCGAAACCACCGGCAGCAGAAAAAGCGAAATCTGACGCCCCATAGCCGTCACCGTTCAGTGGACACCCTCGCCCTCGTGCCTCTCTTACGCGACTAAGCACTGAACAGCCGACGCAAAAAGATTGCTCTCCGGTCCCACTTTTCGCCGTCTAAAACGCAACAGAACATCCTCTGTTCCAGCGCGCGGGGAATCATGTTCAGGAGAAATGCTATGAATCGCTGCAGCCGAAATTTGTGCCGGGCGGTAATGGCCTTCGCAATCGGGCTCGCCGGCATTAGCAATATCCAGGCGCAATCACAGATCGCCGAACAAACCGCCGCGGACGGCTACTACAACGCAAAGGATTGGCAGAAAGCTGCGCCGGCTTACGAGGCGCTGGCAAAAGCAAATCCGGCCAACGGGCAGGATTGGTATCGCTGGGGAGTCGCGCTGGCCGGAATCGGACAGTATCAAAAAGCGATCGAGTGCTATGACAAAGCCGGCAGCCTCGGTTTCCATCAATTCTCCGTTCTCTTGCGAACAGCAAAGGCCTACGCGCGCATAGGTGACCGGGAAAAAGCCTTCGCCAAGATCGATGAGATTCTCAATACCGGATATGGTCCGGGAGAAATCTTCTCATCCGATCCCGATCTCATCCTGCTGAAGGATGACCCGCGCTTCGCCAAAGATCTCGATAAGGCCGACCACAACGCGTTCCCGTGCAAGTACAGCGCGGAGCACAAGCAATTCGATTTCTGGGTCGGCGAGTGGACAGTAAAGCAGACCGGAGCTGACCAGGTGGTCGGCTCAAGCAGCATCCAGAAGATTCTTGACGATTGCGTTGTCCTCGAGAACTGGACCGGCGGGCGCGGCAATACCGGCAAGAGCTTCAACATCTACGATTCCAATACAAAGAAGTGGGAGCAGTACTGGGTGGACAGCAACGGTGGAAGAATATTTTTCTCCGGGCACCTGAACGGAACCACGATGGATTATTACGCCGACACCGACGAAAACGGAAAGAAGGCTGCGCGCCATCTACAATTTTTCAACGTCGGGCCGGACGAGGTAAGGCAATTCAGCCAACGATCCGAAGACGGCGGGAAGACGTGGTCTGTCGAATACGATTTCACGTACTACCGCAAAAAGGGCGCTGACTAACGCTATTTGCAGTTTATTTGATGCCGAGCTTTTCGATAATTCGCAGAACGTCGGAAGCGGAAACATCGTAGAGCGCGTGCTCGTCTTCCTGTTCGAGCCGCTCGCGCAGGTATTCGGCGCCAATGTAGCTGGCTTCGCGATCCGTTAAATTGCGCCCCGAGCGCGTGCGGAATTCCACGAAGCCGGGATGCGCAAGCCCCAGCACCACGCCTTTTCCATCCACGAAAAATTTGCAATCCATCGTGTCAGCATGTCGCGTGGCGATTCCATTCCAGCAATGAGAGAAGCGGCAGCGATATACGAAGTCCGTCACTTTCGACGGAACATCGAAAGCCCCGATGAACTCGCTCATCGCCCCTGCGTTTGGAATCGTCGGAAACGTCGCTTTTGCCACTGATCCTTCCAGCGCGGCTACTTTCGAGCCCCAACGGCTGCGGGATGCTCCGATTGCTGGTAGCTTCGCACCGCTGCGCCTACACCGGCACCCGCCGGCACCCGAAAATCATGATCAAGCAGAACTTTTTCAAACGCCGCCAGAAACAGCAGCACGTTGGTCTTCTGGCTGGAGTATCCCATCAACCCCACGCGCCAGAGCTTGCCTTTGATTGGGCCGAAGCCGCCCGCGATTTCGATGTTGAATTCGTCCAGCAATTGCTGCCTCACCCGGCCGTCGTTCACTCCTGCCGGAACTTTTACTCCGGTTACCGTCACCAGCCGCTCCGCCGGATTCTCGACAAATAGCTCAAGGCCCATCGCTTCGATTCCAGCGATCAGCGCTCGCTGATTCTGCAGGTGGCGCTCCCAACGCGCTTCGAGCCCTTCTTCGAGCACAAGCCGCAACGCTTCGCGCATTCCGTAGATCAGCGAAATCGGCGGGGTGTGGTGATAGGTACGCTCGCTTCCCCACATCGTCATAATCGGCGTGAGATCGAAATACCAGCTTCCCACAGGCGTCTTTCGCGCGCGCATCACATCTTCCATCCGCGCGTTCACGGTGATGGGCGCCATTCCCGGAGGCGCGCTGATCGCCTTCTGCGAGCCGCTGAAGCAAATATCAATGTGCTGGCGGTCAATATCCATCGGAACGCCAGCAAGCGTTGCGACGGCGTCGACGACCAGCAAAGCTCCCAATTCATCCGCCACTTTGCGAAAGTCGTCGAGGCGCTGTACAACTCCCGTGGACGTCTCGCCATGCGCCAGCCCCACGAATTTTATTTTCTTGCCCTTGCCGGCCCGGCGCACATCATCGAGATCGACCGTCCGCCCATAAGGCGCTTCCACTCGAATCACTTTCGCGCGGCTGCGCTCCGCAATGATCGCCATGCGCTCGGAAAACCAGCCGTTCACGCACACGATGCACTCGTCGCCCTCTTCCAGCGGATTCAAAACCGCCGCTTCAATTCCGCCCGACCCGGAAGCCGATATTGGAAACGTGATCCGATTTTGCGTCTGGAACACCTTGCGCAAGAGCGCTTGAACGTCGTTCATCATGTTGATGAACCACGGGTCCATATGCCCCACGAGCGGAGTAGCCAGGGCGCGGTAAACCCGCGGGTCCATGCACGACGGGCCCGGCGTGAGCATAATTCGTGTCGGTGGAAGGAGTTCCCCAATCGATTCGTTCATGACTATGTGCCTCGCAGCGAAATTCTAGGTCGGCCTTTACGGGCGACGATGCCTCGATTCGGCAGCCAGGAGGACGAAAATGGCGCCAATTCGAGGTTCTAGTCTCCCTAAAGCAAGCACCTGAGGTCAACCTCCAAAATGGCTCCGAAGGGTCCGGAGCATATCAGCCTTGAGTCAGCTTCCAGGTCGGGATGGCTCGGTTCCGCGCTGCTTCGAAGCCCTCACACTGCTCGGGAGGCTCCCGTAAGTTACGAGAAAACATGGTGCTTTCTTGCTGTTAGCGGTTTCGCATCCTGTTCCCCGGCCAAGTTGAAAGGCCTATACCCCTATGCTAGATTGCAAAACTGGCCCCAAATCGCCATGGCAATCGGAAAAATCTCGGCGGCTGAGAAGCCGAAGATATCGCGGGTGGAGGTGTACTGGCACACGGTCAGATACCGGACCGTTGTGCTGGTCGTTGTCCTTTTCGTGGCAGCCGTTTTCGCCGCGTTCCATTTCGCATTTCCCGAGATGGCCGCGAGCATGATCAACAAAATCTCCGATTCCATCGCGGCGCCTTCAACCAACGAAAGCTCCACAGCTGCCGCGCGTCAAGCCCGCTTCGTCAACCTCGACGGAAAAGTTCAGGTGAAGAAAAGCAACTCGGTGCAATGGGTGAACGCCGACTATCAGCTCTCGCTCGATAAAGGCGATCTGATTCAAACCGGCGGCGAAGGTGTGGCTCGAATTCAGTTTGCAGACGGAACCACTTACACTGTAAAGGGCGACACGCTGGTAACCGTCGAAGACAATGTGGTGCAGCAGGACCGCGCATCGAAAGTCGGCGTGCATATTTCATCCGGACAAGTAGACCTGGCAACGGGCTCGTGGGAAATCCCGGGATCGAAAGCGGAAGTTTCGTTTGAAAATGCGGTCGCCTCCGTGCGCGCGAATAGCCGCGCGGCTGTGCGCAGCGACCCTACGACCAACCAGCAGGAAATCACCGTGGATAACGGAAGCGCGGAACTGAATCGCGGCGGCGAACACCTCGACATCGGCCAGTGGGAGCGCGCGTCGTTTCCGACGGGCGGCCCAATTACGAAGAGTCAAGTGCTGGCTCCGCCGCAATTGGATAAACCGATCAATCTGGCGGCTGTGATCGTCGCCGATCCCAAGCACGATCCGATTCAATTTACGTGGAAGCCTGTAACCACAGCGAAATCCTATGAATTGCAGGTGAGCACCACTTCCATGTTCAACAAAGTGGTGATGGAAAGGAAGACCGTCGGCTCCAGTGCGGAACTCGCTGGACTTCCTCCCGGCGATTATTTCTGGCGGGTGCGCGCGATCGATGAAAAAAACAACACAAGCGACCAGAGCGACCCTTTTAAGTTCATGCTTGTCGTCGCGGGCAAAGAACAGGAAATGCTGCTCGAAGTGGACGATACGGAACTGCACGGCAACAACGTCGAGGTGATTGGCCGCACCGAGCCTGGCGCCGCGCTGATCATCAACGGCGAACAGGTGGCCGATATACGTCCCGATGGGCATTTCCGGTATTTCACGCAGCCGATGGATCGCGGCAGCCACACGATTGTGATCACTGGCCAAAATCGGCGAGGTGGTACAGCTATCAAAAAAGTGGATGTCGTGGTGCCATAGATGCCGTGCCATTACTCGAAGTGCGCATAAACTTGCGGCCGAAAGATTTAAGCTGACTTGCACGCGCTGCCGCAGCAGCGCTCAAGCGGATCCTGGGGGAAGCGTTACGTGACGAAAAACAGTTACAGCATGCGGTCGGTCTTCAGCCTGTTTTCTTCCGATCTGGCTATCGACCTGGGAACCGCCAACACGTTGGTCTTTGCGCGCGGAAAAGGCATCGTGGTAAATGAGCCTTCCATCGTCGCAATCAATAAAAATAGCGGCGAGGTGGTGGCCGTCGGCCGCGAAGCAAAGGAAATGCTCGGCCGCACGCCCGGAAACGTGGTCGCGATCAAGCCCATGAAAGACGGCGTGATCGCCGATTTCAAAGTCACCGAGCGGATGCTGACTTATTTTATTCAGAAAGCGCACAACCGCCGCGTGCTTGTGCATCCGCGGATCGTCATCGGAGTTCCCAGCGAGATAACACCCGTTGAAAAGCGCGCCGTGCAGGACTCTGCTTATCGCGCGCGAGCCAGCGAAGTGTATCTGGTGGAGCAGGCGATGGCCGCTGCGATTGGCGCCGGCCTGCCCATCGAAGAGCCGTCGGGAAACATGGTGGTGGACATCGGTGGAGGCACCACGGATATCGCCGTGATCTCCATGAGCGGCATCGTTTATTCGCGCTCCGTGCGCGTGGCCGGCAATGAGATGGACGAAGCCGTGATGCACTACCTGAAGCGCAAATACAATTTGCTGGTCGGCGAACGCACCGCCGAACAGATCAAAATCGAAATCGGCTCGGCCTATCCGCTCGAGAAGCCACTTACTCTCGAAGTGAAAGGCCGCAACCTGATCGAAGGCGTTCCGCGCACGGTAACGATTGACGATAGCGAAATTCGCGAAGCTTTATCCGAGTGCATCGCGACGATTCTCAACGCGATCCGCGTGGCCCTTGAACGCACGCCGCCGGAACTCTCGGCGGACATCAGCGATCGCGGCATCGTGCTCACCGGTGGCGGTGCGCTCATCAAAAATCTCGACAAGCGCATTCGCGAGGAAACCGGCTTGCCCGTTTCGATTGCAGACGATCCGCTCGCTTCGGTGGTGCTGGGCACCGGAAAAATGCTGAGCGATTTCCGCTTGCTCCGGCTCGTTTCGATTGATTGAAGCGCGGCCAATCGCACACAGCGGTGGTTTGAACTTTTGAATATCGGTATCCGAATATGTCCGACACGCTTATTTCGCGCCATCGCCCGCTGAGCCTGCTCGCCGCGCTGATTCTCGTGCAGGTGTTGCTGCTCGCATTTCAGATCAAGCGCGAGAACAACGTCCGGCTCGTTCGCTATTGGACCGTGCAAACGCTCACGCCTGTGGAGCGCGCAGGAACCTGGTCATTCTCGAGGATTGGTGGCTTGTGGAGCGGTTACATCGGCCTTCGCAATGCTCGCACCGAGAATGCGCGTTTGCAGAAAGAGCTCGACGACCTTCGCATGCGCAACCGCGAGCTCGAAAGTCAGGCCGCCGAAGGCCAGCGCCTCGCCAGCCTTTTGAATTTCCGCAATGCGCATCCCGAAGCTTCCATGCTCGCGGCGGAAGTGATCGGAGCCAGCGCCGATCCCACTTCGCACACCCTCTTCATCAATCGTGGTGAGCGGGACCACGTGCGCCGCAACCTGGCAGTGATTACTCCCGAAGGCATCGTCGGAAAAATCGTGGAGGTGTTTCCCACTTCTTCGCAGATTCTGCTGATTAACGACAAAGAAAGCGGCGTTGGCGCCCTTTTCGCCGGCACTCGCACCCATGGAGTCGTGAAAGGCAGCGGTGATCCAAATCCGCGCATGGATTACATCGTCACCGGCGAAAAAGTCGAGGTCGGCGACAAAATCCTAACCTCCGGCGAAGATCACATTTTCCCCAAAGATTTGCCGATCGGAAAAGTGGAAAGCGCCAAGGCTGCCAGCCCGTTTCAGGTGATTTCGATCGACCCCGCGGCAAGGCTCGACCGGCTGGAAGATGTTCTCGTTCTTCTCACGCAACAGGAACTGACGCCGAAGAAGACCGACGAACCCGCCCCGAGCGCGGCGAATCCCCCCACCACCAACACCCCGCCGCCAGCCACTCCGCACGCGCATAATTGACATGGATACCATGCTGAGCGCCGGCGCCCGATCGGAATCGAATATTGAAGTTCACAAATACTATGGCGGCGCTGTTCCTCTCGTCTGTTTTCTCGCGCTTGTCCTGCAGGCCTTCCTTCACAAGTATGGCCGCTTCGCGGAACTCGTCGATTTGCCATTACTCGTCACGATCTACTTCGGCGTCAGCCGCCGTAATCCGGTAAGCGGCATGTTCCTCGGCGCGGCTATCGGCATCGCGCAGGACGCGCTCAGCCACGACAATCCCATCGGCATGTACGGCATCGCGAAAACGTGCGTCGGCTATGTTGCCTCTTCCGTAGGCGCGCGAATCGATACAGAGCATCCCATCGCCCGCTTTGGCCTCGTATTCATGCTTTTCCATTTCCATCAGGTGGTGCTGGCCATCACGGAGCGAGTGCTGCTGGCTCGCCCGATGCCGATGTTCACGCTCCGCCTTCTGCTCGATTCGCTCGTCACCGCCGGCGTCGGTGTCGTACTCTTTGCCCTTCTTGACCGCCTGCGCAGAAGGCAATAGCCGCCTGTTTCCAACTCTCCTGTTTCAGCGCGCCTGTCCCTCGGGCCAGCTACCTTCCGCCCCCGATTTTAGGCACAATACATTGACCGAAAGGACATAGCTGGCTTGCGGGCGCACTTTGCCGGTGTTAGTTTTAAATGCCGCTTCGGGTTTCGCTCTATCTTGTATAACAGGGCGCATCAGGGCCGACTGCATTCCGGCCAAGTAAGACCCCCGCGCAGGAGCTCCATTGCCGTCGTGGAATGTTAACGACCAGAAGGTCCCCCAGGAACGGCTGGCGCTCGTCTCCTACGCTTCGGTATTTTTTGTGGTCCTGTTGTTAGTTGGTTTTTGGAAGCTGCAAGTCGTCCAGTCCGGACATTTCGCTGACCTCGCCGAACGCAATCGCGTGCGCTCCATCCCGATTATCGCGCCTCGTGGTGCGATGCTCGATCGCGAAGGCCGCGTGCTCGTGGATAGCTATCCTTCCTTCAGCATTCTGCTGCTCCGCGAGGACATGAAGGCCATCGAGAAGAGCATTCCTCAAATCATGGACGGCCTCGGCCTCAGCCGTCAGGATATTCAGCAAACGCTGGACGCATCGAAAAACGAGCCTAAATTTCAGCCCGTGGTAATCAAGCCGGCCGCGAGCCTCGCAGACATCGCCTTCGTCGAATCGCACCGCGCCGATATTCCCGTCCTCGAATTATTGATGGTGCAGCGCCGCCGCTATCCGCACGGTGAAATGGCTCGCCAATACGATCGGCTACGTTGGCGAAGTCTCGCCGCAGCAGATGGACCAGAGCGACGGCCACTACCGCCCCGGCGACATCGTCGGCAAAGCTGGCCTCGAGCGCCAATACAACGAAACCCTCGAAGGCACCGACGGGATGCGCCGCGTGGTCGTGAATAGCGTCGGTAAAGCGATGCGCACTCTCGACAATGTCGAAGCCATCCCCGGCAAGCCGATTCAGTTGACGATCGATTACGATTTGCAGGCCATCGCTGAACACGACATGCAGGACAAGGAAGGCGCCGTCGTTGCGATGGACGCGCGCACTGGCGAAATTTTGGCCATGGTTAGCCGCCCGACTTTCGACCCTAACGATTTTGCGGTTCGCATCCCGTCCGACGAGTGGGCAAAGCTCAATACCGACAAGGAAACGCCGCTGCTGAATCGCGCGATTCAAGGGCAGCTGGCACCGGGCTCTGTCTTCAAAATCGTCATGGCTGCGGCGATGCTCGATTCCAAGGCCGTGCCCGAAAGCACCACGGTGTATTGTCCCGGCTTCGCGAATTTTTACGGTCGGACGTTTCACTGCTGGCGCCCGCAAGGGCATGGTTCCGTGGATCTCCACAAAGCGATCGTCGATTCCTGCGACGTATTTTTTTACACCATCGGCAAACAGCTCGGCATCGATCGTATCCACGATTACGCAGCCGGGCTGGGCCTCGGCCGCAGAACAGGCGTTGATCTACCCGGCGAGGAAGCGGGAAATATGCCTTCCGAGGAGTGGGTCGAGCGCGTGTTCCACCACAAGTGGTACGCGGGCGAAACAATTTCAGTCTCGGTTGGGCAGGGCGCCGTCACGGTCACGCCTATCCAGCTCGCGCGCATGGCCGCGGCCGTCGCCAGTGCGGGAACGCTCGTGCAGCCTCACTTCTTGAAAAATATGCCGGACCTGAAAACCACCCAGTTCCCTCTTTCCGAAAACGCCGTCGAACAGGTGACGCAGGGATTGTACGGCGTGGTCAACGAAGGAGGCGGCACCGGCTACCACCTGCGCTTGCAGAATGTCGATTTCTGCGGAAAATCCGGCACCGCGCAGCTGATGAGCTACAACGCAGCCAACCGCATCGGGAGCAAGAAGATGGACGGTTGGTTCGTCGGATTCGCGCCCCGCCGCAATCCTGAGATCGTCGTGGCGGCCATTGTTCAAAATACATTGGAGCACGGCGGCGAAGCTGCAGGCCCGGTAGTCCGCGATGTGGTGAAAGCCTTCTACGACAAGAAAAGTGCCGGCACGCAGCAAACTGCCGGCGTCGCTCCGCCACCTCCCGCTCCAGTTCGCCCTCTGGTCGCGACCGTCGGTGGAGCAAGCCGGTGAAAGAATTGAAGCGATGCCCGCAAAGCGTTTGAACTTATGAAAGACCGTCCGCGCACTCAAGACTTCGACTGGGCCCTGCTCGCCATCGTTGCCGCGATCAGCACCATCGGCGTCCTCGAAATTTACTCCTCGACCCATGCGGCCGCCAACATGGCCGGCCTGCAATGGAGACAGCTCACCTGGATCGGCATAGGCGTGGTGGGCATGTTCCTGATCTCGCGCATCGACTACCACACGTTGATGGATCAGGCTCCGGCGTTGTACATGTTCGGCTTGGCCACTCTTCTGATCGTTCTCGCGGTCGGTCATTCCCGCTTTGGAGCTAGGCGCTGGGTCCAACTCGGTGGCGGCCCAAATTTGCAAGTGTCAGAACTAATGAAGTTGATTATAATCATAGTATTGGCGCGCTTCTTTGCGGAGGTGCGCACGGATCGGCTCACGCTCACGGATTTGTTGAAAGTAGCAGTGCTTACCGGCGTACCCGTGGGCCTGATTTTGATTCAGCCCGATCTGGGCACAGCGATGGTACTGGTGCCCGTGGCAGTGGTAGGAGCGTTTCTCGCTGGAATTGAATGGAAGCATTTGGCAGTAGGTGCGGTACTCGTGGCGCTGATGATTCCGATTGGTTGGAACATGCGGACTCATCTAAAGCCTTATCAGCAGCAACGCATTGAAACTTTCCTCCATCCAGAGGAGAATCCACGCGGCGCTGGTTACCAGATTCTGCAGTCGGAAATTGCGGTTGGCTCCGGCGGCTTCTGGGGCAAGGGCTTCGGCAAAGGCAGCCAGAATCAGTTGGGCTTCGTGCCGGTGCGTTATTCGGATTTTATCTTGGCCGCACTGGCCGAGGAGCAGGGCTTTATTGGAGTTATCGTCGTTTTGCTGCTGTATCTGGGCTTGATTCTGCGGCTCGTGGATAATGCGCAGAAGGCGAAAGATCGGGCCGGAATGTTTGTGGTTATGGGCGTCACCGCAATTTTGGGCTTCCACGTCCTGGTGAACGCCTCGATGGTGATCGGCTATATGCCCGTCACCGGCATTCCGCTGCCACTGATGAGTTATGGCGGATCGTCTACCGCTTTTGTGTTTTTGGCTTTGGGCCTGGTGATGAACGTCCGAATGCGGCGTTTCGTCAATTAAGGCCCGGTTTGAACTTGGTTTGAAATTTTGAAAGATGTACCCGGACTGCGCGCACGTTTGACAGCCGGATTTCGAATTTACTTTAGGATTGCATCGGGTGAAGACGGTAGTTATCCATCCACACGGCACGTCCGTCCTGGGCGGCCTGTCATGGTCACAACTAAATCCATCCTTGCGCCAAGCTGGCCGAGCCCGTGTGCTCGCTGTGCCTGCCGGCGCGCCCGTCCCCGCCCGGTGCCCATTGAGGAGTTTTCATGTCGAAGGAAATGGTTATCTCGGCGAACCCCCACGAGACACGGGTCGCCATTTTGGAAGAAGGACAGCTTTGTGAATTTTACGTCGAACGGGAAAAAGAATTTGCGTTAGTTGGAAGCATCTACAAGGGCCGTGTTACACGCGTGCTGCCAGGCATGCAATCGGCCTTCGTCGAAATCGGACTCGATAGCGACGCTTTCCTCTACGTCAGCGACTTCCTCGAAGACCTCGAAGAATTCGACCACATCGTAACCACCGCCGAGGAAAAAGTTCAGAAGATGCAGGACCAGGGCGGCCAGGTATCCAATGCCGCCGCTTCGTCCACGCCGGCGCTCGAGCCACTGGATGTGGAATCGGCGCCGCCCGCATCGAGCGAGTCTGCGCCTGCGCGGCATGCCGCTGCTCATGGCGCGCATGACGAATCCGCCGAAGCTCCGGACGCGCACGCTCCGTCAGGCAATGTTGCCCCAACTTATAATTCGCCTCCCGCGAGTCGCCCTCGCTTCGAGAATCGCAACGAAGGCCGCCCGAATCGCGGTGGCGGCGGTCGCGATTTTCGTGGTGGACGTGGCGGCGGTCGCCGGGGTGGCCGCCCGAATCGCGGAGGTGGTAGTGGTGGCGCTGGCCGGAGTGGCGATCGCCGTTACGGCCGCGAATTGCCGCAGTCGAAATATGCCTCGCACCGCCCATACGAAGATCCCTCTACCGAATCTGCGCCACCGCCGGACGGTTACGTTCCGACGATCCTCCCCGGCGAATCATTGGCAAAATATAAAGCGCCCTCGTCGGCACCGGTCGTAGCTCCGCCGGAATCCGCTCCGCCACTGACGCCCGCAAGCTTCCCGCCCGAGCCTACACGCGACTCGCTTTCACCCGCGCCGCCGTCGGACTCCGTTCAATCGGAGCAGGCCTCGGAGCAGGCTTCAGCGCCATCGCATGCGCCGTCTTATTCTTCACCGGCGCCATCTCGCTCAGCATCGTCTTACTCATCGCCGTCTCACTCAACCTCGTCTCATTCGTCCTCCGCAGGCTTCGAGCCTCTTCCAGGCGAGTCAATCGCGAAATGGAAAACTCGCGAACCCGTCCACGAAGAACCCGCCACGGAACGCGATACTGAACAGTCTTCGCAACCGAGCGCCTCAGCCTCCGAGCGGACCGAATCAAACGCGAATGCAGGCTACGAAGCCCGCGAAACTTTCGCCGCTCGCGATGACGCCGAGACGGAAATCGCCCACTTCGAATCCGAAGCGGAAGCCGAACCTCTCGCCTATCCCCTCGAAGCCGCGCATCACGAACTTACGGAAGAAGAAACAGCCGCTCTCACCGAGCACGTTGCCGAAGCGCAAAGCGAAGCAGCTGCGCTGCGCACCGAAGAGGATCACATTGCGCCGTTCGGCGGCCTCCGCGCCCTCGACGAGGATATTCACGACCATCACGAATCGGAAGAGGTGGTCGAAGTCGAAGACACTGTGATCGACGTCGAAGAGCACGAACTCGACGAAGACGACGAGCACGACCAGCACGAATCCGACCTCGACGCCGAAGCCGACGAAGCTCACGCCGCAGCTCACGCCGAAGTCGAAGCCCAGCAAGCCGGCTCGGAAGGGTTGGAAGCGTCGCACGAAAGTTCAGATCCTGCTGCAGCAGAAGCCGGATCGCCCGGAAACACCTATCCGGCCACTTCCGAAAATCAGCCGCCCCAGGAAAAGCAGCCCTGGAACGCCCGCGTCCAGAACGATTACCGCTCGCGCATGCAGAACCCCTCGCGCCGCGGTGGACGTGACCGCGGAGGCCGTCACGATCGCGGCGGACGTCCCGACCGTGGCCGCCGCCCGCAGCACGGGCCATCGGGAGGCCATAGCCATGGCCATCGCACGCCCCCACGCCGCACGCAGCTGATTTCCGACATGCTGAAGCAGGGCCAGGAAATCATCGTCCAGATCGCCAAAGAGCCGCTCGGCAAAAAAGGTGCCCGCATCACGAGCCACGTCGCTCTTCCCGGCCGCTATCTCGTCTACATGCCCACGCTCGATCACACCGGCGTCTCGCGCAAAATCGCTTCCGCCGAAGATCGCTCTCGCCTGCGCCATCTCGTCAACGAAGCCAAGGGTCAGGGGGCGGAGGATTCATCGTCCGCACCGCCGCAGGAAGCGCCACCGCCGAAGAAGTAAAAACCGACGTCGAATTCCTGATGCGCACGTGGCAGGAAATCAAGTCGCGCTCCGAACAGCGCAAAGCCCCATCGCTCCTGCATCGCGATCTCAATCTCGTCGAACGCATCCTCCGCGATTACATGACTCCCGATTTCGGCGCCATCTGGGTGGACTCAGAAGAGGAATTCGCGAAGGTCGTCGAGTTCATGAGCCGCTTCCAACCCGCGCTCGTGAATCGCGTGAAGCTCTACACCAAAGAAACGCCGGTCTTCGAAGAATTCGGCATCCAGCAGGAAATTGACAAAGGCTTGCGCCCGAAAGTCTGGCTGAAATCCGGTGGCTACATCGTCATCAACCACACCGAAGCTCTCGTCGCCATTGACGTCAACACCGGCAAATTTGTCGGCAAAGGCTCCAATCGCCTCGAGGACACCATCGTCCGCACCAACCTCGAAGCCGTCAAAGAAGTCGTTCGCCAGATGCGCCTTCGCGATCTCGGCGGCATCATCATCATCGACTTCATCGACATGGAAGAGCGCCGCAATCGCGAAAAAGTGATGGCCGCCCTGGAAGACGCACTTCGCGCAGACCGCGCGCCTTCGAAAGTCCTGCGCTTCAACGAATTCGGCCTCGTCGCCATCACCCGCAAGCGCACCAAGCAGGCTCTCGAGCGCACCCTCTGCCAACCGTGCCCCTATTGCACCGGCTCGGGCATGGTGAAATCCATCCCCACGCTCTGCTACGAAATTCAAGCCGAAGCGCGCAAGATGGCCCCCGATGTCGACTCCGGCAGCCTGACGCTGCGTCTCCATCCGGAAATCGCTAAAGCCCTGAAAACCCGCGAGTCCTCGCTGATCGAAGAGCTCGAGCGCTGGACCAAAAAGAGCATCATCATCCAAGCCGACCCAACGCTGCATTGGGAGCAATACGACATCTATTGAGTTGCAGGGACAATTAAGTTGCGGGGATAGCTCAACGCTTCAACTTAGCGCTTCAATTTGACCGCGACTTAAACCACGCCTCCGTAGCTCACGTCCCAGCCGTGCGAGAATCGCACGGCCTGACGTGAGGTTTGGCGACTTCACGGTTTTAGCGAAGAGGAGTAGTTCCTCGGCTCTGATGAAAAGAAAACGATGCCGCTGATTGAACAATTCTCGCTCGACCTCATTGCACCACCGGTATTAGCCACCCTGTGGTGGCTCCTAAGCCGAGCGTGGGGGACAGCCGTTCAAGGAGGGCAGGTCAGCGAAAGCACAAAGATTCGGCAGAAGAGGGGCTTTCTGGTGATGCTGACGCTCTTGTATTTGATTGGTTTCGGAACGACAACATATCTTAATTTTGTAAGATAGTCTCGCGTTCAGAACAGGGAAACTCAATCCACATCGTAGCTCACGTCCCGGCCGTGAAGCCCTTGGTTCAATAGGGCGGGTAAGCCGCTTTCACAATGATCCAGGATAGACTCCAGCTCTTCAAGTTCGCACTCATCTTTGTCCTACTGATCTTCGGCTGGTTTAGCTTGACCTCAGTCGGCCAGAACATTTTTTTCAATTGCTGCTTGGATGGATCGGCTTCGGAATTGTCGCGCTCTATTACCTCTGGCTAAAACGAAATAAGATTGGACCGCCGAAACCATAATTCGAGATCATTTCGATTCGTTGGAAGGCACTGCGCTGGGAGCAACACGACATCTATTAAGTTCGCAGCGAAAACTTAACGCTTCAAACTTAACGCTTCAAACTTAACCGCGACTTAACCCCGTATTCGTAGCTCACGTCCCGGCCGTGCGAGAATCGCACGGCCTGACGTGAGGCCTCTCCTCTTCGCCGTACGCGCTTACGCTCTGCGGTTATTTCTTCGCTGGCGGCGCGGGCGGCTGCTCGCTGCTCGGCGGCACGATGCCCTTTATACGCATATAGGTAACCAGATTGCCGTAATGCTCCATGTTATGCATGTTGTTGACGATCAGCGCACTCATCCGCGGCGCATCATTCCCAAACAACTTGATGGTCTGCGTCGCCGAAGCGTCAGTCATGCTGCCGTAAGCCTTGTCGCAGTAAGCGAAGGCAGTATTGAGCGCCGCGACAAGATCAGCCTTAGATGTTTTGGTGTGCTCGATGTCGAGACCCGGACTTTTCTCGCCCAGCGCCATGGAACAGAACTCATACTGCGCATCCGCCAGGTGTCCCACGATCTGCCCATAACTGCGGACCGTATCGACAGGCTTAAATCCATAATTCTCCTCCGGCATCTTTTCAGCAGACCGCGCCAGAAGCCCCTTCAACCGCGCATACGCTCCCTTGTTCCAACTGCTCAGCGGATTCTCCGCCGCAGCCGCAGATTTCTCCTGCGCCGGCTTGTCCTGAGCCAGCGCCACCCCAGCCGGCACTAAAACGCACAGCACTACCATTCGCACAAATGTTTTCATGGCTTCTCCTCCCCACAAGTTTTACGCAAGGCCCGGAAAGAAATTACACGCTTTGCCTGAAATGGAAAGTTTTTTGTAGCGGGAATCCTACTGACCCCCCTTTGCGAAGGGAGAGGGGGTTCCAGCCGATCCGCGATTCAGCCCCGTTGAATCTGGCGAACATCGATAGCCTCGCCCTCTGGAGATTCCGCAACCTTTCAGTTATTGTTTAGACCCGTGCCCGAAACCAAACTGCTCAAGACCTGCCTCGTCGCGACGCTCCTGTTTTCGCCCATCGCTGCTGCGCAATCCCCCTCCCCTTCCAACGCCAAGATCGATCAAGCTCACTCCCAGAATCAGGACATCGCTTCGAAAGCCTCGTCACCTGCCGATTATTCCAAGGAACCGTTCGTCATCGAATCAATCGCAAGTTCCACAGCCTTCAAGAATGACGGCACGTCGTCCTCGGATTCTACGATTCGCGTTCATATCCAATCCCAGGCGGGACTTCAACAATTCGGCCTTCTCTCCTTTCCCTACGCGTCAGCCAATTCGACGCTGGAAATTGTCTATCTTCGCGTCACCAAGCCGGATCATCGCCTCATTGAAACGCCGGCTGAAAACAGCCTCGATATGCCTTCCGAAATCACGAGGCAGGCGCCTTTCTACAGCGATCAAAAGGAAAAGCAAATAGCGGTCAAGGGCCTCGGAATCGGTGACACCATCGAATACCGATATCGATCGCACACAACCACCCCACTCGATCCGGGGCAATTCTGGTACGCCTATAATTTCCTGGAAGCGGGAGTAGTTTTAAGCGAAACCTTGACGATCAGCGTCCCTTCGAATCGTTACGTCCAGGTGGTAAGCCCCAAGTTCAAGCCCACTGTCGCGAACAAGGACGGCCAAATGGTTTACACCTGGCAGACCGCCCATCTTGAAAGCAAGTCGAAAGACGCTGAAGCAGATTCTCCATCCCCGGACGAGCCCGATCGCGCCTCGGTGCAGCTCACCACATTCAAGAATTGGGACGAAGCCGGGCAGTGGTTTCGCAGTCTTGCGGCTCCACGCGCTGCGGTCACCCCGGATATTCGTCAAAAAGCTAACGAACTCACCCGCACTGACAAAACTGAATCCGAAAAAATTCAGAGCATTTACCGCTACGTTTCAACGAATTTCCGCTACATCGGTATCGCCCTCGGCATCGGACGGATCCAGCCTCACTCGGCTACAGACGTTTTGACGAATGACTACGGCGATTGTAAGGACAAGCACACGTTATTCGCAGCCTTGCTCGCTGCTATCGGCGTGAAGGCGTACCCGGCATTGATCAGTTCCGCCGGCAAAATCGATCCTGCATTTCCTTCGATTTTTCAGTTCGACCACGTCATCACCGCGCTCCCTCGTGACAATGGCTTCCTGTTTCTCGATACCACTCCCGAAGTCGCTCCGTTCGGTTATCTCATCGCTGGCTTGCGCGATAAGCAGGCCCTCGTACTCCCCGACGACGGCCCCGCTCAGTTGGTAAAGACGCCTCCCGACCCTCCCTTCAAATCGTTTATGAACTTTGAAGCTGAAGGGACGCTCAACGACGCTGGCACATTCGACGCCAAAATGAAGATCACCCTTCGAGGCGATGCCGAACTTCTCTACCGCTACGCTTTTCGTCGTGCCGGGCAGCCGCAGTGGAAAGATGTCATGCAGAAGGCGTCTTTGATATTGAGCTTTGCTGGCACGGTGAGCGACGTTGCTCTTTCTCCAATTGACGACACGGATGAGCCTTTTCGTATCGAGTACAGCTACAATCGCAAGGAATTCGGCGATTGGGAAAATCGGCAGATCACTCTCCCCTGCCCACCGATGTCCTTGCCGGACCCGCCGTCCGAGGCCGACACCCCAAAACATCGCAAGCCGATCCAGCTGGGCTCCCCCTTCGAAGCGCTGAATAGCGGCAACATGAAACTCCCTTCGAATTCACATCCCCACCTTCTTCCTTCCCTCGATTTGCACGAATCCTTCGCCGACTATCGCACCGTCTACTCCGTTTCCAACGGTGTTCTCCACTTTGAGCGGCGCCTGACTATCAAAACCCGCGAAGTTACGCCCGCTCAGTTCGACTCCTACCGAAAATTCACCAAGGCGATTACCGACGACGAGAACACCTTCATTACCCTCCGGGCGGAGGACTTTGCATCGGCCGAGACGTCCGGCAATCCGGAAGCTCGTGAATTCTATAAGCAAGGCGCCGAAGCTTGGCGCCGCAATGATCTGCAACAGGCCGCAATTTATTATCAGAAGGCGCTTGAGAAAGATCCAAAGTTTGCCGGGCCTATGTACTGGCTTGGCGCCGCGCACGTCGCCCTGGGACAAGCGGATCGCGGCATCGAAGAGATGAAACAATCGCTTACCCTCGATCCCACACAGGTAGGTAACTACGGATATATTTGCTCCACCCTCGTGAGGCACCGCCGCGAAAATGAGGCTCTCGATCTGTGGAAGCAGCTCTTAAAGATCAATCCGGACGCTCCGCAGGCACTCGAGAATGAGGTTCGTCTTCTCTTTTTCGCTCGACCGCTATTCGGAAGCCATCTCTGAACTCGAAGCGGCCGCGCAACGCAACTCCGATGCTCCCGGCATTCAGCTGGAGTTGGGCCAGGCCTACGCCTATTCCGGAAATTCGGAAAAGTCTTTCGCTGCTTTTCAGAAAGCAGTAGTGGCGGACCCTTCGCCGTTGACGCTGAATAACACCGCCTACGCGCTCGCGGACAACAACATCCACTTGGACGACGCTCTGAAATATGCGCAAAAGGCGGTCGCCGGCATCGAAGAGAAAACAGCCGATATCTCGCTGGATAAGTTGCTTCCAGACGATGTCCGAACGCCCGATACCCTGGCTGCATACTGGGACACTCTAGGTTGGATACAGTTTCGCTTGGGGCACTTCGAGATCGCCGAAAAATATCTTCACTCGGCATGGCTCGTCAGCCAGGCTTCCACCATCGGCGACCATCTCGGGCAGGTGTACGAAAAGCTAGGCAAAAAGCAGGATGCAGCCGTGGTCTATTCTGCTGCGCTTTCCCTGGGCTCCGCTCCCCCGCAAACCAGGGCACGCCTGGATGCGCTCCAATCGAACTCTCCACACACGACGCGGCAGTCGCTGCCCGGTTCGGCTCTTCAGGACATACGAACCTACAAGCTCGGCAAACTCTCCAAAACTCACACAACCGCGGAATTCTACGTCTTGCTAAAATCGGCAGGCAGACCCACCGACGTCAAATTCATTAGCGGCTCCCAGGATTTGAGCAGTGCGACTAAACCCCTCGAAGCCCTGAAATTCAACGCCCTATTTCCCGACACCGCCGAAACCCAGATTCTGCGGCGCGGCATCCTCGATTGCGAACCCGAACTGCCTGGATGTGTCTTCGTTTTGATTCCACCCTCCTCCGTGCAATTTACAAAATTGCCGGGCACCTAAAGATGAACTTCAGAGTGATTTGGCTGCGCTGAGGTTTGCAATGTGGAAGGTTCGTCGCACAAACTTTAATGCACGATTGGCATTATTCCTATTTGCGTACGGCGGAATTGTAAATCTACTGATGTTTAGGACGCTGGCATGGCCATCTGAATTGCCTTCGGAGATTTTGGTGGGGGCGGGAATGCTCGTGTTAGGGGGAGCGGTGACGCTAGCGGTGTTCTATCGTCCCGCACACAATTTGTGGACATTCAATAGAGCAACACTCCTGAGGGGCGCTCTGCTTGGTGTTCTCGCGACGCTGATCGTGATCGAACTGTACCTTTTCCTTTTTGCGGCCCTCGCCATTGCTCCAGGCTGGCGTGACCTAATTGCCCTGCCTCCGAGCACGCAACTCGGTATGATTGGCCTTATGCTGATCTCCGTACACACGTATAACCTCGCCCTGGTTTTCTTCCTGCTACCCGTGGGGTTAGTTCAGGGAGCCGTAGCAGCGTTCATCATCGCTCGCTTCGGACTGACGGCTCGGGCAGAGGAAACGCCTCAAACTTGACTCCCACTCCCGCCAGCGCCAAACCATTCGGTTCGAGCACCTATAGACGCGTTGCTGTGCTCCGTCCTTCGTGCCTCGTGGACGAATTGAACTATTCGATTCGTCCCTCCCCGTGTGCTCAGCGAAGTGCCTTGGATTCTTACGAATCGCCGCTTGCGCTGCGCTATACATCTTCCTAGAATCTAGCCGTGTCTAAATAAAGTAGTTGGGTGCTGCCCGCGTCAAACGGCCGCCAGGGCTGCGCGGGCATCGAGTGCTGCGGCTGGCAGGGACTTTGGCTGCAGCCAGGCCTGCCCGATCTTCACTGGGTGAGCCGGAGTCACCGCGGTTTTAACCTACGGTGGCGCGATTAAAGATCGAGCCAAACGGCTCGTTTTCAATAACATAAGAATTTCTAATCGGCGGTAAAAGGCACCTAAGGATTGGCGCCCCGAGAGAAAAGGCGCGGAGGTCAGTTAGTGAAGATTAGTCGCGAAGACGTTCTGCGAGTCGCCGAGCTTGCGCACCTCGAGCTGACGCCCGACGAGATCGAGCTCTATCGCGGCCAGCTCGATGAGATCATCGCCTACGTCGGCAAGCTCGAGAAGCTCGATGTCACAAACGTCGAGCCCATGGCCCAGGTCCTCTTCGCCGCTCCCGGGGAAGACCATCCGGAACTCCGCGACGACACGCTGGTTCCGTGCGACATCGCCGACACCGTCCTGGCACAGGCCCCTGACGCGGCCAAGCCCTTCTTCCGCGTGCCGAGAGTAATCGAGAGATGAGCGAGATACTGGAAAACGAGCGATGAGCGCTTCCTCCACCTGGACAATCTCCGCAGTTCGCGACGCGCTGCGAACCAAAGAGATCTCCGCGCACGAACTCACCAAGGACTTCTTCGCCCGCATCGAGAACCGCAACCGCGAGCTCAACGCCTTCCTCGCGCTCTCCATTGACCGCGCCTACGCGCAAGCTGACCGGATCGACACCATGATCGCCAAGGGCGGCGCCCTGCCGCCGCTCGCCGGCGTTCCCATCGCCATCAAGGACGTGATCAGCACCCGTGGTGTCGTCACGACCTGTGGCTCCAAGATCCTCGAGACCTACGTCCCGCCCTATGACGCAACTGCGGTCGAGCGCCTCGAGAGCGCTGGCGCCGTGATCCTCGGCAAGACCAATTGCGACGAGTTTGCGATGGGTAGCTCCAACGAAAACTCAGCATACTGTCCAGTACGGAACCCCGTCGCCCTAGACCGCGTCCCAGGAGGCTCGAGCGGCGGCTCTGCCGCTGCCGTAGCCGCCGGCCTGGCGGTGGCGGCACTGGGAACCGATACAGGAGGCTCGATTCGGCAGCCGGGTGCCTGCTGCGGCATCCCCGGTATGATGCCGACATACGGACGCGTATCTCGATACGGGCTTATAGCCTTCGCTTCGTCGCTCGATCGCATCGGCCCACTGACACAAAATGTTACAGACGCTGCCGTATTGATGGCCATTATCTCCGGACGCGACTCGAAAGACTCGACCTCGGCCGCGGTACCCGTGCCCGACTACGCCGCCAACCTTGAAAAGCCGCTCGCTGGTATCCGAATCGGGGTTCCGGAGGATTATTTCGGGAAGGGCCTCGACCCGGAGGTCAGGGAAAAGGTGCTAGCCGGGATTGCGTTGCTCGAAAAGCTGGGCGCCAGGCGGATCCCTCTACACATGCCGCATACCGACTATGCGATCGCCACTTACTACATTGTCGCCACGGCTGAGGCTAGTTCGAACCTCGCGCGATACGACGGAGTCCGCTACGGCCTTCGAGTGCCCAGTTCGAGCTTGCGCGAGATGTACAAGAAAACTCGGGAGCGCGGGTTCGGTCCCGAAGTGAAACGCCGAATCATGCTCGGCACATACGTTTTGTCCGCCGGCTACTACAATGCCTACTACCTCCGCGCCCAGAAAGTTCGCTCTTTGATCGCTCGTGATTTTGCCGACGCATTTCAAAAGGTGGATGCCATTATCACGCCGACTGCGCCGACCCCGGCTTTTCGCTTAGGCGAGAGAACGGCTGACCCGCTGCAGATGTATCTGGCCGATATCTACACAGTTACCGGTTCTCTGGCGGGCATTCCGGGCATCTCCGTCCCGTGCGGAAAGACGAAAGCCGGCCTGCCGATTGGCATGCAGATTTTTGCGCCTCATTTTGAGGAAGGCCGCGTGTTGCAGCTCGCGCGCGGTTTCGAAAAAGCCGATGGCTTTACGATATGAGACGCGAATATTGGCGAAAACCCTTAGGCTGGTGCGCTCTCGTTTGGTGCATACCTGTCTCCGAGCGAAAGTAAATCTTCCTGAATCTGCAGAAACTTTCCGGGGATGGAATATTTCTTTCCCTCCAATTGAATCCGATCGCGGTTGTCCGGAGCGGCGAAAGGAATCCGAAGTTGCTGTAAACCATAGAATTCACGGGAGTTCGCATTTCACGCTAGCCGGATGGTTTTCGTCCGCTGGAACGGAAGGACTATTGCTTGCAGAGAGTGCGGCATTTAGTCTCGTTTCAGCATCGAATGCTTCAGGAGGCGGCGAAAATGGTCCGGGTACGATCGAGCCAGAAGCTTTTCACCGAGGACGAAGTGGTCCGGCTCACCGGAATCTGCCTCGACCACTTGCGCACACTGGCACTCGCCAAGCACCTTGGCAGGCTCGTCCGAGCGGCCGAAGCCGCTGGCGCCGGAGCCGAGAAGTGGCTCTTCACAAATTCCGACCTGATGATTCTTACGGTTCTGCATCCGCGCTGCCAGCACTAGTTTCCCCTGCTTGGAAAGTTTTTTCGTTTCGCATCCCCGAAAGCTCAAATCTGCATCTCAACTCCTAGGTGAATGGGTGATGTCTGTGCGAGAGAAAACCGGCGCAGTAAGGTCGCGTCGCGCGCGTTTCTTGCCGGCAATCTGCGTGGTCGCCGTTTGCGCGATGCTTGCTGCATCCGCGCGCGGATTGCCAAATCCGCGGCAAGAATCCAGCCAATCTTCGTCGCCCGTCCCGGCCAAGACGGGACAGCAAAGCCAAACCTCGGCTCCCGATTCGAGGATTGCGCATCTTCCGCGCGGGAAAAAGCTGATTCTAAAAGACGGCAGTGTGCAGCTTGTGCGCGAATATCAGGTGATGGACGACCGCGTCCGCTTCTACAACACGGAAAGATCACAATGGGAAGAGATGCCGGCGGCGCTGGTAGATTGGGACGCGACAAAGCAGAGCGAAGCCGAGCAGAAAAAGAATGACGCTACGCTGCTCAGCTCCGTGCATAAGCAGGAACAGGCGCGGCGAGTGATGCCGCTCGACGTGGACGCCAGCCTCGAAGCGGCTCCTGGCGTTTTCATCCCACCCGGTGAAGGACTTTTCGTTTACGACGGAAAATCCGTCCTGCGTCTCGCGCAAGCCCAAGCGGAGAATAAATTAGATAAGGCAAAAGTGGTGGAACAGGTGCTCGTGCCGATCCCGGTAGTTCCGTCCCGCCGCAATCTGACGATACCGAGACCGCATGCCGAGGTGCGCGTGCACAACGAGCAGCCTGAATTTTATATGCGCACGGCGGACGGCCGCGAGCCCAACATGATTCTGATTCGGACCAAGGTGCGCGGCGACTCTCGCCTGATCGAGAACGTGGATACGTATCTTCAGGTGATTACCAAGATGAAGCGAAATGAGGTGACCGCGGAGCGCTGGCAAATCGCCAATGGAGTGTATCGTTTCACGCTGAGCCAATCGCTCGAGCCGGGAGAATATGTGTTTACTGAAATCGTGAAAGGCGAAGGGACGAATCTCTACGTGTGGGATTTCGGCGTGGACACAGGGAGCAAATCTTCCGAAGCGAGATAATAGCGACTCTCAAGACGCCAGCGAGAAAAAAGGAAAACTAGTTTGCTCTTACAGGCTGATCCTGAAGAAACTCGGACAGCAGCGTGGCCAGCGCGGAGATGTGAAACGGCTTTTGAAGAACGTGCGCGCCCCTCTCGGCAAAGGAAGCAACCGTAGAAGGTTCGAGCAAGTCTCCAGTGATAAAAACAAATCGTGGCAAAGAACGTTCACTTTGAGCTCTAAGCTGCTCGAATAATTGCTCGCCGCTCAAGCCTGGCAGATTGAAATCGCACAGAACGACGTCATAGGTGTTGCCTGCCAGCAGAGCAAGCGCTTCTTCCGAACTCGCCGCACACTCTACGTGCATTCCTCGCGCGGAAAGGCCATCCTGCACAATTTCGCGGATACTCTCTTCGTCGTCAACAATCAGGAGCTTCCGGCCGCTCAGCGCCAACGAAACAGGGGAAGCATTTCGCGCAGGAGTGGAATTGGGAACCTCGTGCTTTCGCTCGAGAATCGCGGGGAGAAAAATACGGAAGGTGGTGCCAGCGCCCTCGGAAGTCTGCACCTCAATGCGGCCGCCGTGGTCTTTGATTACGCCGAGGCAGATCGTGAGGCCGAGCCCGCTTCCTCCTCCGGGTCTTTTGGTCGTAAAAAAAGGATCGTAGATTTTGTCGACCATCTCCTGTGGGATGCCGGGGCCGTCGTCGGCGAATACCACGAGCAAGTTGTTGCCCGCTTGCGACAACGAAATTCGGATGACTCCCTTTTCGCGGACGGAGGAAATCGCCTGCTCCGCATTCTCGAGGATATTGGCAAAAACCTGAGTGAGCAGCCGGGGATCGCCTTCGACCTCAGGAAGTGTTCCGGTAATCACGACATCGGCGACGATGTTTCTTTGCTGCAGCGATTTCTGGTGAGATTCGATTATCTTCTTTACGACCTCATCCACTTTTACTTTTCCGCGCTTTTGGCCCGATGGCACAGCTAAAACGAGAAGGTCCTGAACGATGGCTGCCGCGCGGCGAGCTTGCTGCAAGATAATCTCGACCTGGCGGCGAGTAGAATCGTCCGTGGCGCGCTCCCGCAGAAGATCGCTTACGCCGAGGATCGCGGTAAGCGGATTGTTCAATTCATGGGCGGCTCCAGCCATCATCTGGCCCATGGAGGCGAATTTTTCTTTCTGGAGAAGCTGCTGTTCGAAGGTTCTTGCTTCGGTGATGTCGCGAACGGAGGAAACAACTCCGCTGATTTTCTGGTCGGCGTCGAAGAGGGGGCCGGCACTTGCGCGAAGCATCCGCCAGGTGCCGTCGGCATGGCGCGCTCGAAATTCCATCTGGGTCGAGGAATTTTCTCTGGCCATTACCTGCGCGGAAGGCTTCGGCAACTTTCGGTTGATCGTCCGGATGAACTCCGAAAAGGTGGGCCTGGCCGACGAAATCGGCGGGAGCCACGCCGAGCACTTCGTAGACTCGAGGGCTGACGTAAGTGAATTGCCCGGTCGCGTCAAATACGGCAATCATGTCCGGGAAGCAGGCGATCAGATGGCGGACGAATTCCTGTTCTTGATGTAAGCGTTTTTCGATTTCGCGCCGTTCGGTGATGTCGACAAGCGTTCCCTGGAGACGAACGATGCGCCCAAAGGTGTCGCGAATCGCGAAGCCGGAAGCGAGGCAGTAGAGGTGCGAACCATCTTTGCGGCGAAGAACGACTTCTCGATCCTGGACTGAGCCTCGCGATTGAAGTTCGCGAAGAAGCGCATCGCGCTGGGCGGGATCGGCATAGACCTGGCTAAAATTCTCCAATTGCAGCGCTTCTTTTGATTCAAAGCCGAGCATGCGAACCATCGCGGGATTCGCATCGAGCACCTGGCCATCCGGCGTGGTAAAAAAGATTCCTTCGCGCAGGGATTCGAAGAACTCGTTGAAACGAAGCTCGGCTTGGTGTTGAGAGGTGACGTCGCGGGCCCAGCCGCTGATTCCCGCGGCAACTCCGTCTTCTGCGACCACTTGCCCCCAGCAGTCGAAATAGCGAAGTTCGCCAGTTTTTTTCAAGCGCAATGAAAGCCGGCCGTGATCCAGCCCTGTGTGGAGAAATCCAGCCAGCCAGACTTTTGACTCTTCGGGGGACGGGGCGGCGATGAACTCGTGAATGCGATGGCCGATCAGGGTATGAAAATCCTCGCCCAAAATTTCCGCGAAACTGCGGTTTGCTACCCGAATCTCGCCTTCGAGAGAAATCGTGAAGACGGCCTGGTCGAGGCTATCGATCAGTTCGCGATAGTTATGCTGGGAGCGGGAAATTATTTCGACGAGCTTCTTGAACTGTTCTTCGCCAGGAGGCAGGGTGGCGGATGGCTTGTTCGACTCAGTGGTTGAATTCGACAAAATGGAGTCCCCGTTTCTCAGGTGCGCATGGTCCGGGCCGGGTTGTGCTGAGCAAAATTCTGCACCTAAATATTACATGGAGGTATGAATGTCTACGGGGTTGAATGCGAGCTGGATTTCCAAGTTGCATAACAAAGAGGAGGGCGGGCGCGTTGGCGTGTGGTTGTTAATCCGAAGAAAAAACGCCGACCGGCAGGCCGCCGCCACAAGACAAAAGTCACAAGCCTCAGGTCAATTCTGGCCGCGGGCGGCCAGAATGGGACCTGAGGCTACGATGATCGTATCGTTGAGTTTTTTGAGACGGCGGTTCGCATGGTGCGAGTGGAGCTATGCCACGGCATAAAAAAAGGGCGCTCTGGGATTCAGAGCGCCCTTGATCGTTTCAGAGAAGAATTCGATCCTGCCCATGTAGGCTCAGGACGATGATTCTTCGTGTTGGCTAGCTCTCGGCGACTGCGTCGGTATCCTTGCGCAGGAAATCGAGAGCCGCGGCTTCTTCGGGTGTGAGATCCGGGCCGTTTTGGCCGAATCCAGCGCCCATTCCTTCACCCTCATCCGGTGGAGGCAATTCGGTGAGGAGCTGGATATTGCGGTAGCGCTCCAAACCAGTGCCGGCCGGAATCAGGCGGCCCATGATCACGTTCTCCTTCAAGCCGCGCAGGTAATCGACCTTCCCGGAGATGGCCGCTTCGGTGAGAACGCGGGTGGTCTCCTGGAAGCTCGCTGCGGAGATGAACGAGTCAGTAGAAAGCGACGCCTTGGTGATGCCGAGGAGCAGCGGACGGCCGGTAGCGGGACGCCCACCATCGTGAATGATGCGATCGTTTTCCTCGCGGAAGCGGAACTTGTCCACTTGCTCCTCGAGAAGGAACGTCGTATCGCCCACGTCTTCGACTTTCACCCAGCGCATCATCTGACGAACGATCGTCTCGATGTGCTTGTCGTTAATATTCACGCCCTGCAGCCGGTAGACTTCCTGAATCGAATTGACCAGGTAAGCCTGCGTGTACTTTTCGCCGAGGACGGCGAGGATATCGTGCGGGTTGAGCGGCCCGTCAATGAGGGGCTCGCCGGCTCGCACGTGTTCGCCTTCCTGTACGTTGATGTGGACGCCGCGAGGAATCGAGTATTCCTTCGTCGTCTTGCTATCTTCGCTTTCGACGTAGATCTTGCGCTGGCCCTTGGCGATTTCGCCGTACTTCACGATACCGTCGATTTCGCTGATGACCGCGGGATCTTTCGGCTTGCGAGTCTCGAAGAGTTCGACAACGCGCGGCAGACCGCCGGTGATGTCTTTGGTCTTCGTGGTTTCGCGCGGGATCTTCGCGAGCACGTCGCCAGGCTGCACTTCGTCACCATCTACGACCATCAAGTGAGCGCGCGACGGCATCAAGTATTTCTTGGTGCGGCCGCCTGCGCCACGGATGTTGATGGTGGGCTGATGCTTTTCATCACCGGGCGGCAGCGTAACGACGAGCTGCGAAAGACCGGTGACTTCGTCCACCTGTTCTTCGATGGTGATGCCGGCTTGCAGGTCCTTGAACTGAACGGTACCCGCAGTTTCGGTAAGGATCGAGAAGGTGTAAGGATCCCACTCGACCATCACCTGACCGAGCGTGACCGGTTGACCGTCTTCGACCTTGAGGCGCGCGCCGTACACGACGTGGTGGCGTTCTTTTTCGCGGCCCTTTTCGTCGACGACCGCAATCAAGCCCGAGCGGTTCATCGAGACGATCTGCTTGCCGCGGCCCTCGACCACCTTCAAGTCGATAAATTTCACAAAGCCATTGTTGCGGGCTTCGACTTTCGACTGTTCAGTGACGCGGGTAGCGGTGCCGCCGATGTGGAACGTGCGCATCGTGAGCTGCGTGCCAGGTTCGCCGATGGACTGCGCGGCGATGACGCCTACCGCTTCGCCCATCTCGACGAAGCGCCCGGTGGCGAGGTTGCGACCGTAGCAGCGTCCGCAAACACCGCGCCGGGATTCGCAAGTGAGTACGGAGCGAATCTTCACGCGTTCGATGCCGGCCGCCTGCATGGAATTGGCCAGCTCTTCGGTGATTTCCTGGTTGATCTCGACGATCACGTTGCCTTCGTAGTCCTTGATCTTCTCGAGCGAGACGCGGCCAACGACGCGATCGCGCAAGGGCTCGACTTCGACGCCGGCTTCGAGAATCGGTTCGACGAAAATTCCGTCCGCCGTGCCGCAATCGAATTCATTGATGATCACGTCCTGCGCCACGTCGACGAGGCGGCGCGTGAGGTAGCCGGAATCGGCGGTTTTGAGCGCCGTATCGGCCAGACCTTTACGAGCGCCGTGCGTGGAGATGAAGTATTCCAGCACGGTGAGGCCTTCGCGGAAGTTCGAAGTGATGGGCTGCTCGATGACTTCGCCCGAGGGCTTGGCCATCAAACCGCGCATACCGGAAAGCTGCCGGATCTGCTGCTTCGAACCTCGGGCGCCGGAGTCCGCCATGACGTAGATCGGGTTGATCACGCCTTGCTTGTCCTGTTCTTCGAGAGCCTTGAACATTTCGTCGGCAACACGCTCGGTGACGTCTGACCAGATGGCGATAATTTTGTTGTAGCGTTCGCCATTAGTGATCGCGCCGTCGAGATATTGCTGCTGCACTTTGACGACTTCATGTTCGGCTGTGCCGACCAGCTTCGATTTCACGTCCGGGATGACCATGTCGCTGATGCTGATGGAGACGCCGGCTTTCGTTGCGTAGAGGAAGCCGAGTTCCTTCAGCTTATCGAGCATGAGAACGGTCTTTTCGAGGCCGAAGCGCAGGTAGCAATACTGCACGAGCGCCTGAATGCCCTTCTTCTTCAGCAGGCCATTCACGAAAGGCATGTCCGACGGAAGGTGATCATTGAAAATCACGCGGCCGACGGTGGTGTGCAGGAATTGCTTGCTGAGCTGAATCGGCTCGGTGTGCGAGACGTCCTGGTCGTCGTATGCGTTGGTGAGGTCGATCACTTCACCGGTGTAGCGCATGCGAATCGGGGTGAGCAATTCGACTTCGCCCGCTTCGAGCGCCATGATGCACTCCTCGCTCGAACCGAACGCGCGGCCTTCGCCCTTTGCTTGCGGCTTGGCTTTCGTCATGTAGTAGATGCCGAGAACCATGTCCTGCGTCGGAACGGCGAGAGGATAACCATTAGCCGGCGAAAGAATGTTGTGCGAGCTGAGCATCAACACTGACGCTTCGACTTGCGCTTCGGGCGAAAGCGGAATGTGAACGGCCATCTGGTCGCCGTCGAAGTCCGCGTTGAATGCGGTGCAGACGAGCGGGTGGATGCGGATCGCTTTTCCTTCGACGAGCACCGGCTCGAAGGCCTGAATGCCGAGGCGATGCAGCGTGGGAGCACGATTGAGCAGAACGGGATGCTCGCGAATTACGTCCTCGAGGATGTCCCAGACGATGGATTCCTGAGCCTCGACGAGTTCCTTGGCCTGCTTGATGGTGGTGCAGTGGCCGGCGGCTTCGAGCTTGTGATAGATGAACGGCTTGAAAAGCTCGAGCGCCATCTTCTTCGGCAGACCGCACTGGTGAAGTTTCAGTTCCGGGCCGACTACGATTACTGAACGGCCGGAGTAGTCCACGCGCTTGCCGAGCAGGTTCTGGCGGAAGCGGCCCTGCTTGCCCTTGAGCGTGTCGGACAATGATTTGAGCGGGCGATTGTTGGTGCCACGTAGAACGCGGCCTCGGCGGCCGTTGTCGAAGAGCGCGTCGACGGCTTCCTGCAGCATGCGCTTTTCGTTGCGGACGATCACATCGGGCGCGTGCAACTCCATCAGCTTCTTCAACCGGTTGTTGCGGTTGATGACGCGGCGATAGAGGTCGTTCAAATCGGAGGTGGCGAAACGGCCGCCGTCGAGAGGCACGAGCGGGCGCAACTCCGGTGGAAGAACCGGAATCACGTCGAGAATCATCCACTCCGGCTTATTGCCGCTCTTGCGGAAAGCTTCGAGAACTTTGAGGCGCTTCGCGAACTTGATCCGCTTCTGAAGGCTCGGATCGATTTTCATTTTTTCGCGCAGTTCTTCAGAGAGCTTGTCGACTTCGACGCGCCGCAGGAGTTCCTTGATCGCTTCCGCTCCCATCCCGGACTGGAACTTTCCGGGATATTCCTTCTGCATTTCGCGCAGCTTTTCCTCGGGCAGAATTTCCTTCTGCTTCAATCCGGGAACTTCGCCTGGATCGATGCAGACGAACGTCTCGAAATAGAGGATGTGCTCGAGGTCGCGCATGGTGATGTCCAAGAGATACCCGATGCGGCTGGGCAGTCCCTTGAAAAACCACACGTGCGAGCAGGGCGAAGCGAGTTCGATATGGCCGAGTCGCTCGCGGCGGACTTTGCTGAGCGTGACTTCGACGCCGCACTTATCGCAGATCACTCCGCGATGCTTCATCCGCTTGTATTTTCCGCACAAGCATTCCCAGTCCGTGACCGGGCCGAAAATCTTGGCGCAGAAGAGGCCGTCGCGTTCGGGCTTGAAGGTGCGGTAGTTGATGGTCTCCGGCTTGGTGACTTCGCCGTGCGACCATGACCGGATTTTTTCTGGACTTGCCAGGCTGATGCGAATCGAATCGAAATCTGCAATCTGGCTGGCGCGGTCGTAAGGACTAGATCGATACAATGGCTGACCCTCCTCCCTGATGGAACCAGGGAAAAATTCAAGAAACTATTGGGCGCTCCCGCGATGATTTGCGGGAGCGCAAAATTAATCCGCCGCTTCGGCCTTCTCGAGCTGGGGCTTCTGGCGCTTCATCAATTCAACGTCGAGGCAGAGCGACTGCAGCTCGCGCACAAGAACGTTGAAGGATTCAGGCACGCCCGGTTCGATTCCAGGCTCGCCCTTTACGATGGCCTCGTAGATTTTCGCGCGGCCGTAAACGTCGTCCGATTTCGCCGTGAGCAGTTCCTGCAGAATGTGAGCCGCACCGTAGGCTTCGAGCGCCCAGACTTCCATTTCTCCGAAGCGCTGTCCGCCGAACTGGGCCTTACCGCCGAGAGGCTGCTGCGTGATGAGCGAGTAGGGACCGATGGAACGCGCGTGAATCTTGTCGTCCACCAGGTGAGACAGCTTGAGCATGTAGATGTAGCCGACTGTGACGTTCTGCGCGAACTCGTCGCCCGTCATGCCGTCGAAGAGGGTGATCTTGCCGCTCTCCGGCAGCTCGGTGAATTCGAACAAGTGACGGATGTCGTGCTCGCGAGCGCCGTCGAATACGGGAGTGGCAAACGGAACGCCTTCGCGGAAGCTGTGCGCGAGATCGAGCAGGGCCTCATCGTCGAGATCGGTGATCGTCTTCCAAACCGAGGTGGGACCGAAAGCGTCCTTGAACCATTTGCGAACCGATTCGGCGCGTGAACTCGTATCGTCGAGCAGCTTTCCGATGCGTGCGCCCAATTCCTTCGACGCCCAACCGAGGTGCGTTTCGAGAATCTGGCCCACGTTCATACGCGAAGGAACGCCGAGCGGATTGAGAACGATTTCGACCGGCGTGCCGTCCGGCATGTACGGCATATCTTCCTTGGGAACGATGCGCGCGATGACGCCCTTGTTTCCGTGGCGGCCTGCCATCTTGTCGCCGACGGAAAGCTTGCGCTTCATCGCGATATACGCTTTCACGAGCTTGATGACGCCGGGCGGCAATTCGTCGCCCTTCTTGAGTTTCGAGATGCGCTCGTCGGTGATCTTGCGAAGCACGTCGATCTGCCGCGAAGTCATCTCCTCGATTTCGTCGATCTTCTCGATTAGGAGCGGGTCTTTGTCGTTGAGGCGCAGGCGCTTCAAGTTGCGCGTGGTGATCTTTTCGAGAATTTCACGCGTGAGCTCGGCGCCCTTGGTGAGCAAGCGCTTGTTGGTGCGCTCATCGTGCAAGTCGGCAACGAGCTTTTGTCCGCCGAGCAAGTCGTTCAAGCGCTTCAGGCGCTCGTCGGTGAGAATGCGAATCTCATCGGCGAGGTTCTTTTCGAGCTTGGCTACCTGCGTGGCTTCGATGGCCTTGTGACGCTCGTCCTTCTCCGCGCCCTTGCGGCAGAAGATCTTCACGTCGACGATGGTTCCCTCGATGCCCGGCGGGCAATAGAGAGAAGCGTCGCGAACGTCACCGGCCTTCTCACCGAAAATCGCGCGCAGAAGTTTTTCTTCCGGCGTGAGCGTGGTTTCACCCTTCGGCGTTACCTTGCCGACGAGAATGTCGCCAGGTTTCACGGTGGCGCCGATGCGGATTACGCCGCTTTCATCGAGGTTGCGCAGGAAGCTCTCGTTGATGTTGGGAATGTCCCGCGTGATTTCTTCGGGACCGAGCTTCGTGTCGCGCGCCTCGATTTCGTACTCCTCGATGTGAATCGAAGTGTAGTAGTCCTCTTCGACGAGCTTTTCGCTGACGAGGATGGCGTCTTCAAAGTTGTACCCGCGCCATGGCACGAAGGCGACGAGCACGTTGCGGCCAAGAGCGAGTTCGCCGCGATCCGTGCATGGGCCGTCGGCCAGGACTTGCCCTTGTTTCACGCGGTCGCCCGCGCGGACAAGAGGCTTCTGGCTGATGCACGTGTTCTGGTTCGAGCGCTTGAACTTCGTGAGCAGGTAAATGTCCGAGCCCACTTCGCGGCTGAGCACGCCGGATTGGTCGGACTCGACGCGCACGATGACGCGCTCGGAGTCAACCTGATCGACAATGCCGTCGCGACGGCAAACGATGACCGCGCCCGAATCGCGCGCGGTGACGCGTTCCATGCCGGTGCCGACGAGCGGCGCTTCGCCCTTAATCAGCGGCACGGCCTGGCGCTGCATGTTCGATCCCATCAACGCGCGGTTCGCGTCGTCGTTCTCAAGGAATGGAATCAAGCTGGCAGCGACGGAGACGAGCTGCTTCGGCGAAACGTCGATGTAATCGACTTCTTCGCGATTCTTCAGAACGAAGTTGCCAGCCTGTCGGCAGTTGACGAGTTCGGTGGTGATTTTGAGGCGCTCATCGAGCGAGGCGTTGGCCTGCGCGATCACGTAGCGGTCCTCTTCCCACGCCGAGAGGTAGAAGCAGTGCGGCTCGACCACTACGCGCCGCCGCTTCAACTCCTCGTTCGCGTCTTCCACCTTTTCCTTTTCAACCACTTCGCCGGCTTTGAACTCGCTGTCGCCCGCGTTGATGATCTGCACGAAGTCGATCACGCGGCCGCCCTTCACACGTGCGATAGGGCGACTCGATGAAACCGAATTCGTTGATTCGCGCATAAGACGAAAGCGAGCTGATGAGACCGATGTTCGGACCTTCCGGCGTCTCAATCGGGCAGATGCGGCCGTAGTGAGTCGGGTGAACGTCGCGCACTTCGAAACCTGCGCGTTCGCGCGACAAACCGCCGGGCCCAAGAGCCGATAGGCGGCGCTTGTGAGTGATTTCGCTCAGCGGGTTCGTCTGATCCATGAACTGCGAGAGCTGCGAACTGCCGAAGAACTCGCGAATCGCGGCCATAACGGGCTTGGCGTTCACGAGGTCGTGCGGCATGGCCGTGGACATTTCCTGGTACACGGACATCTTTTCCTTGATCGCACGCTCCATGCGGACCAGGCCGATGCGGAACTGGTTTTCGAGCAACTCGCCCACCGCGCGGACGCGGCGATTGCCGAGATGGTCGATGTCGTCCACCGCGCCGATATTTTTGCGCAGCTTGAGCAGGTACTTGATCGCCGCGACGAAGTCGGACGGATCGAGCGTGCGCTTGTCGAGCGGCGTTTCGAGGCCGAGCTTGATGTTGAATTTCAGGCGGCCCACTTTGCTGAAATCGTACTTGCGCGCGTCAAAGAACATGCCATTGAAGAGCGCGGTTGCGGTTTCAAGCGTCGGGGGATCGCCGGGACGCAGCTTGCGATAGATTTCGATCAGCGCTTCTTTCGGAGTGCGGATCGTGTCCTTTTCAAGCGTGCGGCTCACGATCACGCCTACGTCGTCGCGCTCGGGGAAGCAGACGTCAACTTCGGTGATGCCTGCTTCGGCGATGGAAGCCCACATCTCAGGCGTCAGTGGCTTGTTGGCTTCGAGAAGCACTTCACCGGTCTGGCGATTTACAAGCTCGCCGACTGTGACAGCGCCTTCGAGGTCCGCAACGCCCACTTCCACCTGATTTACGCGAGCCTTGACGAGTTCTTTGTACAGCGGCTCAGTGATGCGCTTGTGCGCTCCGACCAGAACATCTTCCGAGCGCGGATGCTTGATTTCTTTCGAGAGCTTGCGGTCGATCAAGCTTTCGGAAACGTTCCAGTAAAGATCGCCCTCGCGCAACGTGATGCGCTCGACTTGATAGAACGTGCGCAGGATGTCTTCATTCGACTTCATTCCCAGCGCGCGCAGGAAAATCGAGCCGAGGAATTTGCGCTTGCGATCAATGCGGACGTAGAGAATGTTCTTCGTGTCGTACTCGAATTCCACCCACGATCCGCGATAAGGAATAATCTTGCCAAGGAAGTAGCTGCGGTTGTTCGCGGTTTCGAAAAACACGCCCGGTGAACGGTGCAACTGGCTGACGATTACACGCTCGGTGCCGTTGATGATGAACGTGCCGTTTTCCGTCATCAGCGGAATATCGCCGAAGAAAACTTCCTGTTCCTTGATGTCGCGAATGGACTTCGCGCCGGTGTCGGGATCCTTGTCGTAAATCGTGAGGCGGATGGTGACCTTGAGCGGCGCGGAGTAGGTCATGCCGCGCTCCTGGCACTCATTCACGTCGTACTTGAGCTGCAGCGTGACCGGATCGCCGCACTTGTTGCAGAACGTGGGCGTGTTCTTATTGAACGTGCCGCACTTCGCGCACAGCACATCGCCGGTCTTATAAGGGTTCGTGACAACGGATGCGCCGCAATTCCGGCAGGTGGCGCGCAAGTGGTGCAGGCCGCGCAGATGGCCGCACTTGCACTCCCAGTTGCCGATGGCGTAGTCGACGAAATCGAGCTGCGAAAGTCCGCGAAAATCCTGGATTGGAAATACCGACGTGAACACGGACTGCAGACCGGTATCCTCGCGCTCGCTCGGCAGCAAATCCATCTGCAGGAAGCGCTGATATGACTTCTTTTGTACGTCAATTAGGTTGGGGATCTGCACGGCCGTCTTGATCTTGGCGAAGTCCAGACGCTCCCGTTCCCGAGTGACGCGAACACCATTACGATTGCTCATGGAACCATCCTTAATCAGGGCAAAGCCGGAAACAGCGAAGCGGATAGACACCCGCCCCACCAGTCCGGGAAGGACATTTTTTTAGGTTTTAAATTCGAAAGGAGCGCGCGCGTACGCGAATTCCCTTGCAGCCACGGCACCGGGCCGCTCACAGGCTGCCAGCACTACTTAATCTCGACCTTGGCTCCGGCGTCTTCGAATTTCTTCTTGATCGTGGCAGCCTCGTCCTTGTTGATGCCCTCTTTAACTGTCTTGGGGGCGCCATCCACCAGGTCCTTGGCTTCTTTCAAGCCCAGGCTGGTGACTTCGCGGACTGCCTTAATCACGTTGATCTTGTTCGCGCCGACTTCAGTGAGAACGACGGCAAATTCCGTCTTCTCTTCCGCCGGAGCGCCGCCACCCGCAGCCGCGCCGCCACCCGCCATCATCACGGGAGCTGCCGCCGCCGCAGAGACGCCGAACGCTTCTTCCATCTTCTTCACAAGGTCCGAAGCTTCGAGAAGCGTCAGTCCCTTGAGTTCTTCCAGAATCGACTCCACTTTGCTTGCCATCGCCGTTTGCATCCTCCTCGAAATTAAAAACCTTTACTTAAACCCGTGCCTCAAAACATTGCCCAGAATCTTTTTACTGAACTCTCCCTGAACTTCTCGGGCGCGAATTCACTTACTGCGCCGGTTCGGTTGCGGGAGGTTCAGGAGCTGAAGCGCTTGCGGGCGCCGGCTCAGCCGCAGGTGCTGCTGTCGCTGCTGTTGCACCACAGCTGAATTTTCCGGCCTTCACCGCTTCGCTTGTCACCACTGCCAGATTGCGCGGCAGAGCTGCCAGCGCCGTGGCCACTCGCTGTGCCGGTGAATTCAGCATGAACATGATCTTGCTAATCAGCTCTTCCTTGCTCGGCAACTGCGCCAGCTGAGTGATCTCTTGAATCGAGATGACGCGGCCTTCGACGAATCCCGCGCGGAACTGAAATGCCGGAACGTCCTTCGCGACTTTCGTCAGAATCTTCGCAAGGGCCACCGGATCGGTCTTTGTGAACGAAATCGAATTGGTGCCCTTCAGATTCTTGAGCAGACCTTCCGCCGGGGTTCCGGCAGCGGCTCGCTCAGCCACTGTGTTCTTCACTACTTCGTAGTGCCCGCCAACTGCTTCAACGGAGCGGCGCAGCTTCGTATCCTGCTCGACGGTGATTCCCTGAAACGTGGAGAGAATCACGGTTGAAACCGTGGCGAGCTGGCTTCGCAGCTCTTCCGACTTGCTCAGCTTTTCGGCCTTCTTCTTCATGATGCCGAACTCCTTCGTTCGTTGCGCTCGTTGTTGCTTGCGCGGTTACGCTGCCACCGCTACGGCTGCGTCTGCTTCTGCGTGATCGATTGGCACGCCCGGCCCCATGGTGGAAGTGAGCGTCATTTTCTTGATGTACTTGCCTTTGGCTGCCGCGGGCTTGGCCTTGATGATGGCTGCGAGCAGCGCCTGGGCGTTTCCGGCCAGGTTCTTCGCCGTGAAACTGATCTTGCCTACGGGAGAGTGAATGATTCCGGTCTTGTCGAGCCGGAATTCCACTTTGCCGGCCTTCACTTCCTGAACCGCCTTCGCAACTTCGAAGGTGACCGTTCCGGTTTTTGGATTCGGCATCAAGCCGCGCGGGCCAAGGACTTTGCCGAGGCGGCCGGCTGATTTCATCATGTCGGGTGTGGCGATCACGGCTTCGAAATCCGTCCAGCCTTCCTGAATCTTCTGGACCATATCCTCGCCGCCGACGAAATCCGCTCCTGCATCCTGCGCCTCGCGCTGCTTATCGCCGCTGGCGATGACGAGCACGCGCTTCGATTTTCCCAGGCCGTGCGGCAGCACCACCGTGCCGCGCACCATCTGGTCGGATTGCTTCGGATCGACGCCGAGGTTGAGCACCAGTTCGACTGTTTCATCGAACTTCACGAAGTGCGCTTTGCGAAGAAGCTCAGCGGCTTCTTCGAGACCGTACGGGCGCGCCTCGACGAGCTTGCGGGCGCGATCAATGTTCTTGCCACCATCTTTCGAACTGCGACCCATCGCTTTTCTCTCCTGCTTTCTAAACCTGCAACTATGCTTCGACTTCGATTCCCATGTTGCGCGCAGTGCCCATGATCGTGCGAATCGCCGATTCGAGACTCGTGGTGTTCAGGTCGGGCAATTTTGTCTTTGCAATTTCGGCGATCTGCTTCTGCGTGACTTTTGCCACCTTGTTGCGGTTCGGCTCGGGCGATCCCTTTACGATTCCCGCGGCGCGCTTCAATAGCTCGGAAGCGGGCGGCGTCTTCAGAATGAAGGTAAAGGTGCGGTCGCTGTAAATCGTTACCAGAACCGGAATGATCATTCCGTCCGGCTCTTTGGACGTCTTGGAATTGAACTGCTTACAAAAATCCATGATGTTCACGCCGTGCGGGCCGAGCGCGGTGCCCACGGGTGGCGCCGGTGTCGCTTTCGTCGCCGGCAACTGCAGCTTTACCATTGCTTGAACTTTTTTGGCCATGATTGAGTGCTCCCCCGCCTATTTCCAAGCGCGTTCCGCCGAACGCGCTTTATGCCACTTTTTCAACTTGCGCAAAATCGAGTTCGACCGGTGTTGATCGGCCGAAAATCGTGACCGAAACTTTCAGCGTGCTGCGGTCGGAATTGACCTCTTCCACGACACCCGTGAAATTCGCGAACGGCCCTTCTCCGATGCGCACTTTCTCGCCGCGGTCGAAGGATAGCTTCGGTTTCGGCTTTTCCGCCGTGGTTGTCGCGCGATTCAAAATGTTCTGTACTTCTTCTTCTGTGAGCGGCGAAGGTGTTTGCCCGGAGCCGACGAAACCTGTGACGCGCGGCGTCGACCGAACGACGTGCCAGGTGTAGTCGTCCATATCCATCTCGACCAGCACGTAGCCCGGGTAGCACATGCGGGGCGAAATCACTTTTTTGCCGCCGCGCACTTCGACTACCGACTCGGTCGGGATGATGATCTGACCGATTTTTTCACCGAGCCCGAACGCGGCTACGCGACCTTCCAGGCTCTCCTTCACCTTCTTCTCAAACCCCGAATAGGTGTGGACGATGTACCACTGCTTGGACATGCCTGTTCCCGTTACTTGAAGTATTTGAGCACCCGTTGAATCAGATAGCTGAATCCGCTATCGACTAGAAAAAAGTAGACTCCGAAAAAAGCCACCGTTACTGCGACGACTACCGTTGTAGAAATTACGTCGGCGCGCGAGGGCCAGTTCACCTGCCTCATTTCAACGCGCACATCGTGCAGGAAGCTGCGCAATCGCTTCGGATACGTCGCCAGCTTGCCGACAGGCTCGAGGAGCGCGAATCCGCTGACTTTCTCGTTTGCTTCTTCCCGGTTCGTTCTCGCTGCCTGTGCCATGAACCTAGCCGCCTTTACCCCGCAAAACTTGTCTCAACCGCCCGCCAGCGCTTCCTGCAAAGAGCTGGCAGGGGAGGAGGGATTCGAACCCCCACTCTCGGTTTTGGAGACCGATGGTCTACCGTTGAACCTACTCCCCTGAATTTTGAGCCGCAGGCCAGATTCATCCTGCGCCCGCCGCCAGGGCGTAAACGTGCCGCTCTACTTGACCTCTTTGTGCGCGGTGTGTTTCCGGCACGTGTTGCAAAATTTCGATGTCTCGAGCCGGTCCTGATGCTTCTTCCGGTTCTTCGTGGTCGTGTAGTTGCGGTTCTTACAATCGCCGCATTGTAGTGTGATGATCTCTCGCATGATCGTTTACTCGATGATCTCGGCAACTGCGCCGGCGCCTACTGTGTGGCCACCTTCGCGAATTGCGAATCGCAATCCCTTCTCCAGCGCTACTGGCGTGATCAGTGAAATTTCCACCGAAATGTTGTCGCCCGGCATCACCATCTCTACGCCCTGTGGCAGCTTCACGTCTCCCGTCACGTCCGTCGTGCGGAAATAAAACTGCGGCCGGTAACCTGTGAAGAACGGCGTGTGCCGCCCGCCTTCTTCCTTCGTCAATACGTACGCTTCCGCTTTGAACTTCGTGTGCGGAGTGATTGAGCCGGGCTTGCACAACACCTGCCCGCGCTCCACTTCCTCTTTTTCCGTGCCGCGCAAGAGCAATCCGACGTTGTCTCCCGCAATCCCTTCATCGAGCAACTTGCGGAACATCTCCACGCCCGTCACCGTCTTCTTCATCGTCGGTCGGAATCCCACAATCTCGATTTCTTCGCCCACTTTTACTTTGCCGCGCTCAACTCTTCCCGTCACCACCGTGCCGCGGCCAGAAATCGAAAAAATATCTTCAATCGGCATCGCGAACGGCTTTTCGATATCCCGCACCGGCAGCGGCACGTTCTTGTCCACCGCTTCCATCAACTCGAGAATCGTCTTTTCCCACTTCGCGTCGCCTTCGAGAGCCTTCAAAGCCGAGCCGCGAATCACAGGAACCGTGTCGCCCGGAAATTGATACATCTTCAATAGCTCGCGCACTTCGAGTTCGACGAGCTCAAGAAGTTCAGGATCTTCGACTACATCGCACTTGTTCAGGAACACGACGATGTATGGCACACCCACCTGCCGCGCGAGAAGAATATGCTCGCGTGTTTGCGGCATCGGGCCGTCCGTCGCTGCGACTACCAGGATCGCGCCATCCATCTGGGCTGCGCCCGTAATCATGTTCTTGATGTAGTCGGCGTGGCCTGGGCAATCGATGTGCGCGTAGTGGCGGTTCGGCGTCTCATACTCCACGTGCGACACCGCAATCGTGATTCCGCGCTCGCGCTCTTCCGGGGCGTTGTCAATCGAATCAAACGCCCGGAACTGCACCTTGGGGTTGTTCTTGGAAAGCACTTTCGTAATTGCAGCCGTCAACGTCGTCTTTCCGTGGTCGATGTGCCCAATCGTCCCCACGTTTACGTGCGGCTTACTGCGCTCGAATTTCTCCTTCGCCATCTCGCCTCACTCGTGCTGGAGGTTCGCGGCTGCTGCCGCGCTGAATCTATTATTTCCGTTTCAAGCTTCCGACCGCTTATTTTCAGCCACCGCAATGGAGCGGGGACGGGGCTCGAACCCGCGACCATCTGCTTGGAAGGCAGAGACTCTACCACTGAGTTACCCCCGCTCATTCCCACCTTGATTCCTGCCGCCCGCTACAGCGTGGAGCCTGGGACCGGGATTGAACCGGTGACCTCGTCCTTACCAAGGACGCGCTCTACCAACTGAGCTACCCAGGCTCGAACCGGCTTCCCTGACGCCTCCCAAATTTCTCTTTCGTCCAAAGCAACGCCGCGGATGCTCAGCTCTGTGATTTCGCTGCTGGCTCGCTGAACGTTTTTATTGAGCTCTCACCGAGCTCTCGTTCGGTTCAGCTCCTACGAGTCGCTGGTGGACGGGGGAGGATTCGAACCTCCGTAGCCCGCAAGGAGCGGCAGATTTACAGTCTGCTGGTTTTAGCCACTCACCCACCCGTCCCGCAAATTCGTTCGGGACGCTCGATCATGTCCCGCCTAAAATCTTCGGGACACAACTGCATCGTCCCGCGCAAACAACCAGAACACGACCGGACATCAGTACGGGGAACATCGCAATGCAGAAAGGGCTCGTGTCGGAAGACACCAGCCCTAGCGCTTTTGTCGCGAGGAATCCGTCCGCAACCTTGCCAAAAATCCCTGTCCCTCAAAACTCAGCTGGCGGAGGGAGTTGAACCCCCGACCCTCTGATTACAAATCAGATGCTCTACCAACTGAGCTACGCCAGCCCTGCTCAAACCGAACAAAAGTATCACAGAGGCAATCGAATTGCAAGCGACTATCTCAGGCCCAGCAAAACCATTGCCAGTAAAGCACTTATTTCCGCAAACGTACCTGTTCGTAACCTCAGTGCGCCGCGGGTTTTGTGAATGCTGCATCCTCGATTGCTTCGTTATGCCGTATTTCTGTGAACTTAATCGTAAACGTCGAGCTCGGACTTTCCTGGTGCACTGTGTACGGCAGCTTGATTCCGTCGACCTCGCGGAAATCGCTGAAATCCTCGGTGAACGTGGCCGGGCCATCCATTGTGTGATGCTGGCCGACGATTCGGAGCACCAATCCATTTTGCGTGTCAAAGTAGATTTTATCCGTGCCGAGATCGCCGGACGATGCTTCTACCACGTAGGCATCGCGGTCATCGATTTTGTCCGTGCCCGTCACTGTAATCTTCGAATACATCTGCTTCAAATCGAGGGGGTGATAAAAATCCGAATCGCGCTTCGTCTCCGCGAGTTCCTCGCCCGCTTGTTCGCGCAGTCCGTTCTGCGGGTCGTCTGACCAACCGATCGTTCCATCGAACCCTTGCTGGAAAACCGCGCCATTAAAGTTCACCGTAAAGATGCTTCGATTCGGAGCTTTCTCGCGGACTGTGACCAGCCCGGAAAGATTCATGGCTGGGACGTCGATCGTGCCGGTGGAGATTCGCGTGGTTAGTTTTTTCCAGTTTTCGCGGCCGCCGATGGCCTTAATGTAATTTTCGAGAATTTGATCCGCCGTGAGAGCTGGGGCAGATGAAGGAGCCGATGCGCCAGTTGCCGGGCTCGCTTTGGGATTCGACGACGCGCTGGTGCCCGACTGTGCGCACGCCAACGGCCCCAGCACGATGCTGATACCGGTCAGCACGGCGAGCCGCTTTACGTTCCATTTAAAAGACAAGAAGCTCTCCCGCACTGCGTGTCACCGGTAGAAATTGGAACTTTTTAATGCCAGTTTGGTTGCCGCCGTTCGAAACGCAGGCCAACTCCCACTATTCTACACGTATTTTGCGCCGCGAACTTTACAGCCATTCGTCCTAAACCTATACTCGACTCCTTGACTCTTTCTTCGACGAATCGAGCAGTAATCGCAGTCATCGTCCTGGTCGCATTGATCGCAGGGGGAATCGGCTTTTACTTCTATCGCAATCAAACGGGCGAACCAACCGGTGCGGGCGGTCCAGGTGGTCCGATGGCTCCCCCACCGCCGCCATCACTTCCTGGAATTGCTGCCGTCGCTCCTCCGAATTTGTTGAGCGAACTCCCCGGGGATGCGCCCGCTGTTGGCTATGTAGACGTAGCAGCGTTGCGCGCACTGAAAAACTCTCCTCTCGGAGGATTGCTCGGCCTAACGTCTCCGGGACCCGATGCGGATCGCGAATATGCGGAGTTCGTACGGCAAACCGGTTTCGACTACACGCGCGACCTGGACAAAGCAGCCATCGCCTTCTGGCCAAATAGCTTCGCGGTCGAACCTGGAAACGGCATCGGCGAGAATCGAGTGCTCGCTGTCGCGGATGGACGCTTCGATCAACAAAAAATCAAAGCCTATGCGTTGCGCACTGGCAAGATCGTGCCGTCTACTAGTCCGCCGGTATATGAGGTCCCCGGCAACCCTACCGTCTCCTTCCAGTTTCTCTCGCCGACGCGGATCGCAATCGCCAGTGGAAACAACGCGCGCCACTTGTTGGCCGAATCCTTAAGCCCGTCGCCACACGACCCGGTGATGAAGGCGCGTTTGAATCGGGTAGCGGGAGCTCCCATTTTCGCAGTGGCTCGCACTGATAATCTGCCGCAAAGTTTCTACGCGAATTTTGCCAACGCGCCACAGCTCGAGAAATTGGCGCGGAGTGTTCGCGGGTTGTCGCTCGCGGGAAAACCTGCTGGAAATAATGTCGCCGCCGCTCTCGATGCCGAATGCGACTCGGTGAAAAGCGCCTTCGAGATTTCGACGCTGCTCGACGGCTTCCGGATGGTCGGCTCGATGGCGCTCTCCGACCCCAAAGCCCTTAAGCAAATGACAAAGGAGCAAGCAGCGTTTGTGCAGGCCGTCATCCGCCAGTTGAACATCACGCGCCAAGACCGCTGGGTCCGCCTCCATCTCGACATTACCCCTGAAATGCTCGGCGAGCATCCCGCCTCTCCCCTTGCTCATGACGGAGCCTCTACGCTTCCTGTCATGCACTGAGGGGAGTATCGCAATTGAGCAAGCCAACTGACCTCGTCCAAGGCACCGTTGACCTACTGATCCTCAAGACTGTCGCGCTCCATCCGATGCACGGCTGGGCCATCGCCCAGAGAATTCGCCAGATCTCCGACAACGTTCTCCAGGTAAACCAGGGCGCTCTTTATCCGGCGTTGCATCGTCTCGAGCATCAGGGATGGATTCGCGCGGAATGGGGCGAGTCGGAAAATAATCGCCGCGCCAAATATTATTCGCTTACCGCAGCGGGCCGAAAATACCTCCGACGAAGAGCAAGCCAATTGGGAACGTCTTTCCTCTGCGATTGGTTTGGTGCTTAGGACTGCCTGATGCAGCCGCCTTCGACTATACGCGTTGGCCTGCGAAGATCGTTCATCGCCTGCGTGCTCTTTTCTTGCGTGATCGCATGGATCAGGAACTGGCCGAAGAATTCCGCTTTCATTTAGACCAGCAAATCGCCGAAGACATCGCCTCCGGAGTGAATCCAGAAGAAGCGCGGGCCAAGCCCTGAAGGACTTAGGCGGCGTAGAACAGCTCAAAGACGAGTGCCGGGATTCCCGTGGCGTGCGCTTCATTCAAGAATTCGTCCAGGATTTCCGCTATGGCTTGCGCCTTATTGCGCGAACGCCGGTGCTCTCGGCCGTGATCGTTACGATCCTCGCGATCGGAATCGGTTCGGCTACGGCTGTTTTACAGCCTGATCGACGCTTGCTTGATCTACAGCAAGTATCCGGTGGTTGACCGCTGGGATGTTGTCCACGCCTACTCGCCGCGCCAGAAGATGTTTGTAAATTACCTTTCAGTTCCGGAAGTGCTCGACGTAAAGCGCCTGACCGATATTTTCGAAGCTGTGGGCGCAATTCGCGGCGATAGCTTCAATATCACCAAAGGCGACTATCCGGAACGCATTCTCGGTACCCGCGTCACCGCCAATGGCATCTCGATGACCCGGGTCGCGCCAATTCTCGGCCGCAGCTTTACGGAGCAAGAAGATCGTCCGGGCGCACCGCCCGTCGTCGTGCTTAGCGCGGAACTTTGGAAGCGAAACTTTGCATCGGATCCAAAGATTCTTGGTCAGCCGATTCGCCTGGACGGCGTGGCTTATACGGTAATCGGCGTCATGCCTCCCCATTTCGATTTATGGGGCGGAGAGCTATGGATTCCCCTGCAACTGAATCCTTCGGACTCAAATCACACGGATCGCAGCTTAATTATCACCGTGCTTCGCAAAGGAGTCACCGAAGAGGCGGCCAATGCACGGCTGGCTGTGCTTGCGAAAGAACTCGAAGAGCAGAATGGCGCCACAATGCCGGACTATCGTGGCTGGGATCTGCGTGTCTGGAATGTGAGGGAGGCCGTCAACGGAAGCGTGAAGCCCGCGTTGCTGGTGCTCGCTTTCGCCGTGGGACTGTTGATTCTGGTTTCCTGCGCCAACGTAGCCGTCCTTTTGCTCGCGCGCGGCACTGTACGGATGCGCGAAATCGCCCTGCGACTGGCGCTGGGTGCAGGCCCGCGGCGCGTACTGCGGCAGATCTTGACCGAGAGCCTCGTGCTTTCACTCACCGGCGGCATTTTAGGGGTTCTGGCAGCGATCGCGTGCTTGCCCCTCCTCGTCCATCTGATCCCCGACGAATATCTTGACATCGCACCGGAACTGATTCGCATCAATCCGGCCGTGCTGGCGATTGCGGCGGCGGTGGCTGTTGCGATGGGCGCACTTTTCGGAATTGTTCCGGCGTGGCAGGCCTCAAAGCAAGATCTCGTTGTGGCATTGAAGGAAGGGAGCGGCAAGATCGGCGGCGATCGAGCGGGACGTTCAGTGCGCGACGTGATGGTAGTAGTTGAAATCGCGCTTTCGCTGATTGTGCTGGCAGGCGCGGCGCTGATGGTTCAGAGCTACAAGCATCTCGAAGGAATCGATCTCGGCTTTCGGCCGGATCATGTGCTGAGTTTTTCGATATCACTTCCCGAAACGAAATACCCGCGAGCCGAACAGATCGCACAATTCTTCGATCGCGCGATTCAATCCATCAGTTCTCTTCCCGGCGTGGAAAGCGCCGCCGTTGTCTCCGGGCGTCCGATGATAGATCGCACCGAAGACCTCACATCGCAGGACTTCGTGATCGAAGGCCGCCCCGAGCAAGATGCTCGTGGCGCCGACAACGCAAACTTGCGTGTCGTCAGTCCCGGTTATTTCCGCACCATGGGGATTCGCTTGCTTCAAGGGCGTTCACTGTCGGAGCAAGACGGCCGCGGCGCCCCGCGCTCGGTTGTGATCAGCGAGACGCTGGCTCGCCTAGTTTGGCCGAAGGGAGACGCCGTAGGTCACCGGATCAGAATGGGGCAATTATTTGGGCGTCGTGATGCTTTTACCGGCACCGCTACGCGCGATGCTTCACTCGAAATCGTCGGCGTGGTTTCGGATGTGAAGCAAACGCGAGTCCTCGAAGCACCGGTGCGGCCAGAGATCTATCTCCCGCTCGACCAGCAGGAAACCGCCCCACGAATCATGGCGGTCGTCGTGAGAAGCACAACGGACCCCGCCCAACTGACGTCCGCGGTACGAAAAGCCATCGCTTCAGTGGACACCGAGCAGCCGATCTACGACGTCAGCACGATGGACGAAGTCGTCGCCGACTCGTTCGGACCCAAGCGCCTCACTCTGTTTCTGCTGTCTGTTTCTCGGCTCCGTCGCGCTGCTGCTTTCCTCGATCGGCCTCTACGCGCTGATTGCGTATTCTGTGAGCGTTCGCCGCCAGGAGATCGGCATCCGCATCGCCATTGGAGCTCAACCCGCGGATATTCGACGCCTGATATTACTGCAGGGTCTCAAACTTACGGCGATTGGAGTGGTGGCTGGTCTCGCCGGCTCCCTGGCAGCCACTCGGCTAATGCGGGGCGTCCTTTACGGAGTCAGCCCAACAGATCCGCTTACGTTGCTTTCCGTTGCGGCTGCTCTGTTCGGTGCAGCTCTGCTCGCCTGTTACGTTCCTGCCCGCAGCGCCGTTGGCATCGAGCCCATCATTGCACTTCGACACGAGTAAGCGCTGCCGGGAATATTCCTGAAAGGTCTGACCACGCAATCTGATTTTCATCTCGAGATTAATCGACGGGGAAAATCTGGCGGGTCTAGCTCAGACTAATCTGCAGCGGCTACCGCGGTGGGTATATTCCGTAGATAACGCCATGGATTCACCGGCGTATTGTAGATGCGGACTTCGTAGTGCAGGTGCGGGCCGGTGGAACGGCCGCTCGCGCCTTCGTAGCCGATCACATCGCCGCGCTTCACGTGCATTCCTACCTGAGTGTTGAAATTCGAAAGGTGGCCGTACCAGGTGGTGACGCCGAATCCATGATCGATTACAACGAGCTTGCCATAACCCGCGCGCCGGTCGACTACCGTGATAACCCCGTCGGCGGAAGCCCGCACGCCGTCGCCATAGTGCGAGGCAATGTCCATCCCGGCATGAAACGCGCCTTCACCGCTGAACGGATCGAGCCGCTCGCCAAAATGTCCGGTAATTTCGCCGACCACAGGCCACAAGGTCGGCACGATTCCAAGCGCGCTGAGCTGCATCGAAGGCATCAGCCGCAATCCGCCATTGGAGACGGTCACCAGCGACGCATTCTTCTCGAGATAGCTGAACTCATCGAGCGACTGTTGGAACTCGGCCGTGGTGCCTTCCGTGACGTCGGTAAGCGCAAAAGGAGTCTGCTGGAAGCGGTTGAGACCGTAGGCCATCGCCACTTCGCTAGCTAGCGATTGCAGCGAGTTCAGGCGCTGGTTCGTGTCCTTCACTTCGGTCTGAAGCTGCTTGTACTGCTGCTTCAGGTTGTCCTGCTCGCGACGAAGCGAATTGTAATTGGTGGCTTTCAGCAGCATCCGGGAATAGGAGCCGATACCGGCCAGGATGGTGATCCCGCCGACGATGGCCAGCACCATCAGCAGGTTCAGTACGTAGAAAGGCACCCGCAAGCGCCGCATGCCGCCCGAAGCGCTTGAGGCAATAAAAAACGTGTATGACTTGCCTTTCATCGTCTGTTTTTGTCCAGAATTAGTTGTGCACCAGTTGGCCGAACGCCGCGCGCCATTCACCACGGCTAGCCGGTTCCCTCAGAAGTCTGAACCGAGAGCTTTGGTCCGAAACCGCATGGATTGTAGAGACCATGTTGCCTGCCGTCAACCTCAATCTTCCATTTTGCATAGACGCGCTCGGCCTTTGCTTTCTCGCTCCGCCCTAAGTCTATAATGCTCCTGGTACTACCTTACCCTATCGGCGAACTCTGCCACAACTGTACTGAAGTTCAGGCATGCACAAAGAGGACCAACTGGTCGAAAAAATCGCCCGCACAGTCCCTTCCCTTGTGGGACGTCGGGCTGCTGGCGCCCTGCGTCTAGGAATTGGCGACGATTCAGCAATCTTGTCGCCCGGGGGGCGCAACGACTGGGTTTTGAGCTGCGACGCATTTTTAGAAGGAGTCCATTTTCTGGCGAAGGCGCATCCTCCGGACTCCGTCGGCTACAAATCCTTGGTCCGCGCTGCCAGCGATCTCGTTGCGATGGGCGCGTCGCCTAAATATTTCTTAATGACCCTCGCACTACCAGCGTTCCGAATTGGAACATGGCTTGACGCGTTTCTCGCTGGAATGGGCCGCGCGGCTCGCTATCTGGGAATGCGCTTGATAGGAGGGGATACAACAAAGAGCGGGTCAGTCTCGATCAGCATCACCGTGCTCGGTGAAGTCTCTCGGGGCCGAGCGCTTACTGCGGTCAGGTGCCCGTCCGGGCGACCTTATATATGTTACCGGAAAGCTGGGCCGCGCCCAGCTTGGCCTGGACCTTGTGCGAGCGAATTTGGCGCGCCGGAGCGGACTTCGAGAAGTGTTGCGGCAGCATCTGTACCCTCAAATTCCGGTGAAGCTTGGCGAGTGGCTCGCCCGGACCCAGACCGCAAGCGCGATGATGGACATCTCCGACGGCCTCTCGACCGATCTCACCCGTCTCTGCGCCGCCAGCCGGGTGGGTGCCCGCATCGAAGCCCAGCGCGTGCCATGCGTTTCGATCCCGGCGGGTCTTTTCCGCGGGGCCAGGAAGCTGAAATTGGACCCCCTGCAAATGGCGCTTCATGGCGGGGACGACTACGGTCTGCTTATCACGGTTCCCCGTCGGCGTGTGAACAGGCTTCGGCGTGCGCCAGATTTTTCGAGCCTTACTTGCATCGGTGAGATCACGACCGGCCGTAGAATCCTGCTCGTCAACGACAACGGCTCCGCAACGCCCCTCGAGGCTCATGGGTGGGATCCGTTCAGCCGCAAATGAATCATCCGGCGTGGTAAAGTTTCGTCCACAATCACAAGTGCGAGGATGTGCGAAGCGATGCGATTCGCCGATTTGAACTGTACGCGACTGTGTAGAGCCTTCTCGATACTGTTTTTCTTAGCCACTCCTGCTTCGATCCTTGCACAGTCAACGGCTCGGAAAGCCGGCTCCAACGCCGGCAGTCGCTTCCGGCTCGATCGCCGAACAACGCGCTGCTCGCGCGCTCGAGTCCGTCCGCCAGAATCCGCTCGAGCTGCGTGACTTTCTCGTGCGCATGCCTAAAGGCGCCGACCTTCATAGTCATCTGGCAGGCGCGGTGTACGCGGAATCGTGGATTCGCGACGGCGCCGACGACAAACTTTGCGTCGATCTCGATACGCTTTCTCTCTTCAAGACCGACGCGATGACCCGCAGCATCCCGCCGCAGCCTGTTTGCGGCGAAGGCCATTCCGCGGTTTCGCGCGCTTTTGAAAATCAGCATCTCTACGATTCGCTGGTGGACGCGTTCTCGATGCGCTCCTTCGTTCCTTCCGCCGGCGTGAGCGGCCACGATCATTTCTTCGACGCGTTCGCAAAATTCCAAATTGTCGATCCGCGCCACACCGGCGAATGGCTCGACGAAGTTTCCTCCCGTGCCGCCGCGCAGAACGAGCAATACCTCGAACTGATGGATACGCCGCCCTTCGTCCACACGATCCAGATCGCGAACGATCTCGGCTGGCAGGATGATCTCGCCAAATTTCGACAGGCGCTGCTCGATCACGGTCTGCGCGATGACGTCGCCGATTGCCCGCGCTCATTGGGATCGCGCTGAAAAACTTCGAAATGAACGCCAGCATTGCGGTCAGCCCGATGCTTCGCCCGGCTGCAATGTTGAAATTCGTTTCCTTTATCAGGTGCTTCGCGGTTTTCCGAAACAGCAGGTATTCGCGCAGGCTTTGCTCGGGTTCGAAGTGGCGTCGGTTGATCCGCGCGTCCCCGGCATTAATTTCGTGATGCCCGAAGATGGCTACATCTCAATGACGGATTTCGCGCTGCACATGCGCATGGTCGATTTTCTTCACGGGCTCTATCCCAAGGTTCGCATCACGCTGCATGCCGGAGAAATTGCGCCGGGGCTAGTTACCTATGAAGGCCTCTGCTGTCATGTGCGCCTCGCAGTCAACGAAGGACATGCCGAGCGCATCGGCCACGGCGTGGATGTGATGTATGAAAATCGGCCTGGCGATTTAATGAAGGAGCTGGCTGCGAAGCACGTGATGGTCGAAATTAACCTTACCAGCAACGATTTGATTCTCGGCGTTGCCGGAAATTCGCATCCCTTTCCGCTCTATCGCAAATTTGGCGTACCCGTCGCTCTCTCGACCGATGACGAAGGCGTCTCGCGCATCGATCTCACCCACGAATACGTCCGCGCGGTTCAAACCTACAATCTGCGCTACGCCGACCTGAAAAAAATGGTGCGTACCGGTCTCGAGCACGCATTTCTGCCGGGCCCGAGCCTCTGGGCGGCGCCCGATGATTTCTCCCGCTCGAATGCAGCCTGTTCGCAGGATACTCTCGGCGCGGAAAACCCCACCTCCGATTGCGCCGCGTTCCTGCAATCAAGCGAACGAGCCCGGCAACAATGGGAGCTCGAGCACCGCTTTCGAACCTTCGAAGCAACTTTTTGATTTCGGCTTTTGTTCGTCGCGGCAAGAAATGCCAAAGCTAATTCGGCTTGGGCGCCGAAATTTTCTCTAACGGCTTCACGACGGCACTTGCGGCGGCCGGCGTCACCGCTGACTGCGGCGCGGCGGGCGTCTTTGCCGGAGGTAAGGCCCGCGTCTGCGTCAGCCCCTGCTCGGCGGCATCCGCGGGCGGCGCCGTATCGGGAGTGTCCACCTTTACCTGATGTCCGCCCGCTTCCTTCTCGAGCGGCACCACATTCTGAAAATCCTGCGCCGGATAGGCCTCAACCGCCTGCTGCATAAATTCGAGCCAGATGGGCAGCGCCGCGCGCGCTCCCGTTTCTTTTTTCCCGAGCGATATGCGTTTGTCATCGTTCCCCACCCACACGCCCGCCGTGATGTGGGGAGTAAATCCGATATACCACGCGTCGGTGAAATCGTTTGTCGTGCCGGTCTTCCCCGCCGAAACGCGTCCCAGCTCTTTCGCGCGCACACCGGTTCCAAACTGCACAACTTCCTCGAGCATCGCCGTCATCGTCCGCGCCACATCGGGCTGCACCACGTCCTTCACATTCGGCCGCGGCTCTTCGAGAACTGCGCCATCGTACGAAGTCACCCGGCGTATATCGTGCGGCTCAATGTGGATCCCATCATCAGGAAATACAGTGAACGCGGATGTGTGCTCCAGTAACGACAAGTCGGCGGCGCCAAGGGCCAGCGGCAAATACGGCGGAAGCGGGCTCGTGATTCCGAATCGTCGCGCCATATCGATTGTGTTCTGCACGCCGACATGCTCGAGCAACCGCACCGCCGGCACATTGCGCGAATCGGCTAGCGCTCGCCTCAGCGTGATCCGCCCCTCGAATTTCAAATCGTAGTTCTTTGGCGAATAGTTCTGGCCGCCGCTACGGAAGGTCACCGGTTCATCCACGATCGTGTCGAAGGGCGATGCTCCCTGCTCCAGTGCCGTCGCGTAAACGTACACTTTGAACGAGCTGCCCGTCTGCCGCACCGCCTGCGTCGCTCGATTGAATTTTGATTGATCGAAATCGTAACCGCCCACCATCGCCTTCACTTCGCCCGTCGGATTATCAATGGCCAGCAAAGCCGCCTGCGCCACAGGCTGCTGTTCGAGCTGGACGTGCAGCGTCGAGCCCGCCACTTCCTTGATCGAAACCACAACCACATCGCCCACTTTCAGAAGCTGCGACGGCGATTTCTTCCCAGTCCATGCGAAATCCGCCGGTGTGAGCATCGCGTGATATGTGCCGACCCGAATCGTCGCGAATGTCGGCTCGACCGCCGTCACAAGTCCCGGAACGTAATCGCCCTTTGCGGGCGTGCCACGCCATTCCTCATTCTGATAGGCATCCAGCTTGGCGGAGGGATTCGGTCCGCCGGAATTTTGCGAGCCGGAATTTTGCGTGAAAATATTCGGCAAATTTCCCCGCCAGCCGTGCCGGCGGTCGTAGGCGTGCAACCCATCCCGCACGGCCTGCTCCGCTGCTTTCTGCATCGCAACGTTCAGCGTGGTGTATACGCGCAAGCCCTGTTCGTGAACGGCCGCCGTCCCATACGTGTGCTCGAGGTACTGCCGTATGTCCTCGACGAAATACGGCGCGAAATCGTTGCGCGCCGACGACACATGCAGACCGAGCGGCTCTTTAGTCGGCAGCCGCCGCTTGCGCTTGCGTCACTTTCCGATCGTGCGCCATCAGCGACAGCACCGATTCCGCCGCGCCAGCGCCCGCTCCGGATGCGCAATCGGAGAATAGATCGGCCCGCGAATGATCGCGGCCAGCGTTGCGGCCTCGGGAAGAGTCAGCTGCCCGACTGATTTGCCAAAATAATATTCCGACGCCGCCTCAAAGCCGTAGTTTCCCGCTCCCAGATAGATCTGGTTGCAGTACATCGTAAAGATCTGTTCCTTCGTGTAGTGGCGCTCGATCTCGATCGCCAGAATCGTCTCCTGCAACTTGCGGTGAAGGCTGCGATCCGCGCGATTCAGGAAAAGGCCGCCGGCCAGCTGCATCGTCAGCGTGCTGGCGCCTTCCTTCATCCCGTGATGGCGGACGTCGTGCCACGCCGCTTCCAGCACCCGCGGAAAATCCACTCCCCAGTGCTCTTCGAAGTGCTGATCCTCGGTGGTGAAGATCGCATCCCTCAGCACCTTGGGAATCTGGCCGTATGTCAGCAGGATTCGGCGTTGCAGTGCGAAAGTTCCAATGGATTGGCCGTCGTCGGCGTACAACTCCGTCACGACATCCGGCCGGTAATCCTCAAGCGCGTGAATCTCAGGCAGGTCGCTTGAATAGACAAAGAGAACCCCAGCTGCCGCGCCGATACCGATCGCGCACACCACCAGAAATCCAAACGCGAGGCGCCCAAACAGCGTGCCTCCGCCGATCTTCATCGTCGCTCGGTAAAACCGTTCCATTAAACGGCCATTCTATCGCATCCGCCCGCATCCGACGGGTCACTACCTTTATGCGATGTTTCCAAAATTTATCGGACCCGGCCCAAAACCCTTAGATGCCAGCCACAATGTTTGGAGTAGTATTGCCCGTTGCGAAGAAGAGGCTAAGCGCAGTTTCGGGGAAAATATGGAAGCGGATCCAATTCTATTTCGCGATTTGACGTACGTATTCCTCGCCGCCACGCTGGGCGGCCTTCTCGCCTGGCGCCTGAAGCTGCCTCTCATCCTCGGCTTCGTTGTGGGTGGAATTGCGATCAGCCCTTTCACTCCCGGTCCTCAGCTTTCCGACCTGCACACCTTCGAGGTATTCGCGGAAGTAGGTGTCGTCCTGCTGATGTTCTCGATCGGCGTGGAATTTTCGATTCCAGACCTGATGCAAGTGAAATGGGTGGCGATTGGAGGCGGAACGCTCGGCATAGCGATGTCAATCGCTCTCGCCCTGATTGCTTCCTGGCTCGCCGGATGGAGCATGGCGCAGGGCATTGTTGTCGGTGCCACGATTTCCGTCGCAAGCACGATGGTGATGGCTCGCCTTCTCACCGATCGCGGCGCCCTCGGCACCACCTACGGCCGAGTCATGATTGGCATCACGCTCGTCGAAGATCTTGCGGTCGTCTTCATGACCGTCGTTCTTCCCGTCTTCAACGGCCCCTCCGAGGGCCGCCTCCAGAAAATCGCCTGGACGCTAGGCAAAGCCGCTATGTTGCTCGTTCCCCTCACGTTCCTGGCAATCACGGTGGTTCCGAGGCTCCTCCGACGCGCACGCCGCACCAAGGATCCGGAAATTTCTTGCTCGTCGCTATCGCCATCTGTCTCGCTTCCGCCGCACTCGCGCAAACACTGGGCTTCTCCGTGGCCCTCGGCGCGTTTCTCGCCGGGGTTTCCATCAGCGGCTCCGCTGACCTGCACGAAGCTCACACCACACTGCTACCTCTGCGCGACGCTTTTGTTGCCATGTTTTTCGTCTCGCTCGGCACCCTCGTCGTTCCCACCGTAATCGTTCACAATCTTCCCCTGCTCGGCATCATGCTGCTTCTGATCGTCTTCGGAAAATTCGGCATCTGGTTCGCGGTGATGAGAATCTTCCGCTATTCCAAATGGACTGCCATCGCCGTCGCCGCCGGGCTCACCCAGATCGGCGAGCTTTCCTTCATCCTCGTGGAAGTCGCGCGCAAATCCGGAATGGTGGGCGACGAGATTTTCACCGCCACTCTCGCCGCATCCTTAATTTCGATTTTCCTGAACGTATTTATCGTGCGAGGTGTGCTGAAGTGGGTGGAACCGAAGCTGCCAGCAGCCGAACGCGCTACCGCTCCTTCCCTAACGGAATCGCACGCCTGAAAATTAAGCCAGCGCCGCTTCCGCGTCCTTGATCGTCGGATACGTTTTGAAAAGTTGCGAGACGTGGGTCATGTCCAGAAGTGCCGTCACCTGCTTGTTCATTCCCGCGAAGGCGAGCTTGCGCATCCCTCTTTGCGCGCCCACGTGCGCAGCAACCAGAGCTCCAAGCCCCGCCGAATCAATGAACTCCACATTACTAAAGTCGAGCACGAGGGCAGGCCCCGTCTCGCTGCGCATGGCGTCTTGAAAAATGAACACGGTTTGAATATTCAAGGGTCCCTTAAGATGCAACACACGCTGACAGTCTCGCGCACCCGCAACCGCTACAACCTGGAGATTTTCTTTCGGCATAAGGACCCGGATTCTAGCGAAAACAGCTCGACCGCATTGTGAATATTCTGTTACAACGGCCGTCGGCCCCTGTCTCTTCAATGGACGGCCACCATTCACGGCTATTTTTGCGATATCTTCTCCTCGTCCGACACAATCGCCTCCGCCTCAATCTCAACCAGCATTTCCGGCGAAACGAAGCCGCTCACCTGCACCATCGAGCACGCCGGACGAATCTGCCCGAAAAATTCGCCGTGCGCCCGGCCGATTTTTTCCCAGTCGCCAATATTCTTCACGAACAACCGCGTGCGCACCACGTCCACAATTTCGCGCCCGCCTTCGCCAGCGCCGACTCGATGTTGCTGAGCGTCTGCACGGTTTGCGCGTGGGTCCCCATGCCCACAATGTTGCCCTCCGCATCCGTAGCGGTCGTGCCTGCCACATGCACGTACGGTCCCACTCGGACCGCCCGCGAGTACCCGATGATCGGCTCCCAGGGCGTCCCGACGAAATATTCTGTCCGCTTCATGTTCGCTCTCCCGCGATTTCGCTTAAAGCGAAGAATGCTGTCTGGAACCTATAGCATATCACGGCCCGCGAGCTTTTGGTTCCGGCCCAATGGGAACACCGAGCGAAACTGCCGCTGGACAGATTTTCGCGAAGTCTCTAAGCTGTGCTTTCAGCTAGCCGGAGGAGAAAGACCGCACATGAAGTGCAACAACATTCTCGAAGCCATGGGCAGCACGCCCCTGATCCGCCTGAATCGCGTCACCAAAGGCATTCAGGCCGAAATTTACGTGAAAGCCGATTACATGAATCCCGGCGGCTCGGTGAAAGACCGCATCGGCAAATGGATGATTGACGAGGCGGAGCGCAGCGGTTTGCTTGAAGCCCGGCGGCACAATTATCGAAGGCACTTCCGGCAATACCGGCATGGGCCTGGCGCTCGTCGCCGCCGTGCGCGGCTACAAAGTCGTCTTCACCATCACCGACAAGCAATCGCGCGAAAAAATCGATCTGTTGAAAGCCTTGGCGCGGAAGTGATCGTCTGCCCCACCGCCGTCGAGCCCGAAGATCCGCGCAGCTATTATTCCGTGGCCAAAAAATTCGCCCGCGAAATTCCCAACGCCTACTACCCGAATCAATACGAAAATCCCATGAATCCCGGAAGCGCACTATCGCACCACCGGCCCGGAAATCTGGGACGACACCGGAGGGAAAAATCACGCACTTCGTTTGCGGCATGGGCACCGGCGGCACCATCAGCGGCGTCGGCCACTATCTCAAAGAAAAAAATCCGGACGTCAAAATCATCGGCGTCGATCCGGTCGGCTCGCTCTATTACGAGTATGCGAAGACAGGCAAAATCGGCAAAGCGACCACCTATGTCGTCGAAGGTATCGGCGAAGATATTTTTCCCGGAACCATGAATTTCCAAATTCTCGACGACGTCATTCAGGTGACCGACGAAGAATGTTTCGTGTGGGCCCGCCGCCTGGCCAAGAGCGAAGGAATTTTCACGGGCGGTTCCGGCGGCGGCTGCATCGCCGGCGCCTTGCGCCTGGCAAAAAAGTGCAAAAAGGGCGATTTCATCGTCGCCTTTCTGCCCGACACCGGCAGCCGCTACCTCAGCAAAATTTACAACGATGGCTGGATGCGAGAGCACGGTTATGCCGATTCCGAAGTGACGATTACAGCCTCAGACGTGATTCGCGTGAAGCATCAAAACGGAAAAACGCGCGACCTCGTCATCTGCGGCCCAACCAAACCGTTTTCCACGCCCTGAAAACCATGCAGAAAGAAGATATCTCGCAGCTCCCCGTCCTTGAAGACGACAATCACCCCATCGGCACCGTCTTCGAAGACCAAATCCTGAATCTCGCCCTCCAGGGAAAAGATCTCCGCAAACTCATAATCCGCGAAGTAATGGGCGCGGCCATGCCGCAAGTCCCCTTCAACGCGCCCGTCGAGCGCATCACCTACATCCTTAGCCACGATAGCCCCGCCGTCTTCGTCGAAATGCCCGGCGGCAAACTGGAAGTCCTAACCAAATTCGACCTGATGGACACAATCGCAGGCCTGGTCTCCCAATCCCGCTAATACTGCAGCGCGACGCGCTTCCGTCTCACCCTGGAACAGGTCAACTTCTCGCCAGCGAAGAACCTCGCAACGGAGAATTCGAGACAAGGCGGCCCTTGTTAAGGAAGCCGCCCTGCTTCGACTCTGTTGCGCGACGCCTACTTTCCTGAATCATCCAGCTGTTTTGTCAGCGCCTCTTCCTTTGCCTTTGCCTCACCCGCGTCGATCGTCGCGTTAATTTCATCGCCCAGCGCGGTCACCAGTCGCGTGTTCGTCTTCAAATATTCAGGATAGGGTGGAGAGCTGGGACGTGTCTTGTTTTTGTTAAGGTGATCAATAGCGTTGTTCATGTTCGTCGCCAAATCGTTGGCGAGCGCGGTGATACGATCGATCGCATCCTGCTGCCAGGGGCTAGCCACTGTTCGATGTGATTGCAGCCCGCGTGTGTTTTCCTGCAACTTATTTACGTCTTCCTTGATTCTGCCGAGAGTCGCAGCGTGGGTATTCCAGCTCGGCCCGCTTACCAGGCTGTAGGACTGCATCTCGACGGCACCCTTCTTGATTTTTGCCACGAGCGGCTTGGCCGCCTCCAGTTGGGCAGTTACGCTGGCATTATCAGCAGTGGCCTGACCATATGAGATGACAGGCACAAAACCCGACGCGAGCAAGAGAGCTCCAGACAGCACAATTCTAAACTTCATTTCTCGTCTCCTTCTTTCGGTGGATTTACCTTCCAATCCGAAAGCCTATCAAGCGTTTTGCACCACAGCAAGCAACACGGAATCTTGTCTCGCTCTGACGACTTTCGCAACTGGCGCTTCTCGGATTATTGGTGCGAACAGGAATATCACCAGCTTTCTCACCCTTCGATGGCTGGTGCGAAGCTGAGAGCCACGCATGGTATCCATTCGATCCTTCGCTGCCTACCGTTAAAAGTGACATAGTTCACGCGGAAACAATCTATCGGGCTCGCAACCTTGGACCAGCCGGATTCTACGCCCGTTCTTCACTTTTGCCGTGGCCTTTCATCAGTAAACGCCCTCCATCCTGGCCAGTCACGAAATCGGGAATTCACCTTGAGCGTTGCTTCTAGATGAGGCAGCATTGCCAATAGGAATGACGATCAAGAAGAAAAACCCGCCGCAACCGACAAGTCGGCGTGCAGTCCTTCGCTGCCCGCTTGTGGCCTCTGCGGAGGTAACTGACTTACATTCTGGCACAAGGCTTTTAGCCCGTATTTCGGAACTGGGCGCTGGCGGCTGTTACATTGATGCATTGACTCCCTTTCCCGAGGGAACGCTGATCCAGTTGCGGATCATCAGGGACCAGGGCGTATTCGAGAGCAATGGCAAGGTCGTTTACACACATTCGAATTTTGGTATGGGCATTGCCTTCACAGAAGTGGCAGCAGATCAGCGTTTAACATTAGAAAGTTGGATAGCCGAGATTATCAGCAAACCTCGACCGACATAGTGGGTCCCAACGCGACATTCTCGGCAAGTCTCCAATACGGCCAAATACAGTAACCGACCGATCACCACGTACAGCTTCAGCCAATATATCTCTCAGCCGACGGTCCCACGCGCGTCAAGAATTCGCCTCAACCTTGGATAACTGTCAATAAATAGAGATTCCCTACCACATTTATCTCAAGCCGAGATCGGTGGTGATAAGAGGATGTGGGTGTTGAAAAAGTCTTCGTGAATGCGAACGGAAGTGTTGGCAGCGACGTCTATATGAGCAAGCGTTCTGCCGATGCTCTTCTTCATCGCCATTCACGGAGGCTTGCGGATTATGATGGGACAACACTCCCGTTCCGAGTCGCTGTTCTACTACTTTCGCATCGAAGATCAGGTTCCTGAAAACCACCTGCTCCGTCTCATTGACCGACACGTCAGCTTCGATTTCGTTCGCGAGAAGCTGAAGGACTCCTATAGCGATACGGGCCGACCCTCGATCGATCCGGAACTTCTGTTGCGCATCCTGCTGATCGGCTATCTCTATGGGGTCACCAGCGAGCGCAAGCTGGTCGAGGAACTGCAGATGCATCTGGCCTGGCGCTGGTTCACCGGACTCAGCTTCGATCAAGAGATTCCCCATCACTCCACGTTCTCCAAGAACCGTCACGGACGCTTTCAGGAGTCGAATCTCTTTCAGCAGCTCTTTGAGGAGATCGTGGACCGTTGCGTGGAAGCCGGATTCGTCGAGGGCGAGCACCTGTCCGTGGATGGCAGCTTCATTGCAGCGAATGCCAGCCGATTGAGCCGCATCCCGCGGGAGCAACTGCCGGAAGCCGCTCACGTGAAAGGGACGGTGCGTGAGTACTTGGCGGACCTCGAGCAAGAGAACCCGGTCGAAGAGCCGGCTCCGCAACAAGAGCAGGTATCGACGACGGATCCGGATTCGACCTATTCGACCAAGGGCCATCGTCCTGCGGAGCTGGGGTATTTCAACAACTATCTGATCGACAACCGCAGCTGTGTGATTCTGGGCGTGCAAGCGACGGCAGCCCGGCTGAGCCAGGAAAGTGCGGCGGCTCGGGAGATGATCACGCGGTCAGCGGAGAGACGCGGGCGCTTCCCCCAGTCGGTTGCCGCCGACACGACCTATGGGAACGGTGAGCTTTTGGCCTGGTTTGAGGAACGAAACATCACCCCTTATATCCGCGTGAAAGAAAGTCCGGCACCCAAAACCAACTTGTATGGAATCGAAAAGTTCATCTACGATTCGGAAACGAACAGTTATGAGTGTCCCGCAGGAAAGCGACTAACCTACCTTGGGGTGAACCCCCGCAACCGAAACCATATCTATCGGGCGACGTGGAAGCGCTGTCGCGACTGCCCGCAAAAAGCGCAATGCACCCGGGGCCACTATCGGCAGATTGCGATCCATGTCCACGAAGCGGCGCGACAACGGGCACGAGAGCGAACAACCGTGCCGGCTTTCGCGGCCGCGCAACGCCAACGCCGGAAAAGTAGAAGCACTGTTTGCGGAGTTGAAGAACCAGATCGGACTGCGCAGGGTGCGCTTGCGGAGAATGAAGCATGTACGCGAACAGTTCTTTCTCGCGGCTACAGCGCAGAACTTGAAACGACTGGCTCGCTTCCTAAGATCAAGATCCCTAGAATCAGCCACGGTTCCGATCTGAGATAGAATGAGATAGAAAAGAAAGCGCGATACCCCCGCAGGAAAATCACCCAGATCAAAACTGCCGCCAGTGGGCGAGTTTTTCAACAGCCACAGGATTTTCTCAACATCTATCCGAAGCAAAATCCTTTAGCCCATCTTAAAAGACAGGCTCGTAGAACGAGCGGGCCTCCCGTACACTTCGCTGGACGGACTCGGCTTCCCAGCCGAGCAATCAGGCCCCTGCGAACACTACTTTGAAGGCGTAGTCGGTGAGCCTCACAGGGCTGGCGAGAGTCCCGCCGTTTTGGCCAACCATGGTGATCGCGTCGCCGGATGTAAGCGACCGCGTACCACCCGTTGAGAAGGCGCTGATTTCGTTGAAATATACCACCCCAAACCTCGCCAATGGGGGAAACGGTTGGTTCTTGAGGACCTTTGCCAGGTGCGAGTGACCCCGGCATTGATCGTCACCGCGGGAGGAAATCCGGTATCGACCGAGAAGCTGATCGTTTGCCCTGTGGTCTCGTTGGCAAGGAAGTACGCTGCTGCAACCGGCCTCGTTGGTTTCCAGGCACAATGAGGCGCTGATCACGTCGCCCGGCCGCACCGGTAGGTTGATATTTCCGATGGCTTCTGCCCACACCTGGCAGGTGACGTTTTCCGCGGGGTTCACCGTCATCTCGACGTGGAGGTCAAGGAAGCCGAGACCGACGAAGGTATGGAAATTGTCGGTGCCAAGCTCGCTGGAGGTGTACTGAAGGTCGGGCACGGTCCAGGTGAATGGAACAGGGAGGTGATAGGAGCGGAGCTAAAGAGCTGGTAGCCGCACGACTCTGTCGGATCCGGACCCAGCAGCGGAACATTGGCGGCGACCGCGTTTTTGCCTGCCGTTGTAGTGTCTGGCTTCGGCTCGAGATGTTCGAAGCTGCGGTACCGCGTTGCCAGTCGATCCCACAGCGCAGCTAAACCTGGCTGCGCATGGGAGTCAGGCCGTAACGGCACCCCGTGCTTCAACATGTCCTGCTTAGTAGCGGTGAACGGGTCGAAGTTCTTTGGCGGAGCCGGGTGAAGACGTAGCTTCTTGCTTTCGGCCATTCGCGTTCCAGTCATGACACTCTCCTTATAAATAGCCCGTCCACGCAGCAGAGTTTGTACTGGCCCGGCGGATGGGTTATCGAAGTCTTATTCAACGCGATAACGGATAGGGAATGCTGCCTTTCTGCGCCTCTCCAATTGGCACGGTCTTGCGCCAAGTTTCGCGTCGGAATGTAGTGAAATGGCAACCCGGTTCGTTTTCAAGAAATGTACAATTCGGCTCGGAACCCCGGCGAGGCTCCCTGCCGCACAAACGATTTTCGGCCGAGGAGAAACCCTTCTCCATAGAGAAGTCCAGTTGACGTTGTGGGCACCACTCAGGACGAGCCCCATGACTGTCGGGAACAGGGATTATCACGCAATATAAAAGGCGCCCACTTTGCGGTAGGTTTTGATCGTTCGCATCACCACCTACCGAAAGGAGCGCCGTTATGAACCAAGCAAAGTATATTGGCATGGACGTTCATCAGGCAACGATCTCGGTTGCGGTCCTGGATTCCGCCGGCAAGCTGATCCTGGAGTCTGTCCTCGAAACGAAAGCGGCCACGATTCTGCAGTTCATCGGCGGGCTGCACGGCAGTTTGCTGGTGACTTTCGAAGAAGGAACTTCCGCCGCCTGGTTGTATGACCTGCTCAAGCCTCATGTTGCGAATGTCTTGGTCTGCGATCCCCGGAAGAATGCTCTATTAAAGGATGGCAGCAAGAGTGATCGGATCGATGCTCGGAAGCTGGCCGAGCTCTTGCGCGGCAACCTTCTCTCCCCGATCTACCATGGAGAGAACGGGGTACGCACTTTGAAGGAACTGGCGCGCAGCTATCTAACGATCACGAAAGATCTGACGCGGGTGATGAGTCGGATCAAGGCCGTGTACCGAAGCTGGGCTATTCCTTGTGCTGGGCCAGCGGTGTATCGACCGCGTCATCGTGCGGAATGGTTGGCCAAGATCGTAGAACCGGGAGTTCGCCTGCGAGCCGAGCGGCTCTACCAGCAACTGGATGCGTTGGAGCCTTTGCGGCAGGGAGCGCGACGCGATCTGCTGGCAGAGAGCCGGAAACATCAGGCGGTGAAATTACTACGCCAGATTCCTTATCTGGGTCCGATTCGTTCCGCCCTGCTGGTGGCGCTGCTCGGGACACCGCATCGTTTTCGCACCAAGCGACAGTTGTGGGCCTACAGCGGATTCGGACTCGAGACTCACGACAGCGGCGAATACCGCTTTGTGAAAGGGCAACTGCGACGAAACCGAGAGCGAGTCACCGTGCTGGGCCTGAACCAGAACCATAATCACGATCTGAAAAACATCTTCAAGAGTGCCGCGATATCTGCCAGCACTCGACCAGGACCGTTCCAGGAATTCTACGCTGGGCTTCTGGCCAAAGGAAGGAGACCGGCGATGGCACGTCTTACCCTGGCACGGAAGATCGCAGCGATCACTTTGACGATTTGGAAGAAAGGAGTGTGCTTCGACGCCAACGAATTACATCGGCAAGCAGCTTGAGCGTCTCTGGTAGAGAGCCCGTTCCATCCTCCGGTGGTGGTCGGTTCGGTTCTTGAGACGCTCGGTTCGAGGGGAGTATCAGATAGGTGGTCCGACCCTGTGTGCTTCGGCACCGAGTCACCGTTCTCACGCTATGCCCCCTCGGAGAACCAGAAATAGCGATAGGCCACGAGCCTCGGATAGAACCATGGTTGCCACGGAATCGAATCGCTTGCCAAGTTTCAAGAATCGACGGACGTTGTCACCACTCGAAAATGAACCGAGGAAACGGAAGAGCCATCCAGAGAAGAACCTCTCGAGTGATCGAGAGCCATCAGCAAACAGTGGGCTGGATATCGAGACAAAAAAATTCTCGGCTACCGGCCGAGGGAGAACCTTTTTTGTTGACATCCCCTTTTATAGAACCACCTATCTCATTTTGAGATAGCTGGTGCGAAGAGGAGTGGGTGTTGAAAAACTCGCCCACTGGCGGCAGTTTTGATCTGGGTGATTTTCCTGCTGGGGTATCGCGCTTTCTTTTTTTTCTATCTCAGATCCGAACCGTGGCTGATTCTAGAGATCTTGATCTTAGGAAGCGAGCCAGTCGTTTCAAGTTCTGCGCTGTAGCCGCGAGAAAGAATTGTTCGCGAACATGCTTCATTCTCCGCAAGCGCACCCTGCGCAGTCCGATCTGGTTCTTCAACTCCGCAAACAGTGCTTCTACTTTCCGGCGTTGGCGTTGCGCTGCCGCGAAAGCCGGAACGGTCGTTCGCTCTCGTGCCCGTTGTCGCGCCGCTTCGTGGACATGGATCGCAATCTGCCGATAGTGGCCGCTGGTGCATTGCGCTTTTTGCGGGCACTCGCGACACCGTTTCCGCGTTGCCCTATAGATATGGTTTCGGTTGCGGGGATTCACCCCAAGGTAGGTTAGTCGCTTTCCTTCGGGACATTGATAACTGTTCGTCTCGGCAACGTAGATGAACTTCTCGATCCCATACAAGTTGGTTTTGGGAGCAGGACTTTCTTTCACGCGAATATAAGGAGTGATGTCTCGTTCCTCAAACCAGGCCAAAAGCTCACCGTTCCCATAGGTCGTGTCGGCGGCAACCGACTGTGGGAAGCGCCCGCGTCTCTCCGCTGACCGCGTGATCATCTCGCGAGCCGCCGCACTTTCCTGGCTCAGTCGAGCGGACGTAGCCTGAACGCCAACAATCACGCAACTCTGGTTGTCGATCAGATAGTTGTTGAAGTACCCCAGCTCCGCCGGACGATGCGCCCTTGGTCGAATAGGTCGAATCCGGATCCGTCGTCGATACCTGGTCTTGTTGATGGGCCGGCTCTTCGATCGGGTTTTCTTGCTCGAGGTCCGCCAAGTACTCACGCACCGTGCCTTTCACGTGGGCGGCTTCCGTCAATTGCTCCCGCGGGATGCGGCTCGATCGGCTGGCATTCGCGGCAATGAAGCTGCCATCCACGGACAGGTGCTCGCCCTCGACCAACCCAGCTTCCAAGCAGCGGTCCACAATCTCTTCAAAGAGCTGCTGAAAGAGGTTCGACTCCTGAAAGCGTCCATGACGGTTCTTGGAAAACGTGGAGTGATGGGGAATCTCTTGATCGAAGCTGAGTCCGGTAAACCAGCGCCAGGCCAGATGCATCTGCAGTTCCTCGACCAGCTTGCGCTCGCTGGTGACGCCATAGAGATAGCCGATCAGCAGGATGCGCAACAGAAGTTCCGGATCGATCGAGGGTCGGCCCGTATCGCTGTAGGAGTCCTTCAGCTTCTCACGAACGAAATCGAAGCTGATGTGTCGGTCAAGGAGACGGAGCAAGTGGTTTTCAGGAACCTGATCTTCAATGCGAAAGTAGTAGAACAGCGACTCGGAACGGGAGTGTTGTCCCATCATAATCCGCAAGCCTCCGTGAATGGCGATGAAGAAGAGCATCGGCAGAACGCTTGCTCATATAGACGTCGCTGCCAACACTTCCGTTCGCATTCACGAAGACTTTTTCAACAGCCACAGGGCTTATCACCACCTACCTCAGTCTGCGACGACCTAAGATCGGGTTTTTCCCGAATTGGCACCAACTAGTATCCTGCAACCCTTTTATCTTCAATCCGCGCGATACCTGTAGTTCTAGAACAATTCTGACTAAGTTAACCGTAAAACTACGTAGTCCCCCGATTACCAAGCACCAGACAACCTCCTTCCATTTATAAAGCGTCCATCTATGTAGGATTGGCGTCGTTCGAAAAGGCGCCAAGGAGGCGACTGAACCAAAGTCGGCCGGCGCCAGCCGTCCGACGACAAATCGAACGATCTCCCACCTCACCACTCCCGCGCCCGCGTCCTGCGGCCGCGAATCCAAAAAAGGACAACTCGCCATGACCTCGAAAACGACCACGAAAGCCACCAGCCCAAAAACCAGCAGCCCGACAACCAAGAGAAAGGACTCCCTAAAGAAGCCCCGAAAGAAATGCCATCGAATCAACCGCCAACGCCGGCTGCAAAAGCAGCTGCAAATCATCATCTTCGAACGCCACAGCCGCCGCTGCATCATCTGCCACCACCCCGATCGCGAAGCCATCGAAGAGGAATTCGTCCACTGGCGCGCCCCCTGGAACTCTCTCAGGACTACAAACTCAACGACTACCGCACCGTCTACCGCCACGCCCGCGCCGCCGGCCTGCTCCTCCAGCGCCGCGAACGTCTGCACTCCGCTCTCGACGCCTTCGTCGAATCCGTCGACGACGTAACCTTCACCGGCGACACCATCCTCCGCGCCATGCGCGCCTACAGCTGCATCGACAGCCACGGCCGCTGGACCGAAATCCCCACCCACGTCCAATTCTCCACTTCCACCGACCCCCACCCGCCGCAGCCGAGCCCGCGCGGCACTCATGTCGGCTCCGATGTCATCGACATCGACTCCGACGAGGAATCAGAAAACGACACAGAAGAAAACGCAGAAGAAGACGAAGAAAACGCGCCCGAGGAGCGCGTTACCGCTCTCGACGTCCTCAACGTGTTCCGCAAATACGGCGTTCAAGCATCGCGGAACGACGCCACCGCCGCCGAAGATGAATACGACGAACCCGAAGATGATGACTCCGACGCCGACGCCGACTCCGACGATGACGACGAGTCAGAAGAGGACGCCGAAAACGAGTTCGAAGAGCTCGTCACCGCTTCCGACGTCCTCAACGTCGTCCGCAAATACGCCAATCAAGCATCGCGGAGCGATGCCACCGACGCCGCCGATGAATCAGAAGAAGACGCAGAAAACGAGCTCGAAAAACTCGTAACCTCTCGCCTCACATCTTCAAAATCACCGTCGCCCAGCGATACCGACTGCTTGTCCCAAACACCTTCAAAAATCAGACGTCGCGCAGCGACGCTACCGCTTGCGCTGACTCACCCGCGCAAGCCTTGCCGCGAGACGTTATTCGCGGCCAGAATCCGAATGACCGGTCGCTTTCTGACCGCACCGATTGCGCCGCGCCACCTGTGCAACCGGCTGTTCCTCCAAAACCGAAGCCGGACGCCGACGGCCGCCTCTGGCACCCACGCCCGGGCTATCCGAATCAGGAGATCTCGGAGCCAGACGCTCAAGGCCGCGTCATGTACAAAATCCACATGACGACTGCGGCTCCGCAGCTCCCGCCGCGCGAGACAGATGCCCAACGCGCCGCAAAGTTAATCGACCGTTCCGTGATTAAAAAGTCACGGCAACCTATGACCAGTCAGCAATTTAAGAATTTCTAATCGGCGGTAAAAGGGGGTACACGAAGATCGAAATTACAAAAAAAGGCGCCCGCCTTAAGGCGGCCGCTACAGAGACAGCTCGAACGATTCGATCGCACGAATCGTTCCAGGCGCGGGGACAGCTTTGGGCGCACCGCCTGCGGCTGCTACAATGCTTGTCTTTCGCGTTGCGCTGCTGCCTGCTGAGGCCCACATGGCTGAGATTCGCCCCTTTCGAGCTTACCGCTACGATACGAACCGCGTTGCACTGAAGGATGTGCTTACGCAACCTTACGACAAGATCACGCCGGAGATGCAGGAGCGGTATTACGCGGCGAGCCCTTACAACTTGATTGCGATTGAGAAGGGCAAGCCGGCGCCGGGCGACACGCCCGAGAACAACGTGTATACGCGGGCGGCGGCGAAGGTGGAAGAGTGGATTGCCGCGAAAATTCTGGTGCAGGATGGGGCGCCGTCGATTTACGTCTACGCGCAGGATTATCTGGTGCCGGGGACGCAGACGCGGCGAACGCGAATCGGGTTCATTGCGCTGGGGCGCGTGGAGGATTACAGCGCGGGGGTGGTGTTCCCGCACGAGCGAACGCTTTCGGCGCCAAAGGCTGACCGCATCGAATTGCTACGTCATACGCGGGCGCAGACGGGGCAGCTTTTCATGCTGTACGACGAGAAGTCGCGAAAGATTGAGACGCTGCTCGAAGATATCGCTCGACGAAATACCGCGATCGAGATGCGCGATGAGTTTGACGTGCTGCACCGGCTCTGGCCGGTGTCCGATGCGGACGCGATCCGGCGAATCGAAACAGCGATGGCGCAGCAGAAGCTCGTGATCGCCGACGGGCATCATCGCTACGAGACGGCGTTGAATTTCAGAAACGAGAATCGCGAGAAGGCGGCCACGAAAGGCGAGAAAGCCGATGCTAATTCTTCGAGTCTGCCCGCCGCAGAGAAAAACGCGGCGTACGAGTTCGCGATGATGACGCTCATCAACACGCACTCGAAAGGGCTGACGATTCTGCCCACGCACCGGCTGGTGCGCAATCTGGAAGAGTTCGATTTTGAGCGCTTTCGCAAAAGCGTGGGGCCCTACTTCGACTGGTATTCGTATCCGTTCGCGAATGCTGAGGAGCGCGCCGCGAGCACGCGGAATTTCGGCGCGATTTTGAAGGGTCGAATCAAGGCGGCGGGGAATCGGAGTTTATTCGGGATCAGTTCCAATCCCACGCCAACCACTGGCGCGGGGCCCGGCACATCGCCCGGCACGGGGCGGGCGCGAATGCGTTCTATTTATTTTTGCTACGGCGCGATGTGGATCTGAACTGCTGCTGCCGGATTTGTCGGAGGCGCAGCGCGGGCTGGACGTGGTGCTGCTGCATCGGGTGATGCTGGAAAAGGGCCTGGGGATTACGGCGGCGGCGGTGGAGGCGGAGAAATTTATTTCGTACGAGCGCGAGATGGAGAGGGCGATTGGCGCGGTGGATCGCGGCGAGGCGCAGATGGCGTGCCTGCTGAAGCCGGTGCGCGTGGAGCAGGTGACGGAGATCGCGCTGGGGGGCGGCGTCCTGCCGCAGAAGTCGACGGATTTCTATCCCAAGCTGCTGAGCGGCGAAACGATTTTCAGAATCGAAGGGCGCATCGACGAGTAGCGGTAGAGCGCGACGAGGTAAGGTCAGCTCAAGTTCAGGTCAACTCGCGTCAAGCTCGATCGGACTGCAAATCGCTCGGCGAAACTCTGGGCAACCGCTGAAAAAAGGCTGGCGGCGCCTTCGACTCCGCTTTCCCGAATGCGCCGCGGAGACGCGCGAAGTTGTGGCGGCCATACCAGTGAAGCAGCTGATAGAAATTTCGCGGAGGCAGGATTAGCGCGCACGCCCCTACTGCAAACTCGAAGAGCTTGGATCTGGCGCTTCGATTCTGATAATAGGTTTGAAATCTTCGGCGCTCCGTGCGAAATACCTCGAGCCTTCCTCCCTCGCCCAAAGTAGAGCTTGGCCCGTTCGAATTCGACGCGGGCAGATTCCACAAACGCATCGATCACATCCGGCGCGACTCCAAATTCCGCGAGCCGCGGCGGAACGTAACTGAGCAGGAACCTGAGCTGCTCAAATCTTCGCCGCTCGGCGGCGCCGTCCATCGCGATAGGCGCAAACAAATTCTGCGAATGCTGCCGGTAATAGCAAAGCGGCCGGTCAAGAATCACGGCGCCGCCCAGCGCCAAAGCAAAGCGATGATGGGCGAATCGGCACAGAACACGAGTTCTTCGGGCAATGGGCCGATTCGATTTAGAATTCGCGGCGAATCGAGAGGCGGCTGGTGCCAAGCAACGTGAGACCAGCGTCTGCAAGCCGGGCAGCCTCGACGCTGCTCAGATCCAAGAAGCACGTCTCGCGGGGACGAACATTTCGCGCGCCGGCGCGCTGTCCCGCACTTCGAAAAATCCGTGGCCCACGGCCGCGATTCCGGGATTCGCTTCAAACGTCTCCGCCACGACGGATAATTTCTGCTTCGCCCACCAATCGTCGCCGTCAAGAAATGCGACGATCGGAGCCACGCAGCTCGGAATCGCAGCGTTGAAGGCCGAAGCCTGGCCGCCATTTTTTTTTCTGATGTAGCGGATCCGTGGCAGAAATTTTTCGACGATCGAAGGAGTGCTGTCCGTCGTTGGTGAATTGGACCTCGTCAAACATGACGATCGCTACGATTAATCCCGCAGGCGTGGCCTCCGGTGTATCCGCAGGCGGCCCGATCACCATCACGGCGACGTCAACTCAGACTCCCAGCGTGAGCGGTACCGCTCAGCTCACTGTAACCGCAGCCCCGCCGGTGCTCACATCGATCACAGTCGCGCCGCCGACCGCATCAATCGCGGTCAATGCCATGCAGACATTCACTGCAACCGGCCATTTCTCCGACGGCTCGTCCGGCCCAGTCACGGTGAACGATGACTGCGAATGAAAGAGCCCACGCCTGATTGCCCCGGAGGTGGCGCCTCTTGCGGGGGCATCCCCAAAGGACCCAACGGACCAACTCAGCCGGGCGAAGTGACAGTCACCGTTACCGCATCTGCTAACGGAGTGACCGTGACCGCTCCTCCGCTCCAGTTGATCGTCGAGTAGGCGCGCCATAAAGCTTCTTTCACAGACGGGCAGAAGACCTGCGCGCTCGGAGTTGTTTCAATCATTTCCCGCATCGCAGACCCGCAGTACAATCGCCGTTCCTCGCCACATAATTTGGAGTATTGGGAGGCTCCCATCGTCGCGCGTGTTAAGCACCATCACCGCTCGGATATCCTTCGACTCCCGCCTTTCCGGGTGACTAAGACAAAGAATCGAGCGTTGCAATTAACGCAGCGGAACGGCGGACCCCAATTGAACGGAGGAGATACTGCCGCGCAAGCCGTACTTCGCGAGTACAATAGAACCAGTGGTCTGCAACACCGCGAATCGTTTCGAAGTGATTCAGTTTTGATAGACAGGTGAACCGATATGAAAGGCGTTGTGCTTGCAGGTGGCACGGGAAGCCGGCTGAACCCGCTCACACGAGTCACGAACAAGCATTTGCTGCCGGTCTACAACAAGCCGATGGTGAATTACCCGATCCAAACGCTCGTGAACGCCGGGATTCACGAAATCCTGCTGGTCACCGGGGGAAAAAATGCGGGCGATTTTCTGCGCCTGCTAGGCAATGGCCGCGATTTCGGCCTCAAGCACCTGAATTACACCTACCAGGAAGGTGAAGGCGGAATTGCTGAGGCGCTTGGCCTGGCTGAATATTTTGCCGGGGATGGGCCGATTTGCGTGGTCCTGGGCGATAACATAATCGAGAACGATATTTGCGGAGCGGTTGAGAGTTTCAAGAAACAAAAAGACGGCGCCAAGATCCTGCTGAAAGAGGTGGAAGACGCGGATCGGTTCGGCGTCGCGGAAATTCGCGGTGACCGCGTTGTCGGTATCGAAGAAAAGCCCAAGAAGCCAAAATCGAATTATGCCGTGGTCGGAATCTACCTCTACGACTCGACCGTTTTTCAAAAGATTCGCCGCCTGAAGCCTTCGGGGCGCGGCGAACTCGAAATCACCGACGTAAATAATTTCTACATTGACGAAGGAAAGCTCACCTACGAAGTACTCGACGGCTGGTGGACCGACGCCGGCACATTCGAATCCCTGCTGCGCGCAAACAATCTGGTGGCCGAAACCGGCGCAAACAAGCTGAAAAACCGCGCTGCCGCCAAAGCTTTCGCGCACACGGAACCATCGCAATGAGGCTTTTCGTCACAGGCGGCGCCGGGTTCATCGGCTCGAATTTTATCCGCCATGTTCTCGGACTCCACAAGGCGTACGGTCGTCAACTACGACAAGTTGACCTACGCGGGAAATCTCGGAAACCTTGATTCAGTCGCGAACATTCCCACTATCGTTTCTTCCGCGGCGACATCTGCGACCCCGTCGCGGCGGAATCCGCAATGCGCGATTGTGACGCTGTGGTTCATTTCGCTGCGGAATCTCACGTCGATCGCAGCATCTATGATCCTTCTCCCTCAATCGAGACGAACGTCAAAGGAACATTCGTCTTGCTGCAGGTTGCCAAGAAGCTGATATCCCGCGCTTCGTCCATATTTCCACGGATGAAGTCTACGGGGACATCGCTCCGGGTGCCTTTGCGGACGAGAATTCGCCTTTCCAGCCGAGTAGTCCTTATTCCTCATCCAAAGCAGGCTCGGATTTCCTGGTTCGCTCCTACGTGCGGACCTATGGATTCCCGGCGCTCATAACGCGTTCTTCAAACAACTACGGCCCATATCAGTTTCCGGAGAAATTTCTACCGTTGATGATCACAAACGCACTCGATAACACACCGCTGCCGATCTATGGCGACGGAAAGCAGCAGCGCGATTGGCTGCATGTGGAAGACAACTGCCGCGGCATTCTCGCGGTCCTCGAGCGCGGCAAAATCGGTGAGGTTTACAATATCGGCGGAATAGCCAT
>CAWBRH010000017.1:0-4558 GCA_963790945.1 uncultured Acidobacteriota bacterium
GTGGAAGAGCTCGTCGAGCTTGGCGAACTGAATCCGGATTGCATTCACACGCCAGGGATTTTTGTTGACGCGATTTTTCAGGGCTCGCGATACGAAAAGCGGATCGAGCGGCGGACAGTCCGCAAACGGCAATAGCGGGAGACGGAATGGCAGAACGAACGACTGAAATCGATAAAAGGGAAGTGATCGCACGGCGCGTGGCGCGTGAGTTGCGCGATGGGTACTACGTGAATCTCGGCATCGGATTGCCGACGCTGATTCCGAGCTACCTGCCGCCGGGGATGGAGGTGGTACTGCAGTCTGAGAACGGGATGCTGGGAATTGGCGCGTATCCTTTCGAAGGCGAAGAGGACGCGGACCTGATTAACGCGGGGAAGGAAACGATTACGGAAATCCCGGGCTGCTCGTATTTTTCGAGCGCTGAGTCGTTTGGAATGATTCGCAGTGGACGAATCAACGTCACCGTGCTGGGTGCGTTGCAGGTGGACGAGAACGGCAATCTCGCGAACTGGGCGATTCCCGGGAAAATGTTGAAAGGCATGGGCGGCGCGATGGACCTGGTGGCGGGTGCGAAGCGTGTGATCATTGCGATGGAGCACGCTACTAAAGATGGCGAACCAAAAATTGTGAAGGCGTGCAGCCTGCCACTGACCGGCGTGGGCGTGGTGGATATGATCGTGACGGAGCTTGCGGTGATTGACGTGACGGCTGAGGGGCTCGTGCTGCGCGAAGTGGCGGCTGGCGTGACGCCTGAAGACGTACAGAAGGTGACTGAGCCGAAGCTCTTGCGTTCGCCTGATCTGAAGACGATGGCGTGTGAGTCGAGATCAGCGCGCCCGCCGTGGTGCGCTGCGCGAAAAGATTACGGAGCAGACGTTTTGTGGCCTATTGGCGGCGCACTACCTGCGATACCATACGCAACGGATTCCGAGGAGAATGAATGCAGCCTCATTCGATCGTGGTGATTAGTCTGCACTCGCCGAAGGAAAAGCTGTGGGGTGAGCTTGTGGATATTTCGAATGCCGGAGTGACTTTGCGCGGGATCGATTTGAGCTCGTTTGATGATTTCGTAAGCCAGATACTGCATCCGGATGGCGATCGGATGGGCTTGCCCACTTTGTTTTTTCCGATGCTGCGAATTGAAAGGATCGCGCTTGACGAGGCACGCGGCTCGATTCCTTCATTGGCTGAAGTATTTGCTAAAAAAGTAGGGCGCTCGCTGCCGGATTATCTCCACAGTTTGCGTGATGCGAAAGTTGACGCGGATTTCTACGCCCAGGTTCATTTCATGCCCAGTCGAATCCTGACGGTTCCAAACCAGCTCACATTTCTGCGCCTGGCTTTCTTGCCGGTGTTTCTGATTGCGATCGAATATGAGCGGTATGACTTGGCGCTGGGAATTTTGGTTGCGGCCGGCGTGAGCGATGCGCTCGATGGGTTGCTCGCGCGCGGGTTGAATCAGAGAACGCCGCTCGGAGCGTATCTTGATCCGATCGCGGATAAGCTGCTGCTTTCGTCGTCTTATTTTATTCTGGCGCTGAAGGGGAAGATTGCTGGTGGCTGACCATTCTGGTGCTGGGGCGCGACGTGTTGATTCTGGTGGCGTGCGCGGTGATTTTAATTACCGTTGGCTACCGGCCTTTTCCGCCGAGCATTTGGGGGAAGGCGACTACATTTTTCGAGATACTGCTTGTGGTGCTGGTTCTGGTGCTGGCGATTTGGGATAACCAGTTTTTATGGATCGTACGGCACGTGTGCACGTATCTGGTGGCGGTGTTTCTGGCCATTTCGGGATTGCATTACAGCATTGTTGTGTCGCGGCAGCTTCACGCGGGAGTTTGAAGCCGATTCGTCACTTGAAATCGGATTGGACTTTAGCCGCCGCCCTGAATGAGGCCCTTCATCATGAACGCAATACTGGCGATTACGACGACCGCGGTCGCCCAGCCAAGAGCGTTTGCGCGGTTGCGTTCTTCTGGCAAGCCGGGCGGCCGATCCACCATGATCTTTCCAAGGCCGAATCCTGCGACCAACCCGCCGAAATGCGCGTAATTGTCAATTCCGGGGAATAGAAATCCCCAAATCGCGATGTAAATGAGCCATCGAATAATCTGGCTGCGGAGCATTTGCATACCCACGCTTTTGCGGCCCGTGGTGATTGCGAGGAGCACGCCAATCAATCCGAGCAAGGCGCCTGATCCCCCCATGCTGGGGTGTCCGCTGAGAGTGCTACTTAGAAGATATCCGCCGATTCCTGTCGCGACATAGATAAAGAAAAATCGCGCTGAGCCGTAAAGCTCTTCAATCTGCGGGCCAATATCCATCAGCACCCACATGTTGAAGACGATATGCATCAGGCTGCCGTGAAGGAATACGGCCATTACCAAGCGCCACGGTTGAATAAGATCAGCGGGCATCGGGTAAGACATCCCGAAACGAGTAAGAACGTTCCCGTCGATGCTGCCAATGCCAAACAGGGCAAAAATTCCGCCCCCGCCCGGGGGCTGAAGGCCGTTTGTGCGAAGCGTGACAAGCAGGGTAACGATGTAAAGCAGGCAGCTGAATCCGAGGATGCCGTAGGTGGCGGGGGCTGTTGCGGGGAGCAGGTTCCCAAGAGAACGGCTGGCGGCGGCCATCGAGAATGTGAGGTTCGCGCCGCATTGATGGCAGCGCGTGGCATTCGCGCCGACCAGGGTGCCGCAGGAAGGGCAGAGCTGTGGGCGTCCCTGTTTTCCACCGCCGAAAAAGCCGCTCATCTGTTTACGAATCCGACGTTCATGTATCCGATCAAATCAGTTGTGAAGGTGTGATGCAAGTACGGTACGCTTCCTTGCGCGATTGTGAGTGCGTTCCTATAATACCGAAAATGAGACGAAACAAGTGAATCGGGATAACGAGTGACGCTCTGCGACAGGCGGAGCGAATTTTCGACTGCGCCGAATCAGATTCGCGGCCGCGTTCGCGCCAAGGCGCTTTTGTTTTTTGCGCTTCCGCTTGTGTCGTTGACACTTCTCGTCGCAGGCTGCAATCGCAAGCCGCGACAGACGCAAGTTCCTCCCGCGCAGACTCCGCTTCCTCAGCAAGTTCCACTACCAGAGCCTACGACCTCTCGCTCCGCCAGCACACGGCCAACAGACGCCAGCCAATGGATGGGTGGAAGAAGGGGTCGCTTCGTGGTACGGCTATCCTTTCCAGGGGCGCGCGCACGTCGAACGGCGAAATTTACGACATGCACGAATTCACCGCGGCGCATCGCACGCTGCCGTTTAACGCTATGGTCCGGGTGACGAACCTGACCAATGGAAAGCAAACCGAAGTGCGCATCAATGATCGCGGCCCATTCGTCGCGAACCGCGTGATCGATTTATCGCTCTCTGCCGCGCAGGCTATTGAAATGGTGGGCCCCGGAACCGCCCATGTACGACTGGAAGTGATTTCCGGCCCAAATCCGTCGGTGGGGTACTTCGGCGTGCAGGTGGGAGCATTTCTGGTGCAGGAGAATGCCGCGCGATTGAAGGTGCAACTCGAATCGCGATATCCGCCGGTGAGCGTGGTGCCATTCGAATCGCCAAATGGAACCTTCTATCGTGTTCGGATAGGCCGGCTGCGAGCGAGGAGGCGGCGCGATCGCTGCCGAGCAGCTCCACGACAGCGAGCAGTTCACTACATTCGTCGTGCGACTCGACAACTAGGACTTCATTGCTCTAGGTTATTCGCTTGAGCTCGCCTATTTCCCTCGAATCCGCTACTTGTGTTTCATCACGTATACGCCGTCCCAATCAGCTTCCGGTTCTTCGGGCGAATACTCCTCACAACGACGTAAAAAAATGCGCGCGGGCCCGTCGTCGGGCCAGCGGTCGATAACCTGTTCAAAGGCTTGTCCCGCAGCACGCCAATCGCGCAGTTTGTAAGCCTTCTGACCGCTGGCGAAAAGCTCCACGAGTTCCTTACCCTCACCTCCGAGCGCTTCGGCGTCGAGCACTTCGTAAATTGTGACGGGAAGAAGCTTGCCCTTCACGCGGATCATGTCGAGTTCACGCACCAGAACTCGATCGCTCTGCAACGCTTTGTAAGTGGATTCGCTGATGATAATTCGCGTACCGTATTCCTTATTCAGGCCCTCCAGGCGCGATGCCAAATTCACCGCGTCGCCCATAGCCGTATATGCGAGGCGCATGGACGACCCCATGTTGCCTACGGAAGCGACACCGGTGTTTAGTCCAATGCCGATATCCAAGACGGGCTGCCCTTGCGCGCGCCAATCCTTTTGCAACTCGGCGAGCCGCGCGAGCATGCTGAGTGCTGCGTTGCAAGCTCGCGTTGCGTGATCCGGCTCCTCATAGGGTGCGCCCCAGAAACCCATCACCGCATCGCCGATATATTATCCAAGGTGCCTTGGTAGCGAAAGATGATCCGGGTCATCTCTGTGAGGTAGCCATTGAGCAGGTCGGCGAGTTCCTGGGCATCGAGCGATTCGGAGATTGAGGTGAAACCGCGGATATCGCTGAAGAGGACAGTGATTTCGGACTTGCGGGGCTTGACGCGCTCGGGATCGTTG
>CAWBRH010000018.1:0-19034 GCA_963790945.1 uncultured Acidobacteriota bacterium
CCTCGTACTGTCCGTTAGATGCAATAGTGTCGCCGTTGGTCGTCTGATTTCTCCTAAGCTGATATTGTTTAGTTTAAACCAGTTACAAGGGCCTCGAAAATCCAGCCCTACTGTAAAATTTTCCTAAACCGGGAAATAGATACCTACCGTTGCCTAGTTCGCTAGTCCTATTACCAGCTCGCCAATCCATAGTGGCTATTAGACTTCGCAGGCCTAGCACTTGATGACGTACCATTTCGGGGCCTATTCCCGATAAAGGCCGGTGTCAAGCAGTCCGTCCCCCCTAAAGAACAGGATCAATCAACACCGAAGCGCCCTCTGCTTCCGTCAGGATGCCTTTGCCAATCATCAGTTGAACCAGCCGAACGAGCGAGGTACTTGCGTTACCTCCGCGTTGTGGCGAGGAACTCAAGGTGGCGCGCGTCTCGTAGGTAATCACGTCATGCGATTGGCGCTCGCCGGTTAGGTCCGCCAGCCACGATTCCAGGGCGGTGCGACGTTCCTGTGCCAAATCGTTAAAGGCGATTCCCATACCCAGACCATTCTGTGAATAGACGACCGTGCCGGAGGTCTCGAAACTGGTCTTGCCTTTGTGCAGTCTCACGTGGAGCTTCGAGCCGACCGGGAAGGGATTCGTGGTGTCGACGAAGCAACCGCCTGGACCGAGGTCAGTGGTGCGAGTGGAAAAACGAGCCCCTGAGGAGATTTCGACAACATCCGCCGCCGCGGTAAAGATATGGCGGCTTCCTTCGCGGCGCTCCGAGTCAGTGACGGCCGCCCCAGCGGAGTGCTTGGAGTGCTCCGAGTGTTTCGACTGATCGGGGTGATGGTCTTTGTGTCCTCATGGTGTGCCGCTCATGTGACATCGTTTTTTCCTGGTTGCCCGCGCAAAAAGGCGCTCTCAAACTCACGCTGGACGACGGGCAATGCGATTTGCTCTAGGGGTATTTTCGCCGGGCATCGTGCGGGTGACAAGCCGGAATGCGGGTTGGCTTGCCCAAAGGCAAACGACGGTGGAAACGCGGGTGAGAGAATTCGAACTACAAGACGAAGCGAACAGCGATTCCGCGATTCCCGTCCTCACGGTCTTCCATGCGAACGATGGTGCCGAGGAAGCGCTTGTGAGCGGAGGCTTGGTCGCCAAAAGGGAATGTAACGATGAGCCGCATCCCCATGAAATAATGGGGCATACAGGTGCTGAAGTAGAGGCCGTCGCGGGTAAAGTCGCTTACCTCACCCACGTCAATAATGTCGATAAATCGGGCGTCGAAGGGCTGAACTTGCACGGGCAGGGAGACTTTGAGGCGTTCCCGTCGCCGGCCATGGTTGGGGCCAAGCCGCGCAGTTTCCGGGGAGCCCTGAATCTGGACAGCGGTTGCCATCTCGTCGCCTCCTAATGCTCGGTGCTCATTAAATCTACTGAATCCACGGGGGATAGGCTATAGGACGGGCGTACTAGGCGGGGACCAACCAAAGTTGAAGATTTTCATCCCTATAAGCGTGACCTTTTAGCCCGTGAGTTGTTTATGTTATGAGAAGGCGATCGTTTAAGCGGAGCGCGCGTTGAAAGACGTCAGCAGCGAAACTGACGAGCGGATCCTCATCGAAGAGGCGAAGAGGGATCGTCGCCGCTTTGGCGAACTCTACGAGCTTCATTTCGAGCGCGTGTACGCCTTCATCGGGCGGCGGGTGCAGAATCGAGCCACAGCGCAGGATCTGACGGCGGACGTCTTTCGCAAGGCGCTCGAAGGGCTCGACCGTTTTGAGTGGCGAAGCGTGCCGTTCGCGGTTTGGCTTTTCCGGATTGCGAGAAACGCGATCGTAAACCACCGGCAGCACGCTGCGAGAGAAACGACTGGCGTTGAGCTGGAGATGAAGGAAGCGTCGGAACCGACGGCCGCGGTATCAGGTCCCGTGGAGGACCGCGCCGCGGTTTATAGGTTCGTGCGGGAATTGCCTGACGACCAGCGTCGCGTGATTGAAATGCGCTTTGCGGAGGAGAAGGGAATTCGCGAAATCGCGGACGCGATGGGACGGACGGAGGGCGCGGTGAAGCAGTTGCAATATCGCGCGATGCAAAGTCTGCGCGAGCGAATGGGTGCAAGAAATGGTTGAGCGAACCCAATTTGAAATGCTCGACGAGATGGTGAGCGCGGTTCTAGCCGGCAAGGAATTTGCGCCCCGACGAGACCAGGCAGATCTTGCCGCTCTCGCTCGCGTCGCGGCTGCTTTGCGCGGATTGCCCAGCGAAGATTTCAGGACAGAACTAAAAATGGACCTTGAAAGGAGAGCAGAGATGGCTACAAGCGCAGTGAAACCGGTACGAGAGGGATTTCATACGATTACGCAATACCTGATTGTTTCCGACGCGAATCGCTTGATCGGGTTTTTGAAGGACGTGTTTGGCGGGGTGGAAAGATTTCGAGCGCAAAGGCCCGGAAGCAGCGCCGTGATGCACGCAGAGGTGCAGATCGGGGATTCGGTGATTGAAATGGCGGATGCCAACGAGAAGGTTCCGCCCAGGCCGGCGGCGTCGCACGTTTATGTGGACGACGTGGATGCGGTGTACGCCAAGGCTCTGGAGAAAGGGGCGAAATCCATTAACGAGCCGACAGACCAGGAATATGGCGAGCGCGGCGCGTCGATCGTGGACGAATTTGGAAATCATTGGTACGTCGCAACTCCATTGAAGGGCGAGAGAATTCCGGAAGGACTTCGAGCGGTGACGCCCTATCTCGCACTGGAAAATACGGGGCGCTTCATTCAGTTCATCAAGGAGGCATTCGGAGCCGAGGAAAAATTGGTGGTGCCGGCGCCTGGGGGCGGTGTCGCGCATGCGAAAATCGCGATTGGCGACTCGATCCTGGAAATGAGTGACGCGCATGGGCCCTACAAACCGATGCCGTGCGGACTCCACTTGTATGTTCCGGATACGGACGCGGTCTACGAGCAGGCGCTGCGAGCGGGCGCGAAGTCGCTAACGCCTCCGGCGGATCAGCCGTACGGAGATCGCAGCGCGGGAGTGGTCGATCCATTCGGGAACCAGTGGTTTATCGCGACGCACATCAAGGACGTGGCTTTCTAGCGCAGGTCGAACTGTTGAACCAAGGGTGGCCGTGGCGTGAATGGCGGCCACCGCCGCTACGGTTTGGGAGCAAAATTGTCGGCGGCTTCTGCGGCAGTGGGGTAGATTGCCAGCACCTGATAGAGCTGCGTCATTTTCAGAACGCCCTCGACCATTCCATGCACTCCGGAAAGGTGCAAAGCGCCACCGGACCTCTTCAGGCGGCTGAGGCATTTCACGATTTGTCCGATCACGGCGCTATCAACGTGGTTCACACCGGCTAAATCGAAGATCACGCGATTCTCATTCTTTTGAATGTGGCGTTCGACTTCGCTATCGAGCAGAGTGCAGTCGTCGCCCATGGAGACGCGTCCCGCGATTTCGAGCAGGACGATGCCCGGCTTGATTTGCCGCGTGGATAGCTTCATGGGCATCGGCGGTCGCTACTCCTCTTCGTAGGGAAAATCTCGAATCATTCGCAGGCATCCGGCGAGGGCTTTCAAAACCGAGTCTCCCCATCCGAAGGGAAGCAGCGCGACCGATTTCTGATTCACTTTCTTATCCGCTTCGGCAAAGAAGCGGGTGTGCTGGCCCGGTGGAGGGGAGACGAATTCTTTGACAGTGATTCTGAATTCAATCTCGCGGCTGTTCTGGTGTTTCTTCGCGGAATAGTAGGAGATTTGCGCAAGCTGCTCGGCGCGATCGGATTGCGCGTATTGCCAGTCGGCCACCAGTGAACTCCTGAGCTGAAAAAGCCGGACCCGAACTCCGCGAGAATGGCGGAATCTTAGGACGTGCCGGGAGGCAAGTCAATCGCGCGGCAAATTAAAGTCGCATTCGTTGGGATGAAGCGTCTGGCGGTGCAGTCTATTCGGCGCGAACCAAGCCGCGTTTCAGCGCAATGCGCGCCGCTTCGGTGCGGCCATTCGCTCCGAGCTTCGCGAGGATGTGGTTCACGTGGCCTTTCACGGTGCCTTCACTGACGAACAAGGCGCTGGCGATTTCTTTGTTGCTCTTGCCGCCGGCCATCAGTCGCAGGACTTCGAGTTCACGGCTGCTGAGTTCGGGACCCTTCATTCGCTCGGCGAGCTTCGCGCCGATCATGGGAGGAATATAGTTCTTGCCATCGTGGACGATGCGGATGCAATGAATCAAGTCTTCGAGGCGAGTATCTTTCAAGAGATAAGCGCGAGCGCCGGCGCGCAGGGCGCGGTAAATATCCTCATCGCCTTCGAACGTAGTGAGAATGATGATTCGGGCGTTGCCGAAGCGTTCGCAAATCGCTTCGATCGCTTCGACGCCGTCCATCTCGGGCATGCGCAGGTCAACGAGAGCGACGTCAGGCACATGCCGCGAAAATAAATCGAGCGCCTCTTGTCCGGTGGCGGCTTCGCAGACGACGGTCATATCCTGAACGCGATTGAGCGAGGCGACGAGGCCTTCGCGCACGACGGGGTGATCGTCGGCGATCATGATGCGAATTGATTCGCTCCTGCTCATTTTTAGGAACCTGCGTTAGGAAACCTGCCGCCACAATACTACGAATGATCGCCTGTTAGTGAGCGATCCTCTCCGGTCTTCGGGGTACGCAGAATTGGCAACAGCAAATGAATCTTCGTTCCAGAGCCCGGTTTGGTGAGGATAGTCAAATCGCCACCAATGCGATCCGCCCGCTCCTGCATACTAATCAATCCGAAGCCACGACTCAATGAGTTAACGTGGGGATCGAAGCCGGCGCCATTGTCCTCGATGGCGAGCTGAATGGCTTCCGATCCCGCTGAGAGGCGCACGTTGATTTGATTTGCGCCAGAGTGCTTCATCGCGTTGGCGATGGCTTCCTGAGAAATGCGCAGGAGATTGCTTTCGATGTCCGGCGACCAAGTGAGGCGCTGAGCATCTCCGTTTGAAAAAAAATGGATGCGAACAAGGGTATCAGTGGCCAGTTGGCGCACCAGCTGATCGAGAGCCGTGACAATGTTGCCATCGCGGAGCAGTTGCGGGCGAAGCCCCTGCACGGACCGGCGCGCCTCCGTGAGGCCAACTCGCGCGAGGTCGATTGCGGATTCCAGATGCTGGGTGGCTTCTGAGTGAGCGCCATTAAGAACCTGTTTCGCCGCCTGCAGTTGAATCAGAATGCCGGTGAAGCCTTGCGCCAGGGTGTCGTGAATCTCGCGCGCCATCCGGTTCCGTTCTTCGGTGATGGCAGCTTTGCGGGCTTGCTCGGCAAGACGCGTGAGTTGAAGGGCTAGAGTAGCCTGCTGAGCCAATCCTTGGGCGAGTTCTAATTCAACCGAGCCGAACTGGCGCAGGTCGGAGAAGCGGACGACAATTGCGCCGATTGCTTTGTCAGCAAGAATGAGCGGGATGCCGAGCAGGGCCTTCACACCTTGTTCCTGCAAGTAGGTTCTGGCTACGTCATCGAGCGCTTCGCTGGTGGCCACTTCATGCCACACCGGGCGGCCACGGCGGAACACAGCAAAGGCGAATAGATCCTGGCGCGATAAGCTCAACGTCTGGCCGGCAAGACGATGGCCAGACTCAGCGCCGCTTACGAGATGGCCGTCTCGGAAGAGAAGATGCAACCTCGCCGTTTCGTCATCGCGATCTCGCAGCCAGAGAGTGGAAACGGTTCCTTCGAGGACCTGCGTAATGACCGTTAAAACGTGCCCCAGAACTTCGTCGATTTCCGGATCGTTGGCCAGAACATCGAGCGTCTGCTTCAGAGCCTGGTTGGCGCGAGCGAGTTCTGTGGCGCGTCCAGTTGCTGCGAGGTTTCGCTCTTCGAGAATTGCGACTTGTCGCGAGCGCTGGGCAAGATGCGTGAGATGAACGGCGAGGCTGGCCTGTTGGGCGAGGGCCTGCGCCAGTTCAATTTCAGCCGGGCGCAGCTCGCGACGCTCTTTGATCCGAATGCTGAGCGTGCCGACCAACTTATTGTGAACGAGCAAGGGAACCAGCAGAAGCGTGCAGATGTCCTCGGCGAGCAGGTGGGCGCGCCGCACTTCGTCAAGCTCAGATGAGGTGGGTACATCCAGAATCACCGGTCCGCGGGAACCGTCTTTTTGCGCCTGCCAACGCTCGGTGGCCCGCGCCACGTGTTGAGGGTGGAGGGCCGATGGATCGTCGATATCCTCGCCGCGCGTAATTTGTCCATGATCGTAGTTCATATGGAGGAGAGCTTCGTTCGCGTGCAAGCCTGCGAGGTGAAGCCCGGAGGAAGTCACGCTGAGCTGTTCGCTGATTGCCTTCAAGACGTGGCTGAGGGCTGTATCGAGCGAGGGCTCGGTGGCGAGCAGCGTCAAAGTCCTGTTCAGCGCGGCAATCTGGCCATTGGCAAGCGATTCGGCCTGCTGGCGCGTGGCTTTTTCGGCGCGCTTATGTTCGGTGATATCAACCACGAATGTTATGGCTTCTGTGGTTGACCCTTCGAGCAGAGCCGAAGTAACAAGTACGGGGACTCTAGAGCCGTCTTTGCGGATATATTCCTTTTCGATCGGCCTGAATATGCCGTTGGCGCGGAGCTCTCTGGCGTTCGATTCTGCCTGAGCTTTGTATTCCGGAGGCGTCATGTCGATCCAACGCAAGCCGGCCCTGATGTCGCCCGCCGAATAGCCGACCATGTCGAGAAATTTCTGGTTCGCGTCGAGGATCCCGCCTTCAACGCTCGTATAGATGGCGCCAATCAAGTTGGAAGCAAACAGCTGACGATAACGTGTTTCGCTGTGGAAGAATGATTCCGTGGTTTTTTTTGAACTCGAGATATCCACGGAATAGCCGACGCAACCGGAAATTCGTCCCGAGCCATCGATCCGGGGTGCCAGGGTGCAAAGAAACCAGCGATACTCTCCGGCGCTGCTTCGCATCCGGAATTCGATTTGTCGCCGCGAAGAGGCATTAGCCAGGCTCGCGAGATGACTGATCAGATTCGGAAGATCATCCGGATGGACAAAGCCAGCCCAATCCTCCGTGAGCACATCATCTGGCTTCTTGCCTAGGAATTCCAAGCCGGCTTTGTTTTGGAAGGTGCAGCTTCCGCTCTCATTCGCCAGCCATGCGGGAAAGGGAAGAGAATCGAGAAAGGCGAGATAGGATTTTTCGTCTCCATCGCCAGTCCAGGCAGTCTTGAGACCTGCTAGCGACAATTTGCGCTCCTGGACGAGGCTTGGAGCCAGTGATGTTTGCGAGGATGGCGTGCTTGGAATGGGACCATTTTGAGGTTTGGAACCCCGGAGTCCTACCTCAGCGGCCTGGACACGCGGATTCTCTCATAGATTCCGGGAATCCGCATTATGGCCCGTATTGAAACGTGGCCGCGGTTGGTTGCGGGTACACATCGAAGGATATGTTTTGTAGATGGTCTTTCGGCATCGGGATACCCATGCTACATTGCCGACGAAAAAAGATACCCTAAGAAGAATTGCAACCTTCTGATTCCAAGGTATTTTCGTCGTGAGTATGAGCGCTTTTCTCCTCTTTCCACAATCTATTGTTGGGCTTAGAGGTGAGGTGTCTTCGTCTCTTCTTTCCGAGTTTGGGCTCCATCGTTGTCGAAGCGCGCGAAGGTTTTCAAATCAGGAGGCACGGATGAATTCCCATTCGCCGTCGAAAATGATTAACCGAGTTGTCGCGGCTGTGCCGGCACTCATATTACTTGCGGCCGTGCTTTTCCCGGCGCCGAAACCGGCCAACGCAATTCCTGCGTTTGCGCGGAAGTATGGCCTGCCGTGCTCGGCCTGCCACATCGGTTGGCCGGAGCTCAACAACTTCGGCCAAGTGTTTCGGGACAACGGTTATCAGATGATGAACGAGCGCGATTCTCCGATTACGCGCGATCCGTCATATTTCCCGATCACGGTTCGGATTACGCCGCAGTGGCACCGCGAGAGCGCGAACAACCAAGTGGTGGACAATGCTCCAAGCACTGGGGATGGTGGTACAGGAACACCCGGCTCCCATCCGGGCACTTTGACAACAGGCGGTTTTGATCTTTCAGGGCTGGACCTCTGGTTCGCCGGCACTCTGTACAAGAATATTTCGTTCAGCGTGCTGCCGTCTTCGGATCAGAATGCCTCGTTCCATTTTGAAAATGCATTCGTGCGGTTTGATAATTTGCTTCACACGTCATGGCTGAACTTCAAGGTCGGAAAATTCGAACTCGAATCTGCCGGTCTCCGAGAAGCGGCTGCTCACACTGTCGGGAGATGGCGGCTTCTATTACATCTACCATTTCTCACCTTTGAGCGATCAGAACCCGTTCGGTGGCATTGGCGACAACCAGCTAGGCATGGAATTCGCCGGCCACAACGCCAATAGCTACACTCGCTATACATTTGCGTGCTGAGCAGCGTCGATGGTAATCGGTGAATCTTGCTTTCGCAATGGTCAAGTTCCGGGGCGTACGTTTGACTACTACGGCCATTTCGAGCAGGGGTTCAACACTTTCGGCAACGGATTCATGAAGGTGGGTGCGTATGCGCTACTTCGGCTACGCTCCAACTTTTTTCCAGACTTCCGATACAACGCCTATCTACGGGCGAGGAAACAAACCGTTTAGCCGGACGGGAGTCGAGTGGAAATGGTATTTCAACAAATGGCTGTGTGCAAGGGAGTCTATTTGCAGGGTCAGATAATGCGTTCCTTGCAAATGGAATAGCCGCCAACAGCGGCCCGTTGCCTGAGGGGCTCCGCGCGCGCCAAATGGAATGGAGGCTTCGTAGAAGGCCAGTACATCATTTCGCCTCAGTGGATCATCATCGCCCGCTGGGAGACGGTCCATATGGCCCAGCAAGCGGATACGATGTCGCTCCGGGCAACACCGGTAACCTGAACGCCTTCACGATTGCGAATCGCTGGTATCCGATCATGTTCAGCCGCGCGGGTCTAGCATTGCAGCAGGAGTATTCATTCGTACGATCGAATGGCGTGACGAACCAGGGCGGTGCATTTGGAAGTCTGTGTTCCGATGCGGGACGAGTATTCAACTGCACGATCAGCAGCAGCAGCCTGATGTTCGGTTTTGACTTCGACTTCTAAAGGAGCGAGGAGCCCATGGCACTATCAAAGAAAATCACGCGAAGTCTGATGCTCGCGGCTTTCGGTGTGGCCCTCGCGACTCCTGGGCGTTGCTGTAGCTCAGGATACGGGAGCGAGCGTAAACGGCCTGACGGGAAACGCGGAGGCGGGAAAGCAGGATTACCGCCGCTGGTGCGTCGGCTGCCACGGCAAAGAAGGGAACGGCGAAGGCGAAAACGCTCAGTGGATCGATCCGAAGCCGAGGGATTTCACCGAAGCTCTGTTCCGCTGGAGGTCCACTCCCACTGGAACGCTGCCGACCGACCAGGATCTATATGACACGATCACGCGCGGCGTGGTGGATACGCTCATGCCCACATGGCGTCCGCTAACCCCGCAGACACGCGTGGACCTGATTGCCTACATCAAGACCTTCTCGCCCAAATGGCAAACGCAGAAGGCCGGCACTCCAATCACGATTCCACCGGAGCCGCCGCAGACGATCGATAGCGTCCTACACGGCAGGCAGCTTTTCGATCAGATGCAGTGCTGGAAGTGCCATGGGCCGGAAGGGCGGGGCGACGGTCCATCTGCCATCACGCTGACGGATGACAAGGGCGAGCCGATACGCCCGTACAACTTCCACGATGGTACGCGTTTCCGCTGCGGCGAAACGAATTCGGATCTGTACAAGATTTTCATGACCGGCTTGGACGGAACGCCGATGCCGTCGTTTGCGGATTCGCTCAAGCCGCAAGACGCCTGGGATCTGGTGCATTTCCTCAGGACGCTGCAGCCGAACGTGCAATCGCAGTCGCGCACCGTCTGGCTGGACTATGTGAAAACGCACCAGGGACAGATCAAGCCGATCGGCGCCGAGTCAGCTGGGCAATAGATTTGAACGGTGTGAGCGGATACTATTGTAGAGTCGAATTCGTGGCCACTTTTAAAAGGGGAGTAGATCATGCGAATTAAGTTTTTTCTTTTACTGGCTGTCTTTCGGGCTGGCGGGCTCGGCAATGCTAGTCACCGCTGCACGGCCAGCGGGAGGAACGATTACAGGTAAAGTTACATACACTGGCACTCCTCCTAAGATGAAACCAATTGACATGTCGAAGGAGCCGTACTGCCAGAAACTCCACAACCCGCCAATCAAAACTCAGGACGTGGAATCGGGGCCGGGCGATACGCTCGAAGATGTTGTCGTTTTATTTCCGCTGGGACAGGACTCGCCACCGGCCAGCGGCCGCGTACGGTACGACCAGAAGGGCTGCCAGTATATTCCGCACGTCTCCGTGATGCAGGTCGATAGCCCCTTCAGATCTACAACAATGATCCGTGGCGCATAACATCCACCCGTCTGCCAAAGTGAATGCGGAATGGAACAAGTCGCAGCCTCCTGGCGCGCCTCCGATCGACACCAAGTGGGATAAGCCCGAATTCATCCCCGTGAAGTGCAATATTCATCCTTGGATGCACGGCTATTTCGTGGTGTTGAAGACTTCACATTACGGGGTAACCGGAGCGAGACGGTACTTTACGAAATCAAGAACGTGCCACCGGGCAAGTACACTCTAACCGCCTGGCAAGAGCATATGGGCACTCAGACGCAGGAAGTGACGGTATCTGGCGGGGCAGCGACAGCGAACTTTACTTTCAAAGCGTTGCCATATTAGCAAGCGGAGCACTGCGGATATGCGGCGTCCTGCCGCGTGGGACGGGCGCCACCTGCACTTCAGTCGAATCGTTGTGTAATCGCGGAGGCGAGCTCCGATGGGCAAATTTTTTGCAATCCTGCTTATCATCATTACGCGTCGTTTCTGTCTATCCGATTGTCACGCACATGTGGTGGATGCCGGAGGTGGTGTCTGCTCACGGTCCCGCGGTAGATCACCAACTGGACGAGACGATGATCGGCTCGGGGAGTTCTGTTTGTAAGCTCTCAGTTTGTACTTGCTGGGTTCATCTGGGCCTTTGGAAACTACAAGGGGAAAATCAAGAACTGGCCCGGCGGGCACCGCCCGGTCGTGGCGTTTGGAATTATCCTGGTCGGGTTGGAGATTCTCAGCCTGACGTTCGTAGGATCAAAAGTTTGGGCCTCGATGTATATTGCCAAGCCCGATCCGCACGCGCTGCACGTGGACGTCCAGGCAGAACAGTTTGCTTTCTTTTTCCGCTATGCCGGGCCAGACGGCGTGTTTGGCGGGATTCATCCGGATAAAATCAACGACGGAACGGAAATTATTTTGGTCTCGATCCCGGAAAATGACGTAGCTGCACGCGACGACATCGTAGTCGGGAACGCTCACGATTCCAGTGAACACGCCGATTTTGCTCACTCTTGCATTCCAAAGACATGATTCACAATTTCTATGTACCGGAATTGCGCATCCAGCAGGACATCGTTCCGGGCCTCGATATTCCGCTTCATTTCACCGCGACAAAAACGGGGAAGTGGGAAATCGTCTGCACACAGCTCTGTGGTTTGGGTCATTACAGCATGAAGAGCCTATCTCCAGGTGATGACGCAGCCGGAGTATGCACGACTGGCTGAAGCAACAGTCGGGAGATTAGTCGTTGCGATAGGGCGCCGCGCGGCTGACATGTTCTGTGGGCGGCGGCGCAAACGCAATCTGTGAGGGGCAGCAATGCATGATATGTCCGTCACAACCGGCAGTTCATCATCATTCTCCACCCAAGGGTTCATCAAGAAGTACGTTTTCAGCCTCGATCACAAAGTAATCGGCCTGCAGTATTACGGCCTTGCGCTTGTCGCCGTTTTTATCGGCATGGTTCTTTCCTGGCTGATGCGGCTTCATTTGGGTTGGGCGGCTCTGGCAATTCCGCGGTTTGCAACATTTCTCGCCAAACGGCGCGCCGGGCGGCGTGATGACCCCTGAATACTACCTGTCGCTTCATGCACCATGCACGGGACATCATGGTCTTCTTCGTACTCACAAACGCCCCTTTCGCCGGCTTTGGAAACTATTTTCTTCCCATTCAGATGGGCGCCGAGGACATGGCCTTTCCTCGCTTCAACATGATGTCGTTCTGGACCACGTTCGTCGCCTTCCTCGTCCTGATCGCGGCTTTCTTTGTCCATGACGGTCCGCCGATTTCCGGTTGGACCGCTTATGCACCGCTCAGTTCCGTCGGCGGAATCTCCGGTCCTGGCGAAGCGATGGGCCAGAACCTCTGGGCGGTTTCGATCGCGCTTTTCTGCATTGGCAATTGCTCGGCTCGCTGAATTTCATTGCCACCACGCTCGACTTGCGCACAAAGGGCATGACGCTCGCTCGCATGCCGCTGTCCACATGGGCGTGGTTTATCACGGCCTGCATCGGCTTGCTGGCCTTCGCAGACCTGCTTCCGGCTTGCATTCTACTCATCCTGGATCGCACCGCGGGCACCAGCTTCTTCAATCCCGCTGGCATGGTCGTTAGCGACACGCTCTTGCCGCATTCCGGAGGCTCGCCGCTTCTGTGGCAGCACCTCTTCTGGTTCTTCGGCCATCCCGGAGGTTTACATCGCGATCGTCCCTGGCTTCGGAATCATTTCGCATATTTTGCCAGCGTTTACTCGCAAGCCGCTGCTTGGCGGAATGCGCGTAATGATCGGCTGCATGATCGCTATCGGATTCCTGAGTTACATGGTTTGGGGCCATCACATGTTCCTGAGCGGAATGAATCCGTTCTCGGCGATTTTGTTTTCGGTACCCACGCTGATCATCACAATTCCCGCTACGGTTGCAACGCTGATGTGGCTGGGCTCGATTTATGGCGCGAATTTGCGCTTCACGAGCGCGTCGCTCTTTCTGCCTCGGCTTCATCTCGGTGTTCATCAGCGGCGGAATCAGCGGATTCTTCCTGGCGCAGCCGGCCATCGACACTTATTTGCACGCCACCTACTTCGTCGTTGCCCACTTCCATTTCGTGATGGCCGTGGCGGCGATTTTCGGAATTTTTGCCGGCACCTATTTCTGGATGCCCAAAATGATTGGCCGGATGATGAACGAGACGCTCGGAAAGCTGCATTTCTGGCTTACTTTCATCGGCGTCTACTGCATTTTCATGCCGATGCATTATCTGGGCCTTGCGGGCAACGTCCGCCGCTACGCCTCCTTCACCGACGATTATTTGATTCGCGCTGATTCCAGTGCACAAGTTCATCACCATCGCTGCCCTGCTCACTGGCGCGGCCCAGCTGATTTTCCTCTACAACTTGGTTCATGCGCGGTGGTGGGGGCCGCTAGCGCCGGATAATCCGTGGGAGCGCCACTTCGCTCGAGTGGTCCACCACATCGCCGCCGCCATTCGACAATTTTGGCGGACGTCATTTGGTCGTTCATCAGGGGCCCTACGAGTACAACGCAGAAGGTGCCGCGAAGGACTACGTCATGCAGACCGACCCTGACCTCGTCGCGAAGTCTTGACACATCAAATAAGGGGATCATGTCAGTCACAACGTACACCCGAACGGAGCCAGCGCTTCACCCGCGTCCGGCGCTGCCTGCAATCGCGCCTTCGAAAGGCATTCCTTCGCAGACCGGCGTCTGGGTAGCAGTCTCGGCGATCGCCATGTCGTTTGCCGCGCTCACCAGCGCTCTTGTGGTACGGCAGGCTTCCGGCGCCGATTGGCAACGATTCGCGCTGCCGCGGATACTGTATCTCGATACGGTTATCCTGATCGCCAGCAGCTACACGCTGGAATTAGCGCGGAAGCGCTTTACCGCCGGCGTCACCGCGCTTCGTGCCGAATTCTCTCCGCAACCGGCTGCCGCCCTTCGCGCGAGCGCGCTCTATTGGCTGAATATCACGCTGACGCTTGGCTTGTTTTTCGTAGCGGGGCAAGTGCTCGCGTGGCAGCGCCTCGCATCGCAGGGTCTGTTCCTCGCAACAAGTCCTAGCAGTTCTTTTTTTTATGTTCTGACGGCCTTGCACGGACTTCACCTGCTGGGAGGCGTTTTGGGCCTGATTTACGTGGGATATAGGCTCCGCCACAACGCCCGCAATGCTCAGACAAGCCTCGGAACCGCGGCTGTTTACTGGCATTTCGTCGACTTGCTGTGGGTCTATCTGCTGCTGGTGATCGCGATTCGGATGTGATGATTTAGTACGGGCTACGGGAGGTTTTGTGAGCGATTCCGAGCTGACCATGGGATCCGCGGGGCACGGCGCCCTGCTGGAAGAAACTCCCTATGGAATGCAGTCGAAGAAGCTGGCGATGTGGCTGTTCATCGCCTCTGATGCGGTCACCTTTACTGTGGCCCTTGTCGCTTATGGCTTCTTGCGTATCGGCAGCCACGACTGGACGCGGCCGTTCTATTTCTGGCCCAGTATCGCCAACGGCCTGGTCATGACCTTCGTGCTGCTCTCGAGCAGCCTGACGATGCTGGTCGCCGTGCGCGCCGCGAAAGCTGGCGACAAGCACAAATCCATCCAATGGATTGGATTTACGATCCTGCTTGGCATTATTTTCGCGGCGCTGCATCTTCGCGAGTGGTTTCATATGTTCGCCGATGGCTGGGGCCTCTTTCGCAATCCGACCGGCGGTTCGGTGGATTTCGGCGCCGCGTTCTTCAGCGTCACGGGCCTTCACCTGCTGCACGTCACTTCCGGCGTAATAGCGCTCGCCGTGATCGCTTGGGGCTATAACCGCGGCCGGCTGGACGCGAACCACGTCGAGACCACCAGCCTGTACTGGCACTTCGTTGATATCGTCTGGATGTTCGTATTTCCGCTGATGTATTTGATGAACGCGCACTGAGCCGCTCGAAGGGAGGGTCGCACAATGGCGTCTGGCGCATCTGAACACGATCCTGGTATGGGGACGTACGTGGGTATCTGGGCAGGATTCCTCGCCATAGTCGGGATCGAGGTCTGTCATCACCTATCAGCGTCCCGAAACCAAGCATCTTCTTTTCACCCTGCTGATACTGGCGGCGATCGAGGCTTTGGTCGGGCTGCTCTACTTCATGCACATGAAATACGAGCGAAAAATCCTATTTTGGACCATCGTGCCTATCACCGTTTTCGTGCTCTTTATGATGGACCATGTCTGGGCCGACGCTTATCGCCTGTTCTATCTGCGCTTGCAGTGAATGACCTGGGAAACAGAGGATGGCCGGATTCTCAGGGCGATGATATGATCCGCGTGATGAAATCGACGCCCTTAAAGCGGCTTGCAATTGGTTTGCTAGCCCTTCTGAGCCCTTCAGCGCTCTTTGCGCAGGGTTGTGCCCTGTGTTACCAGGGCGCCGCCGCCTCGGGCGCTCAGTTCATCCAGGCGCTCCGCCACGGTATCCTGATCATGTTTTTTCCTCCGATTCTGATCATGGGCGCGATTTTTTATGCGGCTTACCGTAAGCGCAATCAGTTCAACTCCATGGAAGGCGCGGCGGCAGGCGATACCGCTCTGGAAGAAGATTTTGCGCCGGATTGGACTTTCGCGGATGAAGCGGAGTTTCGCAGGCTGACGGAAAACGAATCGTAAGCAAGCGTTCTGGTGAACTCCTTCTTTCAGTATGTCGGGCAGTATGTCGGGGCCACGCGTCGATTGATCACTCTCCGGGCCGTTTCGCTGCTTCTTACCTTCTCTTTTGCGGCTCTCTCCGCTTCCGCACAGATTTACCACGACCCCACAAGAAGACGACGGTCGGCTTTTCGGTTGATCTGAACACGCCTCCCGATACGGTCTTGCAGATCGTGAAGGGAGTCGCGAACGACTCCATCATCCGCGGCACCTCGATGTACGCGAAAGAAACCGATCTCCCCGATGCGGAGTTTGTCAAATCGTCCACCGTCCTTGCCGCGGAGCCCGGTCCCGGCCAGGTATTTTACAAGGTGAGAATCCAAAGTGATGTCTCCCGAGCATTTTCCGGCCGCCAACGATATCGGAACGGTCACCGTACGCTACGTGGTCGAAACGGTGAATCCGCATCGCGCGCATCTGGCGATTGACGCGGTGTTCGTCACCGATGCCGGGCACCGGCTCTATGCGTCGGATGGAAGCGTCGAGACCGCCGAATACGCCGAAATCATGACTCAGATCAAAGCGCTCGAAGCTCCCAAGGTCCGCCATCACAGCCGCAACGGTCGCCACCCGGGACAGGAAACGCGGGACTGCGGAATACTCTGGCGGACGAGCAGTCGCGCCTCGCCGAATCAAAAGCTGCCGAAAAGAAACTGCAGGAGCGAGTCAGGCAGCTCGAATTCAACACGCAGGGCCGTATTCGCGGTCAGGCCGTTCCTCTGAAAGCCTCGCCCTACGACCATTCCACCACCGTGCTCTCGCTCGAGAAGGGGCTAACCGTGACGGTGCTGACGACCACGAAATACTGGTATCGCGTGCGCACCGCGAAGGGCGACGAAGGTTGGATCTACTACGCTTTCCTCGAGCCGCTATCGTGAGCGCGGGCTCAAGAGCTGCCGTGAAACTCGCGCCCGCTCGCTACTGGATGGTTCCCGGTCGATGCCTGCTCTTCATTTTCGCGCTTCTGTTTTCCTTCGTGTCTCGCAGCGCGCGCTCAGGAGGCGGACCGATCGATCGCGTCTACAAGCACAGGAAGGCGAAGTCGAAGAGGCTCTGCAGGCGTTCAAGGCGTACGCGACAAACCGCCTGCCGGCCCTCGATGGGTTCGTGAATGCCAACGCCTCCACGATCGCCAAACTCGAAAATCCGCACTATCAGCTTCGCATCGACATTGAATCGCAGGGCCCCAATCAAACGCTCGTCTCGGTCACCGCGAAAATCACGGCCTGGAACGCGGAAGAAGATCCTTCGCGCTCGCACTACGTCGTCATTCCGTCCAACGGCCGGCTCGAGCAGGATATGCTCGACCGCCTGAGCGTTCTCCTCGAAAAGGGCAGAATCGACGATTCCATGGCGGTTCCGCACCATAGCCGATCCGCTGCGTCTGCAGCGGATTCCCCGGCTCGCCCGCCTCACCGCCGCCTGGTGGACACCCGTCCGCTCTCGTCTGCATTCACCATCGCCCGCGCGTGTCCACCTGGCAGAAGCCGCGGCGATCCCACCGCGCCTGTGCCGCCATCAGGGTCAGTCTCCCGCGTGAATTCCGCCGATCCTGCGTCCCTCGCAAGCGAAATCGATTCCGATCCAGCCCAGCTCCAGGCAACCGAAATGAATCAGCGCAAATTGCAGCAGCAGGTCTCAGAACTCCAAGCCAACGCAAGCTCGCAGAAAGTTTTGTCGAATCTCGCCGTGATCAAGACGCCGCAGGCCCCCGTATTTCAACAGGACGACGACACCTCGAAAGTTCTTTTCCGCGCGGACCCTGAAGACGAATTTGAAGTGATCAATGTCAAGGGCAACTGGTTCCATGTCCGCCTCGAAAATGGCGCCGAAGGCTGGATTCGCGGCGCGCAGCTTCAGCCTCCGCAAGAAGTCGACGACACCGAAGACGCCGCCGCGGCGCATCAACTTCTCAACGCCGAACCAGGAAATCAAGCCATTCGGCGGCGAGTGGACGCCGCTAAAGGGAAAGCCGTCGCTGTTCGTCTTCGCTCAGCCTAACCGCGCCATTCCCAGTGGAATTCTGGGCCAGAGCCAGTTCGCATTTGCGAAGCACATTTTCACCGAAGGCTATCGGGAAGCCAAGCACTCCGAGCAGCCGATGTCCGGCGTGGTTGTAGTTTTTCTAGGCGATAAAGGTGGCGTTGCGGCCGCCACGCTTGCCGACATTCGCCGCTGGCGTGACGGCGCGATTACCGAGAAGGCCTTCTTCGAGCGCTGCTCGCTCGACCCTCCGGAATCGTTTCGCGACGCAGCGCTGCAGCAAAGCCCGTAAGCAGCCGTTAGCTCGGTACAGTAATTGCGATATACCGCTACATCGAACCCCACTTGGCACTTCGCCGATTCCCTCGCATAATAGACGAGGAGTGGAGCGCACCTTTTCGGCGCTCGAAGGACTCAGCCATTCGATGCGACGAAAACTAAAATCCGGCCTCACCACCCGCATCCTGGAGACTTCGTTGCGCGCTGGTTTCCGCAAAGCCTACGACACGGTCCGCGTGAACCCGGATCAATATCTCGCGCACTTGAAGCGCGTCCACCGGCTTCCCGTCTCGTCGTGGAAAGACATGCAGCGCGTGGACGAGCGCACGTTAAATCCGATCGCGGCTCGCGTGATTTCCGCTTCCACGAAAACCGCGGCGCTGGAAGGAATGGGCTTCGGCCTCGGCGGATTCGCTACGATCCTGCCGGACATGGGAATCCTCTCGGCAATCACCGTTCGCATGCTGCAAAAGTTGAGCCTGATTTACGGTTTTGAGTACACCAGCGCGGAGGAAGAGACGGAATTGTGGTTCGCGGCTGCCACCGCTGCTGGACTCGATCTGGGACGCGACTTCATCGAAAAGCAGGCTGTCGAACGGATCGTCCCGCGAATCATTGATCGCATCGCGGTGAAGGTAGGCACAGAAGTTGCGGAAAAATGGTCGGCCCGCGTGATTCCGGTGCTAAGCGCCGGCGCGGGCGGCACGTTGAATTACTATTTCGTACGTTCCTGGGGACGCCGCGCGCAGAAGCATTTCCTCGATCGCCACCGCGAAGCCCGCACGCTGAACGCCTTGCCTCACCCCGCGCTGCCAGCCTCGACACCTCACACCTATCGCCGCCCGGCTCATTGACGCCATTCGGAACTCCAGCTGCAACGGTCGACCGGTTAGGTGATTTTCAGCTCGCTACTGCGCCCGTCCGCTTTTCAGCCACTTCATTTAAGCGCCCGGTCTTCACGTCATACACAAATCCCCGCACCGGAATGTCCTTGGGAATCCACGGATGCACTTTCACTTTCTGAATTTGCTCACGCACATTTTGTTCGAGGTCACGAAACGTGTGGAACGCTGTGGGGACCACGGCCGCGGTGCCAGTTGCGGATTGCAGTTTCGAGCGAAGATCTTCGTCCTTGAACGTCAGCATTCCGCAATCCGTGTGATTG
>CAWBRH010000019.1:0-47939 GCA_963790945.1 uncultured Acidobacteriota bacterium
TAGGTAAAAATGGGAGAGCGACGAAAGGCTAGGCGTTACGAGGTTTACCTACCCGTCCAGGTTTGCCTGGCGCGACACCGTCCCGCCGACTTCCATACGGGCCAGCTTCGCGACGTTTCTCGAAGCGGTATTTTCTTCCATTCACACGTTCCGCTCGATCCAGGGACGCACGTAGAACTCACCTTCTCTCTTCCTGGCGAAAAAGAACGCGGCACAGCAGTCCTCGTCCGAGCCAGCGCCAAAGCACTTCGCGTAAACGCGCTGCCCGGCGAAATCTCTCCCCTCTACGGCGTGGCGGCTACAATCGACCGCCTCGATTTTGTGCGGCCGGTCGTTTCGTCGGCTGCATAAGATTAATTCGAGATTGCTAACCTGATTTCGGAATTCCCTCAATTTTTTTCGGATTGTTCCCTTCTGCAATCCTGCATCCCGGATACAATCGCTCGTCGAGCTGAATCCCGTTCCGATGGCAACGCAATCCCGCACCAATGAGGAAATTGAACGCCTGCTTCTAGGAGCTCTGTGCGCGGGCCGACTTTCCCTTGAAGATCGCAGGGACACTCTTCGTAGCCTCGCCGATTACAACTGGATTCACCCTGACCACCGCGTGATCTACGAAGCCTTGCGACGTTCGCGCCAGCGTGAATCAGCAGCCCTGCGCGAGCACATCGTCGCGGAAATCACCCGCCTCGGCTTCCCGGATATCGAAGTCGAACCATTTTTCAATCCCTGCACTCTAACGAAAGCTGAAATCGTTGGGCTCGCAAACGCTTTGCTGACAGCGGGCCCTGACTTCGCAAGCCACAAATGAACGCGCGCTCCCTCCGCTACTTCACGATCGCCGACGTGACTCTGCTGCCCGCTTTTATTCTGCGGTTCATCTGGCAACTGCAATTCACCGCTCGATGGACGTGGATCGTATTCGTCGGCTGGATGATTTTTAGCTTTGTGCTGCATCGCGACACGCCTAAGACCCTCGGTTGGCGCGCAGACAATCTCTGGCCCGCAACACAGCAGGCCCTGCTCTTTTTCGGCGTGATGATTGTCGGCCTGCTCGCGATCGGCGTGTCATTGAGAGCACCGTGGCGCGTGCCGCCAAACTTGATCTCCTGGCACCGGCTCTGGAGTTACTTCGCGTTCTGCGTGCTTCAGCAGGTGCTTCTCAATTCGCTCGTACACAACCGCATGCTTTCGCTCGTCACGCGGCAATGGTTCGCAGCCACTCTGACGGGCCTGATCTTCGCCGCGTGCCATTGGCCAAATCCGGTGCTTGTGCCACTAACCCTGATCGGCGGCATCGCCATGGCCTGGATGTTCGGCCGCCACCGCAACATCATCCCGCTCGCCGTCGGCCAGGCAATCCTGGGCTCGCTGATTTTCTGGGCTTTCCCGCTGGCATGGCATCACTATCTGCGCGTGGGCCCTGGATACTACTCCGTCTGGCCACGTTAGTGGGCCGCCACCGCTTTTCTTGACGATACTTTCTTCAGCGCAAACGCAATCGGCACCGTCGCGAAACAAAGCAGCGCCAAATACCGAAAATCGTCAATGTACGACCATAACAATGCCTGCGTATCGATGGCGCCCTCAAGCAACTTATAAGTGCGGTGCAGCGCATCCACCGGATCCGTGTGCTGGTTCATCAGTCCGTGAAATCCGTCAATCGCGCGCTGCAGCACAGGATTCTGCGGCGAGAACGAATGCGAAAGCTCAGTGCGATGCAATTGTTCATGCCGCGAGACGATCGTATTCACAATCGAAATTCCCACGCTGCCACCCACATTGCGAAACAAATTGTAGAGGCCGCTCGCATTCCCAATCTGGTTGTCGGGCAGCGCTCCCATCGCCAGCGTCGCCAGCGGCACAAACACAAACCCGATAAAAAATCCGCTCACGGCCACAGCCCAGAACATCGACCATTGCCCCACGTCGAGCGTCATGTGCCCGAGCCATAAATTCGCCACAGCCACTCCCGCGAATCCGATTGCTATCAGTTTCCGTCCATCGAATTTCGAGAGCAGATATCCGACGATTGGCATCGCGAAAATAGCGCCGATCCCACGCGGCGCCACCGCCAAGCCCGCGGCGAGCGCCGTGTATCCCAGCAGCGTCTGATAGAAGAGCGGCAGAATCGTAATCATCCCGTACACCACCGCGCCAAAAATCGCGATCTGCACGCATCCCACCACGAAATTGCGATTCAGCATGATTCGTAAATCCACGAGCGGTTTCGCTATCTTCAGTTCGCGCCATAAGAACGCAATGAACGCCAGAATCAGAACGGCCGTCGCCCAGCGAATCCAGATCGCGCCAAACCAATCGTCCTCCTGCCCCTTATCCAAAATTATCTGCAGCGCGCCCAGCCACAGCGCCAGCAAACCAAGCCCGATCGCATCCAGTTTCCCCGCCACCGCCTCGCGAATATATTTCGGGTCCACCACCAACCGCGAAATCAGGATCACCGCCAGAATCCCGATCGGAATATTGATGTAGAACGCCCACCGCCAGCTGTAGTTCACCGTGATCCATCCGCCCAACGTCGGCCCCAGCACGGGCGCCACCACCACGCCGAATCCAAACGCTGCCATCGCCTGCCCGCGTTTCTCCGGCGGAAAACTTTCCAGCAGAATCGCCTGCGAAAGTGGCTGCAGCGCGCCTCCGCCTGCTCCCTGCACTGCCCGCGCAACCAGAAGCATCGGCAGGCTCGTCGCCGCCCCGCACGCAAACGATGAAACGGTAAAAATAATGATGCAGATCACCAGGAAATTCCTGCGCCCGAATTTCCGCGCGAACCATCCGCTCGCCGGCAGCACAATCGCATTCGCCACCAGATAACTCGTCAGCACCCACGTCGCCTCGTCGTTCGTCGCCGAGACGCTCCCCGCAATGTACGGCAGCGCCACCGCCGCAATCGACGTGTCCAGCACTTCCATAAACGTCGCCAGCATCACCGCGGCGGCAATGAACCATGGATTTGTTTGGACGAAAGGAGGAGGAGTGGATTCGTTGGCCATGAGCGAGCGCAATCCGCAACTTGGACTGTAGAGTTATCCGCGCCGCGATTCAATACAGCATTCCGTCGCGGCCGCGGCAGAGCGGTAAAACTGAGGCCACTGCGATTACCTGATATGCGATTGCATATAATGGATGCGCGAGCCCGCATGAGCGACGCAAAATGAAAACGCACCTAGTCTGGGAAATGTCTAGGAAATAAATTCCAGGTCAGCTGTTACTGCGAGGAAGCCAGAAGTCCGCATCAGCCGCGGAAAATTCCACCGCAATCTGCGCTTTGCCGCCGCCGCGACGGCTCGCCTGCACGACCCGGCATTCGCGCTCGGCGTCGTTCAGCATGTTCACCAGAAATAATCGCTGCCCTTTTGCCACTGCGGTTCCAATCACAAACGAACATCCATCGTCGTTGATATCCGCCGTCTCCGTCTCTTCATGAAACGGCTGCTTCTCCGAATCCGAGCCGTAAACTAGCACCGGCACCGGCTGCCCCCACCGCTCGCTGCGACGCCGATCCGCCCCATCCGAATTCGGATGCGCCGGCACCACCGGCACCGAATCGTCAGGAACCGATATCGCGGGAGAATGCCCCACCTGCTTGCGCCCCTTCGAGCGCGAGCGTTCATTCTCCGCCTGCTTCAACGCATCCCAAATGCGGCTCACCGCGGCTCCAGTAATCGCGAAAATATCAGCCTACTTCTACGATAACCGACTCCGCCTGCCGCAGCCCCCGCCTCCTACCCTCATCTCCCTATGCGTTACTGTACGCCGCACTGTCCTTTCGCACAGGTTTAAGTAGCACAGGCATTCCTGCCTGCGCCATCGCACCAACGCAGCACAACTCGTCAATCCTTGGCTCGAACATCAATCTCGTTCCTTTTCTCTTGTAGTGCCGGCAGGCGGCCGTGGAAGATGACGCCTGTGCCGCGTACGCCCTCTCCCTACTTCGGCTCCAGCACCAGCGGCAATCCATTTTTCGGATTGCCAATAATCACCACCTTCGCGTTCGTACTCGCCGCCAGCCGCTCCGTCGCCTCAATTCCCTTCCATTCGAGCAACTGCTGGCTGATCCCCTGCGCCACAGTCGTCTGGAAATCGCGAATTCCCTGCGCCTCGATTCGCTTGCGATCCGCCTCCTGCTTCTCTTTCTGCAAAATGAACGCCATGCGCAGCGAATCCTGCTCCGCCTGCTGCTTCGCTTCAATCGAACCCTTCAGCATCTGCGGCAGTTGAATATCGCGAAGCAGCACGCTCTGCACTTCCACACCTCGCGCTCCCAACTGCCCCACGAGCTCCTTGGTAATCTGCTGGGCAACTTCTTCACGCGCCCCGGTGTAAAGCGCATTCGCGCTGTGCTGCGAAGTCACCGCCCGAATTGTCGACCGCAGGTTCGGCTCCACCACCACTTCCACATAGTTCGGCCCAATCGTCCGGAACACCTCAGCCGCCTTCTCCGGGCTCAATCGAAACAGCAGCGACGTGTCGAGCGTCATCACCAGCCCTTCATCCGACGGCACGCTCGCCGTCTCTTTCAGCTCCTGCGTGCGAATCGACATCGTGTTGTTCACCTTAAACGGGTTCACAAAATGCGTGCCTTCCTGCAGCACATCGCCCGTCACGCGACCGAACAGCGTCAGCACCCCGACGTGCCCCGACGGCACATATGCCACCGACGCCCACACCAGAATTAGAATCAAAATTCCAAGCAGCAGAAACCCAATCTTCTGCGGCAGCCCCGAGCCATACCGATGCAGCATATCTTCAGCATCCTGCGGGCGAAACGCGCTCATAGTCACCTCCAGTGACGTGTCCTTCGCGCTAGCCCTAACCAGCGCGCCGCCATTCTACTCGCCCGCCTTCCAGTAGCGTAGGCTTCAGCCTGCGCCACCGTAAGCAAGCATCGCAACTCGCCAATGCTTGGCTCGAACATCAATCTCGTTCTTTCGCACCACTCCTCAGTAGGGGCACGGCATGCCGTGCCCGAACGCGCCCCAGCACAGCCAGCGCCATCAACTCGTTTTGTTTTTAGCTATTGGCCCTACAGATTCAAATCCGAATACTTCTCATCCGCCACATCAGCAGCCCGCGCCGCAACCTTCGCCGCCGTCCCCCCGCGCGGATTCGCCCACCGCCCAGCCACCGCCCACCCGCACTTCGGGCACCGACCATCGCCCGTCAGCCGATTCTTCTCCACGCTGTGCCACGACCGCTCGATCAGCGTCGTCTTGCAACCAGGGCACACCGTGTTCGCGCCCTCGCTATAAATATTGCCCTCATACACGTAATGCAGCCCGGCCTCGAGCGCAATCCGCCGTGCCCCGTGCAACGTCTCCGCCGGCGTCCGCGGCTTATCCTGCAATTTGAAATCGGGATGAAACGCCGTGAAGTGCAGCGGCACATCCGGCCCCAGATTCTCCAGAATCCATTCCGCCAGCGCGCGCGATTCCTCCGGCGCGTCATTCAACGTGGGAATCACCAGGTTCGTAATCTCGAACCACACATTCGTCTCGTTCTTCAGCCACTTCAACGTGTCGAGCACCGGCTGCAAATGCGTCAGCGTAATCTTCCCGTAGAAATTCTCGGTGAACGCTTTCAGGTCGATATTCGCCGCGTCAATGTGATCGTAAATATCGTGAAACGCTTCGTAGGTGATGTATCCGTTTGACACCATCACCGTGTTCAGCCCGTATTCCTTCGCCGCCGCGCAGATGTCGATCACATATTCGCCCCAGATCGTCGGCTCGTTATACGTGAACGCGATCGAAGGGCACCCGTTGCGAATCGCCAGCAGCACCACATCCTCAGGCGGAATGTACGACGAGTTCACCTGGTCCGACCGCGACTTCGATATGTCCCAGTTCTGGCAGAAGAAGCAGCCCATGTTGCACCCAGCCGTCCCCATCGAAAATATTTTCGTCCCTGGCATAAAATGATTCAGCGGCTTCTTCTCAATGGGATCAATCTGCAACGCAGCAGGATGCGCATACCCCAGGCTGTAAAGCTTCCCGCCCTCATTCGCCCGAATGTAGCAGAACCCAGCCTGCCCCTCCCCAATATGGCAATGCCGAGGACAAAGATAGCAGTGCACCTTGCCGCCAGGCTCAGCCTCCCACCAGCGAGCCTCGTGCAACGCCTCGGATTTTTGCAGTACCCTGAGTCCCGACATCTTTGCGTCAGCCTTTGGAGACATTATACGCCCGTGCGACGGGCCTAGCATGTTGCCTTGTGACTGCCGTAACTCACGGCTCGGCACTTGACGCGGTCCGCCTCCCTCACGCCATTTGACCGATACGCCGCGTCTTTTCATATTTACTTGCATTAACGATGTTTATTAATTATGGTTAACTACCATGCTTCGCAGGGCTCTGCCGGCACTTCTCGTGATCGCATCGTTAAACTTGTGCACCCCCGAGCCAGCTTTCTCGCAAGGTGAGACCACCAGCGCAATCGTAGGAGAGGTGACGGATGTAAGCGGCGCCACAGTGCCACATGCCATCGTGACGGTAACGAATAAGGAGACCGGCTTACGTCGGAACGCCAGCACCGATGACGCCGGCCGCTTCAATTTTCCGCAACTGAAACCCGGCACGTATATTGTGAGAGTCGAAGCGGTTGGGTTTGAGCCTCAGGAGAATGATTCCGTAATTTCCGCATTGGGCCAGAAGCAGAACGTCGACTTCACGCTGAAGGTCGCGCAATCAAAACAGACCGTCGAGATACGCAGCGATGCCCCGATCCTGAATCCCGAGAACGCGAATACCTCCACCACCCTCAGTGCCCCCACACTCGAAAATCTTCCCAATCCGGGTGGCGATCTAACTTACCCGCTGCAATTCGCGGCCGGCGCGCTCGATCAATACTGCGGGCAGCGGAAATGACTTTGTCGGAGGCACGAACGGCTACGGCAACGTCGAGTTCAATGGCCTGCCCGCCCTCTCCAATGGCTACATCGTAGACGGCCTGGAAACAAACGACCCGCTCACGAATCTCAACAGCGGCCTTTCCACGAATCTCGTTCTAGGCCTCAACTCGATCTCCGAAGTAACTGTCAACACGCTGTCCTACGCCGTCGATCAAGGCCGCTACGGGGCATCGCAGGTGAATTACGTCACGAAGTCCGGCTCGAACGAATTTCACGGCAACCTGTACGAGCTATGGAACGGTTCCCGGTTCAACGCCGCAAACTATTTCACCAATGCCACGCCCGGCAATCACAAGCCGCGCTCGACAGTGAACCATTTCGGCGGCAGCGTCGGCGGCCCCATTATTCACAACAAACTGTTTTTCTTCTTCGATAGCGAGTGGGTTCGCATCGCCTTGCCCATCGTCACCGCCACCACGGTTCCCACTTCCGCGTTCCAAAATTACGTCCTGCAGCAGCTTCCCCTCGGTGGCAAAGATTCCGTCACCGGCTCGATCTATCAACCGTCGCCGCAATCGGTGCCCTTCTATCAAAAAATGTTCTCGCTCTACCGCAACACGAACGGTACGCCTCTCGCCGTTCTCGGCTGCCCATTTGATTCCGGCGGCGGCGCGCCCGCGATTCCCAACGACGGCAACGGCTGCGCCAATCGCCAAAGCGTCTCTCATTCGAGCGACGATCACGAGCAGGTCCAGACCGTCCGCATCGACTACAACATCAACGACAAGAACACCACCTGGTATCGCTTCCAGACCGACAACGGGCTCCAGGCCGCCTACACCGATCCGATCAATCCGCTCTTCAACGCACTTTCCCCCCAGCCGCTCTATTCATTCGCCGCGGGCTATACGCACGTTTTCTCGCAAAACCTCGTCAATTATTTCAATCCTGCTTTTTCCTGGTACGGCAGCCTCTTCGGCCCCAGCGATTTCGACAAAACGCTCGCCGCCTTTCCCATCGTCCTCCAGGGACTCGGCGCCAACGCCCCGTTCACCACCATCGGCGGGCTCGACAACACCTGGGTCCAAGGCCGCCGCGCCTCGCGCTTTTTCATCAACGACAATCTCGCCTGGAGCCACGGCGCGCACGAACTCCGCTTCGGCACCAACACGCGCATTTTTCGCCTCAATGATTTTGACTTCGGCGAAGGCACCGTTCCCACCGTCACCTACACCACGCTGCCGCAATTCATCTATGGCGTCGCCTCCACGGCTACCAAAACTTTCCCCACCTCGCCCAATGAGCCCTTCAATTTCCTGAATCTCGATCTCTACGCGCAGGACACCTGGAAAGTCACCAAAACGCTCACGTGGACCTTCGGCCTCCGCGACACCTTGAACTCCAATCCCCTGAATCCGCATCAGCACATCGCGCGCCTGCGCGGCTCCTTCGATTCCATCTCGCACGACGTGAATCAACCGCTCAACTCCGCGATTCAAACCGGCCTCGGCAATATATTTTCTTCCACGCCGCTCGCGATTCTTCAGCCGCGCACCGCCATCGCATGGCAATTCGAGCCAAGTCCGTCCTACGCGCCGGCTTCGGAATTTTTAGTGACATCCTGCCCGGCAGCGTTGTCGACGTGGTTGGCGTGAATCCGCCCTACGTGAAATCCTTCCAGGGTGGGCTTCTCGGCACGGTCGGCGGCACCCAGATCGCACCAGGCGTTCCCAATAGCGCGGTGGACGCAACCATCGCCGCCAACAGCACTTTCACCTCGGGCTTTCCACAAAGCGAGCTTTCTTGCGCTTCGCCTCAAGCGAATCCCGCGAACTGCCTTCCGCCCGTCGCCATCACCGCCGTCCCCAGCGGCAAACTTCACGCGCCTTACTTCATGGAGTGGAGCCTCGGAGTCGAGCACCAGTTCGGAACCACGGGTAGCGTCCACGTGCAATACGTTGGCACGCGCGCCGTGAATCAGCCATATCTCACGCAGGTGAACGGCTACCAAACCGTCTGCGACGGCTGCTTCGCACCGTTTCCCTACGCGGAATCTACCGATCCGCGATTCGGCGCCGTCACGCAACTTTCCACTGGCGCGAACAGCCACTACAACGGGTTGCAAACCTCTGCGTCAAAGCGTCTCGGCCACGGCTGATGGGGCAAATCAACTACACCTTCAGCCGCTGCATGGACACCGTGTCGAACGGCGGATTCCTGCAATTTTCCGCGGGAGGAATTCTTTCGCCGCTTCCGGGAGATTTAGCGCGCGATTACGGCCCCTGCGACTACGACATCCGCCACAATCTCAACGCGCAGTACACCTATCAATTTCCGGCTAAAGTTGAAAACCGGCTTCTCGGCTATGCGCTCAACGGCTGGCAGGTTTCCGGCACCGTCTTCTGGCACAGTGGCATCCCCTTCTCCGTGCTGAGCACTCCGTATTCGGCCAATGGCAATGGCATCGTCAACGGAAGCGGCCCTCAATTCGCGAGCGTCGTCCCCGGCCAGCCTCTCTACGAACACAATCCGATTCCCGGCGTCACGCAACCCGGCACAGTGCAGTGGCTCAATCCCAACGCGTTCGTGTCCGCCGTCGACCCCAGCACCGGCGCATGCGCTGGAGGCGACAGCCCCACGAATTGCCAGTTCGGCACTCTCGGGCGCAATGCCCTGCGCGGCCCCGATTTCGCCTGGAGCGATTTCTACATCACCAAGTGGTTCGCCCTCACCGAGCGCGTCAAGCTGCGCTTCGACGTCCAGTTCTTCAATGTGTTCAATCATCCGAATTTCGGCCTGCCCAACATCGTCCTCGCCGGCATCCCCGGCAAGCCCACTACGCAAACCGGCTTCGGCGCCCTCACCTACACCACCTCTCCGCCAACGGGCCTCCTCGGCGTAGGCCTCGGCGGCGACAGCACCCCCCGCATGATCGCCTTCCAATTGCGCCTCGAATTCTAGCCTCGTCCCTTGTAACGCCGGATCACCCTGAGGCACGAAGGGCATCCTGCGTGCAGTTTGCGTCCCGCTCGAATTTCGCGGGGCCGGCTCCTTTGCCATTCGCCTTTGCCTTTCCCGTCCCGCGCCCCTCTTCCCCGATGTCATCCCGCTTGCCCTGAGGAACGAAGGGAGCGCAGCGCGGTTCTTGCGTCCCGCACGCATTTTGCGGGGCGAGGGATCTGCAGTGCGGTTTTGTAGGGGCAATGCTTGCGCCCCCGCCTCTGCCTTTTGCCGCGTTAGCCACGACGAGCGCATTTCTCGTCGTGGATCGTTTCCCTTGTAGCGCCGGCATCTTGCCGGCTCCTTTGCCATTCGCCTTTGCCTTCCCCGTCCCGCGCCCCTCTCCCCCGATGTCATCCCGCTTGCCCTGAGGAACGAAGGGAGCGACGTCGAGGGATCTGCAGTCGGCTTTGTAGCGGCGCAGCTTGCGCCCGCCTTTGCCTTTGCAGTTCGGATGTAGCTCAAGGTGGGAGCCCCGTGCTTTAGCACGGGGAGCTGGACTTCAGTCCAGCGCAAAACACGCGCAAGCCAAGGCGGGGCTTCAGCCCCAGGATTCGCGAAGGCCCTGCCCCTCGCCGATATGCCAATGCCGCGGGCAAAGATAGCACTGCACTTTGCCCCAGCCTCAACGTCCTACCACCGAGCTTCGTGCAACGACTCGGATTTTTGCAGAATTTTGAGTTGGGACATCGCGGCGTCAACCCTAGAAGACATTGTACGCCTACTCGTGCGGCACGAGCCGCGGCCCACAATCTCTGTTCTGGCGGGTTCGCAAGTTCGGACGACAGCTTTTGCGCGGGCGCTCTATGATTGTGGGCTAGAGGGATCCACCGACTCTGGAGGCGAAAAGTACTCTTGAAGGGAGCGCTGGGCAACTGGACCGAGGCCGGAATCAACCGCCTTGCGAAGCACCTTGTCTGCTCTGTCTTTCAACGCTGAGTTTGAGCCGCGCGAAACTCCAATCAGGAGATGAATCAGATCCGCATCATGCTCCGTTGGGATCCTTGGCATTCTTTCGATTATGAGGAGCCCGTAATCCTGAAGCGCGTTGTCGAGCTGTTGGATTGATTGCTTACTGAGATCTGCCAAATCCCTCCACTCATATTCTCCAAACAACGCACTGTTCTCCATCAAGGAATCCATAACCGCACGATATGCGATCACTTCAGTCGGCGCCATTCGGCAAATGTCCCTTACAAGCGAGTTCAGTCCTAACTTGAAATCCTGATCATCCACCGCCTTCCTGACGTTACCTAAAATACTCGCAGATGGATTTCGCAAATTAGAGTCCGAGTGCTTACAAAGGCCAAGATAATTTTGGAGGAGCCTCGGCTTTGCTTCCGCAGAGACCATGCCTAAGACCGTTGCAAATAGCTCAAGCAGTTCCTGTCGGCGAGCTTGGCTGTATGAACCGCTGACCAGATCGAGGCATCGGTCTGCGACTTCCAGAGCAAATTCCGACTCCATCTTTTTGCAATACTCGGCAACCGTCAGGCGCCAAACCGTGAATGCTGAATCTGAGCTTTCGAGAGCGCTCAGGAACAGTAATTCCAAGGAACGATCAAGTGTAAAGCGCCTATTCTCATAGCATAAGGCGATGCGTTCGGTTGTGCGATTGCTAGGACTTTGAATTTCAGCGGACGCCATGGACAGCTCTTGTTCTATCAAGGCCCTTTCCAATGCTTCTCCTGCGGCTCCGTGTGAACGAAGGTACGTCAGCACCGTTCTCAGTTGGCTGTCCGAAAACGTCTGCCAGTTCTGCAGAGCAAATGTGCGCGCTTCTTCCCGTTGTGCGGTAACAGGACCCTTAAGCGCAAACACCAATACCAAAGTGTGTATCTCATATCCGGATTTCTCATCCGTGATGCGATTATACAGAGGCTGTATTTCGGTCCATATTGAAGGCGACGTCGTTGGTTCGAGACAATCATTGTTTTCGATGATAGACCGAACAACAAATGCAATGCGAAGTGTATAACCCGACTTGTCGGCCTGGGCAGCTGACAGTATAGAAGCGAATCTTTCACCCAGTTTCGGTGCGAGACTACTGTTCCAATATTTGAATAACACCTGCTTCCGAAGATCGTTGGACGCGGCGATCCCCGCACCGCCGCCATCCGCAATTGCTCCCGCGATCTGCTCTAAGAGCGCTATCGACGGCATGCTCTCCTCGATAGAGAGATCCTTCGGTAGATCGATCTTGGTCAGGAGCACAAGGCCCGCATCGATGCTCAACCAGGACTCAAATTTCCGATTGAAAGTGTCCGACAGCAATTGGCGATTGGTTGCTAGCCTATAAAGGGAGTTGATTGTTTCCTCCGCCATCTCCTGAGGCAAATCCATGTCCCGAAACTCCGTCTCATATTTCTCAGAAAGCTCATGAATTTGATTTCCACCAGCATCTATGGCGCATTGCAGGGCCTGATTGGCAGGCTGTTGGAGGGCCTTTTGCCCGGGTCGATATAGAAGCGCATATGAAATATCCCTCGCCAGTTGTGGTTTTTCTGCCGGAGATATCAAAGTTTCATTGGCGTAGCATCCTAGCGATGCGGTGATGGTATTTTTCAGGAACGTATCCGTACTCTTATCAAGAAGGTCGTGCAGAAGTTCACGGAGCGCAGATTTCGCAGCTTCAGAAGTGACCTGTGTAAGTATTTCGTTAATCGTAGCTTGGTCTCCTTGTGCTATGGAGTTCTTCAACTCCCAGCCTCGTATAATCCGAGCCTCGGGATTCGTAGTCTTTAACGAAAGGAATACCTCGATATGGTCTATCTTGATAGTTCGTGTCTTCTCCAGAATGGACTTCAAGCCCGGATAGTTCTCCTCCCATTTCCTCAACCCGAATTTTTCAAGGATAGATACGGCATTCATGCCGAGTGCTGCACGCTCTATAGCGTCGTAGATCTCGGGATGTTCAACCATCTTGCCAAACAAATCTGGGAACAGATCTTCGACTAATACAGCCTTTGCAAAGCTGGAAAGATTCTTGTCTATATCGACGGGCATAAACCCGCTCTTTTGTCTGGCCTTCGCTATCGCATACTTCACAGCAAAGGTATTCAGGAAGTGCTTCATTTTCCGCGCGTCTCGATAGTTAGCTAGGATCGCCATCTGTACGACACTTCCTGGAACTCCTGTCCTTCGTGAAACGGAGTTCGCAAAGTCTACAAGATCCGTGGCCATCAGAGGCGCAATGCGTACGGCCACGTTAAAGTACTTTCTAAGTAGTTCGTCTTCGTATCCTTTCCTTTGGTTTGGATCCTGAAAAATCTGAACGATTGATCTGTCATCACAGGGAACAATAAAAAAACAATTCTCCTGTCCGACAAATGTCTTAATGGATATAAGAATGTCTCGAATAGTGCTCGGTTCACACCGGTCGATGTCATCAATGACCACCACTGGTTTTAGTGACCCGACCGGTCCTTTCGGGCTTATCAGTTTCCTAAACTCGGTTTCAAATTGTTCTGGGAAAATAAGCTTTGGGTCGTATACAGGGCTCTCTTGAATAACGAATATGTCCTCAAACTTAAGCTTTAGAAAGAACAAAAGGAGGGCCGCAAATGCACCCGATGCAAACGGGTAGATCGACTTATCGGCAAGACCAAAAACCCCGCCGACGGCCAAAATCACAAGAGCAAGTAAAATTCGAGCGATCCCCGGTTCCCTCAAGCGGACTTTGGCGCCAAAGATCGTCTTCAACTGCTCCAATAGGTTTTTGGCGCCCTCTTCGCGGAAAACGTCGGTGTAATTAAGCTGTTCCAAACGCAGAATCTTCGCGTCACGGTCACTATGGCCCTCGTAAACCTGCTTTGCGACTTCTATCAGGAGTTGCCGGCGGAACGAATCGCCGGAGTATTTCCATGCATTGAAGTAAATGGGTTTCAGGCGAGGTTGTGTTGATTGCTTGATCAGTTTGAAGAGGATGCTTATTACGGTGGATTTACCGATTCCCCAGGGCCCAAAGAGACCGATGGAGAGTGGGGGTGCATTATCAATTAAAATGTCAAATATAGCCTTGCCATAGGCCTCATGGTTGAATGCGTCTAGATTCCGGTCAAATTCCTCCGCCCCCCAGAAAAGTGGGTCATCCTTCAGGACCGGAAGTTTCTCCAGCACCGTTTTTGGTTCGTTCATCTTCCCGACCGCCTCTTTGTCAAAGACTGACATCCAAGTGTAAGTATTTACAGCGCATAGTAGCAAGATAGCTAAGTCTGTCAATCCTTATGGAGCATAAGAAGGGAGATCGCCTTGGAAGGGAGCGAATCCCCATACTGAAGACAACCTACCAACGTATTTTTGACTTTCCACAGAACTGCGTAGTTAAAGAGATATACAACCGCCCAAATCCATGCTACCATTGCGCGTTTTTATATGATGACGAAGACGACACTATCGGACGGCAGGCGCACTCGACCGCGTTTCGCGGCCCCCACCCCAACCCCGCCCAAATTCCTAAATAGGAACTGACGACCCGGCTAGGATCGGCATCCTGCCTGTCCTGAGACGCGAAGGAAGCGACCAGCGGGAGTCGAAGGGATTCGGCGGGGCCCCTGCGAAAACTCTGCGGATGGCAGAACCGCCCGAATTCCTAATAGGAACAATCGATCAATCAGAAAATCACTCAACTCCCGCAAAACAAACCACATACCCAAATCCTAATGGACACAAATCACGCTTTTCGCATCCGCCGGAGCGAGCACGCTTTTCGCGTCCCGATCCTCCCCGCGCGATCGCAGACTCGCCGTGCCGGATCGCAGTTCGGGTAATCTCGAGACCGAGGTCCGGTCTCGTACCACTTGCGCTGATCCACCCGCGCAAGCTTTCAGGGTTGAGTCGATCGCTCGACTTCACACCTTTTGCGCCGCCTCACCCGCGCAATCTCGAGTCGCCGCAGCGAACGCGCCTTCCGCATCCGCCGTGCCGGCTCGCACTTTGCGGAATCTCGAGACCGCCCTCCAGTCTCGTACCGCTTGCGCTAGCTCACCCGCGCAACGAGTTGAGCGCGTGTTTGCGCTCAGCGGCGAAATCAAAAACGCCGGCCAGAGGCCGGCGCTACAAAAATACATTTGCGCAGCTTCACCCGCGGAACCTCGCTTCGCCGCCGCGAACGAGCGCTCCGCGTCCGCCGTGGCAAATCGCAGCTCAGGTAATCTCGAGACCGTCGTCCGGTCTCGCACCGCTTGCGCAGCCTTACCCGCGCAAGCCTCTGGTTTCAGGTGTGCTCCAAGGAAACGTCGGGGCGTCGTACGCTTCCCTACCGCTTGCGCAGCCCCACCCGCGCAAGAAAACGTCAGGGAGGGAATTTATCCCCTCCGTAAACGACCGTCAAACCAATTCCCTACCGCTTGCGCTGACTTACCCGCGCAAGCCTCTGGTTTCGGGTGTGCTCCAAGGAAACGTCGGGGCGTCGTACGCTTCCCTACCGCTTGCGCTAGCTCACCCGCGCAACGAGCAGAGCGCGCGTACGCGCTCTGCGGCAAAGTCAAAAAGGCCGGCCGGAGGCCGGCGGTACAAAAATCCACCACTCATCACTGAATGCCTAATCGCAAATCTGGAATTAGAATTCGGGCTAACTCACGCAAAACTCAGCGCACTAAAAATTTCCTTGGTGCGCCATGGCGACTAATCGCAAATATTTCGCGGTTTCGTCCGCGTTATGTGAGAGCCAAAAGAGCCGGCAGGATGCCGGCGCTACAAGGGAAGGGCCCACGGCGAGCGTTTCCCTCGCCGTGGCTATCAAGCCTCGGGATAGCGCTTGCGCTGGCTCGGCGCCCAGCCTTCGGTCACAAATTACGAATTGCGTGCTGCGGCCGACCGTCTTTTTGCGGCATAACCGAGGAGCGGCAGGAATCCAAACGCAACCAACGCGAAAGTGCCAGGTTCGGGCGTGTTGACCGGGTCGTCCACGCTGACTGCCGTGAGGATGGCGTCTCCGGGACCATAGGCCAGAGTCCAATTGTAGCCGTCGGCGACGAAGCTGGTGCCATTCCCAAATTCGCCGGAGAGCGAGCCGTAATCCAGAAGCGTAAAGCTGTCGCCTACGGGATCGAATCCATTTTGAAGTGTGATCGCCAGCAGAGAGCCTGGATCGAGGGCGAGAGTGCCGGTCACATCGAGCACGCCATTCGAGGACGCGCCCTTGATGATTTCGTCGAACACGCTGCCGGAACTCTGCTCGAAGTTTCCATTCACCGTGAACGTGCCGGGAGCGCCGCCCGAGCCCGGCGACATGACTCCCTTCATCAGCACGTCGCCGTTGATCATGCCCGTGCCGCCGAGTTTGCCGCCTTCGATATCCACGATGGCGCCGCCGGTTGCAGTGAGCGTGCCATTCACGATCGTGCGTCCGGCGGTCTGGGTGTAATCGGTGCTCGTGGTGAAGAGGCCCGTGCTGGAAATTCTCACGGCGCCGGAGTTCGAAAATATTCCGGTGTTGTCGAAGGTGCCCGCGTCCACAAGATGCGAACCGGACGTGTTGTTGAAAATGCCTTCGTTGGTAATCGTGCCGAGGTTATTGATGTGGCCGCCGGACGTGTTGTTGATGGTCCCGGTGTTGTCGAGCGTGTTAGCCAAGCCATTGGAAAGTGTGCCGCCGGAATTATTGAACGTGCCGGAATTGGTGAAGAGACCCTCGTCGGTAGCGCCGATAGCGGAGTGGGTGATGTTGAATGTACCGCTGTTGTTGAACGTACCAGAGTTCGAGAACGAGCAACCTGGCTGGCAACTATTGTCCAAGGCTATCGTGCCCCGATTGTTCAACGTGCCCGAGTTTGCGAACGAAGAAGGGCCGTTGAGAGGGCTCGAGCTCATGGTGAAACTGCCGGTGTTATTGAACGTGCCGGAGTTGGAGAAGGTGCTCGGGTCACCTATTGTGGTGAGGGTGATCGTGCCGCGGTTATTGAACGTACCTTCGTTGCTGAGGACTCCGGCTTCTTCAGTAATCGTGCCGAGGTTGGCAAACGAGGCGCCAACCGCGTTGTCAAAGACGACGTGAGTATTGAGCGACAGAACAGAGTTATTGACGAACGTGCCGGAATTCATGAGACGTCCGTTGTCGGAGTCGATTTCGATTGTGCCGTTGTTGGTGAGGTGGCCGCCAGAATTGTTGATGAGACCGGCCGAGAAAAGTTCGATCGTGCCGTTGTTAGTAAGGTGAGCGCCAGAATTGTTGATGAGCACGCCAACGAGGCTGCCTGAGACCATGCCGCCGTCGACAAAGATTGTGCCACCGTTCTTGAGTGTGCCGGAGTTCGTGATCGTGCCGCCTGTGTTGGACAACATGCCCTGGAGCAAACTTGTGCCCGGACCAAGACTCAGACTCGCGCCACCAGTCATATCCAGAGTATTGCCACTGGCAAGCTGCAGACCTTTAGCGGTTCCCGCCGTGTCAAGCGTGACGGTGCTGGTGCCGTTCAAAATGCAGGCGTTCGTGGAGGCCGTGGGAGTGCCGCTGGTCCAATTGCCGCTAAGGTCCCAAAAACTATTGCCGCCATTTTGCCACATGGTCGACGGGGCACTCAAACTGCCGCATTGAGCCCACAACCGCCCAGCCCCAAGAAGCAGAGACGCCATAAGCACCGCGAAAATGATCAAAGCTATATGCAGAACGCGGAGGCGGCGATATGTGCTGGCAGCTCGAACTTTGATGGTAGGGATTTGCATGGATTCCTCCGCGAAAATGGGCCGCGAATGCTAGCCAGGCGCAGGGATATTAATCAAGCGAATGGCGCGAACACATCAGTGAAACCATGTATAGCCACTTTGTTAACGGCTCCGAGAGGGAGCACTTCGACCGTACAGTAGCGGGTACTGTCCAGCAAGCGACAAGTATTTTTCGATATGCCCAAAGAACTACGAGAAAAGAAGACGAAAAGCGAAAGGCCTGGGGGCAGCGGCGTTGCTGCGTGAAAGCCCCGCGGCGAGGAAGAGCGTCGTCGGAGCTACCAATTCCGAACGACTCAGGTTCCCGAGCCGAGGTTCAGGATTGCTGTGCACGGCGGCGGGTGGCGACCCAGTCGAGAAAACGTTCCATGCGGGCGCGTTCGCGCCACATCAGCGCGAAGAATTTGCGGGCGTCGAGCTTCGCGGCTTCGTGGCCGAAGAAAGTTTCCATGCGCCATTGGATATAGGGCGAGGCCCAGGGGCGGAAGCGGTAGCCTTTTGTGATGATCCAGTAGTAGCGCAGGGCGTTCAGCATCTCGGAGCAAAAATGGGAAATGTGAAATTTGAAATTGGAAAATCGAAATTTGGAGTGCGAGAGCTTTTGCGAAGAGGAGCTTTCGAAGCTGATGCTAAAATCGCGCACAGGGCGGAGCAACGATGACGGAAGCGACGAGCGCTGAAGATCACTACTACGCCGGGATTGATTTCTTCGGCGAGGGGAAACTGGACGAGGCGATTGCGGAGTATGAGCGCGCGCTTGCGCTCGACCCGAAATTTGCCGACGCGCTGCATGGTCTGGCGCAAGCATACTACGCGAAGGAAGATTTTGACCGGACGATCGAGGCGGCGCGGCGGATTCTGGAGATAGAGCCGGAGGATATTCTGGCCTGGACGACGGTGTCGCGCGCGTATCAGCGCAAGGGGATGGTGCCGGAGGCGGAGGAGGCTGGGAACAAGGCGCGCGTGCTGGGTTGGAAGAAAGAGTTGCGCGAGCAGAAGGCGAAGGGCGGCGCGAAGTGAAGGGGTTTCAGCGGCGCGACGGAAAGGCTGTGCGACGCACGGCTTCGGCTACGAGTTCGGCGTTGCTCGCGGCCGGGGCGCCGCTGGGGAGCGTGAGGATGTCTTCAAATCCGACGCGTGTGTCGTAGCCACGCGCTGCCGCTGTGTCCAGCAACTCCCAAGCTGTTGCGTCGAGGCCGTGGAGCAGCAAGGGAAGTTTCACGCCACCGGCTTTTAGGGCCGCTTCGATGGCGGACACATTTGCGAGCGCGGTATCGGCTGAGTTTTCTTGTGGCTCGAGCAGGATGCGCAGGCAGCGCGTTGCCAAGCCGCTGGTTATGAGAATTTCCGCCCCGAGCGTATCGCTCAGGCCTGCTTCAATTCCCATGCCGCGCGAGGCTAGCAGCGAGGCCAACTCAACGGCGCCTTCTTCCTTGAAATTTACCGAGGCGAAATCTGGCAGCGCCTTCCACTCGGACACCATTTTATGGCGTAGGGCGGCGGCTCTGAGAATCCACGCGCCGGTGCTGACGCCGAAAGGCGTTCCGGAAACGGCGCCGCGTACGGCGCGCACCGCAGCGGCGACGTCCGACGGCGCTAGACTTTCGCGGCCGTCGGGGGCGCGGACGTGGAAGTGAATCGCGGCGGCGCCTGCGGCGACCGATTCGCGGGCGGCTTGCACCAACTCGTCAGGTGACTGCGGGATCGCCGGATGTTGGCTGCGAGTGCGTCCGCCGTTCAATGCGGCTTCGATTAGCATGAACCTGACCCGGGCTGGAATAGAAAAGGGCCGAATCGGCTTGACTCGGCCCTTTGCTGTTTTGCAAATTCAAGCTGTTTGCAACTTGGGGCACAGGCAGGAATGCCTGTGCTACCTAACTGCTAGAGCGCGCTGCAGACGGATTTTACTTCTGTGTAGTTCTTCAGGACTTCGTGGCCCATTTCGCGGCCCCAGCCGGATTGCTTGTAGCCTCCGAATGGAAGGGCGGCGTCGAAGACGTTGTAGCAATTGATCCAGACTGTGCCGGCCTTGAGCTTCGCCGCGATCGCGTGCGCTTTCTTCACGTCGCGAGTCCAGACGCCTGCTGCAAGTCCATAGACAGTGTCGTTGGCGCGCGACACGATCTCGTTCATGTCGCTGAACGGCGTGGCGGTGACAACGGGCCCGAAGATCTCTTCCTTCACCACTTTCATGTTGTCGTTGGTATTCACGAGGACGGTGGGCTTGACGAAGTAGCCCTTGTCGCCTTCGCGCGAACCGCCCGCGGTGGCTTTGGCGCCTTCCTTGATTCCGGATTCGAGATAGCCGCAGACGCGATTGAGCTGCTCTTCGGAAACGAGCGGGCCGAGATCGCTATCGGGATCGAGTCCGGGACGCACTCGAATTTTCGAGGCGGCCTGAGAGATGCCGTCGACGACCTTGTCGAAAATTTTCTTTTCGACGAAGAGGCGCGAACCGGCGCAGCAGCACTGGCCCTGGTTGAAGAAGATGGCCATGGACGCGCCGGGGATGGCGGTTTCGAGATCGGCGTCGTCCATGACGATGTTGGGCGATTTGCCGCCGAGTTCGAGCGAAACTTTCTTCAGGTTGCCGGTGGCGGCGTGGACGATGAGTTTGCCGACTTCTGTCGAGCCGGTGAAAGCGATTTTATCGACGTCCATGTGCGCGGCGAGTGCGGCGCCGGCCGTTTCGCCGTAGCCGGGAACGATATTGACGACGCCATCCGGGAAGCCTGCTTCGGCAAACAGTTCGCCGAGGCGCAGCGCGGTGAGCGGGGTTTGCTCGGCTGGCTTAAGCACGACGCAGCAGCCAGTGGCGAGTGCCGGGCCGAGTTTCCATGCGGCCATCAGCAGCGGGAAATTCCACGGGATGATCTGGCCGACGACGCCGACGGGTTCGCGAACGGTGTAGGCGTGATAGCTGCCCTGGCGCGCGAGTCCCATGGGAATCGTGTTGCCTTCGATCTTGGTGGCCCAGCCGGCGTAGTAGCGGAAGTGATCGACGGCGAGCGGAAGGTCGGCGATGCGGGCGATCTTGAGCGGTTTGCCGTTGTCGAGCGATTCGAGCTGCGCGAATTCTTCGGTGTGCTTTTCGATCAGGTCGGCCAGGCGCCACATCATGCGGCCCCGCTCGGACGGGGAAATTTTCGCCCACGGGCCTTTTTCGAATGCTGCCCGGGCCGCTTTCACGGCGCGGTCGATATCTTCGCGATCGCCTTCGGCGACGTGCGAGAGAACTTCTCCGGTGGCGGGATTGTAGGTGGGGAAAGTTTTGCCAGAAGCGGCTTCGACCCACTTGCCGTTGATGAGCATCTTCTGCTTCTTGCCTACGAATGTGGTGACTTTATCGTCGAGCTGAACTGCGTGCGTGGCTGTTGCCATTTCTAATCCTCCTCTTGGGATCTGCTTTTTATTATTTTGGGAAATTGTGAGCCTGGGGTGCGGCTCGAAGTGCTTTCTGCGGGTTGGAAGTGAACGAGCATTCAGCGCAGTAGCGTTTTGACTCGGCCGGAGCGTAATTCGCCCAGCCAAATTCTGATCGGTGCAAGGCCTATGATAGGCGTGTTGGATAGTGAATGGCAATAGGCCGGAATTGTTGCGCGCGAAGATCTAGCGGCGGCGTTTTCGGCGCGGTTTCGATTTGGAGCGCTTCGCGCTGGCGCGGCTTGGTGTGCGTTTCGCTTTGGGCCACGGCGGGGCGAGGGGGTGCTTTGGCTGGTACAGGCCGAGTTCGGCGCCGCCGGGTAGCGCGATGGAGGTGACGAAACCGAAGCGGGCGTCGGTGATCGGGCTACTCAATTTTACGCCGCGTTTTTCGAGATCGGCGACGGTGGAATTGATTTCGTCGCACAGGAGGTAGAGTTCGTAGTGGCTTCCCTTTTCGGCCGGGTGCATGCCGATTTCGGCGGGCGGGAGGCTGAAGATGAGCCAGCCGTGGCCTGCGTCGACGTGGGGGAGTTTGAGTGTGTCGCGGAAGAATGTGCGTATTTCTTCGGCGTGGTCGGAGTGGATTAGGGCGTGGGTGCCGGTGATCATGGTTGGCTCCTTTGGCGCTCAGGTGTGCTTGTTGCGTTGTTGTTGCATGGATCGGCGCTGAGATCCTTCGACTGCGAGTCGGCCGTCCCGTGAGAGCGGGACGAAGCAAAGGCGGCCGACTCTGCGCTCAGGATGACAATCGCTAATTTTGTCGATCGAGAAACTCAAGTTCCCAGGGCTAAAGCCCCTCACATGGGGGGCGTTTTTTTCGCTGGACTGAAGCCCAGCGCCCCCCGCTGAAGCGGGGGGCTCCCACCGAAAACCACAAAATCAGTTGCCCCCGGTCCATAGAGTTCCCGCGCGGTGAGAGATTGTATTTCAGAATAGGAGGATTGAGGGCGGTTTTCAGGCGGAGGCGGATGGAACCGGAGGGCGCGCAAAATCATCTTACATATGGGTGTGTGAGCTTGTTCATGTGAAGGCCGGCGGCGGGGTCCCTATGACTACTCGAAAGTTGTACTTCAAGGGGAGGCTGGTGGTTGCTTGTGTTGCGGTTCTTTTGGCGCTTGGGGTTACGGCATTGAAGCGAGATGAGAGCCGCAGAAAAGCTGTGCCCGGGGATTCTGGAACGAGCGCGGTTGAGCGCAGAGCGGACAGAACTGGTGCCGTAACGGCGGATGGAGGAAAACTTCTAAAGGGCGAGGGAGCGTATGGCGACTGGCGTGAAGATGCGCCGGGCGTAGAGCGATTGATTACGCCCGCGGATTTGCCGAAGCCTTATGCAACGAAGTCGGCGGATAACTTCGCGCGCGTGGTATCGCGGCCGAGTAACGCTTGGCCGCAGGCGTTGCCGGGGTTTAAGGTTGACCAGATTGCGACCGGTCTGAGCGGGCCGCGATTGATTCGAACAGCACCGAATGGCGATCTATTCGTCGCCGAAAGCGAGAAGGGAAAGATTCGTGTGCTGCGCGGGATCGGAGCGGATGGGCGAGCGCAGACGGTAGAGGTGTTCGCGACCGGCTTGAACAAGCCGTTTGGAATTGCCTTCTATCCGCCTGGAGCAAATCCGCAGTTTGTGTATGTGGCGAATACCGGAAGCGTGGTGAAGTTTCCCTACCAGAATGGTGATTTGAAAGCGCGCGGCAAAGCGCAAACCGTGGTGGCGACGATTCCGGGCGGCGGCCTGCTGCGCGGAGGCGGGCATTGGACGCGGGACATCGCTTTCTCTGCGGACGGGCAGGGGATGTTCGTGTCTGTAGGCTCGCATTCGAATGTGGACGACGATCCAGCCGAAGATCATCGCGCGGACATTCTGGAATTTAATCCGGATGGATCCGGTGAGCGGATTTATGCGGCGGGAATTCGAAATCCGGTGGGAATCGCGATCAATCCTGCCACAGGGGTGCTTTGGGCTTCGGTGAACGAGCGAGACGCGCTCGGCGATGATCTCGTACCCGATTACATCACGAGCGTGAAGGACGGCGGATTCTACGGCTGGCCCTGGTATTACATCGGGGCGAATCAGGATCCGCGCCATGCCGGGAAGCACCCGGAGCTGAAGGACAAAGTGATTGCGCCCGATGTGCTGCTGCAGTCGCATTCTGCTTCTCTCGAGATGACTTTCTATGAAGGCAAAATGTTTCCCTCAGAATATTCGGGGTATGCGTTTGCGGCTGAGCACGGATCCTGGAACCGCGCGAAGAGGACGGGGTACAAAATCATTTGCGTCCCGGTGCACAATGGGAAAGCCACCGGCGAATATATGGATTTCGTTACGGGATTTGTCACGCCGAACGGAGAGGTTTGGGGACGGCCGGTGGGAGTTACGGTGGCGTCGGACGGCGCGTTGATTTTTACGGATGATGGATCGGACAGCGTCTGGCGCGTGACCTATACCGGGAGCAAATAGCTGAAGGCTTCGACTGCGGGTTGGCGAAATATTTTCTGCGCTGCGATGGCGGCGTTTTTGTTTCTTTGCGTGCCTTCGCGCGCGCTGGCTCAGGGGTCTGCAAAGACAAAATCGCAACCAAAGGCGACGGCTAGCGGCGGTAACACTCACGATTGCGGCGGCGGGATCACGGTGCGCTTTTTCCCGGCGCGAGCAGTGCAGGGCGGCTTGCTGCGGCTCGAAGTGCACGGGCAGACGGCGCTCGCCAAAGTGACAGGAGAATGGACTGGGCGCGAGGCTGTGCGTTCAGTTCCCTTCTGGCGCGATGCAAGGTACAAGGGCTTCTTCCACGGGTTCCTGGGCGTGGATCTCGCACATCCTTCTGGAAAATATGAGTTGAAACTCAGCGTGCAACCAGAATCGAGCGATTCGGTGAGCTGCGCGGTTTCTATTTCTGTGATAGCTGGTAAATTCCCTGAAGAGAAGCTGACCGTAGCGCCGAAGTTTGTCCAGCCGAATCCGGAAGATGCGAAGCGAGCCGAAGAAGAGGGCGAGCGCTTGCGCGCAATCTTCGGCACCGCGACTTCTGAGAAATTATGGACCGGGGCATTTCGCCTGCCGCTGCCCGGCATTCATACGGCGAAGAATTTCGGGCGGCGGCGTGTGCTGAACGGCACGCCAGGTTCTCCGCACAGCGGCGTGGATATACCTGCCGTGGAAGGGACGCCGATCCACGCTTCGCAACGCGGGCGGGTGGTGCTGGCCGAGAATCTATATTTTGCCGGGAATACGGTGGTGATTGATCACGGACTGGGCGTGTACACCTTGTACGGACACATGAAAGTGATTGGCGTTCAGGTAGGCGAAACGGTTGCTGCGGGGGCCGTGATTGGGCGCGTAGGAGCCACCGGTCGCGTGACCGGGCCGCACCTGCATTGGGGACTTACCCTGGATGATTCACGAGTGAACGCGCTCGATATCGTCGGGTTGCCGGGAAGCTAGTCGGGCGCGTCAGGCGCCGACCGGGGTGCGGATCGTTGGCGGACCTGAGACGGCGGCTTTCAAATCCTGCTCGCCATTTACAACCTCGAGCACTTTCTGCGTTATTTCGTCGTCGATCGACGATGCTTTCCGCAATTCCACCGGGTAGCGCACGCGAAATTCGAGGCCTTTGTCGGTGAAACGGAGTTGGGGCTCGGGATTGGGGGCTTGCATATAGATGTCGATGCGGCGCTCGACGTCCGTGTGCTGGCGCTCGATGTCCTTGCGATATCCGTCGTAGACGGAATTCACGGCTTGCAGAATTTTTTCCTCCACGGATTTGTAGTTGCTGCCGGCGACGATCGGAACAGCGACTTCGTGCCAGGTATAATCCGTGCCGGGAATCTGCTTGTAGAACGGCACGCCGGGCTGAAAAAAGACTGAATTCGAAAAGACGGCGATGCGTCCGGTAGGATAGCAGGTCGCCTCCACTTGCGGCGAGCTCCATGATGTAAAGGCGCACAAGGCCGATATCCACCACGTCGCCTGTGACGCCGGCCACGCTGACGCGTTCGCCGACGCGGATGCCATAACGGCCGATGAGAAAGAAATAGGCTGCGATAGAAAGCAAGACGGCTTGCAGGCCGACGGCAATGCCGGCCGTGACGAATCCCGCAAATGTGGCGAGCGAACTGAATTCGCTCACAAATCCCAGAACTAGAACGATGCCCATCAGGAAGCCGACTACGAAGCGGCGGATGGTAAGGAATTGGCGGCGACGGCGAACGTCGGGAATGTAGCGGAAGGTCGGCCCTTCGCCATACTTCCGAAAGCAACAAAACGAGTCCAAGCGCGATAACGATCGTTCCCACGTGTAGTAGCAATGCGCGCAAGCATAACCTGATTGGCGCGTGATCGACCTGCGCCATTCGAGAAGATTCGCCTTGCTTTGGTCGAGCACCACCACTTCCTGGCTCAAGGGGACGAGTGCGGCGGATAGCGATTTGAATCTCGCTGCGAGAGCGTCGTATTGCGGTTTAAATTTGCGGCTGGGGCAGATTTGAGGTGGCTGCTTGAGCTTGATTTTCGAGATCGTGCTCTGCTGGATTGTGGCCTTCATCGCGTTGCGAAGCGGCTGGCGCAGCGCGTCGGCGACATCGCGCAGGTTTTGCGTTTCGTTAGCGAGCTGATCGATCTCGCGAATGCTGCTCATTTCGGTATAGAGCGCGCCTGCCTCCCCAATCAGACCGCTTGAGCTTGGAAGTGGCTGCTTGCGTTTGATTCGCGGCGGGAGCGACCTGCGCGGCCGGCTTGTTTTCGGTCTTTTGGGTGGTGGGGCGAGGCTGAAAATTTCGGGGACCGAGCGAGCCAGCGCGTCGATGCTTCCTTGCAGGCCTTCGGCTGGCGTGTCGTTGCCATTCTCGATAAAGGTTAGGAGCTTGCCGACAGAATCGAGGATGGCGGAGTTTAGTTCGATCTGGCCCTGGAGGTTGTCGCGCTGATTTTGGAGCGCGGCTCTGGCGCGAGCGGCGCGGTGGCGAGCTGTTTATTTACGGAGTCGAGTTGGCGCTTGGAGATCGGCGAGATGCGCGCTGGTTTTGGCTTTGAACTGGGCGAGATTTGGCTTTGCGTGGCGCCTTGCGCGGGTTGGCCGTCGCTATCGGTGGTGGGTTGCTGACCCTGCGCGTTAACGAGAGGGACTGCGGCACGAGCTGCATCGAATGCGAGGCGAACCGCTTGTTCGGCGAGGGTGCGGGCGTCGCCCTGATAGATTGCGTCACTGGCGAAGCCTGGGGGCTGCACTTTGGTGGTGGAGTCGCGGTACCAGGAGATGACGGAGCTGAGGTGGTGGATGATGGCGTCACTGCTGATGCCGGGTTGATCATCGGCGTCTACCAGGGCGGCGGTGGTGAGGCTTAGGCAGAGAATCAGGCATGCGAGGACAGTGCGCGCTGGGGTGGTCAGCTTGAGGATGAGATGCGGGTGGTGGAGTTGAGTTCGAGTTGGCATAGGTCTCGTGTTCGTAGATGAGAGTCTGGTGATCGTTTAATGTTTGCCGGGGCGGGCGGAGAGAATCGCGGGCGATTCTGTCTCTGGGATTATTCTACGCTGTCTGATGCTGGGCGTGTCGCAACTTTTTGGAGATGATCGCGGTGGTGGATGGCGGGCGGGTGATTGTGGCGCGTTGGGGCACGGCCCTCCTGCGGCGGGTCTTCGACATGCCGTGCGCCCTACTGAAGAAACTGCAACTGCGAAAGGAACGGAATCGTGCGTGCGCCAAGCTTTGGCGATCTTCGCGGTGTAGCGGCTTGGGACACAGGCAGGATTGCCTGTGCTACTGACCTACGACAGGCGGCGCACCCAGATGCGTTCTGTGGCTGGTTTGCCCAGGTGGATGCGTGGGGGGCGGTGGCCGGTTACGGAGAGCGTCATCGTTTCGTCATATTCGCGTTGGTGGACGCGGAGGCGGGCGCCGGGCCTGAGGCTGAAATTCACTAGAAATTCGAGGAAGTGGGGATCCTTTTCGTAGACGCGCATTACCTCGTAGGAATGGCCAACTTCGGATTCTGAAAGGCGCAGGGCGCCGTGCTTGCGGCGAAGCTTCTGCATGCCGCCGAAGAGCGGGACGCCGTGGGGGCAGCGGCTATCGCGGCCGAAGCGTTCGAGCAGCAGGTTGGCAACCTCGGGCGAGATGCCGTGCTCGAGGCGTTCAGCTTCTTCGTGAGCGCGGGTCCATTCGAGGCCGATTACATCAGTGAGCAATTTTTCCGCGAGGCGATGACGAAGGACGAGATGCTCGGCGATTTCCTGGCCTTTCGACGAGAGTTCGATCTGGCCGCTGCGACGGACGCGGAGGTAGCCGCCGCGGGTCATGCGTTTGAGTGCGGCGGTGACGGCGGGCGGAGTGACGCCTAGATCTTCGGCGAGTCGGGCGCTGATGGGGGTTTGCTCTTCCTGGACGAGTTCCCAGATGGCTTTGAGGTAGTCTTCCTGCGAGACGCTGGTTTTTTCGCGGCGCATAGGCTATTTTGCAGAAACAGCAAGCTTAAGACTGTCGACTCGATTCGACGCCGTGTCACAAGTGATTTCCAATGTAAGTGTCGGCAGTTGGTTGGTGCGATCATATCTGTACACATAAACCGTTCGATTGGAATCCGAAACTTTCTTAGAATCTGGCGTCCCGTAGATCTCGGTTATTCGTTCACATCTATCGAACCTTAAGAGACCACGACCCGAACCGAACTTAACACGTACGGAATGCGAATACACTTTGTCGTTACAATCTACAATCGCCGCTACCAACCTCTGTTCCACAGTTATTGATTGAATGACATTGTTTGAATCGAATGCGATAACAGCCTTCTGAGAACCGCAAAGGTCGAACCATGCGATTTGTCCGGAATCCACTTTTTCGTCGGGATCTCTTCCAAAGAACTTGTAGGCTTTTGCGACAGTATCCTGCCCGGGACGCAAGCCTGCGAGCTTGCTCTCTCTAACTCTCGTGCTGCCGTCGGAAGTTTCTCGGTTCTCATGGGACCAAGCGGATACGTGAGAGCAGCACGTAAGAAAGAGGCAAACGACCATGACAGTTCGCGATCGGAACATCGGTAGGGTGAGTCGTGCTCCAAACGAACGGCCTCTCATTCCACTCGTAGGCGCTGAGCCAAACCTTTTACGCGCCGCTCGATATCATCGCAGATGCGGCGGTGGAGTTCCACGTCTTCGCCGAAAGGATCCTCTACTGGCCAATCCTCGAAGCGGTGACCGTGAAAGAACGAAGCGCTGGGGGCGCCGGACATGTTGATGACGAGGTCGGGCTTGGAGAGCGTGTGATCGCGCAGGCCTTTGGAGTGCTGGCCGGCAACCGAGATTCCGCGCTCGGCCAGGACGGCGATGGCGGTCTTATCGATGAAGCCGAGCGGGTGAAGGCCCGCACTTTCCGGGACGATGACGTCCGACGCGTCGCGGCGTGCAATCGCTTCCGCCATCTGGCTGCGAACGCAATTCCCTACGCAAACGAAGAGCACTTTCCAGTGGCGCGTTGTGGAATCGTCCATCGATCAGGAGCCGTTGCGGCCGTTGCCGACGAGCTGCAGGAAATATTCGTGGACGGTCGTGTCGTTCGTCAGTTCCGGGTGGAACGTGGAGGCCATGATTTTTCCTTCGCGAACGAGAACCGGATGGCCTGCATCTTCGGCGAGGACTTCGACGCCCTTGCCCACCGATTCGATGATTGGGGCGCGGATGAAAACCATTTCGAGCGGATTCTTGCTGAGTTTCGTGCTGGCTGCGTGAACGTCGCTGGCTAGCTGGCGGCCGTAACCGTTGCGCAGGACGGAGATGTCGAGCAGGCCGAGCGAATCCTGTGGTGGGCCGTGGACTTCTTTGGCGAGGAGTATTGCGCCGGCACAAGTGCCGAAAAATGCGCCGCCGTTTGTGGCGAATTTCTTCAGTGCGTCGAAGAGGCCTTCTTCCTGCATTACTTTCAGGTGCGTGGTGCTCTCGCCGCCGGGGAGGATTACGCCTTCGACGCCAGCGAGGTCTTCTGGACGGCGGATGAAGGTGTGTTCGGCGCGCAGGCGGTCGAGGACTTTCGCGTGGGCGTCGTAGTCGCCCTGGATGGCGAGGATTCCGATTTTTTTTGAGTTATGCATTTGGAGTAAGCCAAACCAACAGCAGATCCCTCGCTGCGCTCGGGATGACAACGTAAACGAGCGATGCGAGACGCTCAGATCCTTCAGGCACCCTGGTTAGATGCCGCCGTTAAACAGCAAAGCTGCGGGAGCGGTGACATTTGTCTTCCGCAGGGACGTCTGTGCTATCGCTACAGCGGGCGGGTCTCAGACCCGCCCCTACGGTGCAACAAGAGCGATTACCAGCCGCGGGTTTGCAGTAGATCCTTTTCTTCCATTTGGCGGATGTCGAGGCCCTTCATTGCTTCGCCGAGTTCTTCGGAGGCGTCGAGAACGGCCTTGGGATCCTTGTAATGCGTCGTCGCTTTCACGATGGCGCGAGCGCGCTGGGCTGGATCGTTGGACTTGAAGATACCAGAGCCGACGAAGACCGCTTCGGCGCCGAGTTGCATCACGAGAGCTGCGTCGGCTGGAGTGGCGATGCCACCCGCTGAGAAATTTGGGACTGGCAACTTGCCGTGCTTCGCTACCCAAGAAACGAGTTCGAAGGGCGCGCCGAGTTCTTTTGATTCGTGAACCAGCTCTTCTTCGCCGAGGGTGGTGAGCTTTTTCATCTGGCCTATGATGGCGCGGATGTGGCGCACGGCTTCGACGATATTGCCTGAGCCCGCTTCGCCCTTGGTGCGAATCATCGCTGCGCCTTCAGCAATGCGCCGGAGCGCTTCGCCGAGATTGCGTGCGCCGCAAACGAAGGGGACCTTGTAGCCGTGCTTCCAGACGTGATGCTCTTCGTCAGCGGGCGTGAGAACTTCGCTCTCGTCGATGTAATCCACTTCGAGGGCTTCGAGGACTTGCGCTTCGGCGAAATGGCCGATGCGGACTTTGGCCATCACTGGAATTGAAACTACGTCCATGATTTCGCGGATGATTTTCGGCGCGGCCATGCGGGCTACGCCGCCTTCTTTGCGAATGTCCGCAGGCACGCGCTCGAGCGCCATTACGGCGCACGCGCCAGCGTCTTCCGCGATTTTGGCTTGGGCGGCGGTGGTGACGTCCATGATTACGCCACCTTTCAGCATTTCGGCGAGGCCGACTTTTACGCGCCAGAGGTTGTTGTTCATCAGGTCCATCGTTCTTCTCCCCTTTTTTACGATTGCGTTATTTAGAATTCGTCCGCTACACCTTTAAAGCCTGCCGGTCTAAGACCGGCGCTACAGAACAACCTAAAACAAAGGCTTTGTTGCCAAGTTCTTTTGCCGGGCACGGCATGCCGTGCCCCTACTGTCGCGCGCTAGCTTGGGTGATTCCCTGGCGCGGATGCTTCGGTGCGCTCGATTTTGAATTTGTCTGGGTCGATTTCGACGAAGCGGCCTTTGCCGCGCGCTAATACTTTTCCTGCGCGATTGGCGATCTCGCCTACGTAGTGCAGATTGCGGCCGTCTTTTTCGATTTCGTGCGCTTCGATTACGAGATCCTCGTCTACCGGAATCGGGCGGATGTATTCGATTGTGAGTTCGGCGGTGACGGCGCGAACGCCGCGGAAGCGATTGACTTTGCCCATGGCTTCGTCGAGAACGAGCGCGATGATGCCGCCGTGGATGAATCCGCCGCCGCCCTGGTATTCGGCGCCGAGTTTGAAGGCGCCGCGGATGCGGCGGGTGGCGTCGTCCTGCTCGTACGTAAGTTGCATTCCTCGCGGGTTTGCGCCGCCGCAGCCGAAGCAGGTGTTGGTCGGGCTGGGTGTGAGTAGCATGGTTGCTATTTCCGTTTCGCCTCGCGTGTTTCGCGACAAAAGAAACTGCAGATCCCTCGCTTCGCTCGGGGTGACAGCGTTGAGACAAATGCAAGACCACAAACAAGAATCAAACAAGAACCAAACAAGAACCAAACAAGAACCAAACAAGAACCAAACAAGAACCAAAACAAGAACCAAACCAGAAGCAAAAGAGCCGGCCGGAGGCCAGCGGTACAAAAACCGGGCACAAAAGCCCGGAGCGAAAACCCAGACCACGGCCGCGCGCTTAAACCAGAGCGACGCGCTTAAACCAGGGCTACGCGCGAGACTGATTCGCTGCGGCCGCCTCGCTGGCGTTTGCGCAACTCGATCTTCAGCAGCTCGCTGAGCGTTTGCACGCCGCGGAAGATTTTCTTTTCGTCGAGGCCTGCGAAGCCGAGGCGCAACGTGTTCATCTGCGGACTCTGCTGATAAAAATAGCGGCCGGGAACGAACAGCACGCCGCGTTCGCGGACGTGAATCAGCAGCTCGCCGGCGTCGAAGCCAGGTGGCAGCGTGACCCAGATGGACATGCCGCCCTCGGGCTTCGTCCAGGTGGTTTCTTCGGGCATGTGTTTTTCGAGGGCGGCCTCGAGCGCTTCGAGGCGCTTTAGATAGACTTTTTTAATCTTAGCGAGATGGCGCGCGAGATACCCGCGGCGCACAAATTCAGCAAGAGTCGCCTGCGCGAGCTGATCGGTATGCAGGTCCGTGGATTGTTTCACGAGACGCAAGCGCTCGATCGCGCTCTCTGCGGCGATGCACCAGCCTACGCGCAGCCCAGGAATGCGATCTTCGAGAAACTGTCGATTTGAATCACGTTGCCGGAGCGGTCGAGCGATTTGAGCGACGGGACGGCTGTGCCGCGGACGCGCAGCCGGGCGTAGATGTAGTCCTCGATGATCGGCACCTGATAGTGCGCGGCCAGTTCGAGCAGGCGGCGGCGCGCGGCGATGGGCATCGTGGTGCCCGTAGGATTGTGAAAATCGCCAGTGACAAAAATAAATTTCACGCGATTCTGCAACAGCACAGATTCTAGCGAATCGAGATCGAGGCCACGTGGCCAGTACGCCGCGAATCGGTTTCAACTCCAACGGCGAGCGTACGCACACGGGCACCCGCAAAGATCGCAATCGCGCCCGGGTACGCTGGATTTTCCATCGCCACGGAATCGCCAGGGCGCAGAAACGCCTTGCACAGGAGGTCGATGGCCTGCTGGCAGCCGTCGGTGATGAGCAGTTGTTCGTTGCGGACAGCCATTCCTCCGCGCCGAACATCGCGATTAGTTCTTTTTTCAGCGGCTCGTAGCCATCGGTCGAGCCGAGCTGCAGGATGCGGCGGCCTTCATTCTGAGCACCGAATTGCAGCAGCGACGGAATTCTTCCACCGGGAAAAATTCCTCTGAGGGCCGCGCTGTAACAAACGCAATCGAGTCGGGCGGAACTTCCGGCATCATGCGGCTCAGGCCTTCGTCGCCGCGCTCGTCGGCGAAGAGCGATTCCCAGCGCATGCCGCCGCCGTTGCCATTCGTGCGCGGCGCCGGAGTGAAATTGGCGCACCGCCGAGCCGCAAATGTAGGTGCCGCGGCCGACGTGGCCTTGAATCAGGCCTTCGGATTCGAGTTCGGCGTAGGCGTTTGCGACGGTGGTCCGGTGAACCCCGAGCTGCGTGGCCAGCTCGCGGCTGGCGGGGATGCGGTCACCGTCGCGCAGTTCGCCGCAATGGACGAGAGCGCGGAGCTGGTCGCGCAATTGGACGTAGAGCGGGATGTGGCTTTCGGGCTGTAAATGAAGTGGAAGCATTGGCTCGATCCTGTAGGCCAATATACAGGCGTAATTGTAGCAGTAAAGAGCCAATTTGTCTTTGGGTGCGGTGAGTGACGGCCTAGGCTACTGAAGTGCTTTTCCGGTGGGAGCCCTCTGCTTCAGCAGAGGGAGCTGGACCTGCCGGCCGCAGGCAGGCTTGAGTCCAGCTGAAGAAGCGGCAAGAGAAATCGGGGCTTTAGCCCCGGGCATTCAAAGGCCCAGCGCTGAAGCGCGAGACAGAGTTCCAGACATCGTTCCGGAGCGCTGAAGCGCTCCTCCCCCGCATGAATGCGGGGGCTCCCACCGAGAAGAAACAGCGCAGACGTTAACCTGCGAAAGCGAAGATTCCTAGAGTCATGAGCGGCGGGAACAAAAAGAACGCTCGGACGATTCAGCCAAGCATTTGTGATCTGTGGCGTGAGTTACGCAGGCACGGGCTGAAAAGAACGCGAGCGTGCGGGAGCCAAGCAATGGAGACCGCGCCGCGTTATTGCGTCGGCACAGGCAGGAATGCCTGTGCTACTGAACTACTGGGTGGCGGATTTTTCACCTAGGCGGCGCATGCGCTCTTGCAGTTTTTTGCGCAGCGGGCCGGGGGCGTTGGGATTGAAGGCTACGAGATACCACAGCGGTTGGGTGCGATCGCGGCTCAGTCGCGAGAGTGTGGATGCGTCGCTATTCGGATGGCGCGCAATATTTTCGCGGATTGCCGAGTAAGGATGATGCGAGAGGCGGCCGAGAGTCTTCGCTGTTACTTTCGGATGCTCGCTGATCAGCCGCAATAGATAAAAATCTTCCTTGGGCGCCTGGCGCGAGAGCTGATCGAGCAACTCCGGCTTCACTTCTGCGCTGAGCACGGTGCCCACTTTTTCGTCCCAGCCGGCATTAATGTGATTCAGCTCTTGCGTGCGCGCGTGGATTAGCCCTTCGATCACGCGGCGCTCTTGTTCGAGGCGCGGCGCGGGCAGCGCGCTGCGTTCCACTGAATCGAGTACGCGAAGAAGATGCTGGCGTTCGCCAAAGACAATTTGCGATGTCCGCACGGACTTGCCTTTCCCAGGATTGCGAACCAGATCAGAACGTCTCATATTTCAATCACCCCGATAATTTCGTGAACTGTTTCGTGAATCGCCCGCCGTAAGCGCCTAATGACATGACGAGCGAAAGCGCTCGCACCCAAGCAACGTGGCCGTCCACCGCCTCTGGCACTGCGACAAGATAGCGACCGGCGGAATTATGCTGTGAGTAGTACAACTGAGTAAAGTGGAGCGGGACCGTAGTGTTCCATAGCGCGCAACATATAGTCCTAGGACTAAGCCCATTGCACGTGATGCTTGCGATTTTTAGTCGATTGCAATGCGCGTTTGGCGATGACGAGTTGCGAATTCGTGAGCGCCAAGCTACCTTCGAAGCGTCGCCAGGTGGACGAAGATTTGGAGCATATCCGGAGGAGAAGGATCGATGACGGCTTTTGAAGAGCACCGTGACGAACTGGAGCACTACGAGACGATGATGGGCCCGAATCGTGGCAGGCTGGCGGTAACGCTTGACCTGCTGACGAATGCGCTGGTGCTCGTCGGGCAGCATGGCGTGTATTGCCACAGCAACTGGAACCCGGAGCAGCCCGTGATGGACATTCGCATCGTGACGCAGGAGATCAGCAAGGCGAAGGAATTGATTCAGAGCGTGATGGAGAGTTTGAGGGCTGAGCGGGAGGCCAAGCGGGAGTGAGAGGGGCCGATTTGCGGCGTGGGTTTCAGTAGCACAGGCATTCCTGCCTGTGCCACAAGTCGCTTCCTTTTGGCGGTCGCTATCGAGGAAGCTTTGGCTGCGTTGGGCGGGTTTCGGTTTCTGTGTCGGTTTCGGTTTGCGCAAGCCGAGAACGGAAAGAACGCCCGGGCGGCTCAGGCAAGCATTTGCGATTTGTGGCGTGGGTTACGTAGGCACAGGCAGGAATGCCTGTGCTACCTAAAACAAAACTCCCGGGAAGTAGTTCCCGGGAGTTGAAAACTTTGAGCGACGAGCCAGTCAGGCTCGGCGTGTATCACGTGCCGCGCTTAGACGCTGAAGGAGCTGCCGCAGCCGCAGGTGCTCTTCACGTTGGGGTTGTTGAACTTGAACCCTGAGCCTTCGATGGTCTCGATGTAGTCGATTGAAATGCCGTCGAGATACATCTCGCTCATCTGATCGACGAGCACCTTCAGGCCTTCGAACTCATACACGTTGTCGCTATTCTCATTGATCTGATTCTCGAAAGCCATGTGGTAGCTGAAGCCCGAGCATCCGCCACCTACGACGGCTACGCGCAACCCTGCCGGGCTCGGGTTCTGCGACTGGATAATCTCTTTGACTTTCGTGACTGCCACCGGCGTTAGTTGAACCATTCTGTCACCCTCCAAAATTCGCGCTGCTGCTCGTGTGCGCGTCTTACTGCTCCATTATACCAGATTCTCGGACGCCTGAGGCCCGAAGCGAACGAGAGGAGCAAGTAATAAACACAGTAAAGGCCCGTCTCTCAATGGGTTAGATGCAAAAGAAAGATTCTCGACTCAGTCCAAGGTGAAAGCTGCCGATTCATTCGGAGTGGAGCCCATCGGAATGGAACCGCAACGCGACGATGCGGTATACAGAGCCGCGCAAATTCCTTAAAATACTTCGCTTACATGACGCACACCATCACACTCATTCCCGGTGACGGGATCGGGCCGGAAGTATCGAAAGCGGTGAAGGAAATCCTCGCGGCGGCGGGCGTTGCGATTGATTGGGACGAGATTCCTGCGCGCGCGGAGATCGAACGCCGCGGCATGACGTTCATGCAATCGGGCGTGCTCGATTCGATTCGCAAGAACCGCGTGGCTTTGAAAGGGCCGATGATGACGGCCGTGGCTGGCGGCGCTCCGAGCATTAATGTGGGACTGCGGCAGGCGCTCGATTTGTATGCGAATTTGCGGCCGGTGAAAAACCTCGAAGGCGTGCAGTCCCGCTTTCAGGGCGTGGACCTCGTCATCATCCGCGAAAATACCGAGGATTTATATGCGGGGCTTGAGCATACCGTGGTGCCTGGGGTTGTCGAGAGCCTGAAGATTATTACGGAGCGGGCTTCGACGCGCATCGCAAAGTTTGCGTTTGAATATGCGCGCAAGCACGGGCGCAAAAAGATTCACGCGATTCACAAAGCCAACATCATGAAGCTGTCGGACGGGCTTTTTCTCACCTCGACGCGCGCGGTGGCCGAAAAGTATCCCGACATCGAATACAAAGAGCTGATTATCGACAACGCCTGCATGCAGGTGGTGCTCGATCCGCAGCAGTTTGACATGCTGCTGCTGACGAATCTTTACGGCGACATCATGAGTGATCTTGCGGCGGGGTTGGTCGGCGGGCTTGGCGTCGTGCCCAGTGGAAATATCGGCGAGAGCGTGGCCATCTTCGAAGCCGTACACGGAACTGCGCCCGATATCGCGGGCAAAGGCATCGCGAATCCCACGGCGCTGCTGATGAGTAGCATTATGATGCTCGACCACATCGGCGAAATGGATGCGGCGCGGCGCGTGGAAAGTGCGCTGCATCGCGTCTACCGCGAGGGCAAATCGCTCACGCGCGATGTACGCGGAACCGCCACGACGGCGGAGTTCACTGCCGCGGTGATCGCTGCCCTCAAGTAATCCGCAAGCGTCTCGTTGTTTCTTCAGTAGGGGCACGGCATGCCGTGCCCGAATGCGACGCAGCACGACGGCGCCACATGCTACGGCTCTCTTCAGGCCCTGCCCCTTTTGTTTTGAAGGATGATTCCCGGGAGAATGTAACTTCGACACGCCTTCGTTCATCCCATAAGAAGCTATTCGGAGGCTCACACATGCCGCTCGTTCGAATTGATTTGCTTCAAGGAAAACCAAAGGAATACGTCGCAGCGATCGGGGAATCGGTTCACCGCGCGATGGTGGAAACAATTGGCGTACCGACGCGAGACCGTTTTCAGGTGATTACGGAGCACGCGCCCGGATATTTGGTTTATGACCCGCACTATCTAGAAGTGAATCGCAGCGACGATGTGGTTTTCATCCAGATTTTCTTGTCGGCGGGGCGCAGCCGGGAAGAAAAGCAGGGATTCTTCAAGCGCGTAGTCGAGTACCTGCGCGAGAAGCCGGGGCTGCGGCCGGAAGACGTGGCGATCAACCTGGTCGAAAATTCGCGCGAGGATTGGTCCTTCGGAAATGGCGACGCGCAGTATGTGATCTTGCCCAAGGAGCAATGGAAGTGAGCGGCGGGCATTGACTTCCCTGCTCCGCCTGTGAAGAATGAAGGTGTTAGCAGCGAAATACTCGGAGGATTTGGTGCCCGAAGAAGCCACACTGGATGTAGCGCGGTTCGTCGACGGCGATATCGAGAAGTTTTACCCTATCTCCGAAGGCGATACGAAGCAACGCAAGCGCAAGCCGCACATCGTCGCCGTAATCAATGAGATGTGTACCGGCTGCTCGGGTTCGCCTGCGTGCGTTGATTATTGCCCCGTGGCTGCATGCATGTTCTGGGTGCCGGACTCCGAGCATGCTCCGTTTGGGCGCATCATGGTGGATCCGCTGCTCTGCATCGGCTGCAAACTCTGCACGAGCAAGGGGCCGGATGGCGCGTTCCTGGAAGGCTGCCCTTGGGACGCGATTGACATGGTGCCGCTCGCGGAGTTCGAAGCGGAGTATGGGGCGATGCCTTACTGAGTTGATCGGTCTTTGTTGAACTGAACCATCTTTCCGCATTTTTTGATTCTTCTCTGCAACCAGCCCTAGCCTGAATCCACTATGTTGCGTGACGTTCCCATTGCCTGTCCGTTCGTTCAGGTGCGACTTGTACACGCGAGGTAGGCACGATCCTGGCAGTTGTGCTTCGCTCTGCTACGCTGGAAGTGGTGAATCCATGGCATTGCCAGAACAATTCAAGAAGGCGTACCAGATTCTAAGCTGGGTGAGCCTTGCGGGGCTCATCGTCGTAATTCTGCTTGTCCTGCGGAAATCGCCTGCGCCCGATGTTCCCAACGACCCGGCCGCTGCCGCGCGGGCGGAACAGAAACTCGAAGCCGCGGATCAGGCGAAGGCTGCTGGCCTGCCCGCGCAGGTCGCACTCGATCGCACCGAATTGAATTCTTATCTCGCGCAAAATCTGCAGGTGGAAGGCGGACGAACACCGGTAGGAATTGATGCTGCCACGGGAGGCGCGCCACGTCCAGCAAGCGCGCCTTCAGGCGGCGCTGCCGCGTCCGACCCGGAGCCTACGCTCGAAGACGTGCAATCGTCGGTGAAAGACGTGAAGGTGGACATGGTGGGCGACGTGGTGAAGGCGTACGTGCTATTCGACTTTCACGGCAAAGACATGACGCTCGAACTCGACGGCCATTTGACGACTGAAGGCGGCTACGTGAAGTTCGAGCCCATCAGCGGAATGCTTGGCTCGATGCCCTTGCCGCAATCGGTGCTGAATTCGGCGGTGGAGAAGATGATGTCGTCGCCGGAAAATCGCGAGAAGCTGCGGCTGCCGCCGGACGTGGGCGACATCAAGATTGAAGACGGCCACGCGGTGATGACGTATAAGTGAGCCGCGATCGCTGATGCGTTTCCATTCTTGAGGAACTACACCTTGCAGGCTTGGATAGATGGGCACCCATTTCTGTTCGGCGTGGTGTTTGGCTTGTGTGTTTGGAACGGGGTTTGCGTTCTTCTAGGCCTCATCAGCGGTTGGGCTCTGCTTGGTCGGAAGTACAAAATTCGCGGACGTTTTAGCGGGCGCCGCTGGTGGTTTGTATCGGGAACGCTCGGAATCGTACCCTTCCGGAGAGCCTTAGTATTAGGAGGCAATAGCGAAGGGCTTTACCTAGCCACGTTTCCGATATTTAGGGCTGGGCATCCGCCACTGCTAAATCCCTTGGAGCGAAACATCGATTCCAAGAGAACGCTCATTCTTTGTTCCCTCGATGGACTTTCACATCGGAACCAAGCCGTCAGTCGTCCTTTCGATAGACTCTCACGTCGCCGAAGCAATCGTGGATGCCGCACGGCTTGGGCAAAAGCCTCAACCGCTCGGCTAAATCCCTGCCTACGAAGATGAGCGGTCGCGGATGGCGCGGGCTGTGGATTGCGCCTGCTGGCCGATTTGAGGCGATGAGCCGTAGGCCGCACGAGCCACCTGTTCCACATCCGGCAAGTCTTCGGAACGCCCCACGATGTAAAGCGCGCGCAACGCCTCCCACACCATGCCTTCGCTTGGAGCAAGCGCGACCAGAGGCTGGCCTGCGGTGACATTGGCGTGATCATCCGCAAGCCAACGAATCAACGTGCCAGGGACCGTGGCGCGAACTTCGTTCTTCTTATTACCGGTGACGTCGATGTGCGCAATCATCGTCCCCGGATTCACGATGTCGCCGCCCTTCAAGCGCGTATCGAGCGCACCCGTGAGGGGCGACATCATCTCGTAAGGCTTGAGCATCGCCAGAATCTGCGGGTGGCCCGCGTCGTCATTAAAGCGCACGAGCGATAGCGCAGCATTGCGCTGTACCATCACGTTCGGGTCGGTCAGCATCTGCCGCAGTGCGCGATGAAATTCTTCAGAGGTATTGTCCTGCCCCATAACCCACGCATCGGTGACGCGGATTTCGTCTACCGGATCGGTAGCCAGTGCGACGATTTGGGAATACCACTGCTTCACGCGGGGATCGCGCGCTTCGATGCGCGTCTCAAGCTGCGCCAGCGCGTGCTGGATTTCGCGCGGATGAGTGCGATCGGCAAGCGCTTTCCCGATTTGCGCGTCATTCATCGGACGCCCAAACCACGTGGCATTCCAGAACAAGAACGGCATCAGCACAAACAGAAACGCCACGATCAGAATGCCGTAAGTCCAGCGTCCGCCAAACGAAGCGCGCGGTTTGGATTCGGTCGTCATGCGCTTAGTAGATTACTTGGCGCAGTGGCGAGTGACAAGTGACGGGCGGCAAGTGAGCTATGGCCAGCAAGACGGAAAAACACATGGAGATCAAGCAGGCGCGCCAATGGGCGTATAAGCGATGTACAAGAGCCAGTAAATGATCACGCCGGTGACGGAGACGTAGAGCCATAGCGGAAAAGTCCAGCGCGCGATTTTCATGTGGCTGCCGAATTTCTCCCGCAGCGCATAGCTCAGCGTAGTCACCGCAAGCGGCACAATCGTGACGGCGAGAATCGTATGCGAAACGAGCAGCGTGAAATAGACGGGCCGGATCCATCCTTCGCCGCCGAAGCGGATAAGGCCGGCGTGATAGTGAAAATAGAGGTAGCAGCAAAGAAATACGATCGAGCACGTAAACGCGCTCAGCATGCAGATCTTATGCTGTAAAATTCTGCGGCTGCGGATGAATACATAACCAAGCAAGAGGAAAATTGCCGAGGCCCCGTTTAAGCCGGCGTTGATAGCAGGAAATTCTCTGAGCGGGATAAGAATCATGAAATAAACGCAGCCGAGCCCGCTACTTCTCGGGAACCGTAGGCGTGGGCGGTTCCGCCGGAGCGGTTGCTGTTGGTTTCGCAGGCGGAGGCGCGGACGTCGCCGCGGGAACCGGAGCAGCAGGCCGTGGCGCAGTGGGAGGAGCGCCCGGCGTGGCGGTGGCACCGGGGTTCGTCGGCTTCGGCGCAACAGCGGCTGGCGTACCAGCGGCTGGAGCACTTGGCTTCGGCGTCGCAGCGGGCGTACCCGCCGCAGGGGCCTTCGCCGCCGGAGTTGCAGCAGCCGGTTTCGCAGCAGCAGCCGGTTTAGGCGCCGGACGCAAAAACGCAGGCGTCGGCAGAATTCCCGATTTCGTCAGCTCCATCAGCATAATCAGGAAAAAAATCCCCGCCATCATCGCGCAAACCAGCGCCAGCATGATTCCGTCGATGCCGCTCGTCAGCAGTCCGCTCGTGATGTCCCAGACGATCCCCCAAAGAGCCAGCAATATAAAGACACCGCAAATCGCACTAATCTCCATCGCGGTGCTCTTGGACGCCATTCCAGTTCCCTCCCCGTTGCTTCGGCGGTCATCGACTGACCTTGTCAAATATCATCCAGGCCAAAAGAATCGGAATATGCGCCACGGTGGCGTGCATCAACCACTTCGCGCGCACATTCGCGCGGTGCCGATTCGCCCACAGCGCCACTTGCAGCAAAATCATCCCCAGCACCAGCGCTCCAAAGAAATAATGAATGCCCGCCATACCCATCACCGCAGGGAAGCAGGCTCATTGGCACCAGCATCGCCGACAGTTCCGATGATCTGCGCGAATGTCGCGTCGCCCGACGGATCGACCACCGGCAGCATTTTAATTCCCGCCCGCGCGTAGTCTTCGCGATACATCCACGCAATGGCCATGAAGTGCGGAAATTGCCAGAGGAACAGAATCCCGAACAGCACCCACGCTCCCGCCGAGAGGCGAGCCTCGCGCGGCCGCCCAACCAATCAGAGGAGGCAGTGCGCCGGGAAACGCGCCAACGGCCGTCGCCCATGTGGTGCGAGTTTTGAGCGGTGTATAGAGGCCGAGATAGAGCGCCGTGGTGGCGAGGGCGAGCAGTGATGCCAGCCAGTTCACAGCGAGCGCGAGCCACACGCCGCCCACAAGGATTGTCGCAATGCCGAAAATCAGCACATCGCGCGGCTGCAAGGTGCCCGTGGGAAGCGGCCTTGCTGCCGTGCGGCGCATCAGCGCATCCATGTCGCGCTCGAAATATTGATTCAGCGCGGCCGTACCAGCGCCGACAAGCGTGGTACCGAAAAGCGTGTGCATCAGCAATGCCCAGTCGAGATGACCGGGCGAGGCGAGATAAAAACCGGCGACAGTTGTGATGACAACGAGAAACGTAACGTCAGGCTTCGTGAGCACAACGTAGGCCCACGGTTTATCGAGCGAGCTATAGGCGGCGGTGCGCGTCGTACTCATTGTTTAAGGGTTACGCTCTCGATCCTTGCGCTTGCGAGCTTGCAGCCCGGGATTCTACTGCAACCGCATCGGCAGGGCCAATCAATCTATTGCAAGTAAGCGCCAGCAGCACGCTCGATGCCAGCACGAGCGCCCCCATCACCACATGCGCCACTTCGATGATCGTGTAGAGCAGCACCGGTTGCGTCGCAAGTCGCGCCTGGCTCACCGCCCAATAGGCGAGAAAACCGAGAATCACCTGCGTGCCGAAGGTCGCGTGCAGCATCACTACCCAGCGGCGAATGTCACCGACTTGGCCAAAGCGCTTGTTCGCGATTCGCGCCGTCCAGATCACCATGAAGGTGACGACGAGGAAGCCAATCAAGTGCGGAAGAATGCCAAACGCACCATGCCGGAATCCCGCGCCAAGGACGAGCTGCACGAGAATCACAACCGTAAGCCACGTGGTCAGCGACCGAAGCTTCGGGCTGCCTGTGTCGTCGAGCTGCGGAAGATCGCGCTGCCACCAGTCGCTTGTCAGCATCGTGAGGCTGACGAGCGTCATGAAAAATATCTGCGCGACAGTGGCATGAATCGTGGCCACAAAAGCCGCATGACCCAGCAGCACGCGAGCGGCGCCCAGAAGCGCCTGCGCAACAACTAGCGCGAAGGCAATCCAAGCCCAGCGGCGCGCTGAGCCGCGTAGCTTGCTGAATGAAATCCAGATTGCGAGAACTACGGTGAGAATAGCGACCAACCCAGCGACAACCCGGTGCGCAAATTCGTAGCGAATGCCGCCGATCAGCGGAGGAATAATGCGGCCATAAGCCAGCGGCCAATCGGGAACAGAATCCGCTGCGTCATTGCTCGTAACGAGCGCTCCCGCCACCAGCAGCAAAATCGTGCTGCAAGCCGTTACGATGGCGAAACTATGAACGCCGCGAATTTGGAGTTTTCAGCCAATCAATTCGTCCTGATCGTGGGCCTGAACGTCAGCCCTACGGAAGAGAAAAGCTGCCGGAGCGGAAGACTCTCCGCCCCAGCAGCGTAAATCCCAGCCCCTGCGAAACCTGCGAAAGACTAGTTGCCCGATCCCGGCTTAAAGGTGAACGCAGCCGTCGCGTTGCCTTTGGCGGGAATTGTCACGGTCTGATCCTGGGTGCCGTACTTTTCCTGCCACGCTTCGATCGTGTACGTCCCGGGCGGCAAACCCTTCAATTCGAACTTGCCATCCTTGGTCGTCACCGCATAGTAGGGATTCTTGAAGACGAAAATGTAGCTCTTCATCCAAGGATGCACGTTGCACTTCACCGGAATGGCGTTCTCGGCGCGCGCAAAGCTGTCGTCAATTGGCGCGGCACCGGGAGGCTGCGACTTGTTCCACTCGCGGTTGTCTTTCGGCATCGGGTGAATGTTGTGGGTGGTCTGGTCGTCGTTCTTCACTTCGATGTTCTGGCCGGCCATCACTGCGATCACGTGCGGATCGTACATGCAGCCTTTCTGGTCGAGAGGCATGGCAGTGGAAGGCGGCGTGAACGTGTAATCCGCGGAGAGGCCGTCCTTCACATAAATCACCACGTCGGCAAGCGCGCCTTTTTCGCCCGTCACCACTTCCGGTGGAATCACCGGACTGGAGTGTGCCTTCTGGCAGTAGGGCTCGGCGCTCATATTGATTGGCTTCAATGTGGGAGCTGCGCCGTCAAGGGTTACCGTGCCGGAGACGGATCCGGCCGTGGATTGATCTACCGTCTTGCCGGCTGTGGGAGCAGGAGCGGCGGGCTGTGATGTGGATTCGTCTTTCTTGCCGCCGCAACCGGCGACAGACGCGGCCAGAATCGCTGCGAGCGTGAGATTCAAGAGCTTAATATTCATGTGCGGGTGTTTCTCCTTAACAAATCAGGGATAGTGTAACAAGACCTACCGGCGCCAGCGCCGGTTTTATTAAATTTCCGGCTGCACAGCGCCCTACGAACGATTCCCGCTTAATTGCCGCCGGCAGGTTTCGCGCCACCACCGCTTGGCGTTCGACCGAGCAAAGCTGCTTGTTCTTGCGGAGTAAGCGAGAACATATAGCGCACCAAAAGATTCGCTTCGTCGCCCGTGTAATGCTCCAGCGATCCGGGAACGGGCCCTGCGAACACCCAACGGTCGCCGTCTTTTCGGAACAGCCCTGAAGGCATCGCCGTGCCGGGGATAATCTTTGCCGGGTCGGTGATCCAGCGCTCCGTCCAAGCCGGTTGCAAGCGCTCATGCGCGAGCAAGAAATTCGGGGCGGAGGCGTTCTTGTCGTGGTCGGGATTGCCAGTCATGTGGCACTTCAAGCAAGGAGCAGCTGGACTCGTGAACAAACTTCGAGCCATCGCGGTTTCTGCAGGATCGAGCGGCTTCACGCTCGGCGGAATAAACGGCGTCGGTTGCGACGACATCGCCTGGAAGAACAGCACGATTTTGCGAATCTCGTCGTCGGACAAATAGAACGTCGGCATACGAACCTGCAAATACTGGCGCACACCATTGCGATTCGTGTCTGTTGCGCTGAGCGACGGGTTGGCAAGGAACTGTCGCAGCCATTCCGGGTTCACGCGAGCGCCTTCCGTCGTGAGAACCGGAGGCAAATTCGCCTTGTTTTCCCCCTGGTAGAACGGAAGCGTCTGCAGCACCGTTTTCTGCCCCACGTCAATCTGGTGGCAGCCGATGCAGTTGTATTTTGTGACGATCCACCAGCCATCCTCTATGTAGCGGCGGCGATCGAACGGCTTGAACATATATTCCGGCGGCAAAGTTGGATCGGTGCTGCCGAGAAGCATGGTCACGAGCGCTTCGAGCTCGCCGTTCGATTGCAGATTCGGTTTGGGCATACGCAGGGCGTCCATCGGGTTCGCGTGATACTTGCCTTGGTCGTAGAGGCCGGGATTGCGAAGCTTTTCCTCGAAGAAGCCCTTCGAATCGAACCACGGGCCGCGTTCGTTTTTCTTCCCGTCCGGCAAAATGCCGCGCTTGGCGTCTTCGGTGAAGAGAGCGAAATCGAGGCGCTCGATCGGCTTCGATCCTTCGTTCGTCAGCTCGGTTCCGATGCGTCCTTCATCTTCGAAGCCGCTGATTTCATGGCAGCCGGCACAGCCATAGTGGCGAACCAGCTCTTTGCCTTTCGCTGCTTGTGCGGGATCGTCCATGAAGCTCGCATCGGCGTAGGTCGCGTCTGCGTGCTTCAGCGTAATCAGGTAGCTGGCAACGTCTCGCGCGTCATCGGGAGATAGCCGCAGGCTCGGCATCACGGTCGGCTGCTGGACAACTAGTTCGTGATTGTCATTCGGGCAGCGCGAGTGCTGCTCGTCGAAGACAAATGGCAAGTTGTGCTTCGCGTAATCTTCGGGGCCAAGATCGCGCTTCTCGTACGAACAGTAAGGACGCGTGCGCTGGCGCGGGTTGTGCACCCAGCGCACCAGATAATCGTAATTGTCTTTTTCACCCACGCGGCTCAGATTCGCAGCAAACGTGCCGCCGACGGAATTCGATCCCTCACCAACTGAATGACAGGCGAGACAACCGCGGGATTCGAGAAGCTGCTTGCCGTGCACGGAATTTCCCGGCTGCTGATGGTCGAGCGCAGGCCCCGTGAGCGCATTCTGCCAAATGAACGCGGAGATAGCCTCCACGTCTCCGGCGGCAAACCGGAATTGCGGCATCTTCGTCGTCGGACGAAATTCGGTGGTGTGCGCGATCCAGTACGGAATCCATTCCTTGCGCAACTTCTGGCGTGCTTCCTTCAAATCCGGGCCCACCTTCTTGATTTCTTGAATCAGATTGTGGCTGCGGCCTTCGAGCGTTTCCCTTTCCGCGTCCATGCGGCTGATTTCTACCGTGAGGTTCGTCGCCTGTCCGTAGAATTTCTCCGCAGCGGCATTGTCCGGAGCGTTGTCGCCCAGCTTCTGGAGGCGCGGGATTTCCTGCTCGTCGTCACCTTTTGTCTTCTCGATCGCCATGATTCGCTGGCGCGCGCTGACGAGTTGTTCGTCCTGATTATCGAAGCCATTGAAACGATGGCAGCCGATACAGCCCTTCGCGCGGTAGAGCTGCTTGCCCTCATTCAAAACCGGCGCATGCTCGGTAACCATGTCTCCCGCATGGCATTGCTGGCAGCCCGCTTCAAAGTTTTCGCGATAGTAGAGCGGCCAGAGCCAGTGCTCGTAGCGGCCGTGCCCTCGCTGGACAGAATCGATCGCTCGACCGTTGCCGCCATGGCAGGGGGAGCATCCGAATTTCTCGAGGGGATGCCATTTCAGCAATTCAATATCCGGATGGCTTGTGAACGGAGCGTCTGTGCTCTTGGCCATGCCCAGGTCGGCCTTGGTGAGGGTGATCTGCGGAGGCACGTAACGTGGATCGGTGCCCACGTGGCAGGATTGGCAGCGATCGACGAGTCCGGCCCCGCCGAGATTGTTCAGCGAAGCGCCGGGAGGATTTACGTTGATCTGGATGATTCGTTCGTCGAAATCCTTCATGCTGCGGCGCAGGCTATCGAGCGATGCCGAGCTCAATCCCGGCAGCTTCTCGGAAACATAAAGCGCCAGGGCATCGCTGGCCTCTTTGGCGGGCTTATCGATTTCTGCGCGCTTGCCGACCAGAGTGGCGCGCTGGGCCATGATGCTGGTGAACGTGTCGTTTAATTCATCGCCGGTGAATGGCTTGTCCTGCTGAATTTTCCCATCGGCCAGCGGCCAATCCACTTTCCAGATTGCCTTGCGGCCGTCGGTGACTTCCTTCAGGGCTTTCGCTTTGGCGTTCTTGTCTTCCGCCGGAACGATTTCGTACTGGTAGACGAGGTGGCCGATTTTGCCGCGCGCATCTTTGAACGCGTCACCTAGCGCGGCGCGCTGCTCGTCGAGAAGGGCAATCTGCTTGGCGATATCTTCGTCCTGAGCCTTCGTGGATTTCTGCAGATCGTCGACCTGCGCGGAAAGTTTCTTGTACTCAGGTGAGGAATAGACGGCGTCTTCCTGCTCCTTCTGATTCTGGACAGCCTTATCGAGATATTTCGAATATGCCGAAGAGAACCGGCTCTGATAGCTGCGCCACGGACGAAGTCCGTAAACTTCATCCCAGAAGGACCACGCCACAGTGACGATCAGCAGCAGCGAGGCGATCAGCAGTGGGAACGTGAACGAATAGCTTGTGATCGGATCGTCCGGCGGTGGTGAGGGCGGCGGCGGTGATAGACGGTGGCTGTGAGGCGGCGGGAATCTCAGGCACCCAAGGTCTCCTTCGACTTAGTTACTTCCCGGGAACAACTTCTCGCTGGATCATCAAATGCTGAACCAAGGCGTCACCCAGACATACTTAATCCGTGAAGACGAGCCGCAACAGAATCTTGATCGGCAGCGAAATCATCAGAATCAAGAATGTATACATCGTGATCAGCTGCACCAGGCTCATGCGCTTGTACATCTTGCGCGCAAATTCCGTCCGCATGCAGATCCAGTGGACCAAAAATCCTGCCGCGATGAAAAAAAGAGACGAGTGGGAAACACTCCAAAAATCACCCGCGCCCAGATCGCGGCCTGGTCTCGCCTGCATGTGCGTCATCGCCGCGAGCCACGAGCCGTTGATGCCGAACACCTCGTCAAGGTTCCTGTTCACCGCATAATCCACGCGCTCCGCGTCCCATGTTTGGCCTGGCCAGAACCACATCCATCCGGGGCCGCGGATGAACGTGCCGATGACGATCATCAGGACCCACAAACCGACGAAGCCCACTAGAAAAGTCCAAATTGAGAACTTGCGCTGCTTATACGTGTAGTAGCCGTTGCCCAGAGGATTCACGTCGATATACGGAATCACCATCAGCCCGACGATAATGAGCGTCGGCATCACCACGCCAGCCATCGACGGATCGAAGTAGACCAGCATTTCCTGTAGGCCGAGGAAATACCACGGCGCCTTCGCCGGATTCATGGTGACGTTCGGGTTGGACGGCTCTTCGAGCGGCGCATTCAGAGGTGAGCGACCACACCATGAGCAGAATCGTGAGGATAATCGCCACCAGGGAATTCCATGCGCATCAGGAACGGCCAGGTGTGAACTTCGCGGTCCCCACTGTTGGATCCCAGGGCTGCGTCTTGCGGTATCTCGTTTTGGGCAGCCTGCGCGTCGCCTTCCAGAATGGCGATCAGCTTATCGTTCTGGCGAGTCTCCTGCCGGATCGCATACCAGACATAAAACGGAATCAGAAACAGCAGCGCCACGATCGGCACGTTGTCCGGCGACGACGCAATTTCCTAAATTTGGCGCCAGTCGAAACCCATCGAGATCAGCCGCCTTGTCCCATGCCGCTGGGCCGCAACACCACCGGCCGCGGGCTACGCTCGTCCTTGATTTCCGATTCCAGCATTACCGGCGCAGGGCCCGATATGCCGCCGTCTTTCCGCACGCGCCAGAAA
>CAWBRH010000020.1:0-66780 GCA_963790945.1 uncultured Acidobacteriota bacterium
CATTCGCCGCAAAGGCAAGACGAAACCATCGCCGAAAAGCTCAGCGTCATCATGGCGCGGCGCCATCTCGAACGCGCAGACATCGCCGTTCTCATCGTCGACGCCTCTGTTGGCGTCACTTCGCACGACGCCACCATCGCGAGTTACGCCGAACAGTCCGGCCGCTCCGTGATTATCGTGATGAATAAATGGGGTCTCGCGCTGAAAGCAGCCGCAGAAAAAACGGCAGCCTCGAAAAAGCCTGAAGAAAAAAGTGCCGGCGCAAATCCCCAAAAGCTTCTGGCGGATTACGAGTTGCTGGTGCGCGCAAAGTTAAAATTCCTCAGCTACGCTCCGATCGTTTTCCTGTCCGCGCTCACCGGTGACCGCGTCGAGAAACTCTAGTCCATGCTGGATCGAGTCGCCGCAGCTCGAGAGCGTCGCGTCTCAACCGGCGAGCTGAACCGCTGGCTTTCCAATGTCGATCTGGAGCGCGGCACGTCACCAGCCAACCGCGAAGTGAAAATTTTCTACATCACGCAGGCCACAGTCGCGCCGCCCACCTTCGTTCTCTTCACGAATCAGCTGAAGCCTCTTCATTTCAGTTATCAGCGCTTCCTTGAAAATCGCCTGCGCGCCGCTTTCGATTTCATTGGCACGCCGCTACGTTTCAATCAGCGCCTGAAAAAGCGCGCCCGCGCACCCACATCGCAGCGCGAGGCGAGGACCGCGAGCGACGTAAGCGCCAGGGCCTGCGCAGCCAGCGAAAGCACGAAAAGCGCCGCGGCAATCGCGATAAGAACCGGCGCAGATGAGGCGCAGCCGCTAATTTCCATCTTCTAACTCCCAACCCGGAGTAGTACGATACGAAAACATATGGCCAGCGCTGCACATGCCACGTCTGAAATTCCGGAAAAGAGCCTTTTCCGCATCGGCGAAGTAAGCCGCCTGACGGCGACCAAGACATTCGTCCTGCGCTACTGGGAGACCGAATTCCCGACGCTGCAGCCGGTAAAAAGTCCAAGCGGCCATCGCCTCTATCGCCGCGACGACATCGAAACGGTTTTCGAAATCAAACGCCTGCTCTACGAAGAAGGTTTCACGATCGCCGGCGCCCGCAAACATCTTGCCGATCTCGCGAGCGGTCACAACAGCGAAGAAACTGCGCACTCGGAGCGCGAAGCTCACGCCGAAGCGCCTGCTGCGCCTGTTCGCCGCGAGCCTGCGTCGCGCGCGCAACGCAAATTCCTGCTCGATTTGCACGAAGAGCTCCTGGCTGTCTTGACCCTTCTCGAACGCGAGTGATACGCTGATTAGCGCTGGTCGTCGGGACGTGGCGCAGCCTGGTAGCGCGCACGCTTGGGGTGCGTGAGGTCGCTGGTTCAAATCCAGTCGTCCCGACCATTCGTTATTCGGTTGTGCCCTTCGCCGGTAGTCCACGCCAGATGACGCGGCCGGAAGTTCGCAGGAAGCAAGGGTGTCACCAGACCCGCTTCAAGCAGATTGGAACGTAATCAAGAGAATGTCCGAGCGCTTGCCAAAAATTCTAATTACCAACGATGACGGGATCCACGCCGCCGGGCCTGCGCGCGCTGGTCAATGCTGTTAGGAGGAGTACGCGAATGTGACGGTAATGGCTCCTCGACGGAGCGCAGTGCCGCGGCGCAGTCGCTCACGCTGCGCCAGCCGATTTATTGCGACGAGATTGGCGAACACGAATACGCGGTGGAGGGAACTCCCGCGGACGCGATGATTCTGGCTTTTCACACATTGCTGCAGGAGAAGCCGGACCTGGTGATTTCCGGGATCAATCGCGGCGGCGAACATGGGCGAGAACGTCTACTACTCCGGAACCGTGGGAGCCGCGCGCGAAGCGGCGATCAACCGCGTTCCGGCCATCGCGGTGTCGCAGACCTATCGCACGAAGGAAGTGGATTTCGGACCGGCGGCGGAATTCACTCGAAAGCTTGCGCCGGTTATTCTGAAGGAAGGATTGCCGCCCGGGCGTGCTGCTCAACGTGAATTTTCCGCAGCCCTGGAGCGGCAAAGTGCGTTTCACGAGACAGTCTTCAAAAATCACGCGCAACCTATTGCAGCCCGGCACCGATCCTCGCGGCCGCAAATATTACTGGCTTCACGAGCAGCATCGCGTGGAAGGCATCGAGCCGGATACGGATATCGCCGCGATTCGCGAAGGCGCCGTTTCGATCACGCCGCTGGTGCTGGACCACACGCACATACCTTCGTTGAATCATCTTTCCCATTGGGGCAAACTGCTCGAAGAAGTTCCCGAGCGCTGAAGCGGAATTCCTGAAGTCGATTCCCACGGTTTTCGGTTATGGCTAGGTGTGGCTTCTGGTGGCTTGTGGCGCAGGCTGAAGGCTACGCTACTGAGAAGCGGATTCTGCGCCAACCCACAGAGTGAATGTGTGGGCTGGGCTACCGGCGCCGCACTGCGTCTCAACTGCAATCTCATAAATTCGGAGAGCGTCGCGCAACGCTTCCGCACATGCCGGCAATTTCGGGCCGCTAACCAGGAGAGCGAGAGCCGAACGGTTTCCGGGTGCCTCGGCTTCCGGTCCGGTGACGTCCCAGCCGATCGCCTTGAAGACCGCCAGAAAATCCTGCGCGTAGGAGAGCGCGTCGGCGGCGTCCGGCGCGTAGCGAATCTCGACGCGCTCGTTTGGAAACGTTCGCAAGACTTGGATCAGCACGGCTTTCTGGTACGTCGTTAATTTTTGCGCATTGTGTTCCGGCGCCTGCCCTGTTTGGTTCATGCGGCTTCCTTCACGACAAATCCAGCGGGCTCGGTGACCTGGACGGTAAAGATCTGATCGAATCCTTCGTCCTTGCGCGGCGGTTCGAGTTTCTTATGCGTGCCGGCCACGGCCACCGAGGGAATCTTTTGCCGGAGCTTGCGTTGATTGTTGCGATGCATCGCGTCGCGCAGCGGCACATCGAAGAAATACGCGATCACCCGAAATCCTTTAGCGCGCGCAAGTGCTATATATCTGGCACGATCGCTTGCCTGCGGGTTGGTGTTGTCCACCACGAAACTCTGGCCGGCATCGAGGCAGGCAGCTAGTAGAAGCTGTTCGCGTTTGCGCGTTCCAAGCATGTCGAGATTAATCCGCACGTGTGTATCGAAAAATCGGTCGCGATAGAATGTGCTTTTGCCTGCGCCTTGCACTCCCACGAGTATCACGGCTTCCATCTGACGACCTTCCGAATGAGTCAATTCGAAGCTTACCCATAAATGAGGTCGAGTATCAGGGGCTAAAGCCCCGCTTGCGCGTTGTATTTCATGTCGCCCTTGAAGGGGCGACCTACAACGCGTTTTGTTGCGTCGCTCAGCCGCAGGTCCCTCAGCGGCTAAAGCCGTACTGAAATTTGCGCCTGTACGGCACGGCTGAAGCCGTGCCCTGACGTAAACCCGTCAATCTCACACAGCCGGTACGGCTCGGCTGCCGTTCGCAACTCAGGGTAAAAAGCGTGCCCTGACGTAAGACCCTAGACTCCAGACTCCGGCACGGGGTACCTTTTTGCAACGCAGTGAGAACTTCAGGGGCCGAAGCCCCTGCTGATCGCCTTTGTTTTATGTCGCCCCTGAAGGGGCGACCCACAAAGCCTTTTGTTACGACATTAGCCGCGAGCGCAGTACTGCCGATGTGTTCGCCGGGACTTTCATTTCGGCTGTGCGTAATAGTCGCGGGGTAGCTTGGGCAATTTCGGCGGCTTGGGCCCATGCCGCACTGCGCTTGCGACTGGAACGTACGTTAGTTGCTCGCCGGAATGCGCGCTGCGCAGCATCAGGCCGCCTCGGCTCATGTCGCCACGGCCTACGAACTCGATTGGGAACAGCAGGCGCTCGCCAAAGATTTCCATCAGCGGCTCGACGTATTTTGGCGTGGCTATGCTGCCGAGCAGCACAACTTCGCATTTTGAACCTGCGAGTTTGCAGATGGCTCGGGCATCGCGCTCGAGAGGCTCGCGGTAGCGGCGGTCAGTGGTGCTGATCGAGGCTGCTGAGAGCGCTGCGAGGTCTTCGGTGGTGATCAAAGTCTCGGGCGGAATCAGGCCGCCGGAAGCGGTGATCACGAAGGCTCCCGGGATTCCATTTCGTGCTTCTGCGAATCTTTGCGCGTAGGCAAGTTTCCCGCGAAAATATAGGCCGCTGATGAAACTGAATACTTCGCCGAGGGGGGCGCCTTCGCTTCTGAGGCGCATGGCGAGTTCGAAGCTGGCGTTTTCGCTTGCGACGATGCGAGCGCGGATACCGGCAGCGTTGGCGGGTGAGAGCAGGAAGATGCGGCGCGGCGGCGATTGGGAGGCGGCGCGGGTGCCTGATTTCCGGGCGGGTTTTGTTCGGCTGGGCCGAATGCGATTGTTGCTGGTGGATTTTCTTTTCATGTCGTTTTGAAGGCTTTACTTTTTGATGCTAGTCCAATCGGTGCTTGTTTGCAAAATGGCTCGAACGGCGGTCATGGTGCCGGCGAATTTGAAGGTGGCGAGAATGGAGGGCGGTGTGCCAAGCATCGCGTTCGGGCACGGCCCACCTAGGCGGGTCTTCGACATGCCGTGCCCCTACTGCGGAAAAGGCGAAAGGAACGATGTCTTGCGCGTGCCAAGTATCGCGATCATCTTGTGTTGTTACGCGGGCACAGGCAGGAATGTCTGTGCTACTGTTCTCCATTCATGAAGGCCAGCCTCTCGTTAACCATTCGCGTCGCTTTTATCCTGAGCGTTGTGTTCTTGGGCGCAAGAAACGCCGCGGCGCAGACGATTCCGCCGAGCTATGCCACGATGAAAAAAGTTCAGACGACGATACTGATGAAGGATGGGGTGCAGCTGGCGGTAAATCTGTACATGCCCGATGGCGCAACGGCAGGTGACAAGTTTCCCGTGATTCTCGAATATTTGCCTTACCGCAAGGACGATTGGAGCCTGGCGCGCGATTGGAATCTGCATTCGTATTTTGTGCGGCGCGGGTACGTTACAGCGCGAGTGGATATTCGCGGCACGGGGGCGAGCGAAGGAAATCCGCCCGATCGGGAGTATTCGGAGCAAGAGCAGCAGGACGGCCTCGAAGTGATTGACTGGCTTTCGAAGCAGGCATGGTCAAACGGGAACGTGGGCATGATGGGAATTTCGTGGGGGGGATTCAACGCGATTCAGATGGCGTTGCTTCATCCTCCCGCGCTGAAGGCGATTATCGCCGCGTGCGCCACAGAAAAATTATTTCACGACGACATTCACTACATTGACGGGCTGATGCACGTGGATGAATACGAGCTGGGCATGGATTTGGAGCTGGGGCTTACGCGCGCGCCGGATTTTCCGACTGATGAGAAATCGCTGGCAGCGCGTTTCGATGCGGCGCCTTGGTTCCTGCTGTATCTGCGGCAGCAGCGCGATGGCCCGTTCTGGCGGCGCGCGTCGGTGGCGCCCAATCGTTACGCGGACTACAAGGTGCCTACCTTTTTAGTCGGCGGTTTTCTGGATGGGTATCGCGACAGCATTCCGCGCTTTTTCGAAAATGTAAAAGCGCCGGTGAAAGCGATTCTTGGCCCATGGAACCACACGTTTCCGCACGATGCCGATCCAGGACCGGCGATCGAATGGCGCGACGAAGCGACGCGTTGGTGGGACTACTGGCTGAAGGGAAAGCAGAACGGAATTCTTGACGAGCCGCGCCTGGAAGTTTATATGCGCCACTGGTATGCGCCCGACCCGAATATTTCCAACGTGCCCGGCGAGTGGCGGGCAGAAAAATCATGGCCACCACTTGACGCAACGAAAGAGACACTTTTTCTCGAGCGGGATCACTCACTGGGCGCGGTGGCACCGGCCACGCTCGATGCCACTCAGCAGGAACTGAAATATGTTCCGTCCATCGGGCACGAGGCTGGCTTCTGGTGGGGCGATTTCACTACGGACCAGCGGCCCGTTGATGCGTACAGTCTCGTTTACGATTCCGCGCCACTTGCGAAGGACACCGCGATTCTCGGCTGGCCACGCGTGATTTTGCAGGCATCGGCGAGCGCGCCGCTGGCGGATTGGTTCGCGCGTCTCTCCGACGTGGCGCCTGACGGAACCGTGACAATGATTACGGGCGCGGGGCAAGGCGGCGGGCAAGTGAAGGACGCATCGAATCCGACGGATCTGGCGCCGGGGCAGGCGTATCGAATCCCGATTGAGTTGCACGTGACGAGCTGGGTGTTTCCAGTCGGGCACAAAATTCGGCTGGCGATTTCGAATGCGCTGTGGCCGATGATCTGGCCCACGCCGTATCCAATGACGACTTCGTTGTATCTGGGTGGTGCAGATACTTCGCGACTCGAGCTGCCCATCGTGCCGAGCGAATCGGCGTCGCGGCCGATGTATCCGCCGATCGAGACTGCGCCACCGATGCCTGAGCATGTCACGTCGAAAGGCGACACGTGGCCGCCGCAGGATTGGACGGTGACGCGCGACTTGATGAATGGAACGACGCGCGTTTTCTGGAGCGGCAACGATGAGAGCCAGTTTCCCTGGGGGCGGATGAAAGATCACGAACAGATGAGCTACGAGGTTGCTGATTCAAAGCCTGAGGCGAGCAAGGTTCACGGCGAGGGCTCAACCACCGTTGAATTGCCGAATCGTGCGCTGGTGTGGAGCGTGGTGCTGGATGTTCGCAGCGACGCGAAGAATTTCTATTATCATTTTGAGCGGCGCTTGACGGAGAACGGGAAGGAGATTCGAGCGAAGACCTGGGACGATACGATTCCTCGGGATCATCAATGAGGAGCTTATCGCGGGCCCGGAGATTTAGAGCGCACGTGCCCTCAGCGGCTAAAGCCGCACCGGCTTGGGTTCGTTGCGGCACGGCTGAAGCCGTGCCCTGACGTAGAAGAAGAAAACTACGCGATTGCAGGTGCAGCGGAATCAGCTCGACGAGCCACGACGAGGAGAGCGTCGTCGTGGCTACCTGGGCTGGTTTAATCTGAGGAAGCGGCGGCCGCTCGAGTGTCTTTGAGATCGGCCGCGAGCAAGCGGTGGAAGAGATGTTCGCCGGCCTCGCGGCGGACGGAGAGGCGTCCTGCCTGGTAAGCGCGCGAGCTGAGGCCGCGCTGGACACCATCGCAAATTACGATGTCTTCGATTTGCACCTGGTGGCTCACCTCGATGCTCTGGCGGATGTAGGGAATTTCCGACTCGGCGGTATTGCCGAAATAAAAATCGAAAATTACTTCGCAGCGATCTACGGCGAGTGGGATTACGAGATTCGTATCGAGATAGCCTTCGTACCAGTTCAACATGAAATTCGGATATTGCCAGAAGTAGTAGGCGCGATCGCCTTTGCGGGTGGCGGCGGCATTCGCTTCGGAAGTGCTGTCGACCGTGACAGGGCTCGACTGCACGCAGCAGCGATCGATATTTTCAATCGTGTAGTTTGTGTAGTCGAGGACGCTGTTCAGTCCCTTGTGCATGTGCGGCACGTGGTAGCCGCCGTCGAGAAAATTGTCCACGTACACTTTCCAGTTGCAGTCGAGGGTGTAGCTGCGGCGCTCGACGAATTTCAGCTCCGCAAATCCGAGCGGCTTCGCGAGATCCACCAGCTTGCCCAGAAATTCCTTCAGCGGCGCGGCGTTGGGATCGAGATTCACAAAAACAAATCGCTCCCAGGTTTCCAGGCGAATCGGCACGAGGCCATTCTTCGCGCGATCGAAATCGCAGACGCCTTCGAATTCGGTCATGCCGCGGAGTTCGCCTTCGAGGTTGTAGGTCCAGCCATGATAAGGGCAGCGCATGTGCGGGGCGTGGCCGCAGGGGTCGTTCATTACGGTCATGGCGTGGTGGCGGCAGACGTTGAAAAATGCGCGCAGTTTCTTGTCGCTTCCGCGCACGACCACGATTGGCTCACCGGCTACCGTGGTGGTGACATATTGGCCGGGATTTTCAACCTGCTCGAGCCGAGCCGCAAATTGCCAGGTGCGCGAGAAAACGTTGAGCCGCTCGAGGTCAGCGATTCGCGTGTCGGTATACCACGGCGCGGGAATTGTGTAGGCTTCGGCGAGCGGAGCGTTGGCGTTGTAGGAGGTGAGAATTTCCTGAACGGATTTTTGGGCTGACCGTTCCATCTGCTTTGCTCCAAGCTTTAAGAAATCTTTTTAGACGCCGATTGCGCCGCGCAGCACTTGCAGGAATTGCGTGATCCGTATCTGATTTTTTTCGGGCTCGGCGGGATGCGGGAAGAGGCCCGGGTCGAGCTCTTCGGTGAGCAGCGCATCCTGAAAGCGTTCCATCGTCCAATCGAGAATTGAAACGATCAGCGCGGTGTCGATATCGGAGCGCACCTCTCCGCGCGCGACGCCTAGGCGTACGAACGCAGTGCTGCCATACGGATCTTCAGCGAGCAGAAAGCGATTGATCTCGCGCTTCAAACTCAAATCGACGCCGTAATTTCCAAGCAGCGCGACGCGGTATGGAATCCAGTCCTCGCGCAGGAGACGCTCCGTGCGCAGGAGCCAGTAGCGCACAATTTCGAAAAAACCTTTCTCGCGAATATTGGCGGGACAATCGAGGTATGCCGGGAACGATTTGACGGCTTTCTTGTATGTTTCGAGGAAGAGGCCGGCCTTGCTCCCGAAATATTGGAAGATGGAACCTTTTGCGAAGCCGAGTTGCGCGGCAAGATCTTCGATGCGGGCGGCGTGATAACCCTGCTCGGCGAAGTGCCTGAGCGCGGCGTCGATAATTCGAGCGCGCTTGGCTTCCAGGCGCGGCCCGGGCTCGGGACGAAAACGCACGGGCGGCTCGAGCAGAGCGCGGCGCGATCTTACGCGCTGATGTGACCCTAAGTCATTGCCTGAAGCCGGCATTGGATTTCTTCCCCGCTTATGTTATCTACGGTCAGCGATAGAGTAGGCTGACTAGCGGTCATGCTAGTCGAAACGTCTTCGCCGTGCAAGTCCATAACGCGAAAAAGAACGTGACGCGAAAAAAATATGACGCGATCGTCGTGGGCGCGGGCCACAACGGCCTGACGGCGGCGGCTTACCTCGCGCGCGCCGGACTTTCGACGCTGGTGCTCGAGCGGCGGGCGATTGTGGGCGGCTGCTGCGTGACGGAAGAGATCGCGTCCGGGTGCCGCGCGTCGACCACGTCTTATGTTGCGAGCATGCTGCGGCCTACCGTGATTCGCGACCTTGATCTTGCTTCGCACGGGCTGCGGATGGTGGCGTGCGATCCGGCGCTGGTGGTTCCGTTTCCCGATGGGCAGGTGGTGCCCTGGTGGGCGGAGCGCGAACGCGCCGTGGCGGAATTTCGGAAAATTTCGGCGCGGGATGCGGAGACGTTTTTCCGCGTGGACGATCAATTGAAAAAACTGGCGCGTTATCTGCAGCCATTTTTTCTGGAGCCGCCGCCTGATCCTGCGTTTCGCGGAGCGGAAGGCTGGTGGGAACTACTGCGCGTCGGAAATCGGTTTCGCGGGATGGCGACGGAGGAAGTCGGTCAGCTCGTTTCGTTCCTCACCGGCAGCCTGGGCGATTTTCTCGATCGGCATTATGAATCCGAGAAAATCAAAACGATGTTTCTCGCGAATAATGTCTATGGCAAGCATGGCGGACCTTACGATGCCGCTTCGGCGCTCGGTCTGCTCTTTCATTTACTGAGTGGCGGCGATGGCGAGACGCAGGGCTTTTGCGGCCATGTGCTTGGGGGAATGGGAGCGATCACGCAGGCGCTTGCATCGGCCGGGCGAAAATTGGGAGTCGAAATCCTCACGTCAAGTCCAGTCGCCAATATTGACGCGAATGGCGGGCGTGCTCGCGGCGTTTTTCTCGAAGATGGGACGGAGCTCAAATGCCGGATCGTTCTCTCGAATGCCGATCCGAAGCGCACGTTTCTCGGACTCGTGGAACCCAGCGAGCTCCCCGACGATTTTCGCGAGGCCGTCGCCGCGATCAAAATGAATGGGCCGTGCGGGAAGGTGAACTTTGTTTTAAGCGATGAGCCTCGCGTCACGGGAATGCCTGCGGATTGGACGGCGCCGCAACGCTCGCTCTTCACTCTTGTGCCTTCGCTTGAATTCGCGCAGCGCTGCTACGACATCGCGAAATTCGGCGAAATTCCGGAAGAGCTGTGGGTGGATTGCGTCATCGCATCGAATGTGGATTCCTCGCTCGCGCCTGTGGGGAAGCACATCATGACCACATTCGTGCAGTACGTGCCTTACAAGTTGAAGCGCGGAACGTGGGACGAGAATCGCGAATTGTTGGGCGATCGCGTGGTGAGAAAGATTGGGGAGTATGCCCCGAATTTTGCGAAATCAATCCTGGCACGACAGGTTCTGACGCCGCTCGATCTCGAACGAACTTACGGCTTGACCGAAGGAAATATTTTTCATGGCGACCTGTCGCTCGATCAGCTTTTCTTCATGCGTCCTATTCCGGGGTGGTCGCAGTACCGCACGCCAGTGAACGGACTCTACTTGTGCGGTGCCGGAGCGCATCCAGGTGGCGGCGTCACGGGTGCTCCGGGCTACAATGCGGCGCATCAGGCGCTGCGCGATTTGAAACGCGGCCGCGTGAAAAGAGCTGTGGCATGAAATCGGGGGTACCGAGAAACATTCTCAATCAAAAGGTAAGCGAATGACAAACGCAACAAAAAATGGAATTCTTAAAAAGCTCGCACAAGGCCCGGTTCTGGGCGATGGCGGCTACCTGCTCGAGCTTGAAAAGCGCGGCCGCGTTCGCGCTGGGCCGTTTACGCCGGAGGTGGCGCTCGAAAATCCAGAAGCTTTGCTCGAGCTGCACCGCGAATTTCGCGATGCGGGCTCTGAGGTTCTCCAATCGCTCACGTTTTATGCCAGCCGCGACAAACTGGCCACCGTCGGTATGGGCGATCGCGTCGAGGAGCTGAATCGCGCGGCCGTGTGCATCGCAAAGCAAGCTGCAGGCAGTCGCTGCCTGGTAGCCGGAAATATCAGCCTCACCTGGATGTATGAGCCGAACGACAAGACCGCAGCCGATCGAGTTCGCAAAACTTTTGACGAGCAGCTCGATGTGCAAGTTTCCGAAGGCGTTGATTTCATCATCGGAGAAACATTTTCCTGGCTCGGCGAAGCGCTTCTTGCCGTTGAACGCGCCAAGCGCACGAATCTGCCGGTGATGGTGACGATGTCTTTTGAAAATGAGGACGTGACGCCGGATGGAAAGTCAGCCGCTGACTGCGCGCGAGCTCTGGTCGACGCGGGAGCGGACATCGTCGGACTGAATTGCCTGCGGAGTCCCGAACACACGTTGCCGCTTGCCGCTGAAATGCGCCGGGCCGTGAAGGGGTACATCGCGTGCCAGCCCGTTGCATATCGCACGACGCACGAACATCGCGATTTCACCAGCCTGCCTGCATTTCCGGACCAGCTCGATCCGTTTCAGCTGAGCCGCCGTGAAATGGCCGACTACGCAACGAAAGCACGCGAGCTCGGCGTGAATTATATCGGCGCATGCTGCGGCGCGGTGGCCTCACACATCCGCGAAATGGCTCGCGCCCTGGGAAAACGTCCCGCCGACGATCGCATCTGGAAGAAAGGCGGCGAAAAACCAATGTCCGCCTACGAATATTACGAGCACGACAAGAAAGCCAAAGTGTAACCGGGGGCGGCTTTTCGCGTTATGGGCGGCATGCCGCGCACTCGCAGCAGTTACCATTTCGAACCCGCTCGCTTTCAGATTCCGCACGATGCATCATGTGCCACGCGCATGATTTCGACCGCGCTCAGCGCCCATGCCTGAACCCTCAGCTCCAACTCGCCCTCGCCGCGCAATGGGTTTTCGCGATCTGGTGCTCTTCTATATCGTCACGGGCATCAGCCTGCGCTGGATCGCCACTGCAGCAACCGTCGGCGCAAGCGCGATCGTAATCTGGCTGATCGCATGGTGCGCGTTTTATCTACCTCTCGCGCTTTCTGTGATGGAACTTTCCTCGCGCTACCCGCAGGAAGGCGGCCTTTATGTCTGGAGCAAACGCGCGTTCGGCGAATTTCCGGGATTCATCACCGGCTGGACGTATTGGGCGAGCAATCTTCCTTACTATCCGGCGGTTCTCTACTTTGCTGCGAGCAACGCGCTTTTCATCGGCCCCGCGCGCTGGCAATCGCTCTCCGAAAATAGAGCATACTTTCTCGTATTCGCGCTGCTCGGCCTTGCGCTCGGAACGTTCCTGAATCTCATCGGGCTCTCCGTCGGCAAGTGGTTGCACAATGTCGGCGCCATCGCCACCTGGCTGCCGATCGCTATTCTCATCGGAATTGCCGCAGTCGCTTATCACCGTTTTGGCTCAGCCACCAGCTTCACGGCCGCGAGCATCGTGCCGCACATGCATTTCCGCGATGTTCTTTTCGTCGCCACCATCATTTTTGCGCTCGGCGGCTCAGAGTCGGCATCGTTCCTCGGCGATGAAGTGCACGACGCGCGTAAAAATCTTCCCCGCGCCCTTCTTGCGGGAGGAGTGTTCGTCACGGTCGGCTACATCGTCGGCACGATCGCGGTGCTCGTTTCGCTGCCGGCAAGCGAAGTGGACGGACTCGGCGGCATCATGCAAGCCGTTTCAAAATCAGCGGAGCGCGTAGGCTTCGCCGGAATCGCTCCACTCGCGGCCCTCCTGATTACGATCAGCAACCTGGGAGCGCTCGGCGCTTGGCTCGCGGTCTCCGCGCGGCTGCCGTTTGTAGCGGGACTCGACCGCTACCTCCCGTCCGCGTTCGCGCGCATTCATCCGAAGTGGGGAACGCCGCACATCGCTTTACTCGTGCAGGCATTCTGCGGAGTGATGTTCATTCTGTTGAGCCAGGCTGGGACCAGCGTTTACGGGGCGTATGAAGTTCTGGTCAGCATGGGCATCATTTCGTATTTCATTCCGTATTTGTTCGTGTTCGCAGCGCTTATTCGATTTCAGCGCGAGCCCGCGAGCGCGGAAGTGATTCGCATTCCTGGCGGTAAACCTGCCGCAATCGCTCTCGGCTCGCTTGGGTTTACGACGACGCTGGTCACAATTATTTTTTCCGTGATGCCTGCGGCTGAAGAGCCACACAAATTTCTTGCGGTGGCGAAAATTGTCGGGATGACGTTTGCGTTGCTGGGTGTAGGCGTCGTAGCGTTCATTTGGGGCAAATCGCGCAACCGATCGAGCGATTAGGAACCCACGACGAAAACGGCATCGTCGTGGCTACCGAGCGAATGCTGGCGAGCGCGGCGCCAACGATGAATCGCGCCTCTTCGAAGTTACGCATTCAACAAGCTCGTCTCGACGCGCTCGAATCACACACGGCATTCCAAGTAGACTGGCGGCCTGAGGATTTTCCGCTGACCACGCAAGCCAATCCAATCGGTGCCGCGAGCGCATCGGCTTCAGCGACGCCGCCGGCTTCGAGCCCGTGGATTTACCGCCCATGGGTCGATCTCATCGTCGGGTGCGGGGCGTGGTCCGCGCCTCTTCTCGCCATCGCGGCATGGCTTACGCCTTCGCATACGCACGGTTGGGCCGTCGCGTTCTACCTGCTCGCCATCATCTTCAATTACCCGCACTTCATGGCGACGATTTATCGCGCTTACCACACGCGCGAACAATTCGAAAAATACAAGTTCTTCACGCTGCACCTCACGCTGCTGATGGTCGTCACGGCCGTGATGCTGCACGCGTCGTACCGGCTCGTCCCGTGGGTCTTCACGCTCTACATCTGCTGGAGCCCGTGGCACTACACCGGCCAGAACTATGGCCTGATGATGATGTTCACGCGCAAGACGGGCGCGCAAATCACTTCCGCGGAGCGCCGATGGCTGCACGCAGCTTTTGTTGCGTCCTACGTGATGTTGCTCGCGAGTTTTATGACCGGCGGTTCGAGCGATCCTCTGATTCTTTCGCTCGGGTTGCCCGCGAAGATCACACTTCCCTTAAGGCTGGCTCTTGCAATCGTCTTCGCAGTGTTCACGTTCATGGCTTTCAGGCCGCTCATCCGGCGCAGCGGAGCCCGTGCCATGGCTGCACCGCTTACGCTCGTGCTCACGCAATTTTTGTGGTTCGTGCTTCCCACGCTGCTTGAACTGCACGCGGCCTATCAGATTCCGCAAACGCGCTACAGCAGCGGAATTCTCGCTGTGCTTCATTCCGCGCAGTATTTGTGGATCACAAGCTACTACCAGCGCCGCGAAGCACGTGCGGCAGGCCAATCAAGCTGGCGAATGGCGGGATATTTCGTCACGCTGATCATGGGCGGCATCGCGCTATTCGTGCCGGGCCCTTGGCTGGTGAGCTACATTTTTCACTACGATTTCACCACGAGCTTCCTGATCTTCACCGCGCTCGTGAATATCCACCACTTCCTGCTCGACGGCGCGCTGTGGAAGTTGCGCGATACGCGGGTGGCTTCGCTTTTGATCGATCCCAGCTCGACAGCGCAATCAAGCGAACAGAAAACTGCTCCTAAGCGCGCTGCTAAGAGAGCCACGCGCGAGCCTGTGCCATCGGCGGCGGCCGCGCCCTCGCGCAAGATGAAATTCCTCACGTCGCCCGCATTTCAACTGAGCCTCGTCGGCTTGTTGTTTCTTTGGGGTGGCCTCGACCAATTGCACTTCGCCCTCGCGACCGACGAATCCAACCTCCACTCGCTGTTGCGCGCATCGCAATTGAATCCCTACGACGCGATGCTCGAGGCTCGCATCGCAAACGCCTCGACAAAAGACGGGCAAAAAGAAGAGGCTGTCGCCGCGCTCACACGCGCCGTCGCAATCAATCCGGATAATGCCGGGCTGCAACACGCCGCCGCGCGCGCGATGATCGAAGACGGCCGTTACGCCGAAGCTTACGAACACTACCATCGCATGCTCGAGATTTTCCCGCGCGATTCGGACGCGCTGGTGAATTACGGTTTGCTGGCCGCCAGGCTCGGCCATCCCGAAGAAGCCGTTGATTCCTGGGAAAAGGCTGTGGACGTAGCGCCGAATCAGCCGAACGCCCATCTCTATCTCGCTCAGGCGCTCGATCAGAGGAACGAGCCAGCAGCCGCGGCCCGCCATTGGAACGCATTCCTGCAACTCGCTGCAACGCATCCAGACGATCCCACTGCCACATCAGCGCAACTCGATTCCGCGACTCTTCAACTGGCAGACGACGAGGCGCGTGTGAACCACAAGGAAGCGGCGATGGCGGGCTATCTTTCAGCGATCGCGCTTGCCCAGCGCGACAAGAATTTACAGCTCGAAAGTCTCGCGCTCGCGCACCTCGGCGACTACCAGGAAAAATCCCGAGATGCGGCGGGCGCGGCGCACTCCTTTCAGCGTGGCCTTGCGCTCGATACAAAGTTAGAAGACCCGCGGAGCGAAGCGTTCGACTGGTTTAATTATGGGCAATTTCTCAGGCGCCGAGGCGTTGACCTGGAACTAGCGTACGCGTGCTATCTACGCGCGGAAATTCTGCTGGGCGGCAAAGGCGGCGAAAATCAGCAAACGGTGGAAACCGCCCGCCACGAAGTGGAAATGCTGCTGGGGAAAAAAGCGGCTGCCGTACAGAAAAATCTGCCCGAACTGCTGGCGCGCGCGCAAAATTTGCCAGCGAGCGCATTCCAGTAAAGCCGAGCGACCTCTCTCGCGAAAGCCATGAATTGGCGTCCCTAAAGTGTCTAAGGCGAAGGAATCGTCGCGCTTACCTGCTCGGAGGCTGTGCTCTGATTGCCGCCGCTATTAACGGCAACAACCACGTAGAAATATTCCTTACCAGCCTGCACCGTCGAATCGACGTACGACGTTCCCGCATCCGGCGACGAATTCAAAAACGAGTACGGTCCGCCAGACGTTGTTCCACGTTTAATATAATATCCGACGACGCCAGAAGACGTGCTCGCACCCCAGGAGAGATTCACCGAGTGCACCGGGGAGGACGCTGTTGTACCGGCGCCTGATAGCGGGATTGAGGTCGTCGTTACGCCGGCTTGAATAGAAATTGTCCCCGAGGCGCTTCCGTTTACGGCCGGCTCAAACACCACCGTCACCGAGTCGGATTGGCCAGGTTGCAGCGTCAGCCCGGATAGTCCACCAATCATGCTGAATCCCGAGCCTGAGATTGTCGTCCGAGTGGTTGTGAGCGCAGAGTTGCCCGCGTTGGTCACTTTGAGAGAAAGCGAGCCGCTATGCCCGACTAATACGTTTCCGAAGTTCATCGCAGTGGGGCTCACCTGCAATGTCCCTGTGGCGGTGACTCCGTTTCCAGACAGCCAAACTGTGAGCGGGACTGTCTTACCGGCGGCGCTGAAATCAATTGAGGCTGAGCCGCTAATCGTTCCCGCCGTGGCTGGTTTGAAAGCTACGTTGAAAGTTGAGCTTCTGCCCGCGGCGATTTGCGCGCCATCCGCAAGGCCGGACATGGTGATGCCAGCCCCGGAGACAGCCTCGGACGTGACGACCAGAGTGGTGGTGCCGCGATTCGTAACGGTGAAGGTTTGCGAATTGGTGCTGCCTACGGGGACATTCCCGAATGCCGCGCTGGTAGGCACGACCGAAAGCGACGTTGTGCCGCCGCTCGCCACGCCGTTCGCGGACAACGTAATGGTGAGCGCCGTGGTGATACCTCTCCCCTGCACTACGATTTTTCCGGTTTGCGCGCCTGCGGCTTTTGGAGCGAAGCTTACGGTCACAGCGGCGCTCGCTCCCGCGCTAAGGCTCACAGGTGCCGTAATACCGCTGATCGCAAAATAGTTGCCGCTCACCGCCACGCTTGTGATGGTTACGCTAACGCCCGTGGAGTTTGTGATTTTAACCTGTTGCTGCGCGCTGCTCCCCACATTTACAGACCCGAGATTCATCGAGGTGGGGCTCACCGTAACTGACGATGCGGCCACCACGCTGCCTGCAAAAATGAATAGCAAAACTTCCATTACGGCAATTGGGAACGCTAAGGAGATTTTCTTCGACATTTTCCGCTTTGCCCGCTGCCGGAGGGGAGTGCGGCACGAGTAAAAAAACTTACCGGGGCTCTTGGATTTCACTACGGAGGGAGTCTACGAAGTGGCTGCGAACAGAGTCTACTGGCCTGGAGACACGCGCGAGGACAGGGTGAGGCGCTGTCCTCAGGTGTACCCGCTGTAATGCGGGGTAAAAGTGGAAGCAATCGCAATGTAATGTCGCCGTTTTCACAACTCAATCGGAATTGCGGAGCACGGCACGCAGCGGGACCGGGGGCGGCGGTCGAACGGAAGAACTGGAAGCAGATTTCTATCGCACGATATTGATGGCGATGGCCGGAGTTATGGTTGCGGAGGTATTGCGCCCGGCCGCAATCACGCGCGCGCCAAGCAGAACTCCGATTTTGGACGTCCAGCTGTATTCGATCGCTGGCGCAAAACCTATGGCGTCGCTAAAGCCGGTGTGGAGTCGAATCGCTCGCGTGTTCTGCACGCCCGGCGAAGAGGGTTCATCGTTTCCGATCACGCGCGTGCTGCTTTGGTAGCGATACGTCGCGTCGAGCGCCAGCACCCAGCTTCGCGTGAGGCTGTATTCCCATGATGCGTCAACGAAAGAAGTGCCGCCGGGCCTTGCGTTACCGTGAAATTCAGCATCCGTTCCGTAGACGCTGACGCCCTGCACGCTCACGTTACTCGAAAATGATTCCGATGCGTTCAAGCGCATGCGAAGTATGCGGCGATTCGGAAGCCAGAAATAAGTTTGCGAGTAGAACGCAAACGTCGTGGTGTAAGCGCCGCTGCCGAGTGCATCGCTTGGCCGGTTTCCGAGCCGGTCGTATTTGCCCGACGGAAAACTTTCCTGCACCGCGAACGACGTCGTCGGAATCCAGCTTTCTTCATCAAACTTCGTCAGCCGGTATTGGCCCTGCACCGTCACGTCGCCCATCTCGACGCTGGAGCTGCTTGGCGCTTCGTTCACCCGGTTGTAGCCAAAGGTCGGGATCACACCGATCGTGAGTTTGTCCGTCAATCCGTAGTTCACATAGGTGAGCGATCCGAATCCGTTCGATTCGGCAGCTTTCCGTTTCACGCCGTCGCGATCGTATTGGCCCTGCTGGATCACATCGTAGAGGTACGGTTCAATCAGGAAATGCCCTTGCGGCAGCGTGGCAGCGGACGGTGCCAGCATCGGCCCGGTCCACCATGCATCATCCAGCGATTGGCGATCGGAGGAATTTTGTGCTGAGGCCTCTTGTGTGCTCACGAGCCCGAACAGCAGTGCGAGCACAGCCAGTGTTTTCAAAATTGTTTTCCAGTGCGACATGCCTGCTATCTCTTCGCGTCAGTGTTACCGCTTCCTTCTCGGCTCGCGCTATCCGGCTTTTACGGTTGAATTTCGTCCGCTTCCTCATTTCACGCGCGTGTCCACAGCGATCCAGTTCGTTTCCCAGGTCTTGCCGCCGTCATCGGAAAACGACTGTTCGAAGCGGCACGAATTCGCCGTCATGTCCATCCACACATTGCGCACCAGAATGATTCGGTCATTGAACGGTTCCTGATCGTAAAATTCGCCGCGTCCATTCTTGAATTCGCCGACCGTAGGCACGCTCAGCGTCCCCCCATTCGCATTGGCGAAATTTAGGCTCCACTGGTGAGATTGAGGATTGTAAAGACGAAGGCTGAGCCCTTCGACGTGACCGCCAGGGCCATCCACTTCGAGTTCCACCAGATTAGCGCGCCCGTCCCAGACCTTCCGCACCACGGAAGTTCCTTCGTAGTCGACCCAGGTGTGAGAGCCGCTCAACGGATGCTGCAGCCGCGATAGATGTGTCTTCCAGTTCCCAATCTCAAAATCGAAATCGTGCTGGCCGTCTCGTTGCGTCGCAGCCCCTTGAATGCTCGCGGAGTGAAGAGGCTGCAACACAACAATGAAACTGAACGCCAGCAGATACTTCCGAAAGTCGGTAAGCGCCTTCATCTCTTTTTATCCAGTCGCCAAGATTATTGAAAAACGTAGTGCCCGCGTTTCACGCGAGAATGAAATATGTCGTTCATCAGCGAGTTCGAACACGGCGCGCCCGCATCAACTCCGCGCCTCTCAGTTCCCGTCGCTCACGCGAGTCTGGTCCGTAATCCAATTCACTTCCCAGGTCTTTCCGCCATCCTCTGAAAACGACTGCTCGAAATGCGGCACCTTCGTGTCGGTCTTCGACCAGATAAATCGAACAAGAATCATTTTCCCGTTCAATGTGTCCTGCGCGTAAAACTCTCCCTTTCCATCCTTGAACCCCCCGATCTGTGGCGGGACAAGAAGTCCATCCTTGCTGTTGGACCAGGTGAGGTACCACTCGTGCGTTTTAGGATTGTAGGTGCGCAGCGTGAGCCCCTCGATGTGCCCGGAAGTGGGGCTGTCGGTCTCGAACTCCTCGATCTGCGCGCGTCCATCCCAAACCTTCCGCGTCGCTGAAGTGCCGTCGAACTCCACCCACGTGTTCGAACCGGTTAAAGGATTCAGGCGGCGTTTCAGGTGAATCTTCCAGCTGCCCAGTTCGAAATCGAAATCGTGCTGTCCGTCGGGAAGCGCCGCGGATTGTTGTGATTCGGCCTTCGATGTGTCCGCGCTCGATTGCGCTAACACGGAAACCGGTTTCGAAATGGCAAGCACACCGCAGCACAACAATAAGAAAATCCAGATCGATCTAGATGCATTCATCGCTCTTTTCCTCGCAGTTCGTTCTTGAACCAACAATTTGTACCTTCCGCTACTCGCGCGCGAATTGCGCCACTGCCGTGAATGATGGATGATGGAGTGGACGGCCACAATAGCCACTTCCAGCCGTTTCGATATGACCACTTGGAGCCGCACGTGACAGAAGCAAGGCAGCTGAAAACAGTCCGCGCCAGTTTCTTCCCGCCCATCGCGCTTGCCACGCGCGCACAAAATCCAACGCTTCGGCCAATGTACCGTCAGCTATACGACTGGTTCCAGCGCGCCATCGTGAGCGGCCAGTTGCGCCCCGGCCAACGCGTCCCTTCCACTCGAAGCCTCGCCACAGAGTTAAAAGTCTCTCGCGTGCCGGTGCTCAGCGCCTTCGAGCAATTGCACGCCGAAGGCTACCTCGAGACATTCGTCGGCGCGGGCACCTGTGTTGCGCGCTCCATCCCCGGAGACGCCTTAAAACCTGCCCCGGGCGCCGCTCGCAAGCCCGCAACGCAGAAAATCTCGCGCAAAATTTCGCAGCGCGCCCGCGAACTGTTGTCAATGCAGGGCGATTCCGATCTGAAAAACATTGGCGCCTTCCGCGTCAGCCTCCCCGCGCTCGATTATTTCCCCGTCGGCGTCTGGTCCTCGCTCCTCTCGCGCCACTCGCGAAATTCCACGCGCGAAATGATGGCCTACGGCGATCCTATGGGCTACGCGCCGTTCCGCGAAGCAATCGCCGAATATCTCGGCGCATCTCGCGCCGTGCGCTGCGACGCTTCGCAAGTAATCGTCGTCCCCGGCTCGCAATTGGGCCTGCAGGTAACCGCCCGCGCGCTGCTGGATTTGGACGACCCCGTGTGGATCGAAGAGCCGGGATATCCCGGCGCGCAGCAGGCTCTCACGATGGCTGGCGCAAGACTTGTGCCGGTTCCGATCGATCGCGATGGCCTCGACGTGAAAGAAGGTATGCGCCGCTGCCGCAACGGCCGCGCCGTCTACATCACGCCATCGCACCAATACCCGATGGGCTTCACGATGAGCGCAAGCCGTCGCATGCAGCTCCTCAATTGGGCCGCGCGCAACGGTTCGTGGATCATCGAAGATGATTACGACAGCGAATATCGTTTCGGCAGCCATCCGGTCGCTTCGTTGCAAGGCATGGACGCGGACGCCCGCGTCATCTACATTGGCACACTCAGCAAAGTTTTGTTCCCAGCCTTGCGGCTCGGCTACGTGGTTGTTCCCAAAGATCTGATCCGCGCATTTTATTCCGCGCGCGAAGCTACCGACATTTTTCCGCCCACCCTCTACCAGGCGGCCCTCACCGATTTCATCAAGGAAGGCCACTTCGCCCGCCACATTCGCAGAATGCGAATGCTCTACATGGAACGCCGCAAGGGTCTCGGTGAAGCGATTCGCAACCATCTAGGTGAGCAGCTCGAGGTGGTAGACGCAGAAGCTGGAATGCATCTGGTAGCGTTGCTTCCGTTAGGAGTGAACGACAGAACAGTTTCGCGAAAAGCCGCCGAAGCCGGCATCTCCGCAATTCCGCTTTCAAGTTGTTACCTGAAGCGCCCGTCGCGTGGCGGCTTAGTCCTGGGCTATGGCGGCGCAAATAGCAATCAGATCGAAGACGGCGTCCGAATCCTCGCGAAAATCATTCGCGAAGTCGCTTTGTCCCACTGAACGCGGTTGCCTTTTGTACCGCTGGCCTCCGGCCGGCGCCTTTCGCTTTGATTCAGAAGTGAAAATTGCCGGAAAGTCTCCGCGAAGCGCAGAATCAGCAGGCCAGAATTGTCTGGTGGAAACCGGCAGAATAGTCCACACTCACATAGCACATTGAGTAAGTTGCAGCAGGTTCCGGCCTCTCGTCGCCAAACGATTTCGGGCCCAAATTAAGGTAAAAATGAGCAATTCAATTCTGATGCAGTATCTGGGTTTCGAATCGAAAAACCGCGGCCGCGAATACGCGTTCCAGGTTCGCTACGCCGCCGAAGATGTTCGCGACTTCACCCTCACCATCGCCGACGACGCTTTCACCTCGCACCGCGTCCGCTATCAGGATGCCCCTGACGTCTGCTCCTTGAAACTCAAGCGCGAGCTGGTCGCCAACTCCGACCTTCCTTCGCACACAAATTTCCCGATCACCGATAGCGAACTGGAAGAATACAGAGCAGGCCACGCGACCAAATCCACGAATCGCCTCTACACCCCTAAGCCGCGCGAAGATTACTAGCCGTTGAGCCGCTTCATTTACCGCACCGAATCAGCGCTCTAGCCACAAAAAGGAAACGGCTCCCGGACCAGATTTTAGCATCTGCCCCGGAAGCCATTGTTGAATTGTTTTTGCTGAGCGGTTCTTATCCGCAAAGCAGCAGAGCAATTAGCTCTGCATCTGCGCCTGAAGATATTCTCCAGGCAGCCTAACCAACTGCCGCTTGAAAGCAGGCGCCATGCGGTTCAACCGGTCCTCGTTGTCCTTCTCCTGCTTCGCAAGAGAACCCAGATCCACCGGCAGCCGCTCGATCTTCAAACCAAGCGTCCGCTCCAGCTGAAATATCTCGGTCCGCTGGTCGCGCGAAAAAAGAGTCGTCGCAACGCCCTGCGCTCCCGCTCGTCCCGTGCGGCCCACGCGGTGAATGAAATTCTCCGCCAGGTCAGGCAAGTCGTAGTTGATCACGTGAGCGATGTTTTCCACGTGAATTCCGCGCGAAGCCACGTCCGTCGCTATAAGCACACGGTGCCGCCCTTGCTGGAAACCAGCCAGAGCAGCCGTCCGCTGCGATTGCGAGCGGTCTCCGTGAATCACGGCCGCATCGATGCCGCGCCATTTCAGCAGCTTGGCGATTCGATCCGTTCCGCGTTTCGTTCGTGAGAAAACCAGGCAACGCCCTTTTTCCTGATTCAATAGATGACATAGCATTCCGTGCTTCTGCTCCGTCGAGACTTCGAACGCCTGCAGCCGCACGTTCTCGGAAGGTTTCAACGTGGATCCGAATGCGAGCCGCACCGGATTCCGCATGTAGTCCTTCACGAGATGCGCCACGGAAGCTTCCATCGTCGCCGAAAAACACATCGTCTGCCGGTCTTTCGGCAGAATCGAAACGATCCTGCGAATCGACGGCAGGAATCCCATGTCCAACATGCGATCTGCTTCGTCGAGCACCAGCGTTTGCAAGCCCTCGAGTTTCACGAGCCGCCGGTCGAGAAAATCCTCGAGCCGCCCGGGAGTCGCGATAACAATCCGCGCACCCTTTCGAATCGCATTGAGCTGCGGTCCTTCGGCTAATCCGCCGACCACAAGCGCCGCGGGCGCAAGCTGCTTTCCCCGCAACGCGTCATATTGCTCGGCCACTTGCATGGCCAGTTCGCGCGTGGGCAGTAGCACTAGCGCACCGATTCCAGGCGCACTTCGCTGGACGAGCTTCTCCATCACAGGGATGAGAAACGCGAGCGTCTTGCCCGTCCCCGTTTGAGCGGTCGCGAGCACATCTTTGCCTTCCATCGCGGGTGGAATGGTTGCTGCTTGTACGGCAGTCGGGACGAAGAATCGCGCCGCTGCCAATCTCTCCTTCAACGAAGGCGAGATGGGTAATTCTGAAAAATTCTGCATTTTGCTTTCTTGCTGGCTAGGGCTATGCCGCGACGCACAAGTTTCGTGCACACACAGGCGGCCTGTTTGGCCAGTCTTTTTGTTAGATTACGCTGAGAACATGCGGAGAGAACTGAAGGCGGGTATTCTCAGATCAGCTACGAACAGAGGGACCGCACAACACAACCGAAAGTAATAAGCGCAAAAACAGCATAGCAGAATCAGCGAAAAAATCAACCCTTAATTCACCTGTACGGTTTCGCCCACAGCAACCCCCCACCGTAACCCAGCGCCGTAGGCGCGACCCACAATTTAGCCCAGCCCGGAAGGGCTGGGAACAAAAGACGGCGCAACGCGCCACCGCTTGCGCAGCCTCACCCGCGCAAGCGCTTCGTATGCCACTCGGCTAGCATGGGTATCGGCCATCATTCCTATCAGTTATCAGTCCCACTCAAGAATCAAATAAACGCACCGCGCCCAGATGCTAAAATTGACTATGAGCTTAGCGTATAGAATCGTTTTCGAGTGCCCGAAGGACCGCAAAAATATCAATCTGCAGAAGAAGTGCAGCAACACCTCTCTCTCCGAAACCGACGCCATGAAAATGTTTGGCAACGAAGAAATCGCCTGCACCAATCCCAACTGCGGCTGGCACGGCAAAGCCCGCAGAACAAGACTCCTCCGCATCCTCCCTTTCGACTGGGTTCTCGCCCCAGTCACTTAGCGCATTCGATGTGTGCACCTGTTTTTGCCCTAGTCCGCTCTTCGCGGGATTCGGAAGGGTGGGCTCGGTCACAATAGTTCTGCGAAAAGCCAGCGCTATAGCTGCAACTGGCCCCACGGTATCGAGACTTTATTCTTGCGAGAAGGCTGGAGCAAGTGCGGTTCTTGGAGGAGCGGCGAAAGCGTTCAGTTGGGGGCGCGGCGCTGGTAACACAGCAGAATCAAATCGGCGCGGCGTCGGACGCCGAATTTTGCGAGCAGGTTCGAAACATGGAATTTCACGGTGCGCTCGGAAATATGCAGACGATCCGCCACTTCTTTGTTTGCTAGATTTTCGAGCAAGCCATTCAGAACTTCCTGTTCGCGACGGCTCAACTCGGCGGGTGAATCGCTGCGCAGGCGCCGCCCTTGCGTGGAGCTCAGAATCGAATCGACGAATCGCGAAAGCACGGTGCGCGGCACCCAGAAGCCTCCAGCCGCGACGAGTGGCAGCGCGCGGGGAAGTTGCTCGCGAGCCTCCGCATAATTCAGAATCCCTTTCACTCCCTGGCGCAGCAGGCTGTACGCGTCGGCCTCTTTCAGCTTGTCTCCAACCACCAACAGGCGCGCGCCCGCATGCTTGTCGAGAATATTTCCCAGCAATGCACCGGTGGCCTGGCGAGCTGCATGCGCATCGATCACGTAGATGCTCGCCTTGGGAACTTCGAGATTGCGCAGGTCGGGAGCCAGCATCGAATCCAGTTGCCGCGACACCATCTGGAAGCCCGACTCCGATAGGAGGCGGTTAAATTCGTCGAGCACCATTGGGTGCGGAGAGAGCAGACAAACTCTCAAATGCGGTTTGGCGGAGTTTTTGGCCATCGTAGTTGGAGATTCAAGGCTAACGAAATTGTTCCAGCGGGGCAAGGAAGTCGACGCCGACGTTTCCCATCAGGTACGGGGGTGCACGATAGGGCGAATCGAAGGAGAAGAATGCGGATCGGCGAAGTTACTGCAAGGGACGCGAGGCTGAGGAAAGCAAAGGGGTTAGTCGGCGCGAGCTGAAGGATTAATCCTCGACGTTGAGAGGCCCAGACCCTTCGTCGATTTTTCGCTGCAGGCGCTTCGCGGGGAGGCCCGCTTGACGAACCTTATACAAGAGGGCGCGATAGCTGATCTTGAGCACCTCGGCAGATTTTCTGCGGTTCCAGTGATTCTCTTGCAAAACTTTCAAGATCAGGTCGCGCTCCATCCGGCGCGTCACCTGTTGTGCGAGACGCTTGAGCGGAATCTTGCCGTCCTCAGAGAGTTCGTAGGAAAAGCTGAAGGGCTTTTTTTCTTCTTCCGGGCGCTCGAGATGAAACGCTTCCTCCGAACCGAGAATCACGTAACGCTGCATACAGTTCTCGAGCTCGCGGACGTTGCCGGGCCAAGTGCGCTGCTGCAAGAGCTGCAACACTTCGCGAGACACCGGGTGCGCGTCGCGCTCGTAGCGGCGATTGAATTGTTGCCGCAAATATTCGACGAGGTAAGGAATATCGTCGCGACGCTCCCGCAGAGGCGGAAGCGTGATGCTGATCACGTTGATGCGATAGAAAAGGTCGGCGCGGAATCCGCCCGACTCGATTTCCTGCTGCAGCTTTCGATTGGTCGCGCAGATCACGCGCGCGTCCACGCGCTTTTCCTCGTGGTCGCCGATGCTAGTGAAATGGCCGTCTTGTAAAACGTGCAGCAGCTTCGCCTGCAGGCTCCCGTCCAGTTCAGCGATTTCGTCGAGGAAAAGCGTTCCGCCCTGCGCCATTTCCACACGGCCGGGTTTTGAGGCATGCGCGCCCGTGAAAGCGCCTTTCTGGAATCCGAACAGTTCGCTTTCGAGCAGCGTGCCGGGGATTGCCGGGCAGTTCACTTTCACGAAAGGGCCTTCCCGCCAGGGAGATCGCTCATGAATGAAACGCGCCAGCACTTCCTTGCCAGTACCGCTCTCACCGAGCACCAGAACCGGGACGTTCAAACCCGCCGCCCGCGACACTTTCTGCCGCACAGCCTGCATGGTCGCGGAAGGTCCAAAATAAACGTGTTCGGGAGGTAGTTCTAGAGGGTGAGCAACTATGTTCAGTCTTGCTTCGGCCGCAGACGCCATTGAGTTGAGAGCCGCCCCCGCGCCAGGATCGGCGCCGCTACACGGAATGCAAATAAGCCGCCAAACGCCGCAAGGGCTCTAAGGCGACCGGCAGGTAGGTTTTGTTTCAGCTGTTTACGGTGGCGATCGAGAAGGCTATAGGGAAGCAGACACGCACTGAGTCCCATATTCGGTGCGAATTCCAGGCGAAGCACCGGCGAGAAAAGAAAGTAGTTATCTCTTTCGGGAAGTCGCTTTCCCTCGGCCCGGGCGTAGATATATCAACGACAAGGGCTTAGGCGTCCCATTACGACGCAATGCGCGCTATCTCTGTGGAAAAATCAGGGCCTCGAGCATGTCCGCTCGCGCCTTTTGATCGGACGCGAACAGTTTCAGAAGGTCTGTCACCGAAATCATGCCCTGATAACCCTTCTCGTGGTCCAGGACAACGAGGTGATAGATACCGTTTTGCTCCATCAGGCGGAGGCAATCCTCGAGCGAGGTATCAGGGGTTGCAGTGACGAGCTCGCGCGTCATGATTTCGCTGACTCGCATCCACGCGGGGCATTTATTTTCGGCGGCGACTTTATCGGAAACGTCGCTCTGCGACACCACACCTTGCAGCACTCCGTGTTTGTCGCAGACGCCACGGCGCGCACTTCGCGCTGGCGCAAGTATCGAGCTGCGTCATGAACAGTGGTGTCTTCTGGTATCGAGTAGACTTCCCGGCGGGACGTAATCAGGTCCGCGATTCTCATCGGACCCTCCTAGGCTAAAGTTACGTTTATGCTAGGCCCAGCGCCCCTCGAAACGCAATGGAATTCGCCAGTGGTATGGTTGGGAGCGTCTTCGGCGCGAAAACGAATAGTTCCATGACTGAAAGTCACAGAATAGCCGGGACGACTCCTGTTTGCAGGTGAACGATAAGGCTGCCGAACGCTACACGCGGGCGCCGTCGCCCCGGATGATGTCGTAGCGTTCGATCACTGCCGCTACTCCGATCGATTCGTGGTCGTCGTCGGTCTGCTTATCCACGCGGACCACGCGTCCGTGGGCGCGGACGAATACTTCCGATCCTCGTGTGATTTCGGCCGGCAACGTGAGCGTGAAATCGACCTCAGTTCCGGGAGAGAGTTCTTTTTGCATGATGAAGTAGACGCCGCGCGTGGAAATATCTCGAGTCTGGCCGTCATGAGTTCCAGGCTCTCGCGTGATCGGCAGGCGAACGTTTACCGGCAGTGACAAGTCGTACCGGCGGGCCAAGCGACGCTCCGTCATTCCCGCTGCTCCTCCAGGACTGGATTAGAAGTAGTACACCACCCCATCCCAAACCGTAGCAATCGCCCTTCCAAAAAATTGCACCTGATCGGGATGCGCTTGCAACGTACCTATCGAATTTCTAGCTGGCACGCACAACGCAGCCAGATTTTGCCTGACCATCAAGCTCTTTGGAAACAGCGATTAAGGATTCCTCGAAATCACCGGTAAGCACGGGCCGTTTAAGCGCGTAGGGAAAATGACCCATTTCGGTGGGCAATACTAGACCAAGCCGGAGACGTTGTGTAGTGATATTTCTCGCGAGATGCCCTTCGTATGCAACTTTTTTCAGGGCATAGGACGCAGGGAACGGTCTATATCTCGCTAGTACTGCCCATACTTTTTGGGCATTAGCGCGGGCGGACAATAACGCAGTTTATTTCTGTGGACCCTCGCAAGAATCTTTTCGGTTCGATTCCGTCGCGCTACGAACCACGCACCGGCGATGGCTCTTTTGCTGCAGCTTCAGCAGCGGCTGCTTCTTTCAACGCCGCTTCCTTCGCCGCTCTCGCAGCTGCGTTGCGTGAACCGCGGCCCGAATCCAGGTTGAACTGCCGCATTTTGTACAGCAACGCTTTGTAACTGATGCCCAGCATCTTTGCGGCATCCTTGCGGCACCAATTCGTTTTGTCGAGCGCATCGGCGATCGCTTCCATCTCGGCTTCATCTTTCAAACCTCGCACCAGCGCCTTCAGGCCCTGTTCTTTGGCACGACCGGCTCTTCACGCGGCGCGGCCGCTGTGCGCCCGGTCATCTCCACGAGCTCGCGGAAACTGCCTCGTCGTCCTCGAGAATCACATAGCGCTTCACGAAGTTCTCAAGCTCGCGCAGATTGCCCGGCCACGGTAGCGCAGCGCCGCTTCCAGCAAATGCTTCGAAGGCTCGGGTGCCGGCTTCTGGTATTTCTCGCCATACTTCACAAGGAAATGGCGGAACAGCAGCGGAATTTCTCCGGTGCGCTCCCGCAGCGGCGGAATGTGAATGGAAAGCACATTCAGCCGGTAGTACAGATCCTCGCGGAAACGCCCGGACCGCATGGCTTCCTTCACGTCCATATTCGTCGCGGCCAGCACGCGCACGTCCACGTTCACCACCGACCGCGCTCCAAGCCGCGAATACTGCCGATCTTGAAGTACGTGCAGCAGCTTGGCCTGCAAATGCGGACTCATCTCCGCAATTTCATCCAGGAAAATCGTGCCCTTGTTGGCCAGCTCGAATTTGCCCGGCTTGGCACGCACCGCGCCGGTGAACGCTCCCTGCTCGTATCCGAACAATTCGGACTCCAGCAGTTCGCCAGGCAGCGCCGCGCAGTTCACCTTGACGAAAGGCTGGTTGCCGCCGCATCGAACGCAGGTGAATCATCCGCGCCACCACTTCTTTTCCCACGCCGCTTTCGCCGCTGATAAATACCGGCACGTCCACCGGCGCGATCTGCAAGATTTGCTGCCGGATTTTCAGCATCTGCGGGCTGGCCGCCAGGAACGAAAGATCCTCGGTGAGCTGTTCGCAGTATTCCCGCAGCGCCTGGTTCTCTGAACGCAGCTGCTGCTTCTGCCGCACCTTCAAAAACGCCGCATCCAGCTCCGGCTTCTCGAAGGGTTTGGTCAGGTAGTCGAGCGCGCCCAACCGAATCGCTTCCACCACCGTCGTCACTTCGTTCGAGCAGGAAAGCATGATCACATTGAACGACCGGTCGAGCTGCATCAGCTGCCGCAGCGTCTCGAGCCCGTCAATTTCCGGCATCAGCACATCGAGAATCATAAAATCCGGGACGTTCGCCTGTCGCCGATTTGCTCCAGCGCCTCTTTGCCGCTCGGCACTGCTTCCACCGCGAAACCATCCACCTCGAGCAGCGTTTGCAGATACTTTCGTATGCTCGGTTCGTCGTCCACTACCAGAATTTTTTCTTTGTCGGCCATTATGTGTCCTGATTTTCCCTGGGAGAGCATTGTCGCTCTAACAATTGCTTTCGTCTACTCCGTGTTCACCGGCAGTAAAAATGAAAATGTGCTTCCGCGTCCCACTTCGCTGTCCACCCACATTTTGCCGCGATGGGCCTGGATCAATCTCTTCGTAATCGCCAATCCGAGTCCCATTCCGGACGACGAACGGATCGACACGCACGAATTCCTCGAAAATTTCCTGATGATATTCCGCCGCAATTCCCGCTCCGCTGTCGCTCACTGAAATCAGCATGCTGTTCGAACGCGCGCCCGTTCCCCGTCGCCGCCGCTCTGTCGAAGGAGGCGCATCGGAGATTCGCCGTTCCCAAAAATGCTGTTCCGCTCGCAGCGTTACCGTTCCGCCGCCCGGCGTATGTTTCAACGCGTTATCCAGCAGGTTCGCCATGCACTGCTGCACCTTCTGGTAATCGAATTTGAAAATGAGGCATCTCGGAAGACATTTTGATCTCGAGATGAACATCGGCCCGCTTTGGAACGCGTCCTGCCACCGGCACGTCAGGTCCGTCACGCAATCCCGCATGTCGTTCTCGCGCAGCTGCAATACCAGCTTGCCGCTCTCCAGCGCCGAGTAATTCAAGAACATCGAAACCAGCCGCACCAGCCGGTCGCAACTCTCTTTCGAATCCTGCACGATCTCGCGCTGGCGGTCGCTCAATTTTCCCAGCGATCCCGAAAGCAGCAAATCGTAGTAGCCCTTCATCACGGCCAGCGGCGTCTTCAACTCGTGCGCGGCCGATGCCAGAAACACTGTCTTCTGCCGGTTCGCTTCCTGCAGCCGCAGATACGCCGCGAGAAGATTTCGATACGTGATCTCCCGCTCCTGCATCAATTCCTGCACCGTCTGCCGCATCGCTGCTTCGTCAGCAGGCGCATCCGCGGGCGCCGGCTCGATGTAGATAACGAGCCAATCCGGCTCGGGCAGCCAGCGAACGCGCGCCCGTCCCTTGCCCTCCGCCTGTGCAAACGGCAGACTCACTTCCTGCTCTCCGGCTTGCAGTTGGGTAAGCACGCTCTTGCCGTCGGTCTTTAGAAATTCAGTGAAAATATTCAGGTCGGAGTTGATGTCAAGCCCGCGTGCGCTCAACATGTCCTGCGCGTGCAGATTCGTGAACAAAATCCGGCCCCCGCGATTCGCCACCAGCAGCGGCCGATCAAACGCGTCCAGCAGGCTCGTAACCAGGCTTAGAACCGCAGGACCGCTCGCAGGCTGCTCCATCGCCACGTCATTGGACACATTGGACAGAAGGTATCTCCTGGGCTGTTTCTCGTGCGGAGGCGAAGACACCTCTCTTTTCTTTGAGCTACGGTGAAAGAGGGCTTCTACGCTCGAGGCAATGATGCTCGCAAAGGGGAAAAAAAGAGTCAATGGTAAATGCGTTCTACTTTGCACAAATGAGGAAGCGACCGGGCTAAAAATAACAATTATGACCCTTGGTCATTAGGCCGCCCCCCTCCTTGACTCACTGTATCTTAATGAAAATAAATGGCCTAAATATTTAACAGGCTGTTCCGTAGTGTTGCATTCAAATTGCGAGCTAGTGCAGTACTAAAACCGGGGTACCGAATGAATGTCTGTTAAAGAGACCGTCACCCACCACCATATCGGCATTGTGCAATCTTACGAAGAGCGTCGCCGACACCAGAGGCTACGTCTACAGGTGCCGATGTTCATTCGCGGCCGAGACACTCACGGCGAACAGTTCCTCGAGCTCGCTAAGACCCTTGATATCAGCGCAACCGGCGCGTTCATCACGAGCCCTCGCCCCCTTGCCATCAACGAAACCATCACCCTTACGATCCCGGCTCCCTCCATCACCTCTTCCGGGCTGGTTCCAGCGGGCATGCCGCCCATTCAGGCCAAGGTTAAGCGTTGCCAGGAAGCTGGCGACGTCCAGCTCATCGGCGTCGAGTTCCTCAAACCGATTGGCTGAGAATCCTCCCTCCTCTTTCCCTCGAACTTGAAAAAAGATGTAGCGGAATTGTCGAAAAGGCGAATCCTTTTCTCACTCAACTCCTTTGCCCGCTTTGAAACACCCCCAACTCGCTGCCATACACCCACAACTATCGATGTAAGAGCAGCTTACAGCTTTTCCCCTCTCTCATTTCCGGCTTTCAATTGGGCTGTTCCTTGCTATAGTATCCGTGCCCCGCAGGGTTCCCTGATAACTTCAGGGAAAAATAGAACTCTATTCGGAACCTATTGATGCCTTTGCCCGGCGAAGCTTCCCAGCCGCAGCCGTCGCCCGAAGACTCTTTCCTGGATCTCTTGATTGAGACCCTCGAGGGTCTTGATGTCTCGGTGCGCGGCCAATTCCTGCGTCAATACTTCCGCACGATCGCGCAAATCGATCTCAGCGAATCTCAGAGCAATGAATACTGGCAGCGCATTCTCACGCGCCGCCGCGAACTTACCGAAAGCCTCGGCCGCCCCGTCTCTCTGAAGACCGCCATGGTGGACGTGCTTGCCACCACGAATTTTTTTCGCGTCCCGATTTTGATGGAGTACGAAGAATTCAAAAAACTTCAGGTCAACGCTGCCACTGACGCGCTCACCGGCCTTTACAACCGCCGCCTCTTCGATGAGTACAGCGAAAAGGAACTCAATCGCGCCAACCGCTACAATCAGCAGCTCGCCTTTGTGATTCTCGATGTGCACAAGCTAAAGGAAGTGAACGATCGCCGCGGCCATCTGCTCGGCGACCAGATTCTGCAGCTCGCCGCCACCACGCTGAGAAAAACGATGCGCGCCTCCGATTTCGCTTTTCGCATCGGAGGCGATGAATTCGCGCTGCTCCTTCCGGAAACCGATCCGGAACAGGCCAATACGCTCTGTCGTCGTATCCGCGCGCAATACGAAAACGATATTCGCGAAATGAAGCTCGATGTCGCTGTCACCCTGGATTTTGGAATCGCAGTCCATCCCCAGGACGGGGACTCCAAGCGCACTCTGCTCGGTCTGGCGGACAAACGTCTGTATGAATTAAAAAGTGGCGGCCCGGATTCAGGAACAACTCCGTTCTCGCGCCGCGGACGTCCGCTCGAAACTTTTCCTCCTCGCGATCGCGAGGAGTCAAAGGAAACGAAAGAAACGAAAGAAACAAAAGAAACGAAGGAAACGAGCCGCGAGTCAGCTCCTCGCGAGATTCCCCCGAAAGATGCGGCGCGCGAAGAACCTGCTTCGCGCGAGGTCCCCCCGCGAGAGACTCCTCCTGCCGAGCGCAAGCCTTTCGCGCGACTCTCGCCTCCGGCAGGATTCCCCCCCGCGCAGCAACCGCCGCGCGCCGTGCCGCCTGTAGAACATCGCAAATTTGAACGCGTCTCTCTGGCCGGCACAAAAGCCTATGCGGTTCTAGCCGAAGCGGCTCAACGCCACGCGACCGTCGTAGACCTCAGCTATGGTGGAGTCGCGCTGCTAGTCGAAAAACCCGAAGATCTTCCCGCACAATTCAACGCCATCCTGCACGTCCCGATCCTGCCGCCTGTCCGCGTCGTTCTGCACAAAGCCTACACGCAGCGCGCAGAAGGCGGCCGCTCCCGCGTAGGCTGTTCCTTCGTCTCGTAGTCTTCCGCAGTTCTGGCCGTGGCCTTTCAGCCCGGGAAAGAAAGGTAATAACCGACGCAGACCCAGCAGCAAATTATCGCAAGACTGCTATTCCGTAACGCCTGCCCGCCAATCTTCATGGAGGGCCGGCGTCCCGCTGGCTCTTTAGACTTCAGAATGGCGGGAATGAGTAAACTGCCTCCATCAAAATTAGTGCACCCGGTCGTTTCCCGCGTCCGTCCCGTCCGTATCTTCCAACTCATGCTCAGCCTCAAGCCACTCATCCAGCGTATAGCCGCCATTCACCGCGCCATGTTCGTGATGAATCTCGCAAGCCCGGTGCTGAATGTCCTCTAAAGTGGGCGGGTGATGATGCGCATGGCCGTCGGACTTTTCATCGGATAGCACCACTGCAGTATTAAAACCACTTACATTATGAATTTCCACAAACCTATCCATTAGAGCCCCTTCCTTCAGGCAATTCCTTATCTTCTTCTCCTCTTGCCTGCTATATATTTGACGCTTCCGTGGCTGCACTGGTTGCAGCTTTACGCCAAGTGGAGCGTGACCGATGAATTCAGACTGGGCAAAAAATCTAGCCGCACGCAAAAAAAGCGAGCTCGAGGTCAAACGGCTTCAGCAGGAAAAGGATCTCAACGACCGCAAACTCCTCGACACCAATGCCGACAAAATGTGGGTCGAGGTTCGCCGCGCCGCCGCAGCCTGCTGCAAAGAACTCAACTCCTCCATGGGAAGCGACTACATCAAGTTCGAAGGCGCCTCCTACCACAACAGCTTCACCTTGATCACCCCGGAATCCACCTACACCGTCACCTTCAACCCGCAGACCTGGCTGCTCTCCGCCCACCAGGGCGTCACCTACACTCTCGTTATCGCCGAGGGAAACTCAGTCACCTGGAAGAATGCGGAGGGCAACACTCTATCTTCAGAAAGCGTCGCTCAGAATATCGTCGGCGCCGCATTTCGCTGATTTTGCAAATCGCGCCTTTTGCCGTATAATTGGGGTTTCTCCGCTGGCCTAGCGACGTGACTGTGTTGCTCGCAGCTGTTGTCACGCAGACCGGCCAGCCGATAGGAGCCTTTCAATGAAAGAAGGAATTCACCCCGATTATCATCAGGTCACGGTTCACTGCGCCTGCGGAAGCACGTTCCAAACCCGCTCCACCAGCAAAGGCGAATTGATCCGCGTCGAAATCTGCTCGCAATGCCACCCATTCTTCACCGGCAAGCAAAAGCTGATCGACACAGCCGGCCGCGTCGAACGCTTCCAAAAGAAGTACGCCGACAAAGCCGCCGCCACCGCCGCAGCAAAGAAAAAGTAGCCGCTCGCAGTTCACGTCGCGTCGAGAATCTGCCGCTCTCAGCGTCACAACTCGCATCCGCGACGAAGCACACTTCTGCGCCGATAACACTTGTCATCCTGAGGCCGCGACTTTCGCGGCCGAAGGATCTCAACGCCGCTTGCTTGGCTCTGCGTTCCCCGCAGCTCGCCGCCCCGCCATTCGCATTTGATCAGGTAGCCACGACTACGCCTCCCTCGTCGTGGGTTTAGTCTCCTGTCCTTGTTCTGGTCGAACGACCAGTCAAATTTCCAGCCGATCTGTGAGACGCTCCCCATGGAGCCTTGCAAAGTGAAAAAAGACGAAAAGTTGAAAACGAAAACGACAGTGGCCGGCCTCCTGTCGATGCAACCGCGTTTTGGTTTTCTCCTTTGTAGCGCCGTGCCGGCTCTTTTGCTCTTGGCTTCGCCTTTCAGTGGCACAGGCACTCCTGCCTGTGCGCTGTTGCTACGCGGCAATCCCTCCGAACTTAGCTTCCACCTCGCATCGCACTCAACAAACGCCAGAGACGAATCCGAAGCCCATCTCGCCAAGCCCAATTTTCTAATCGCAAATCTGGAATTAGAATTCAACCTAAGCCCCACCAAACCAACCCGTTACAATTTTCTAATCGCAAATAAATGACGATTTCTCATTCCGAAATTTCAACGCCGCCGAACAAGGAGCGGCTCGAGGGCGCCTCTGCCCGACAATCAGCCTCGCACCCCAGAATTTCTAATAGGAACAATCGACATTTCAGAAATCGAGTCAAATCATTCAAAACAAAGCAGAAGACAAATTTCTAATGGGTACAAATACGGTATTGGGGAGTTACGGCCAGCACCCGAATTTCAACCGCAACGCCACCATTGCGACCACAAGAATCTAGTACAATGCCGCACAGCACTCATGGCCACGCGACTTTCTCCATCGCACAACGCTCCCCTCGAATCGCAAATCGAAACCGCCGCCCCCCGCGTCACTCTCCGCAACCACTTTGCGCATCCCTTCGATTCCGCCATCGCTGCAGCGCGAACCTGCTACGCCCCGCGCCTGATCGGCCCCGAAGAAATTACCGACAAGCAGCGTGTCACCATCGGCGCCGCCACTTACTTTGGTGGCCATCACACCGTCTATCAACACGCGCATTTCGAATTCGGCCTCGAAAATATCAGCCGCCAATTTGTCTGGTCGTTCCTGCATGCGCACCCTTTCTATAACTCGGAGCAGCAGAGCCAGCGTTACGTCCGCCTCGACCGCGCGCAAGCCTACGTCCCGCCCATGGCCACCGCGGAGAATCCCCAAAACTCAAAAAAAGGGTTTGGCGCAGCCGAGCGCGAAATTTACGAGCGCGCAATTGCCCGCGCATGGAATTACTACCGCGAACTCACGCAACTGCTTGAGCCGGCGGCGCGCGAAATCCTATCTGACATCTGGCACGTCAGCGCGATGTCGCATCCCAAGCGCGTGCAAAAAGTGGATCGGCAATCGGAGAAGCGCGCCATCGAAATCGCACGTTATGTTTTGCCGGTCGCGGCATTCACCACGATGGTGCACACGCTGTCCGGCATCGTCTTGCACCGGTTGTGGCGCATGTCCGCGGCGAGCGACACGCCGAGCGAAGCGCGCCTGGTGATTGGCGAGATGGTCGCGCGCGTCCGCGAGATCGATCCGCAATTCTTCGATCGCTTTGACAATCCGCCAATGGACGAGCCAGTTGAATGGGCCGGAGCGGCGCGCGATGCCCACACCGGAGGCGAAGCGTTCGCCCGCGAGTTTGACGCGAAGCTCGGCTCGCTCACGTCGCAGCTCGTCGATTATTCGCCGCGCGCGCTCGTCGTCATGGCCGATGCGTACCGCGCGGTCGTCGGCTTAACTGCCGCCGAGTGCCCGGACGCCGAAGCGCTCGATCGCATGCTGAATCCCGCGCGCAACCCCTACCGCCGCGAGACGCTGAACATCGGAGTCCACGCGCCGCTGATGCGCGCGCTGCAGCACGCGAATTTCACCTTCGCAAAAAAAATCAGCCACACCGCCGATAGTCAAGACCAGCGCCACCGCATGGTGCCCGGCTCGCGTCCGCTGCTCACGCTAGCCGACACGCGCACGCCCGACTACATCACCCCCGCGCTGATTCGCGATAATCCGCGCGCCCTCGAAGTTTACGAACGCGCAATGCACGAGGCCTGGTCCGCAAAAAACGAACTGCTCAATCGCGGCATTCCGGCGGAATTTGCGCTCTATCTTTTACCCAATGCGAAGGCCATTCGCCTCGTCGAATCCGGCTCGCTCCTTCATTTGCTTCACAAGTGGACGATGCGCACCTGCTTCAACGCCCAGGAAGAAATCTACCAAGCCTCCATCGAAGAAGTGGAACAAGTGCGCAAAGTGTTCCCCGAACTCGCGCGTTACATCGGTCCGCCTTGCTATCTCCGCGCCGGAATCTCCACCCCCATCTGCACCGAAGGTTCCCACTTCTGCGGCGTAAAAGTCTGGACCGATTTCCCCAACATCCAACGAAGGATCTGAGGCAGGAAAGAATGGACACGCCACGATATCTCGCATACTGCGGGTACACGATTGTTGTCGGCTGCGTGGTCGGAGCCTTCTGGTTCAACGTCATCACGTTTAACGGATCTAAGGACTCGGGATTTTTTACTTTGTTTCCCTTATATCTTTTTGATTCATTCCTGGTCGGATGGTTTCCTGCGCTTCTTTTCGGTGCGTGTCTCCACTTCGTGATGTTCCGCTTCGGCTGGATGAAATTTTGGCAATGGGCGCTGGTGGGAGCAGCGATTGCTTGGCCCTTTTTTATTGTCGGCGGGTGGATTGCAAAATCGGGAATTTTTTTCATCCTCAGCTTTGGTTTGGGGCTTCTTCGCAATATGTCAAGCAACACTTGGCCAGCCGCTATTTGCGGCGCAATCGTCGCTTTGATATTGCATCCACTCGCGATCAGGTGGGCAAATCCTCTTGCAGCCGCTAAACAACCTGCATGACGCGGCGAGGCAGCCTGATCTATTACCTCACGGCCTGGATCTGCGGCTGCTTTTTCATGAGCCTGGCAATCTGGATCCGGGATTTTTGGGGCTCGACCGTCACTTCGCCACGATCGCACGAAGCGTTCGGCATTTTGTTTTTTTATTTTTACGGACTCGTATTTGGCGCGCTTGCGGTTTTGATCGCCGCGTTCTTGCTTCGTCGAATCATGACGCTGCTGAAATGCAAGACACCGCTACATTGGGCCGCCGCTGCCGCGATACTCGCGCCGGTGCTGGTCGCTGCTCTGGGCAAATGGGGAGCACGCATGCAAGCGGGACAGCAGGTCGAGCCTGGCCTGCTTTCGTTCTTGCTGTACGGTCCGACGATGGTATTTCAGGCGGGATGGTGGCTGGCGATTCCGGCTGGCGCTGCGACGGGATATTTACTCTGTCGCGTGCAGCGCGCGTTCGCTGCGCCGCAGGGTGATGCGCCCGCGACTAATTCCTGAGGATGCGAACCTGGTTCGCGGCGATGAGTTCGTAGCGAATTCCGCGCCAGCGGATGCGCTTGCTGACGAGCGAGAGAATGAAATTCCACGAAAACAAAAACGGCACGATGGGCGCCATCAAGCTCCACACCCATCCCCATTCGCGCAGCTTGCCGCGCCACTCGGGCAGCAGTTCGTTCACCGCGATGGTGCGAATCACGCCTTTCATCACGGCGAGCAGCGGCACCACCATGGTGATGAGCGCGAGCTGAACCCACGGATCGCCGTCCACCATCGTGCTGAACGTAAAGAGAAACGCAAAAATCAAAGTGAGCGAGTAGCTCAAATGCGCCAGCGCGCCCATTTGCCAGCGGCGCGGCGAATAAGCGCGCGTGATTTGAATCTGGCGATTCGTAAATTCGATGAGCTGCGTGCCGGTCCAGGGATGCAGCGTTGCGGCGAGGCACTCAGGGCAAAAAACGATGGGCAGATTTATCGCCTCGAGCGCACCGGTCATCGCGAAGTCGTCGCTCAGCGCGCCGCTCCACGCTTCGAGCACCTGCGCATCGTCAAAAGTCTTGCGGCGAATCGCGGTGCCACCGCCCCAGCAGAAATTGTCGCTCTGTTTTCCGAGCATCGTGGCGATCGAGGCGTTCCACGCGGACGCCAGAGCGCTCGAAAATGCGCCCGCGCCAAATTGCCCGCTGGGGATGATCCAGCGATAAGCAGTGGTGGCACCGACGCGCACGTCCTGAAGCGGCGCAACGAGCTTCGTCAGCCAGCCGCGCGGCAACCGCACGTCGGAATCAGTGAACACGAGCACTTCGAAATTAGCAGGCAGCGCTTCCACAGTGCGGCGCAGATTGAAAACCTTCTCGCTGCAATCCTCGGGAGGCCCGGCAATCACGATGTGAACCGGTTTCGAGCTGGCGGCTTTCACGCGCTCGATGATTTTCAGCGCAGGATCGAGACTCGTCGCTAGCGTGAAATAAATTTCGTAATTGGCGTACTCGAAACGAGTGAGCGCCGTGAGATTATCTTCAAGTCCGCGCTCATTTCCTTTGCAGGGGCAGATCAGCGCGGTGGTTGGCGCGTAAAAACCAGCATGAGACGTGAGGCGGCGCCTCACCATGCGAAACCACTCGAATCCATTCCAGAGCGAATAGATTCCAAGTGCGATCTGGGCTATGACCAGGACGTAGAAGAGGGTGGCCATAGCGCGAGAATAGCAGGAATAATAAGGGTCGCAGCAATCTTCGCCGATTGACTTGCCCTATTCGCAACGATAGACTCGCAACTCAAATCTTCGACGCGAACTCCCAGTCGCGTCCGTATCAGGAGAAATTCAAATGTCTACCCCAGCGCAACAACCTTTGGACCAAGCGAAGCTACACGAATTTGTGATGAGAGCAGTGGGCGAAATGGGGGCTGCGATGAACGCGGCGCTCATCGTGATTGGCGACAAGCTTGGACTCTACAAGGCGATGGCTGGAGCCGGACCGATGACGTCGGCCGAGCTCGCCAAGAAAACAGGGACCGCGGAGCGTTACGTGCGCGAATGGCTCGCAGCGCAAGCGGCCGGAGGATTCGTCACCTACGATGCGGCGCGCGGAAAATACACGCTGCCGCCAGAGCAGGCGCTGGCGCTTGCCGACGAGACGAGCCCTGTGTTTCTGCCGGGATTTTTCGACATCGTGGCTGCCTGCGTGAAGGATGAGGCGAAAATCACCGATGCGTTTCGCAGCGGCAAAGGAGTCGGCTGGCACGAACACGATCACGGCCTCTTCGCGGGCACCGAGCGATTTTTCCGGCCCAACTATCGCGCGCATTTGATCAGCGAATGGATCCCCGCGCTCGAAGGCACCGAAGCGAAACTGAAAGCCGGCGCGAAAGTGGCGGACGTGGGCTGCGGACTCGGCACCTCAACTATCTTGATGGCGCAGGCGTATCCGAAATCGTCGTTCGTCGGCTTCGATTATCACGACGGATCGATCAAGATGGCGCGGGAAGCAGCGGCCGAGGCTGGCGTCGGTGATCGCGTGAAATTCGAAGTGGCGAAGGCGAAGGATTATCCCGGGAAAGGATTTGAGCTCGTGGCGTTCTTCGATTGCTTGCACGACATGGGCGATCCGGAGGGCGCGGCCAAGCACGTGAAGGAATCCATGGCGCCGGATGGCGCGTGGATGATCGTCGAGCCGTTTGCGCACGATAAGCTGGAGGACAATCTCAATCCGATCGGGCGCGTTTATTACGCGGCTTCGACGATGCTGTGCACACCAGCTTCGCTTTCGCAGGAAGTGGGATTGGCGCTGGGAGCGCAGGCGGGAGAAGGGCGGCTGTCGAAGATTTTGAAGGCGGCTGGATTCTCTCGGGTGCGGCGGGCGGCGGAGACGCCGTTTAATATTGTGCTTGAGGCGAGAGCTTAACGCGCTTGAACCAAGACCTCTTCGGGATGACGCGGTAGCGATATCGCGGCGGTGGGAATTGTTGGTGCGGGGTGCGAATAACGGCGCACAGGCAAGAGTGCCTGTGCCACTTGAGGCGAAGGTTCACTTCGCCTGTGGCTTAATTGGCGCGGCGGCGGGAGAAGATCTTGCTCCTAACGAATCCCCACCTGTCCGCGCACACTATCAATTAGCTTTTTTGAGTCGTAGCCGATGCCGGCCTTGAAGACCGTTTCAACGTTCTCGATCTCGTCGATATTCTTTGAAGGATCGCCTTTAATCAAAACGACATCGGCCTGTTTGCCCGCCGCGAGGGTTCCAATTCGATCCTGCTGGCCGAGATAGGAAGCGCCATTCTCGGTTGCGATGTGGATGGCTTCGACGGGAGTGAACCCCGCTTCCACGAGCAGTTCGATTTCGCGTTGATCGCCGAATCCTGGAAGGACTCCGCCATTTCCGGTGGGATCCGGCCCCGCCAGCAGCAAGCCCCCCGCTTTGACGAAGGCAACCTCGAAATCCATCTCTTTGCGCAGCAGAGCCGTCATTGGTGAGTCCAACTCCAGTTTCGCCCGCGCGGTGAGGTAGCTCTGCGCCGATTCCGCAGACATCGCGTTCAGGACACGCGACTGCAATTTAGGTCTTCCCGGCACGCCTGCCTCAAACACGGGCAGAGTCGAAGTCACCGCCACATGGTGCGTCACGAGATCGTGGATCATCTGTTGCACCGGTGCTCCATTCACATCCTGCTTTGCCCAACTGCGCGCGCCTCCCACCGGGCACGCGTCCGGTTTCTTATCCGCCACGAATTCGGTGTCAGTAAAGACGGGTCCATGCTCAAAATCATCAATTCCTAGGGCCACCGCTTCCGGCCAGGTCACGGAGCACAGATGCCCGGTGAGTTTCAGCTTGTGCGCGTGCGCCTGCTCGATTGCCACCCTCAAGCTCTTCGCGCGTGATGTTCATGTACGCCTTGTACGACGTCATACCTTCTGCCGCCCAGTAGTCCACCATGCGTTTCGCGTCGTCCGGTCCGGTGAGTTCATGCATCTGTGCAAATCGCGTCGGCGCACCTTCCAGATATGGCGCTGTGGCATCAATGCTGGGACCGGGCATCAGGTTCGCGTCGATCCGGCTTTTGACCTTCAAGTCGGTGTACGGTTCGAGGCTTCCCGTCGTACGCATTGTGGTTACCCCGGCCGCCAGATAGAGTCGCGGCGCGGTGTACGGGATCTCGGCAACGAATAATCCGGGTTCACCAATCTTTCCATCAGCAACCTGCACGGCGTAGGAATCGGTGTAGTAAAGGTGGTTATGCATTCCAACCAAGCCGGGAATGACTGTGTAGCCGGAGCGGTCCAGCTGTTGTGCATCCTGAGGGATTTCGCCCGACGCAGCCGGGCCGATGGACTGAATCTTGCCATTCGCGATCACGACCGTCTGGTCTTCCTTCGCTGCTGCACCTGTCCCATCAATGACACGGACGTGATTGAGAACGAAGACGGGCGTGTCGACCGTTACAAACGGGGCGACATCACTCGACTTCTGGGTTTGGGCCAGCGCAATCGCAGCGATGAATATCGATCCACATAGCAATAGAAGACGCATTCGTATACCTCGCAAGACCTGTGCTTGAGAATCGTCAGGAGGCTTGGATTCTACCTCAGAGCACGGACGGTAGCGATTGCGAGCGGGTGGAAGTAACTGTGTGCTAGCCGTCAGTAACAGCGCACAGGCAGGAGTGCCTGTGCCACTGGAAGCGTCGCGACAGGAGAGATATTTACGGGGGACGGGAGTGAGTGGTCAAAGAGTCAAAAGAACCGGCGGGACGCCCTTCGAGGCTCAGGACAAGCCGGCGTTACGGAATGGCAGCTTTCGACGAATTAAAGTGCTTGGTCTTTTGGGGTTGATCTAATTGGTGCGGCGGCGGGAGAAGACTTTGCGCAGGACGCGGTCGGCTGCGGTGTTGAGTTCGAGCTGGAATTTGGCGGCTGCTCGGCGGGCTTGGTCCATCAGGGATGGATCGAGGAGCATGGCGGTGCGGTCGACGAATGGACCTGAGGCGTTGCCGCGGGCGGGTTGGCGGGAGTTGGAGCGGGAATCTTTGGCTGAGAGTTTTTCGTAGAGCGAATAGTCGCGCCAGAATTGCTGGGCATCGTCCTGGGACCAATCGAGCGACTGGCCTAGGGCGACGAAGAATTCCTCGCGAAAGAGATCGAGTAGCGGGATCGCGAGTTCGAGTCCTGCGCTGCGCTGTTTCTTTTGTTTTGCCGCTTTTTTTCCTTTCTTTTTTTTCTTCGCTGGGCTTCTGCGGGCGTTCTTTACTGAAACTTGCACTTTCAGGCGTGTCGGTAGCGCGGCTTCCACTCGTAACGTCATGGCGAGAATTGATTCGCGGCGGATGGTTTGGAGTTGTTCGCGGTAGTGGACCGGTTGATCGGCGCGGCCTGGGCGGCGGAATTCGGCGGCGTACATGTCGAGGAAGCGCTGGACCATTTCGTCGCGGTCGAGGGTGGCGAGGAGGAAGAAAGCGGCTTCGCGGGCGCGGATTACGAGTTCTCTGGGGCGGTAGGGCATTCGAGTGTCTTAGCTGTACTGCAATCGTGGGTCGGTCGCAATAGGAAAGGTTTGATTGGGGGGACGGGAGCGATTGTTAGGTGGAGGAGTTTTAGGGGCTTGCTGTTAATAACTGCGCACAGGCCCTTCGGTTCTCAGGGTAAACCCTTCGCGCCTTAGGGTGAACAGGAGTGCCTGAGGTAGACGGAAGCGATTGTCACCCGACGAGAAAACGGAACGAGAAATCCAAAACAACTTGCAGGCTGCCGGGCTCAAATTTTGAGATAGGTGATGATAAGAGGGTTTACCAACATCTATCGTCATAAGCAACCGTTTGTAACCGTACGGGTTTTGGATACGTCCAGATAACTGAGGCGACAATGACCTGGCTCCCGCTATGGTTTCTCCTTGCGCTTGTGCAATCTCAGTCAGCCGTCCCTTCTCCGCCTCCTCCGCCGAACTTGGAAGCTGGCACCTTCGCCGACGGCGTCTATCGGAACGCCGGTATCGGACTTGTGTATCAATTTCCGATCGTATTCAAAGGCGTCAAAGAAATAAATGAATCGTCCACCGTGGAGCGGCGAGTCGGGGGGAAAAAAGGGCCCCCACGAACAGGAGTTAAGATCTGGTCCTCAACCCAACTCCTCCCGGATCGTTTACAGATTCTTGCGTTTAATGACCGATATTATACCGACCTGGCGGACGCTGAAGCTTACATACAGGACTGGAAATATCTCCTGAAGCGAATGGACTATCAGGTAGTCGGGGACATCGCGGAACGCTCTTTTGGTGGGCACCGGTTTTACCAGCTAGAATATGTGGAACACTTTTACGATGACCATGGAGTCAGATTTGCGACGGTTTGGCGAGGATATTTGGTCACCTTTATCTTCACGACGAACGATTCGGCCCTCCTGCATAAAGAACGAATGGAAAGCCTCATATGCTCGATGAACTCGGTTCAACTGACCGACCCTTCTTTGGCGGAACCCATGTCATCTCCTCTCCTTACAGATGGGTCGAGCGACCCGTTAAAGTAGTCGCGTACGCAACGGCTTGAATGGGTTGCGGAGTCTGGGTTGATATTGCTTGAAGCGGTTGAACGAAAAAGCAAAAACGTGGCGCGAAAAAGAAAAGGCCCGGGGGCTTGGCTTTCCCGGGCCTTTCTTGGGGCTGTCGTCCTATTGAGGCGAAGCCGTGCTAGCGCATGCGCGGCTTCGGAGCTGAGCTCGTCTTAGTGGACTGGGCCAGCTGCCGGTTGATCTTTCGGGAAGCCGCCGGAGGCTGGCCGGACGGGCTTCTCGAATTTGCCGAGCGCGATTTCGAGGGCTTCCTCGGCGGTGCGGACGAAGTGGATCTGCACACCTTCGAGCATCTCGGGCTGCAAGTCCTCCTTCACGTTGGGCTCATTCTCCGAGGGGAGAATCACCTCGCGAATTCCCGCACGCTTCGCGCCCAGCACTTTTTCTTTCACACCGCCGATCGGCAGCACGATTCCGGAGAGCGAAATCTCACCGGTCATCGCGACGCGCGGCCGGACGGGTCGCCCCGTCAGCAAGCTGACGAGAGCGGTGACCATCGCGACGCCGGCCGACGGACCGTCTTTCGGAATCGCGCCCGACGGAACGTGGATGTGCAAGTCGACCTTGCGGAAGAAATCAGGATCGATGCCGTAACGCTCGGCGTTCGCGCGCACCCAGGTCAAAGCGGCGCGCGTGGACTCCTGCATCACCTCGCCGAGATGCCCGGTGACGGTGAACTGCTTGCCGCCGCGCATCTTGCTGGCTTCGATGAACACGATATCTCCGCCGACGGGCGTCCAGACAAGGCCCACCGAAACGCCGGGTTTCTGCACGCGCTCTTCGACCTCCTTCTCGATGCGAACTTTCTCGAGACCGAGAGCTTCGCGAATCACTTCGGGCGTGACGATTTGCTTTTCCGTCTTGCCTTCGGCGATGCGCCGGGCCTGTTTGCGGATGAGCGTTGCGATTTCACGTTCGAGGTTCCGCACGCCTGCTTCACGCGTATAGCTGTGAATTAGGTAGTGCAACGACTCGTCGGTGAATTCGATCTGTTCGCCGAGCGCCAAACCGTGTTCCTTGGTTTGCCGGGGAATCAGAAAGCGCTTCGCGATGTGGACCTTTTCCTCTTCGGTGTAACCCGCGAGTTCGATGATCTCCATGCGATCGCGCAACGGCTCCGGAATTGGATCCATCCAGTTCGCGGTCGCCACCCAGAGAACCTTCGAAAGATCAAAAGGTACATCGAGGTAGTGATCGCGGAACGTGGAGTTCTGTTCCGGGTCGAGCACTTCCATCAGCGCTGCCGCCGGATCTCCGCGGAAATCCCGACCGAGCTTGTCAACTTCGTCCAGCATAAAAACCGGATCCAACGTTTCAGCTCGGCGAATTCCCTGAATGATCTGGCCGGGAAGCGCGCCAATGTAAGTGCGGCGATGTCCGCGGATTTCCGCTTCGTCATGCATACCGCCAAGCGAGATGCGGACGAACTTGCGTCCCATCGCTCGCGCGATTGATTTTCCGAGCGAGGTCTTGCCCACGCCAGGAGGCCCAACGAAGCACAGAATCGGGCCCTTCATGCCCGGTTGCAGTTTCTTCACCGCGAGATAGTCGAGGATGCGTTCCTTTACCTTGACCAGGTCGTAGTGATCTTCGTTCAAGATCTCTTCGGCCTTGGGAATGTTGATGTCGTCGGTGCCGGAAGTTTTATTCCAGGGCAGCGAAGTCATCCATTCCAGGTAAGTGCGCGAGACCATGTACTCGGCTGAGGCCGGAGTCATCTTGGCGAGTCGCTTCAGTTCGCGAGCGCATTCTTTCTTGGCGTCCTCGGTCATTCCGGCTTCTTCGACTTTCTTGCGAAGCTCTTCGATTTCCGCCTGCCCGTCGTCGGATTCGCCGAGCTCCTTCTGAATCGCCTTCATCTGTTCGCGAAGCAGAAACTCGCGCTGGCTCTGATTCACCTGTTCCTGCACCTGATCGTGAATCTTGCTGCGGAGTTCGAGCACTTCGCGTTTCTTTCGTCAGCTCGCTGATCAGGGTTTCCAGGCGCTTGCGGACGCTGAAGGTCTCAAGCAGTTCCTGGCGAACCATGGTGTTGAGCGACGGAAGCGTGGAAGCGACGAAGTCAGCCAATCGGCCGGGTGACTCGATGTTCATCACTTCGGTTTGCAAGTCGTCGGAAAGCTGCGGCGAACGAGCCACGACTTCGCGAAACAGCTCCTGAACGTTGCGCTGAAGCGCGGTCAGTTCGGCGTCGGTTTGATCTTCGAGATCCGGTTGCATTTCAATGCGCGCCCGGATGAACGGTTGCAACCCGACTACTTCAGTGACTCGGATGCGGTCGAGGCCTTCGAGAAACGCGACCACGTTTCCGTTGGGCATGCGCACCATTTTGTGTACTTTTGCGAGAGTTCCCACGCTGTGCAGATCGGAGCCGACGGGATTCTCCACGCGCGGATCGAGCTGCGCGACGACCCCGAGGAGTTTCTCCGCTCCGTCCAAAGAATTCAGCAATGCCAGGGAGCTTTCGCGGCCCACAGGCAGCGGCATCACCGCGCCCGGGAACAGAACCGTATCACGCACCGGCAGGATGGGGAGCTCTTGCGGAACCACTCTAGTTGTCTTACTCACTGTGTCCCCCTTTGAGCCTATAAAGCTATAAATCCAAATGAACCCTACAGCTGCTTATCGGCCGCTGTAATGCGTTAGATGCAGGGAAAAGCAAAAAGGATTGTGAGGGTTTCGTTGAGCGTTATAAGTCTTGATGAGTGTAGCAGACTCAACATCGGATTGCAAGTGCTGTTGCCGACTCGGTGCTTGGCCGAATGCTTCTATCCTACTTACAACAAGTTAGTTACGTCTATCCGGGGGAAGCCGTAAAATTGTCTCGAATGAGCCTGAGGGCTTCTTCCCGGTTGTGGATCGTGCCGTTAAGTTGAGCGTCTTCAAGAGCGGCTAGAATTTCTTTGAAGCGTGGTCCCGGTGGGTAGCCAAGGGCTTTAAGGTCATCGCCGGTGAGGAGGCGGGGAGGGCGGACCTGTTCGGCAGGGGTCTCGGCCAGGAAGCGCTGGACGAAATCGTAGGCGCTGAGGTTTCGGTGGCTCGAGAGGCAATCGAGCCGGTGCAATTCGAGATGCTCCTCGAAATGATTGAGGCGGACGAAACGCTTCAGGGTGGAGAGCTTCATCTGGGCGACATCTTTGAAGCGCAGGTGATTGGCAACGAGGGCGACAATCTGGGCGGTGTCGTCATTCGAAAAGCGAAGGCGGCGGCAGATTTCTTCCGCCATTTTGGCGCCGACCTCGACGTGGCGATCGAATCGGATGCGGCTGTCTGGGCCTGACGGCGGAGTGAAAGTGGGGGGCTTGCCGACGTCGTGAAGCAGGACGCCCCAGGCGAGCGTGGGCGAACAGCCCGCTTTAAGCTGCTCGAGCATCATTAGCGTGTGAATCCAGACGTCGCCTTCGGGATGAAATTGGGGCGGCTGTTCGACGCCTTTCATGCGCGCGATTTCCGGCAGGATTTCGGGGAGGAGCTTGGTTTCGTCGAGAAGCTCGAAGCCGCGGCGGGCGGCGCCTTCGGTTAGAATTTTGGTTAGCTCGTCGCGGATGCGTTCGGCGGAAACCTGGAGAATATCGGGCGCGAGTTTCGTGATCGCGATGAACGTGCCGCTTCGATTGCATAGCGGAAACGCGCGGCAAATCGGACGGCGCGAATCATGCGCAGTTTGTCCTCGCGGAAGCGATCTTCGGGATTGCCGATGGCGCGAATGATTCCGGCGCGCAAATCCTTCTCGCCGCCGACGAAATCGAGAACTTCATTCGAGAACGGGTCGAGCATCAGGCCGTTGATGGTGAAGTCGCGGCGCTTTACATCTTCTTCGGGCGAGCTGGCGTATTCGACGCGATCGGGATGGCGGCCATCGGAGTAGCTAACGTCGCGAGCGGAACGTCGCGACTTCGACTTGCGTCGGGCCGTCGGTGACGATTACGACTCCGAACTTCGCACCGACTGCGAGGCTGCTCGGGAAAAGCTCCTGCACACGGTCGGGCGTGGCGTCGGTGGCGACGTCGTAATCGACCGGCTCGCGGCCGAGCAGAATATCGCGCACGCAGCCGCCGGCGAGATAGGCCTGGTGGCCGCGATCGCGCAGGACGCGGCAGATGTGGTCGGCGAGTTGGCGGCCGGTGATGCTGTTCATATTGAAATTATGCGGGAAAACGGAGGGCGGGGGAAGTTCGGAGGTTTCTGCGGAGAAGCAATTCGCCAACGATTTGGAGCGATTCGAGACTATGCGGTGACGCGGAGGACGAGGCAGGTGATGTCGTCGTGCTGGCGAACGTGGCCGACGAATGTGTTGACATCAAGCATCACGCGGCGCAGGACGTCGGCGGCTGAAGCGTCCGCCGGCGCGATCTGAAGACAAGGAAGCAATCGGCGCTCGCCGATATTCTTCTTCCGATTGGTTGACGGCTTCGACGACTCCGTCGGTGAAAATGAATAAAAGGTCGCCGGGCTGAAGCTGGACGCGGCCTGATTGGTAGGGCACTTCTTCAGGCGTGAACAGCGGCAAGCCGAATGGCGGGCCTCCTGTCGAGAGCCGTTCGATTTGGCCGGAAGCGCGGCGAAGGATGGGGTCATTGTGGCCGGCGTTGACGTAGCGCATTTCGCGCGTCGAGGGATCGATTTCGGCGATGAACGCGGTGGTGAAGCGGCGGCCTTCGAGACTGTGCGCGCGGGCGTAGCGCTCGAGGCCAGCGACGATTTCGTCGAGCGAGGCTGGCGTCGCAGCGAGCGCGCGAAGGCTGGCTTGAAAAGTGGCCATCAGCAATGCCGCGGGGACGCTTTTCCCGGCGACATCGGCGACTGCGATGATCAGCGGGCCGGTGTTCGCGGCGCCTCCGGGGGCTGGACGCGTGAACGCGTCGTAGTAATCGCCGGCGACCGTATTTTGCGGGCGAGTGGCAAAGGCGATATCCGGCGCCGGCAACGTGCGGCGGATGATCGGGGACGAGCCACTGTTGAATTTCGCGCGCGATTTCGAGGTCGCGCTTCATGGTGACGCGGTCGGCCAGCTCGAGCGCCAAAAGTAAAAATAAGATCAGCGCGCCGATGCCGCCGAGGCTGAAATCAGAATGGCCTTCGCCGGTATGAATCTCAGGCTGAACGACGAGAAGAACGATCGCGACGAGCAGCAGGACGCGCCGGGCCGGCGAAAGTTTCATCAGCAGCGCTTGGAAGAGCGCCCAACCTGCGAGGAGCGGACGCTTCCACCTTCTTTTTTCGCTGCGGATTACGTCCCAATCCACATCTTTCGAGTAGAGGCCGTAGCTCGCTTCCGCTTCGGCGCGGAATTGTCCCCAGAGCTGTTCGATTTCGAGGCCTTCGGTGACGCGCGCCCAGAAATCGCGAGCGCGGGTTCGCATCGAGCGTTTTGGCGCGGCTGCGGGATGGGAGAGGAGGACATCGGCGGAGGGATTATAGGACATGCGCGCTGCGGCTGCGAGAAGGCTTAATGGCGAACTGTAGTGACGATGGACTGTAGCCGCAATCTCGCCTCAATTCATTTTCGCTTTCGCGCCATCCGGCTCAATCGGGCGGTAGGAACTAATGATTTTGTCGAATGTAGGGAGTCTTTGGTCGAAAAGTGATTCGAGCGTCACGAAATTAAACACCAAGAAGCCGTATTCCCTTGGCACAAGGACCAGCCTGGATATCATGGGCGTTTCGACCGCCACGCCGGCCTCCAAACGATGTTGAATGTATCTCAGGGTCACAACCTCGCAGTCGACGCCAGCCACATTCACTTTCGACTGACTGAGCTTGCGATAGCCCGGAAATAAGGTATTACCTTGGGCGTCGATTTTTTTCGCGAAAGCCTTTGGGCTGTCGGTCGTCAGCATCAGCTGAATTCTTAGGTTCGCTTCGCCGTCAGGTGCGGTAAGCGCTCCGACTCCCGAGCGTGGTTCTACGAGATTGTCATTTGCCTTCCAACCCTCCGGGACAGTCAATGTGAAACGCGAGGCACCATTCGTATACAGAGTCCCGGAAAGCGTCTGGTTCACGAGGTTCTTCGGGCCGCCCTTGGAAGCCTCGGCTTGCGAAGCTGGCGACTCAGCTTTGTTCTGCGAGTGAGGGAAACCCGATAGGCCGAGCGGAATCATTCCAAAGGTGATCGTAAGGGCTAGCGCGAGCGTAGTTCGCATCGCACGGTTTTTTATCGGAACAATTAATAAATAGCAAGGTTAAATCACGAGAGCGTAATGCCGAGTTGCCCTGACAGTGAGGCGTAATCTTATTCGTCGCGGTGGTCGCGATTGCCGAGCGAGCCTCCGAATTGCACTTTCGAGAAGCCGAAGCGGTCGCGCAGACGATCAGTGGTGCGTGCAAGGCGTTCGAGTTTTTCGCGGCGGCCGGGATCGAGCAGGTCGAGTTGCGCAGCGCCGGAGGAAAATGCCGAGAGCTCGACGCCGACCAGGCGCAGCATCTCGATTCCATTCCATGCGTGCGCGAAAAGTTCGCGAATCGTGCGCAGGAATATTTCGTCGAGGTCGGAAGGTTCGCCGAGCGTGTGGCTTCTAGTGATGGTTTTGAAATCGGTGTAGCGAAGCGTGAGGCTCACCGTTCGCGCGCGCAGGCCTGCATCGCGCAGGCGCTTCGACGCTTTTTGGCACAGGTGGCTAAGCGTTGATTCGAGTGTGGTGCGGTCGCTGGTATCGACGCCGAAGGTTTGGTTGTGCGAGATGGATTTGGGTTCGGCGTCGATGAAAAATTCATAGGAATCGATTCCGTTGTGCTTTACGAAATAGCGCGGTGCCCCAGCGGCCGAAAGTTTCTTCCATTTGTTCGAGCGGGATTTTTTGCAGCTGGCCGACCGTGTCGATACCGAGCGATTTCAGGGCCGCCTCGGTCACTTTGCCGATTCCTGGAATTCTGCGCACGGCGAGCGGGGCGAGAAATGCCGCTTCGCTTCCGGGAGCCACCCAGACGAGGCCGCGCGGCTTGGCTTGATCGCTCGCTACTTTTGCGACGAGGCGCGTGGCGCCGAGTCCGCCGGAGCAGGGCAGGCCGGTAGTTGCGGTGATTTCAACGAGAAGCTTGTGAGCGGCCGCGAGCGGCGGTCCGTGCATGCGCTCTGTACCAGCGAGGTCGAGGTAGGCTTCATCAATCGAGGCCATTTCAACCACCGGCGAAAACTTTCCGAGAATCGTGGCGACGCGATCGCTCCATTCGCCGTAGAGCTGATGGTGGCCATCGAGAAAGATGGCTTGCGGGCAAAGCTTTGCGGCAGTGCGCAACGGCATCGCGGAGTAGACGCCAAATTTTCGAGCTTCGTAACTCGCCGCAGAAACAACGCCGCGCTGATCGCGTTGGCCGCCTACGACGACCGGCAAGCCGCGCAGTTCCGGTCGAGCCAGCAGTTCGACCGAAACAAAGAACGCGTCCATATCAATGTGCAGGATCGAAGCGGGAGAATCCGCGGAGACTTGCAGCGGGGCGTCGTGCTTGGCGCGAAACTGGGCCAGCTTCGGCATCGCCATCCTGTGAAGCAACTATACAACGAGGAAACGGTAACGGGGCGGGCGGATGCAAAATGCGCGCCCTGTGACCGAGGTTGCGAGTTTCAGGATCGCTCTGCAGCGATCACGCGCGGAATGCCAGCCAAATCGTTTGTGACGCTGACGTTCACCCACGCAGGCTTCCCGTAGAGCAGAGGACGCACGTGCTCGAGCGAATTGTATCCAAGCTCCAGCACCAGAATCCCCCTGTGCCGCAACAATGCAGCGGCCTGTTCGATAAGGCGGGGATATATCTCGACACCCGTCGGACCGCCAAACAGCGCCGAGGCCGGCTCGTGTTCACGCACTTCGCGCGCAAGCTGGTGCGATTCGTTGCGCGCAACATAAGGAGGATTGCTGGCGATGAGATCAAACGAGTCTGATTCATTTACAGACTCAAGCAAATCCGCTTGCAGGAAGAGAACGCGATCTCCAAGGCCGTGACGAGACGCATTGCGCCGCGCAACTTCCAGCGCCTCGCCAGAAATATCCGTCGCGAGAATTTCGGCATGCGGCAGCTCGTGCGCCAGCGCTGCAGCGATGCATCCTGACCCGGTCCCCACATCGGCGATTCGCAGCGGTGGATTTGGAAGGCCGGTCTTCATATTGATTCTGATCCCGCGCGCCCCGAGGCGCTCAAGAGCCACTTCGACAACATGCTCCGTTTCCGGCCGCGGGATCAGCACCGCAGGCGTAACTTCAAATTCAAGCCCCCAGAATTCCTGCTTGCCGGTGAGGTATTGCGTCGGTTCGCCGGCAGCACGGCGCGCGACCAGAGCGAAGAAGCGATCGACGGCCGCCGGTTCAAGCATGTCTTCAGGATGGGTATAGATCCAAGCCCGGTCGCGCCCCAGGACGTGCATGAGAAGCAGTTCAGATGCGAGCGTGTGCGAAGGAACGTCCGCGGCGCGAAGAGTCGCAATCGCCTGTCGCAATGCCGCGCGCGAGTCCATAGTTGGTGCCGGCGCGATCACGATTCGTCAAGCTCCTCATTAAGCCGCTCGGATTCGAAATGCGTAACGAGCGAATCGACCAGCGTCCCGATCTTTCCGTCCATGCCTTCTGTCAACTGATGCAGCGTGAAGTTGATGCGATGGTCGGTGATACGATTCTGCGGGAAATTGTAGGTGCGAATTTTTTCGGAGCGATCGCCGGTCTTGATCTGGCCTTTTCGTTCGGCGGCGAGCGCGGCGTGCTGTTTCTCCTGCTCCGCTTCGTATAAACGAGACCGCAGCACGCGCATCGCTTTCGCGCGATTCTTGATTTGCGATTTTTCGTCCTGCTGCGAGACGACGAGTCCGCTCGGAATGTGAGTAATGCGCACGGCCGAGTAAGTAGTGTTCACGGACTGCCCCCCAGGGCCCGAAGAACAAAAAGTATCGATGCGCAAATCCTTGGCTTCGATTTTAATGTCGATGTCTTCTGCTTCCGGCAGCACGGCTACGGTGGCCGCAGAGGTGTGGATGCGGCCCTGCTGTTCGGTGGCCGGGACGCGCTGGACCCGATGCACGCCGCTTTCATATTTCAGCTTGGAATAAACTTTCTTGCCCTGAATCGCGGCGACTACTTCCTTCATTCCGCCGATAGACGAGGCCGAACTGTCCAGAATCTCAACTTTCCATCCCTGCGATTCGGCGTACCGCGAATACATCCGGAAAAGCTCAGCCGCGAATAGCGAAGCTTCGTCACCGCCCGTGCCCGCGCGTATTTCGACGATCACGTTCTTTTCGTCGTTCGGATCTTTGGGGATGAGCAGAAGCTTTAGTTCGCGTTCGACGGGCGCGAGGCGCGCTTCCAGCTCACGTTGCTCGTCGTGCGCCATCTGCTTCATCTCGGCGTCGGATGATTCGGTGTAGAGCTGCTTCGCACCTTCGAGCGCATGCTGGACGTCTTTCCACTCGCGATATTTCGTCACGATTATGCCGAGGTCGGAATGCGACTTGGCGAGCTTCTGGAAGCGGTCGGTATCGGTAACAGCGCCAGCCGAAAGCTCGCCCGTCATTTCGTCGTAGCGCGATTCGATTCGGTCAAGCTTTTCAAATAAGGTTAGTTTCGCCATATACAAGCCTCATGGATGCGGGAATAAAGGGTTACAGGGTTCAGGCCAAAACAAGGGAATACCGAAATCAGCGCCCGGTAATGGGCGGGAGAGGATCGCTAATAGAAGGAGGCAAACATCAGGAAGCAAGAATAATTCTATTTCCACCGTGTGTCAATTTTCGGGCACTTAACAATCGCATAAACGAATGAGGCCTGGTTTATTGTGTAAACGGGGTGTTCCACAGTGAAACATGGACGCAGCTACGTATCTGAGAGTCCCGAAACGGTAGTACCTTCGTAACATTGACCGCACCACTCCCGAACGTTACTTTCGACCTCGACAAGTCGTAGAGGCTCTGGCCTTCGCCAGAGGGGAGGGGTGTGTACCGTTTAGACACACGCCCCTAAAATTTCCCTCTTGACGGCATTAGACCGCTTATAAGCTCCCCCGCGTAGTTTCCACTACTCGGAGGGGTCAATGTCTAAGTGGTCGCTTGTGGCTGTAATGGTTCTGCTCGTATTGACCAGCGCAATGGGTCTTCAAGCGCTGGCTAATTCGAGCGGCCCGATGCCACCGTCACCGTGGGCGAATTCGAGCGGTCCTATGCCGCCGTCGCCTTGGCTGGCAGCCAACAGCAGTGGTCCGATGCCGCCTTCACCTTGGGCGAATAGCAGCGGGCCAATGCCGCCGTCGCCCTGGTAGTTAGAGGGACGGTCCCGCACTAGCGGGAGTTGGTTGGGTCAAGCCTCGGAAATCAGGTTGAATGCTTGGCCCATTTGATTACGCGCTTTGGATTCTAGGTTTCCTCGTGGAAATCGGCGTGGTGGTGTGTGTAATCTACCGCAGAGATCTCCTTCGGTACTTATCCCTGACAATTTACTTGCTTTGCGTAGCTTTAGTGAACTGCGGGCAGTATTTCTACGTGGAACACTACGGCTTCAGCTCACAGCAATACTTCTATTATTACTACTACACGGAAAGCGTCCTGACGATTTTGCTGTTCTGGACGATCATCCAGTTCTACCAACAGATGTTCCGCGAGATGAATGTCACCGGCTACATCCGCGGAGCCGCCGTCTTACTCTTGCTTGCTACGGCTCTCTTCTCCTACATAGTGGTGCATGAAAACCGCGGTCATTTGACGACGCGCTTCGTGGTAGAGCTGGGACAAAATCTGCATTTCGTGGGCATGGTGCTGACGTACCTTTTGTGGGGCGCGATCCTCAAGCTGCGCGAGACTCGCACGCGGCTGATCCAGATGGTTCTGGCGCTCGGCGTCTATTTCAGCGCCACGGCATGCACGTACGCGCTACGGAATCTGTTTCCCGGCCTGCAGCCCTCCGTTCTCCGCTGGGTTCCACCGATCATGGGAGTGTGGCTGCCGATTGCCTGGGCCTATACGTTTGCAAAAGTTTCCGAAGATTCAAGGCTTGCGACAGCTCGGTTGGTAGCGAGGGCTCGATAATGGCAGCAGCACTTATTTGCGTCATATCGGTTGCAGTATTTCTGCAGTTCTTCGTGTCGTATTGCCGATCGATTCTGGCAGTCAGCCGCAAGGTTGAATTGTCGGACCGGGTGCGCGAGGTCAGCGGCATCGCGAATCGAAGCGTCGGCGGCGACGATTTCTCGAAGCTCGTTCAACTGGTGCGCTTGTGCCCCGAGCAGGGCGACGATGAGACGGAGATTCGGGCTGTTGGCACGTACTACGGCTTGCTCCGCATCATCAAATATTTCTCGACGTTCCTGATTCCCGGCTTCGGGCCATGGACCGAACGAGAACGTCAAAGTTGCTCGCACTTCGCTGCCGTCGCTCTCGACAGGCGAATCTCATACAGCCGAGATCTGTTTACGCAGCAAGTTGCCGATCGCACCTGACGCGCGCATTCTGAAAAAAGCGCGCAAGATCCAACGCCCCGCCCTCGACCCCTTTCGCCGTGGCTGCTACGATAGGGAACCAGTCGAAGTTCAAACTCGGTACAATTCAGCCTATGCGTACAGCACTCGAACAGCGCATGCTCGATTTCATTCGCGAATCGCGAATGGCGTCAGCCGGCGACCGCGTTGGCGTTGCCGTCTCCGGTGGCGCTGATTCCGTGGCGCTGTTGCGTTTGCTCGAATCACTTCGCGGCGAACTGGGCGTCGCGCTGGTCGTCGTCCATTTCGATCACATGCTGCGCGGTGAAGAGTCGGACCGTGACGCCAGCTTTGTTGAAGAACTGGCGCGGGCGAGCGGGCTGGAATTTGTAAGCGCGCGCGAAGATGTGCGGGCAGCAGCGGTGCAAAACAGCCGGAACATCGAAGAGGCGGCGCGGCGTTTGCGCTACGCATTTTTCGATCGCGTTCTAGGCGGCGGAAAAGCGACCCGCATTGCCGTGGCCCATACCGCCGACGATCAGGCAGAAACCGTTCTCGGCCATATCATCAGAGGAACCGGACCCACCGGCCTGGCCAGCATCTATCCTATTGTCGAATCGCCTGACGGAGGCGCGATTGTCCGGCCGCTTCTCGAGGTTCGCCGCGCCGAACTGCGCGATTACCTTCACGAACGCGGCCTGGGATGGCGGGAAGATGCCACGAACGCGGATCAGACTCGGCTTCGCGCGCGAATCCGCGCGCAATTGCTGCCGGTGCTCGCAAGCGATTTCTCGCCTGCTATCGTTCAGCATCTAGGCGATCTCGCCCGTTTCGCCAGAGAAGATGAGTCGTTCTGGTCGGCCCTGGTTGACGATCGGCTCGCGAAATATGCCAAGGTCGCGAGCGGCGCGCATTCAGAATGCGCAGAAAGAACCCGATCAATCAGCGCGCGCGATCTCCTTTCGCCAATCACGTTCGCCGGCGCCGCTGAGCACGCCGGAGCGCACTCCGCGCGCGCGCTTACCGAACGGCTGATTCGCCGTCTCTATGAAAAGGTGCGAGGCGACCGTCGCGAACTTTCCGCGCGCCACGTGGAACAAGTAATCCGCCTGGCCGCGGAATCAACGAGCGGCAAGCGATTGCGGCTGCCGGGCAGAATCGCAGTCGAGCGTGTGTTTGACGACATCGTGTTTTCGCACGCCAGTCAGCAAGACGACAACAACGGCCACAAGGGTCGAGCCGCATCTTCGCGCGAAACCAAAATGGAGCCGCCTTCGTATCTATATATGGTGGACTTGCCCCCCAGCGGCGCCACCACAGTGGATGTGCCGGAACTCTCAACCTGCTTCCGCCTGAAAATAGTTGACTGGCCCTTGGGGGAGAGCGACACTAAAACCGACACCGGCGCTTTTGACGCTGGAACTCTTCGCTCGCCTCTGCTTCTTCGGAGTTGGCGGCCGGGCGACGCCTATCGACCGCGCGGCCACCGACAGAGCCAGAAGCTCAAGCAGATGTTCCAGGCAGAGCGAGTCCCACGCCATCAACGCGTTCATTGGCCCGTGCTGGAAAGCGCGGGGCAAGTGATTTGGGCTCGCGGGATGGCGCCCGCGGAAGAGTTTTGCGTCCGCGAGAATACGAGGGTGGGTTTGCTGATCGAGGAAGAAAGCCTTTGATGCGGCTCGACTTAGCCGCCAGCAAGGCAAATTGCGCGCATGCATACTCGCGCCTCTTGCCTGCATCTAATGATATAGGAATGTCCGCTTGCACAGTTCTCGAAGAAGGTTTTCAGGGCGTAAAGAGGGTGAGGTAACAAGGTGAATTCAACAGTCCGCACTATTTTATTTTGGCTTCTAATGATTTTGCTCGCGGTCGTCTTGTGGCGAATGGCCTCCGGGACCAGCCAGACAGCGAAGGAAGAAGACTCCAACTACACCAATTTCCTCGCGAAGCTGGATCAAGGAAACGTAAAGGAAGTCACGATTCTTCTCTCTCCCAACAGCGCGGAGTTGAAGGGCGAATATCGCGACGGCGGAAAGTTCCGCAACGTGACGATCGCCAACACTGCGATTCCAGATATTACGAAGACGCTGCAGGAAAAGGGTGTTCGCTACAACTACGCGGAAGTAAAGAACGCAGACTGGCTTACTTTCATTGTGAATTTCGCGCCGTTGATGCTGCTAGTCGCATTCTGGATTTTCATGATGAAGCAGATGCAGGCCGGCGGGAATAAAGCGCTGAGTTTCGGAAAATCGCGCGCCCGTTTGCTTACGGCGCAGCAGAAGAAGGCGACATTCAAAGATGTTGCTGGAATTGACGAAGCCAAAGAAGAGCTCTACGAAATTATCGACTTCCTGAAAGATCCGCAGAAATTCCAGAAGCTCGGTGGCCGCATTCCGAAGGGCGTATTGCTCGTCGGGCCTCCGGGAACCGGCAAAACTCTGCTTGCCCGCGCGATTGCCGGCGAAGCGAACGTTCCGTTTTTCTCGATTTCCGGCTCGGATTTCGTCGAGATGTTCGTTGGCGTGGGCGCCAGCCGCGTTCGCGACCTTTTCGAGCAGGGCAAGAAGAACGCTCCGTGCATCATCTTCATAGACGAAATCGACGCAGTCGGCCGTCATCGTGGCGCAGGCCTCGGCGGCGGTCACGACGAGCGCGAGCAGACCTTGAACGCGTTGCTCGTCGAAATGGACGGCTTTGAATCGAACGAAGGCGTCATCCTGATTGCTGCCACGAACCGCCCGGACGTTCTCGACCCGGCGCTTCTGCGGCCAGGCCGCTTCGACCGCCGCGTGGTCGTGCCGCGGCCGGACGTGAAAGGCCGCGAAGAAATCCTTCGCGTGCACACCCGCAAAGTGCCTCTCTCGGACGATGTCGACCTCTCGGTGATCGCGCGCGGCACTCCCGGATTCTCGGGCGCCGATCTCGCGAATCTGGTGAACGAATCCGCACTATGGGCGGCGCGCCAGAATCGCAAGCTCGTCACCATGTTTGATTTCGAAATGTCCAAGGACAAAGTGCTCATGGGCGTCGAGCGGCGCTCCATGATTCTTGTCAGACGAAGAAAAGCGCAACACGGCGTACCACGAGGCCGGCCACGCTCTGGTCGCCGCGATGACGCCGGGCGCCGATCCGCTGCACAAGGTGACAATCATCCCGCGCGGCATGGCGCTGGGCGTCACGATGCAGCTTCCCATCGACGACAAGCACACCTACACGAAGGAGTTCCTCGAATCGCAACTCGCCGTCCTGATGGGCGGACGCGCCGCCGAGGAAATGTTCCTGCATCACATCACCACGGGCGCCGGCAACGACATCGAGCGCGCCACCGAAATCGCCCGCCAGATGGTCTGCGAGTGGGGAATGAGCCCGCTCGGCCCGCTCACATTCGGCAAAAAGGAAGAAGCGATTTTCCTCGGCCGCGAAATCGCGCAGCATCGCGATTATTCCGAAGACACCGCGATCAAGATCGACGGAGAAGTGCGCGATATCATCAACAGCGGTTATACAGAGCGAAGGACATTCTCGAAACCTATAAGGAAGCGCTCGAACGCGTGGCTCAGGCGATGCTCGATCGCGAAGTGCTGGACGCGACCGAGCTCAAGCTTCTCATGGAAGGCAAGCCGCTTCCGGAGAAGCCGCCTCCGCCGCCTCCTGCGCTCCTCCGGTTACCGCACGAGAGCCGCAGCTTACACTGCGACCCGAACCGCGGCCGCTTCCGGGCCTTGCCAAGGGCGAGAAACCGGCTCCGGCATAAACCTGCGGCTTCTACTAGCTTTTTCGACGGCGCTCTGTACTTTCGGAGCGCCGTTTTTTTTTCGCTTCCATTTCATGGCGGCCATGCACGTGCCCATACCTCTTACCGCAAATTGGCGTAAAATGCCTCCATGGCGCGCGAACACAAAGAAACCTTCGAAACCGATTGCCCTTGCTGCCACGCGAAGCTCACTCTCGATCGCGAACTCGGAGTAGTCCTCTCGCACGTTCCGCCGCCCAGGCCTCCATCGTCCGTTGATCTTGACGATACCGCGCGGCTCTTGCGCCAGCAGACTGAAGCGGTCGAAGCGAAGTTCCGCGCATCGGTCGAAGCCGAAAAATCCAAGGAAGACGTTCTCGCCCGAAAATTTGCCGAGGGCTTGAAGAAGGCTAAAGACGGCCCCGTCGAAAAGCCGCTCCGCGATTTCGATCTCGATTGAATCGGAATGCAGAAAACTCTGCTGTTGGCCGAGCGACGGTCAGCGCCTCCGCTAGTCTTCTGGCTGGTATTCTGACGTGGCTTTTCTTCGTAGTCGGCGTCGCAGGTTTTGTATCTCCGCTCAAGGCAATTTCGCCCCAGCAAACATCGCATCAAAAGAAGAAGCTGCCTAAACCGCGGCAATTAGACGTGGGCATCACGTGGCAGCGCGACCCCGCAACCGGCGAGCTGTTCTCGTCAGCGGCCGGCAAAGGCAATGATAGTTCGCCCGCGCCCGCAATTCGCGTCACTTCGCAGATCGTTCCGGTCACATGCAGCGTTTTTAATTCCGACGGCACAGCTATCACCGACTTGAAGCGCTCCGATTTCCGAATCTACGAGGATGGCGCGGCACAGCAGATCGCCTACTTCGCAACCGGAACGGAACCGGCAAGCGTCGCGCTCGTCATCGATGCAAGCCCCAGCGTTCTTCGCGATTCCGATGAAATGAAACGAGCCGCCCTCGCGCTCGTGGATGGATTGGCGCCGGCCGACCAGGTTGCCGTGGTGGATTTTTCGGCGCACACATATCTGCAAGCTGATTTTTCGAGTGACCGCGAGCTGATACGCCACGGCATCGATCGCGTGGACGTTCATCAGTTGCTGGGCGACGTCGGCGGCTCGAATATTTACCAGGCGGTTTATCTCACCGCCGCGAAAGTATTTCTTGGCGGTCGTGAAGGCCGCAAAGCGATTGTGTTGCTCACCGATGGTCAGGATAGCGGCCTCGGCCTCACGCTCGATCCCGCAACCGCCGCGCCCAGGCCCGGCCAGCTAAATAATCGCCTCACATTCGAAGATCTCGCGCGCACCCTCGCCGCGGCCGATATTCAGATCTTCGCGGTGTCCACAGAAAATCGCCCCAAGATCATGACGCCCGAATGGCTCGCTGGGCATCAGGATTCCACCCTGCTCGTTTCCGATGCTCCCAAATCAGGCATACCTGCGTACACGCTTTATCTCACCGAATTGGTTCGCCGCTCCGGCGGCCAGCTTTACTTTTTGCGGGATTCCGCAACTCTCGCCGATATTTTCCGTCGCATCGCTCAACGCATCGGCGCCGAATACACCCTCGGCTATTACCCCGAAGCCAGCCCCCAAAATCACGCAGGCTGGCATCGCCTGCGCATAGAAGTACTCGGACATCCAGGCGCGACGACTATCCACCGCGCGGCTTACTATGCGCCCGCAGTTGCGCCCTAGCGAATGAACGGTCAAAACGCCTGAGTCGCGCGCCCGCTCTTATCCTTGAGTCCGAACCATGGTTCAATAGCGCTCTTGATTTAGCGTTAGTTTCCTGGCGCTCGTTTACAAAGAATGATTATTCGAACAAAATTCCGCCTGCGGCTTCCATCACGCACCCTCGTCCTCGGCGAGCGCACGCTCCTGATGGGAGTCGTCAACGTCACACCCGACAGCTTCTCAGGCGACGGCCTGCATCTGGATGCGGAAGCCGCCGCCGCCCGGGCACTCGAGATGGAGCGCGACGGCGCCGACATCCTCGACATCGGCGGCGAATCCACTCGCCCAGGCGCCGAATGGCTCGCCGCAGACGAGGAGCTAGGTCGAGTAACCCCCCTATTGAAGATGCTTCGCGGCCGCCTCAAAATTCCAATTTCGATTGACACGAACAAATCCGAAGTAGCGGACGCCGCAGCCGAAGCGGGAGCAGAAATCATCAACGACGTCACCGCACTGCAGCGCGATCCACGCATCGCCGAAGTCGCCCGGCGCCGCAAGCTGCCCCTCATCCTGATGCACATGCGCGCTGAACCGAGAACGATGCAGACGGCGCCTTTCGCGCGAGATGCGATCCGCGACGTCACACACAACCTGAAAAAAGCCGTCGCACTCGCGATTCGCAGCGGAGTCCCAAAATCTCAGCTGGTGCTCGATCCAGGCATCGGCTTCGGCAAAAGCTTCGCCCAGAATTACGAGCTGATCGCCCGCCTCCCGGAACTCGCCCGCCTCGGCTTTCCGATTCTCGTAGGCCCATCGCGCAAAGGCTTCATCGGCCGCACGCTCGGAGGCGTCCCCGAAAACGAGCGCACATTCGGTACCGCAGCCGCCGTCACAGCCTGCATCCTGCAAGGCGCCCACATCGTCCGCGTCCACGACGTGCGCGAGATGGCGCAGGTAGCGCGCGTCGCCGATATGCTAGTATCGCCAAAATTGCGGCGAGGCGGAACGCAACCGTGAGCATCCTCGGAAATTTCAGAAGCCTCACTCCTGTTCAGCGCAACACCTTCATCGCCTGCTTCCTCGGCTGGTCGCTCGACGCCTTTGACTACTTCATCCTGATTTTTTGCGCCAGCGCCATCGCCGCCCATTTCCAGCTGAAAATCTCCACCGTTCTCGAAGCGAACTTCATCACCCTGGCCATGCGCCCTGTCGGTGCGTTTTTGTTTGGTCTCCTCGCTGACCGTTTCGGCCGCCGCCCCACCTTGATGATCGATATCATCGCGTTTTCGATCTTCGAGCTCGCCACCGCCTTCGCGCCATCCTGGAAGATGTTTTTCATCATGCGAGCGTTCTTCGGCATTGCCATGGGAGGCGAATGGGGCGTCGGTGCGGCTTTGGCCTTTGAAACTCTTCCAGCCGAAGGGCGCGGTTTCTTTTCCGGACTCCTGCAGGAAGGTTACGTGGTAGGAAATCTTCTCGCGGCGCTGGCGTTCGGCACTTTGTTTCCGCAAATCGGCTGGCGCGGCATGTTTATCGTCGGCGCTCTTCCGGCTTTTCTCATCCTCTATATCCGCACCAAAGTGGAGGAGTCACCCGCGTGGCGAGCTGGACGCGTCACCGTAGACCCAGAGCGCAACCTCGGCAAAGACATCATGACGTATCTCGGCAGCTTTTTGTTTTTGGCGCTGCTCATGTTTGCGTTCAATTCATTCAGCCACGGCACGCAGGATGTTTACCCCACGTTCCTCACGAAAAATCACGGCTTCAGTCCCCAGCTCGTCAGCCGCGTCGCGATCTTCACAAATATCGGCGCTCTTCTCGGCGGCGTTTTCTTTGGTGCGTTCTCCGAAAAGGTTGGGCGCAGAAAAGCGATTGTCGTGGCCTCGCTCCTGGCCATCCCGGTGATTCCGCTGTGGGCCTTCTCGCACACCGCCGTCATGCTGGCGGTCGGGGGCTTCGCGATGCAGTTCATGGTGCAGGGCGCTTGGGGAGTGATTCCCGCGCATCTCAACGAGCTTTCACCGCCAGCCGTTCGCGGCACATTCCCCGGATTCGCCTATCAACTCGGCAATCTGCTTTCGTCGAAAAATTCTGTGATTCAGGCTCGAATCGCGGAGCAGCGCTACGGCGGAAATTTTGCGCCCGTTCTGGCGTGGACGGTCTCGATTGTTGCAATCCTGGTAGCGATCGTCACGGTAAGCGGAAGAGAAGCAAGAGGCGCCGACCTTTCGCACACGAGACCTGGTCGCCAGCCAACGTAGCGGTCTTTTGCGCAGCCACCTCCAGTCGTATCCTGCCTCATCCCAATCACGCGCCACACCGCTCCCACTCAGTAGGGGCGGGTCTCAGACCCGCCCGCGCAGCCCACACCTATGCCGTGCCATCAATGAAAGCCCATACCACTAGGGCTCCTGCCTCGTCGCCTCATGCAACCCGAATGTATGTAACAGCGTCCCACTTAAGAGGGGTTCCACCGGAAATGTTGAACCAGGTAGGCAGCTTGAGTTCGAAGGGGGTTCAATAGCCGGCCGGGTCGGCTATCAGAGGCCCCTCCCGCCCCGATTTTTAATCTACGGTTCCGCGATTAAAACTCTCAGCAAGTGCAGCGAAATCAATCTTTTACGAATTTCTAATAGGCGGTATTCGGCCTATAAGAGCGTTCAAAGCAGCGCCTCAAAACTAAGCTTTGGCAAGTTCCCCGGTCTGAAAAGGCAGCCGACGCAATCGCTTCCCAGTCGCTGCAAAGATCGCATTCGCCACCGCCGGTGCAATCGACGGCACGGGCGGCTCTCCGCATCCCCCGGGCGATTCATGACTCGGCACGATGTGAACCTCGACCCGCGGCATGTCGTTGATGCGCATCATCGGATAATTGTTGAAATTGCTCTGCTGCGTCTGGCCACCCTCTATCGTGATTTCATCGAAGAGCGCCGCCGTCAGTCCGAACACGATCCCGCCCTCCACCTGCGCCTTCACCATGTCCGGATTGATCACCTGCCCGCAATCAATCGCGCAAACGACGCGATCCACCTTCACGCCGCCATCATTTGAAACCGTCACTTCGGCGACGTACGCCAGATAAGTTCCCCATCCCGCGATCCCCGCGATCCCGCGACCCCGTCCCTTCGGCAACGGACTTCCCCATCCGGATTTTTCCGCGGCGAGGTCGAGGACATGCCTCAACCGCGCCACATCGACCGGCGGCTGATCGCCACCACCCGCCTCCGGCTTCGTCTTCGCCGCGATCAGTTCACGCCGCAAATCCAGGGGATCTTTTCCCATCGATGCCGCGACTTCGTCGATGAAGCTTTGCACTGCAAACTGATTCCACGTGGTGTCCACGCCGCGCCAATAACCGCGCGGCACGGCAGTGTGCAGGAAACTCGCTTCGAGCAGATAGTTCGGCACCGTGCCGCTCGGCAGTCCTGTACCTGCAAGCTCTGTGCCCCCAGTATCGGGAACATCGCCGCCAACGTACACGCCGTCCGTAGTAGGTGCTGCAATGTGGTGCATCCAGGCCGTGACTTGATTCTGCGCGTCTACGCCTGCTCGCAAGCGATGGTGGCTCATCGGGCGGTAGAAATCGTGGCGCACATCATCCTCGCGCGTCCAGATCACTTTCACGGGCGCGCCCGCGGCTTTTGAAATCAGCGCTGCTTCCACACCGTAATCAATGTTCAGCCGGCGCCCGAAGCCGCCGCCCAGCAAAGTGATGTGAATCGTGATCGCCGAAGCGGGAATTCCCAGCGCGCTGGCAAGAGCCGTCGCCATTCCGCCCGAATTTTGAGTGGGCGCCCAAACTTCACACTTGCCGTCGCGAACGTACGCGGTGCAATTCGGCGGCTCCATCGTCGTATGCGCCACGAACGGCAATTCGTACTCCGCTTCGATTTTCTTCGGCGATCCATCGAACACTTTCGCCGGGTCGCCAATCTTCCGCAACTCTTTGCCCGAGCCCTTCACCATCTCCGCGCACGCCGCGCGTTGTTTCTCGCTCGATTCCTCCGCACCCGCGCCGGGATCCCAGTCAATCGACAAAGCCTTGCGGCCGGCGATCGCTTGCCAGGTGGAATCGGCCACCACCGCGACTCCGCCCCACAAGTAGTGCTGATGCCCGGAATTCGCCGGTCGCTCCTCGCCAAAGAGCGGCGGCATTTCGACCACCGGCACCTCGACCACTTTCTTCACGCCTGGCACAGCCTGCGCTTTTTCCGCGTCGAATTTCTTCACGCGCCCCCCGAATACCGGCGGGCGAGCAACCACCGCGTACAGCATACCCGGCACTTTCGTGTCTATGCCGTAATGCGCTTCGCCAATCACGATCGGGCCGCCGTCAACGCGCGGTTTGGCCGTGCCGAGAATGCGATAGTCCTTCGCGTCCTTGAGCGGCACATCCTTGGGAACGGGCAACGCAGCAGCTTTTTGAACCAGCGCGCCGTACTCGATTCGCCGCGAAGATTTCTTGTGCTCGATCACGCTGCCGCCGATCGCACTGCACTCATTCACTGGCACGCCCCACGTTTGCGCCGCCGCCGTGACCAACATATCGCGCCCCGTGGCGCCGGCTTTTCGGAGCGGATCCCACGAACTGCGCACACTCTCGCTTCCGCCAGTCGTCATGTCGCCATATTTCATTTCGGAAGTGGCAACAGCCTGCTCGACTTTGATCTTCGACCAGTCGGCGTCCAACTCCTCCGCAAGAATCATGGTCATCGACGTTCGAACGCCCTGGCCCATCTCCGATCGCGCTGCAATCAGATCGAATTTCGCCGCTCGGACGAATTTCGATATAAGCATTTGGCGCGAAATCTTTCACCGCATCGGCGGCAGCGCGAGCGGCTAGCCTGCGAGGAGTCATCCCAATAAAAACCAATCACCAGACTGGCGCTTCCCGCAGCGCCCACTTTGAGGAAATCGCGTCGTGAAACTCCCGCTAACTTTCGAGCCCCCGCGCTCATCGCGTCTCTCCGGCGGCGGCCAGCGGCGCCGTATGCTTCGCGGCAGCTTCATGGACAGCCGCGCGAATTCGCTGGTACGTTCCGCAGCGGCAAAAGTGGCCGCCGAGCGCATCGTCTATATCCGCGTCGCTCGGCTTGGGGTTCTTCGCCAGCAGCGCAGCGGTCGTCATAATCATGCCCACCTGGCAGTAGCCGCACTGCGCCACTTGTTGATCGAGCCACGCCGCTTGCACGGGATGGCGTCCATCGGTGGAAAGCCCTTCGATCGTGGTGATATTTCTGCCAGCCACCGCGGAGATGCGCGTCGTGCACGAGCGAGTCGCCTCGCCGTCCACATGCACAGTACACGCGCCGCACAGCGCCATGCCGCAGCCGAATTTTGTACCGGTCAGACCGAGCGTATCGCGCAGCACCCAAAGCAGCGGCGTATCCGAAGTTACCTCCACCGAGTGCGCTTTGCCATTCACCGTGATCGAAATCGCGTCCATGAATATCCCCTTATGCCAGCGCGACAAATCTACGTTTCGCACCCCAGAAATGCAATCCGTCTTTCATGCTCCGCTATGGTTCAGCCGATACAGAAAGAAACTGGTTCGCAGACGGCAACCGAAACGGGTAAGATTGGGTTTCCACCACGAATTTTCAAGGAGCTGCTATGAGCGTTACTTCCCCCGCAGGGCCGTCGCAAGCCACGGTTGAAACCATCAAGCAGAAAGCGCGTCTTTTGAGCATTTATTCGATGATGTCCACCACCGCCGCCGGATCGGGCCATCCCGACATCCTGTATGTCCGCCGCACGAGCTCATGGCCGGAATATTTTTCTACGCCATGAAGTTCGATCCCAAGAATGCAAATTCAAATAATGACGACCGCTTCGTCCTGTCGAAGGGCCACGCCGCGCCGTGCTTTATTCCGCGCTCGCCGAAGCAGGCGTGCTTCCCGTTTCGCGCGTGATGACGCTGCAGCGAATTCTCGAGCGAACTCGAAGGCCATCCCACGCCGCGCATTCACGGTGTCGACGCCGCCACCGGCTCTCTCGGTCAGGGACTCTCCGTCGGCGCCGGCCTGGCAATCGGCGCGCGCCTGGATAAGAGCGACACGCGCGTATACGTTCTGCTGGGCGATGGCGAGATGGCCGAAGGACAAATCTGGGAAGCAGCGGAGTTCGCCGGCCACTACAAGCTCGACAACCTCACTGTAATCGCGGACGTCAACGCGCTGAGAGGCAGACCACGATGTACCAGCACGATATGGAAACATATCGCAAAAAGTTTGA
>CAWBRH010000021.1:0-62596 GCA_963790945.1 uncultured Acidobacteriota bacterium
TTGTAGACCGAGCGTCCAATCGGCTGCAGGAAAACTGCAGGTCCCAAACCGGGATTGACGCCTTGAAATGCGCATTGAAAACCAAGGGCCGTTTCGCAGCTGCCGACACCCAAGTCCGCCGCGGAATCCAATCCGAAATTGCCAAAGTCAGACATCGTGGCGCCACCGGCAGGACCTCCGCCCGAGGGAGGATGCAGACCAGGACAGGAGGCAATAGCAGCATCGATCGTCGCGGCGCCACATGCACTAAGCGTGGACGAGATCGCCTGCTGCGCGGCGGTCTTGTTGAAGAATCGCGTGTCGCCACTGTGGTTTACGTCAACACCGATCAGATAGTGGAGATTCACGTTGCGAAGATAGTCCACGCTGAGAACCATTCCCGGCAAGAGCTGCCGCTGTAACCCCGCATTTATTTGTATCGAGTACGGGAGTGCGATAGCCCGGCGCCAGTGCACCGAGGGGAATCGCCGAACCAGATGAGATCAGATTTGGAATGTAGTTGGGGTTTGGGGCGTTGGCTCCGACCATCGCGGTGGCGGCTTGATAGGTTGTTTGAAAATTGGCTACGCAAGCTGCCGCAGTGAGCCCTGCGCACGTCCCTCCGCCCGCATCAATCGTTGACCCGATCAAGGAGGAACAAATATTGTTGGCAGTGTTCTGTGTTCCGCCTAGAAATGTGTTTCCCGCTGGAAACGGCACTCCAGAACCACTGCCATTGAGACAAGCCGAGGGGTTGGCAAGGAAAGCTCCGTTTGCCAAACGCTCGGGGCGATCGAACTCGGCATTGTTCCAGATGGCGTTTTCATAAAACATGCCGACGCCGGCGCGAATCACCGTCTTTTGATCTTTTTTCGGGTCCCACGCGATTCCAAGTTGCGGCGCGAAGTTCAAGTTCGGCTGCTTAACGCGGTCGCCGAAGCCCGGGAGAAGGTCGTTGACTCCGGGCAGTGGAGGCAGATCGCTATCGGTGCGGCCTGTATCGCGCACATAGCGGAGGCCGTAAGTCACCATGAGGTTCGGTTTCACCTTCCAACTATCACCAACATAGAGGCCGAGCCGGTTATCCGGAGGCGTGCCGCTGCACGGCGCGTTGAAAGCAGGGATTTCCGTGTCGCAGTTATTGCCGTTTCCGAGCGTCACGTTGTCGACAGGATAGTTGAGCGGATTGCCAGCGCCGCCCGGCTGCATCGCTGCGAATGCAACTTCCGCCGCATTCGCGATGGGGAGCACGTTTGCTGTGATCGCGCTAAAAGAAAAAAGGCCGCCGCCGCGCAGGCGATTGTAAGAAACGCCATATCGCAGGATGTGAGAGCCGAGGACCTTGCTGCCGTCGTATTTTATCTGGCGGTCGGTTTGAAATGTTTGTTGCGGAGCGAGGAAATTCGGGCCGGTGAAGAAATTCGAGGCGAAGATATTGATGCTTACGGGGAAATTAGCGAAAGGAAGATCGGAGCCGGCAACGATATCGCGCAGGTTGTTGATGAACTTCAGATATTCGAAGCGGAAACTGTGCGTGAAGCCGGAGGAGGTGAAGTCCGCTCCCACAACGTGCGTTTTCGTGTAGTTCTTGTCCTCGTATGGCTGGAAGCCGATCAAGCCGCCAGCTGACACGGCAAGACTGTCAAAATAGCTAAAGCGGTAGAACATGCGGATGCCCTTGCCAAAGATCCAGTCGAGCCGCGCATCGTAATCGGTCTCGTGAAAGGGCGCGCTGGAATTGCCCGTGAAGGATGTAAACGGATCTGATGGCACGACCGGGGCGGAAAGATTCTGGTTGATATGCTCGGCGTCGAGGAAGAAGAAGAGCTTGTCTTTGATGATCGCGCCGCCGAAATTGCCACCGTCCTGATTGCGGGCATAGGGAGATTGGAGCGGCGGTGCGGGAGGAGGCGGTTCAGGAAGCGCCGCGGAGAAAGCGCTGCTGCGGAAAAGCGCGAAGCCTTCGCCATGGAAAGCATTCGTTCCGGAGCGTGTCGTCACGTTGACAGCGCCTGACGAAGTGAGTTCATTCGAAAGATCGAGCGACGATTGGCTCACGCTGAATTCCTGGATGGCGCTGGCGGGAATATTTTCCGTGGTGGTGCCCACTGTTTCGTCGCTGACGTCCACGCCGTCCACCGCAATGCGCGCAGTGCGCCCGAATCGGCCGCCGAACGAAATCGAAGAGAAGCCGACTTTGGTGGGATCGAAATCCGAGCCGTCCTGTACCTGAACGCCGGGCTCGAGCTGCGCGAGGTCGAGGAAGTTGCGTCCGTTGACGGGCAGGTTTTCAATCTGCTCTTTTCCGAGCACGCCTTGCACGCTGGCCTGCTCGGTATTTACGGTGACGGCCTGCGCTTCCACTTCGACGACAGTGCTTCCGGAACCGATTGGCAAGGTGATATTTGCGCCGGCCGTTTCACCCACTCGCACGACGACGGCTTGTTCCACCGTCTTAAAGCCCTGAGCCTCGGCCCGAACCGAATAGTTTCCCGGCACAATCGCGCCGGAGGTGTAGGCGCCGCTGGAAGATGTGGCGACATGGAAAGTTTGGCCGGTGTCCTTATTTCTGATGGTGACATTCGCAGCCGGTATGACCGCGCCACTGGAATCCAGAATTGAGCCTTGAATGCTGCCGGTGGCGATCGTGCTTTGGCCCATCGCCGCGTTGGAGGTGAAGGCCTGCGCGATCCAGACGATGGCTAGCATAAGTGCGAAGAAGTGGATTCTGAGTGCGTGCTTACGAATCATCTTGTCCCCCGTCGCCCTGGCCTGAACACGACCGGAGCAATGGGCGCATGAGTGCAAATGGGTTGCCAAAATGTCACCGCGGATCGAGGGCAAAAAGGGGCGCAAACATTGGTAATTCAGGCGATTTCGACGGAATTACCGCGAAAGTCGGCGGTGGTGCTCGTTGGCGTTGACCGCTATCCGAAAAGCAAGATTTTTTCGCGATGATAATTCGGATGTTTTCGCGCTTCCCTGCCGTGGATTGAGCTTCGCGATACGTTCGCGTTACGTTCGCGTTACGGAGATGCGCAGTTAGCCTCCATGGGAGTTGCATCGCGACGGTGGCTGCGTACACTGTTGAGAGCCCCCGCCCAGAAGCGTAATTCAGGCGATTTGTTGCCGGAGGAGAATCATGACTGTGATCCGGTTTCAACTATTGTGGCGCTTGTTCGGAATCGCCGGACTGTTGCTGCTCGCGTGCGCTGCGAAGGGCGACGTAGCTGCAAAATATTCGGAGCCGGAAAACGCAACGGTGAAGAATGGCGTGTTTCAGGATGATTATTTCGGGCTGCGCTATCCGCTGACGTCGGGCTGGGTGGAGGATTTGAAAGGGCCGGAGCCTTCCGCGTCGGGATACTACTCGCTCGCGGCGTTGAAGCCTGAGGGCGAGCTTGTGGCCACGATGCAGATTTCCGCCCAGGATGATTTTTTCGCGGCCGGAGAAACGACCGATGCGATCGGGTTCTTGAATCGGATGAAGCAGGGCCTGGACGCGAGTCTTTCGGCTCCCCATATGGTGACGCCGGTGAAATTAGGTGGACTGGATTTTGCGCGGCTTGATTACAGCGGGGCGGGACTGAACCACGTGGTGTTTGCGACGAAGATCCGTTGCCATACGCTTATCTTTGCTATTACGGCGAGCCGGGAGGCGGCCGCTGAGATGCTAGTGGAGTCGCTCAAGAAAACATCGTTCGCGCCGGCGGATCGAGGAGGTTTCTCACCGGCGGGCGGTTGGCCGGTCTGCATTCCCGAGCGCGCCTATAGAGATTACGTGACGCACAGAGTGGATCCCGTGATGACGGGGCCTCGATACGCGAGCGTGCCCGTGCGATTGATCATCGGAGCTGACGGGAAGCTCGAACACGTGCACGCGATTTCGGGATTTCCGGAACAGGTGAAGAGCGTCACAGATGCATTGGCAAAATGGGAGTTCAAACCGTACATCGTAAATGGGCAAGCGGTGGAAGTGGAAACGGGACTATTGTTTCAGTTCCCCTCGGCGCCGCCGCAACGGAACTCTGGCGAATAATTTAGGACACTCGACCTCAGACCGACCAATGGCGCAGCCGATCGACAGAAAGTGACAAGAGAAGACCGCGGAACCCGCCAGCTCCATGGCCTTCTCCCGTCGTCCAGCATGCCAGGGCGTACTAAACCTACAACTCTAGAGCGAACGCAAGAAGGCCAACAGAGCCGCCGCGCGTGCCGCCGAGAGTTGGTTGAAGTTGTTGATCACCTGATTCGCTTCCGATCCCTGACTATGGTGCGCCTCGATTGCCTGCATAAGGTCAGAAGTTCGGCCGTCATGCAGGAAGAAGATGCGCTGACCCACTCCCCATAGGGGTGCCGTCCGGAATTGCATCCCGTTGGCGAGGCCCTGGCTCACTTGATCGGCCAGGCCTATGCCCATGTTGTGAATCAGGAAGTCCGAATAGGCGTTCACAGGGACATTACTAAGCCCGGTGCCATAAAACGTGCTGCCGCTATTGATCGTCGGCGAATGGCACGCATTGCAGCCGATTTGATTGAACACTTGCTGTCCGATCAAAGTGGTCGCAGTTGCCGGGGCAGGCGTCGGTGGAGCAGAGAGACGACCGAATGCCGCGAAGTTGACGAGATCCGACGAGTAATCCGAGGCGGTCGAAGCTCGAATTTCCAGATGGAGTTAGCACAGTCGAGTCCTCGGGAAGGGCGTTGAACATGCAGCTCGGTGTTTCGTCCCGTTCGTTTGGAAATAGTTCGTTGGTGACGCCTTGTTCCACGTTATAAGCCTCACCTGCGAACATCACGAGGGATTTATTTTGCGCCTTCCAACCGAAACGGGTGACCGTCCCGTCGTTACCGCTACGATTGACTTGTCCGGAAATGCCAAGCGCAGCTTTATGTGGGTTCGCAGCATTAGTGAGAATCGCCGTATCGGTGATGCTCTCGACCATTCCGGCGCCGAACAGCGGAGTCGGAATGCGGAAAATGATGTTGTTCTGCTCGATTGCCGACTCAAAGTCCGGCTGAGTGATACTGCAGCCGGGTGCGTCCGAACGTCCGGTGATTACAAATAGGTCGTGGACGCCGCCGTCCGGAGTTCCGTTGGGATTACGGATGAAGCGAGCTTCTCGGACCGGGCCGTTTGCTGTGATGAAGCGGGGGATTTTGTTCGTCGCTCCATCCGCAACGGCCATTGCGATCTGCGGGTTGTTTGCCGGGCTGGTGCCGCCAATCGCAGGCTGAGCGTGGCAGCCACTGCAGCTCATGCCGTTGAAGCGGGGGCCAAGTCCCGCTCCGTCTTCGTTTGTTATTTTTCCGGATACGGAATCGACTTCTTGGAATCGCACGAGGGCGGCATTGAAGAAGTTTTGATAGTCGGTGCTCATTCCACCGAGAGCTCCGCCGACTCCCGGGGGGCCGCCCCGCACACCCGGATCGAGCGAATGATTTCCAGATGGAGAGCCGTTGCCGCGACCATCGTCGCCGCCGCGACCTCCGTTGTTGTCTTGAAATTGAGCGAACGCCACTGTAGAACCCGCAATCAAAGCTAAGGCGACGAACGCCAGTCTGTACAGTAAGCCTAAGCACACACCTTTGCCGCAAAAACGTTCCATGTCACTCCCCTTCCCTCCAAGAAGCAGAGGGCATTCACCAGGATTGAATTCGACCGAAGGGATCAGCGTGCGGTCCCAGAACCGGCAATCGGCGGGCGGGGCAGGCGTGAACGAAACGAAATCACCAACGGATGTTGGATACGCCTATTGCGTGCCCGTGAGTAAACGACGAGAAGCGCAATCCGGCAAGACCAGAAAAGGAACAGGGGGCTACCGCTGTACCCGGGTACAGGGAAACTAAGACGTAGGCGTATTTACGGGGTTTTCTTATTAATACAGCGTCGCCAGCCATCGGGTGCAGGAAACACTGTATGGCGGTCTCAGGCTTGGGAATTCAAGATTTGAGCGTTTAGATGCGCGGAGTAGGTTTGCCGCTGGTCCAACCCCCTCGGGACCACGAGGGGAGAAAGAAGTCTTGAGAATGAAGCTAAACATCAAACGGCCTTGTCCACACTGCACAAGCACAGAGGTTTTTCGCTCGCACCGTCGCAGCCTGTTTGAGAAGTACCTCTTCAGTATGATCGGGATGCGTCCTTACCGGTGCGTCAAGTGCGACTCCCGCTTCTATGGGTTCGCGCCGGTCAACGAGCACGACGCGCAGGACGCGCCCGCGCACCTTAAGACCGCGTGACAAATACCGAAATGTAAGGGCTATTGCAACGCGGCGTGAATCGCGGATTCTGGAATTGCGCCTTCACGCACGATGGACCATTCGTGCCCGTTGATGCGCACGATCGTGGAAGCCAGGATCGCGCCGGTGTCGCCCGAATCGAGAATCAGCGGCAAGCGCTCTCCCAGTTGTTTCACGATTTGACTCGCGTTCGTGCACGAAGGAAACCCCGAGAGGTTCGCGCTCGTGCCGGTGATGGGTCCGCGAACCGCCTCAATCAGCGCAGAGGCAATCCTTGAATTCGGCCAGCGCAGTGCTACACGCCCTGTATTTCCCGTCACTTTCAGCGGCAAGCGATGCGTTGCTTCCACCACCAGGGTCAGAGCGCCGGGCCAGAATTTGTGTGCGAGCACGAGAAACGAATCAGGCAAGTCGCGCGCGAGAGTGACAGCCTGCTCGATGGAATTTACGAGAATCGGCAAAGCCTTGTTTTCGGCGCGGCCCTTTACGCGAAACACGTGCTCGATTGACGACAGATTGAACGGGTCGGCGGAAAGGGCATAGAAAGTGTCCGTGGGCATTCCCACCACGCGGCCGCGGCGAATGAAGTCGGCCGCATAGTCCACCACGCTGGACTCCGGCGCTTCCGGCGAAATTTTCAGGACTTCAACGGGCAAATTGTTCGCTCACGGCGGGTTACGCCCTCGTTTTTCATCTGCGCGGCAACGTACCACAGCCAGCGCGGGCTACGCAAGGCATCAGGCCGGTGGCCGAATTGGAACACCTATTCGGTAAGCTTGCAAACCACGCGCGTTTACGATGTTCGCCGCGTTTGTTAGGCTTGCAGCATGACAGACCGTATCCCGAGCGCAGCCGAAAAAGACGATTTGATCACCAGTCGCGAGAATCGCTGGCTGAAACGCCTTCGCGCGGCTCTGCGCGGCACTGGGCCGGCCGAGGGCGAACCGATAGGCGTTGAGGGGCCCAAACTTGTGGAGGACGCGCTGCGATCGGGTTTGGAGGTCGAGGCGCTGCTCGTCGGTGAATCGGCCGAACCCGCGCTCGATGCGATTTTGAGCGCTGCGAGTTCGAGCGAAGCCGGGATCCCGCGCTCGCGTATTTTGCGGACGACCGACAAACTATTTGCAAGCGTCGCAGGAACCGAAACGCCTCAAGGCATTGCCGCTTTATTTCGCAAGCCGGACTGGCAATTTGAAGATGTTCTACGCGGCGCCGCTGATGAAAACGGCGCGCGTTTGGGCGATTCGCCGCTTGTGATCGTAATGGCCGGCGTACAGGACCCTGGCAACGTTGGCACAATCGTACGATCTGCTGAGGCGTTCGGAGCCACTGGCGCGATTGCAGCGCGAGGGACGGCCGATCCTTGGTCGCCGAAGGCTTTGCGCGCTTCCGCCGTGTCGGCCCTGCGCTTGCCGCTGCTTCGCGGGATTGCCATTCCTGTGCTGCTCGCTCAGTTGAAAATGGCACGAGTGAAAATCGTCGCGGCGATTGGACGCGGCGTGGTTGGTTCGCGTCAGGACGCCGGATCGCAGGAAGCACCAGCGTATCCGGATCTCCGTGAGCCTTCGGCAATATTCGTCGGAAACGAAGGGGCGGGCCTACCCGCCGAAGTGTTGCACACTGCCGACGGCACAATTTCGATACCGATGCATCCGTCAGTCGAATCGCTCAATGCAGGTGTCGCTGCGTCAATCGCGTTGTTTGAGGCGGCTCGCCAGCGCAGCATCACATCGTAGGTTGCCTAACTCAGCGCTGAATCGTCGTCGCAAAAAACGCGTCGGCGAGGTGGTCCCCCCAGGCTTCCCTCACCTCGAGAGCAATCGCATAAGGCAGGTATTCGAGTTCAGCGGCGGGTTCCGTTGAAGACGCATTCAGCCGGTGCAGCCGGTCCTGTTCGACCGATACAAGAAATTGGCGGAACCCCTCCAGCGCGTCGAGCGTCGCACGTCCTTCTTTCTTCATGCGTTTGAGAAACGGCGCCCAGATGAGATTGACCAATGCAAGCGCTGCCACCATCAAGGCGAAGGCAGGAGAGACGCCCTGCGACAGCTTCACAAGTAATAGACCGAAGAAAAACACGAAAACTCCGGCAGCTGCGGTTCCCGGCAACAGTTTGATCCATCCCGCCGTACCGCGCAGGACTGCCTTCCACGCAGGCAGCAGCCCGGTCTCAACGATGGCGCCTAAAATCAGCGCGCAAAAAAGAATCCATGTGGTCATGAAAAAGGTTCCGCCAGTGTCGCGGCCTTGGGCGGTAGCCGCCAGGGAAAAGGCCATGATGAAAGTGGCCAGGACGCCCAGCGCTACATAACCGATGTGCCGGGTAAAATAAATTCCGCCGAAACGTTCCGCCAAATCCTGCTGAATGTTCGCGACATAGCGGCTGTTGCGCGCACTATTTTCCTGGGACATGGACGGGCTGATTTCCGTGATCGGGCCGTCTTCGAATAAATAGTTCAGGGCATACGCTTCTTCGGGCGCGAGTTTGCTTTCCTCGCCGGGATCAGGTGCAAGACGCGTGAGTTTGTACATGCCGTCGTGCGGCTCAACCCTGACGCAGTTGCGCGCAGCGAGGGCGGCGATCACGGCCGCGAGTGTCCTGCCGTCGCTTCCAGTGGTTATCAGATAGCGTGCGGCGGCAGGAGAAATACCAGCCGGAGGTTCATACCGCACGACGATCGTTCCCGGCTTCGGCAAGCGGCCAATGGCGAGCCACGCTAAGAAGTAATAGAGACAAAGCGCCAGCGGCGCAGCCAGATACCACCTGTCGCGATTCCAAATTCCGAACGAGGGCTCTTTAACGATGCCGGAAGGCCATGAGACAACCACGCTGAGGCTTTGCGTCGGTTGTAGACCAATCGCGGCGTATGAGACCCCTGCGCTCCCGTCTTCGATCGCTTCTGTGGTGGCCGTTGGCGCTCTTCTATTGTTGGAAACGCCTCGTCCGCCAACATGTGGTTCACCGGTCACCTCTCCTGCCGCAATCCCCGCAGGCAAATGGACAGTCACATGGGCTGCGCCCACGGGCAAAGTCCAATAGTGGCCGATGGCATTCCAATACAACGTGTCGCGAGCCGCGCCCAGGGCGAGAGCCCCGCTTACCGTATAGCGGATGAAGTAGTGATGATCGCCGCGTTCGAGGGGAACATTCATCGGTCCAATCCGAAGCTGAGGATAGCCGAACCCGCTTCCCTGTCGGTAATTGGCTGTCGCTCCGTTCTCTGTGAGTTCGAGAATTTTCACTCGGATCCCGTTGTCCGCTTTCCATGGACCCTTGTATTGCTCGTCCCAACGGGCTTCATCGTCGATTGGCAGGTTGCGAATAAAGCCGTATTTAAAATACGACCCTTCGCTGTGCACCACGAAATCTTCTGTCACGGTGAGCATGGCGTCAGGGTTCACCACTATGTCGGCGTTGAACGAAGTGATCTGCTCACCCGGTGCGGCTACCAGCTTTGCGCTGACACCTGCGCACACGAAGAGAATTGTCAGCACGACCGCCAATGAGATTGCCAACGAAAGGCTTTGCCGCATTGGTTTTATTGTAGCTTTGCCGATGCGAAGATGATGCCGCGTCCCGCGCCTCTGCGGCGTTTCGTGCACCTGCCGCTTCGTGCTAGCCTAATTCGTTGGTGATGGAAGCTTTAAACTGACCGTATCAAAAGGCGCGCATTGGGATTGTTTAGAGCAATCGAGCCGCAGGACGAACCTCTCGCGGGCAGGCCGCTCGCTGACCGCATGCGCCCCCAGACGCTCGACGAATTCATCGGCCAGGAAGACCTGCTCGGCCCCGGAAAACCGCTGCGCACCCAAATCGAGCGCGACGATTTGAGCTCGATGCTCTTCTGGGGCCCACCGGGATGCGGGAAGACGACCTTGGCGCGCATCATCGCCCGTCGCACGAAATCCGAGTACATCCCTTTCAGCGCGGTTCTCGCAGGCATCAAGGAAATCAAAGAAGTGATGGCCAAGGCCGAGGGCGTCCGTCGCTACGGCCGGCGCACGATTGTGTTCGTGGACGAAATGCACCGCTTCAATCGCGCGCAGCAGGACGCGTTTCTGCCGCACGTGGAAGCCGGCAACATCGTACTGATCGGCGCGACCACCGAAAATCCGTCGTTCGAAGTGATCTCGCCGCTGCTCTCACGCATGAAGGTCTACATCCTGAAAGCGCTTTCAGCCGAGCAGGTGGCAATGCTGCTTCGGCGTGCTTTGAAAGATCCCGCGCGTGGTCTTGGCAACGAAAATGTCGAGATCAGTGACGAGATTATCGAGCGAATTGCGATCCTTGCGAACGGCGACGCGCGCTCGGCTTACAACACACTCGAGGCGCTGGTTTTTGGAACGGTGCCGGATGCGGCGGGCCGTCGCGTGGTGTCGCAGGCCGTCCTCGAAGAGGTGCTGCAGAAGAAGCTTCTGCCTTACGATAAATCCGGAGAAGAGCACTTCAATCTCATTTCGGCGTTGCACAAGTCCGTGCGCAATTCCGATCCCGACGCAGCGCTCTATTGGCTCGCGCGCATGCTCGAATCAGGAGAAGATCCGTTGTACCTTGCGCGCCGCATGGTGCGGATGGCGAGCGAAGATATTGGTCTCGCCGAGCCGAATGCGCTCGCTGTGACGTTGGCGGCAAAGGATGCGTTCGATTTTCTCGGGCCGCCCGAGGGAAATCTCGCGCTGGCGCAAGCCGCGGTGTATTTGTCGCTCGCGCCCAAATCGAATGCGGTCTATAAAGCCTATGGCGAGGTGCAGCAAGATTTGAAGAACACGATCGCGGAGCCGGTTCCTCTGCATCTAAGAAACGCAGTGACAGGTTTGATGCGCAACGTGGGTTATGGCAAGGGCTATCAATACGCACACGACAGCGAGGAGAAGCTCACCGATATGACCTGCTTGCCTGAGAGTCTCATCGGCCGGACATATTACACTCCGACTGATCAGGGTTTTGAAGCCCGCATCCGGCAACGACTTGAAGAGATCCGGCGAATTCAGAAGAAATCGGCCGGACAAAAGTGAGAATCCCTCAAAACATGCGACTTCCCTTCTGTCTTGCCATCCTTGCAATCCTGGCAGGGCTTCTTTCAAATTCGGCTGCCGGGCAAGAGAAACCAAAATTCGTTATCGAGGAAGATTGCTCGCACTTTTCTGTTGCGCCGGACAACAAGATCGTTTTCGTGGTGCAGCGGCAGAAGCGGATGAAGAAAATCGTGATCCAGCGCGACGATATCTGGGTGGCGTCGCCCAACGGAAGCAAGCGCAGAATCGTCGAAGGCGAAAAATTCATGCCCGCACCTCCTCCGCTGAGTTTCCAGGTGGATTCGATTTCGTGGTCGCCTGATAGCCGGCTTCTCGCCGCCGACATCACATTTCAGAAAGCGGCTGTCGACGAGGACTCCTCGCCGACCACCACGAAAGGGATCGCGCTTTTTGATGAGAACGGCGGCGAGATTCACGTGGCTGGGTCAAAGGATCGCTTTATAGAAGAAGCTGGGAATGCGACGTGGCTTGCTGACGGGCAAACGATTGTTTATGTGACGGGCGGCGGACCGTTTCAGATCGTTCGGATGAAACCGTCGCAGGGGAAAGCGGTGACGCTTTTCGCAGGGCACACCTTCGACGGCATCACCTGGGACGCGAAGCACAACCAGGCTTATGCCATCGGGCGAAATCTTAGCCTCTCCGGTAGGGATGTGCTCGTGCAACTCGATCTCCTAAATGAAGGAGTTCGAGAGATGACCCGCATCCCAGAATTTCAGGGCAAGCTGACGATCGCGCCCTCCGGCAACCGCGTCGGTTATTTCGTCGACGCGGATACGATCGAAGTGCGCGAACTGGCTCATCCCAATCAGCCGCTGAAAACACGAGCCGGATTCGGACGCTTTCAATTTGGACTCGACGAAAACCGCGTGCTATTAAAGCGCGGTCCTGATGAAAAATCTGGCAACTTGGTGTGGGTGGGTCTCACGGACGGGAGTTTCCGCCCAATTCTGCACGACCTGCTCGTAAGCGCATTTCAAATCGCACCCGACGGGCAGACCATCGTGATCGCTGAACCGGGGAAGCATATTCTGAAGGGCTACCCGCTTCAATAAGCTAAAAGGCTAAAGCCTGGCGCCGGCTCATGTGCTCCTTCAGAATGCAGGAGTCTTCGATCACAAATAGGCTCGCCTCGCGCGCCCGCGCTGCCGCTGCTGAATGAAAGACGCCTTCCTGCATCCAAACTGCGCCCGCTCCGATGCGAATCGCAGACTCGACGATGTCCGGAACATATTCTGAGCGACGGAAAATATCCACGATATCAATGCGCTCCGGAACATCTTCCAGGCGAGCATAACTTTTCTCGCCCAGCACTTCGGTTTCGTTTGGATTTACGGGAATAATTTTATATCCGGCCGCTTGCATGTATTCGGCAACGCCGTAGCTAGGTCGCATTCGCCGGCTTGAAAGCCCTACGACCGCAATTGTTTTGCTGGTTTTGAGAATTTCGAGAACAGGATCGCCTGAAGGCGGCGCGTTATTCGGCATTAGGGTTACTTCCGGGGTTTGTGGCTACTGTTGACCTGCGAAGCGCGCAGTTCGGTGAGAACCTGCAGAAATTCCTCGTTTTCCTCGGCCGTACCCACCGATACTCGTATGCAATTCGGGAAACCCATCCATCGCATGGGTCGCACGATTACGCCGCGTTTCAGCAAGTCATCTGAGAGCGGTTCGGTCTCAAAGCTAAAATCCACCAATACGAAATTTGTAAACGATGGCACAAATTTGATGCCGAGCTTCGTGAGCCCCGCAGAAAGCTGCGCGAGGCCTGCGCGATTCGATTCAATCGACCGCCGGACGTGTTCCGTGTCGTCAATCGCAGCCAGTGCTGCCGCTTGGGCCACATTCGACGTATTGAACGGTCCACGAATTTTATTCATTTCATCAAGCAGCGCGGCGGGGCCAATTCCATAACCGATTCGCAGACCCGCCAATCCATACACCTTCGAGAATGTTCGCAACACGATCATATTGCGGCCGCCGCGAACCAGCTCTATCGAACGCGTGTACTTCGGAGTCTCCACATAGTCGCAATAGGCTTCGTCCAGGACGATGAGGACGTGCTCTGGAACCTGCGCGAGAAACTGGTCCAGTTCGTCTGCGTCGAACATGGTCCCCGTAGGATTATTCGGATTCGCGAGGAAAATGAGTTTCGTCTCGGGCGGCAGGAACTCCGCCATAGAGTCGAGGTCGAAGTGATAATCGCGCTGTGGAACCTCGACATATCGCGCGCCGGTGGCTCGAATCGCCGTGTAGTAGAGAGGAAAAGAGCCGTAGGACGTGACGCCGCAATCCGCTTGGCGCAGCACGAGGCGCGCGGAAAGATCGATTAGCTCCGTCGAGCCTCCGCCGAGAATAATATTTTCCGCCGGTATGCCATGCTTCCTCCCCAGCGCGTCGCGGAGAAACGTACCGCTTCCGTCGGGATAACGGTTCGAGCCAGCCAGCGCTTTCTTCGCGGCCTCAATCGCCAGCGGCGAAGGGCCCAGCGGATTCTCGTTGGAAGCGAGTTTGATGGCTGTGGTTTTCAATTCCCGCTCGACCTCCTCGATCGGCTTTCCCGGGACGTAGCGTGCGAGTTCTCGGATATATTCAGGAACGAGTTCGCGAATCAGGGTGCTCATGCGCGGCGGGCTCTCAACGGGCTTTCCTCGGTTTCACGCGCGTTCGCTTCGTCAGCTCGGTTCTTCCCTGGCGCTTCCCGCTGGATCCTGGCCGCCGCTCCGATTCATGTTCGCGGCGCCTTTCGCCGCCGCGGCGTGTAGTTGCGCTCTTGGCGGCCGCTTCACCGGCGTTCGCTTGATAGGAGGCTCCGAAGCAGGTTCGAGCTTGCCTTCGATTGCTCGCGACAGCGCGGCTACTTCTTCCGATGAAAGCGTGCGGTGCTCGCCGGGCTGAAGCGAGCCAAGTTCAAGGTTGCCGACGCGAATGCGTTTTATTTTCTCCACCGGATGGCCCGTCTGGAAAAGTTTGTTGCGCAGCGCATCACGTCGAGCTTCGGTGAGCGTCACCTCGTACCACGGCGATTCCTTGCCGCGAACTCGCGTAATCCGCGCGCCCGTGGCACGCGTAAGCTGCTCGATCTCCTGAAATGTAAGAAGGGATTTCAATTTCAACAGGTACGTTTGCCGAAGACGATGAGCCTTGAGCATGCGATTGGCGAGTTCGCCGTCATTGGTCAGAAAAACCAATCCCATCGAATGGTATTCGAGGCGTCCAACCGGAAACACACGCACCGAAACACCGTGAAGAAGATCCTGCAGCGAGCGACGGCCTTCCGGGTCGCTCATAGTCGAGACCACTTCCGGCGGCTTATTGAGCACCAGGTAGACACGATCGTGGCCAGGATGAAGCAGCTTGCCGGAAACTTTGATGTGGTCGGTCGTTTCGTCGGCTTTCGAGCCCAGTTCCGTGACGGTTCGGCCGTTCACCGTAACCATGCCGGATCGAATGAGATCTTCGGCATGCCGCCGCGACGCGATACCCGCGCGCGCGATGATTTTTTGCAGCCGCTCTTCCATCAGTTTCGCTGAATAGCCATCATAACTTCCATTTATGCGCTACCAGAGTAGCGGAAAACTGCTGCGGACGCGAACGCAGAAGATAGGAAACGATGTGATGGCTGCATACAAAATGGACGGCCGCCCTGAAAGCCCCGGTTACGCGGAAGTGCTTTTCGCCTGCGAGTCCGAGTCTGATTCATCAGAATCGGCAAACACCTCGGCGGCAGATTCTGCAGGCGAAGCAGTAAGCTCTGCCTCAGCAGACTGCTCTCCAGATGCATCGATCGATTCCGCTTCAACCACTGTTTCGCGTGCATCCACACTCAATTCTGCTGAACCTCTATCTTCCCCGTCAGTCTCAGCGGCATCATCCGGTTCGGTCGGCGCGACGCCTTCGTCGGAACCAAGGGCAGCTTGCGCGAGCTGCTCGAATTCCTTCAGGCTCGGCAATTCTTCCAGGTCAGATAGTCCGAAGCGCATCAGAAATTGTTTCGACGTTCGATACAGAATGGGCCTGCCGATTACGGCCTTGCGGCCCGCCGTTGTAATGAGCCGCTTCTCGAGAAGCGTCTTGATCACACCGCCCACGTTGACGCCTCGAATCTCATTAATTTCCGGCACCGTCGCCGGCTGCTTGTAGGCAATCACCGCAAGAGTTTCGAGCGCGGGCATCGTCAGTCGAATGGGCGGCTGCAGGCTCTTGATGAAGCGCCGCACCACGTCGTGATGCTGCGGCTTGGTATAAAACTTCCATCCGCCAGCCACTTTGCGCACTTCAATTCCGCGATCCTCGGTCGAATACGACGCGACAAGCAAATCAAGCGCAGCCCTCGCCTCCGTCTTTTCGACTCCAAGCGCACGGCTGATTTGATCAATCGAGGCTGGCTCATCCGCAGCATAGATAATCGCTTCAAGCGCGGCTTGAATTTCTTGTGGCGTCATATGGGGCACCCTATCTTGCGTATCGACTCAAGCCGCCCGCCTGAAAGCGGCCGTTACAAATACTGTTCTTCGATCTGCGACATCGCGTCAGGCCCGGCGAATACAGCGTCAAACATTTTGTGTTTGCGCAGCCGAATATCCGCGAAAAGATCCGACTGAACCAGCAGCACCGCCTGCATCCGCACCATCTCCAGCACCGCGAGCAACGCGACAATCATGGCATTGCGCGTCGTGCAGGACTCGAAAAACTCGATAAGCGAAACCGCCTCGTCAGTCCCGACCAACCGTTGACGCAGCCGGTCCATCATCTGCGCAATCGTCACCGTATCGTGATGCAGTTCGAACTTGGGAACTTCTTTCCGCCGTTCGAGTACCTGCGAGAACACTTTCACCAAATCCACAAGCGAAACGACTAACTCGCCTTCCGTCTCCTCACTACCGTAAAGCGATTTATCCGGATGCGACCAGACGTGATCCTCAATCTGCTGCTTCTGGTAAAGCAGTTGCGCCGCATTCTTGAATTTCTCGTGCTCGAGCAGCCGGTGAACCAGCTCGTCACGCGGATCCTGCTCGCCCTCGGGCCCCGCCAGCGGATCGGCCGGCAAAAGCATCTTGGATTTAATATGGATCAACGTGGCGGCCATGTAGATGAAGTCAGCCGAAACGTCGATATCGAATTTTTCCAGCTGGTGGAGATAATCGAGATACTGTTCGGTGATTTTCGCGATGGGAATATTGTGGATGTCCATCTCCTGCTTGCGAATCAAATCGAGCAGAAGATCGAGCGGGCCTTCATACGCCGGCAAATTAATTCGATAAGGTGACGCCATTCTTCAGGCTATGCTCCCCTGTTTCATTCGCGAAACGCTTACTTTCGCGCTTCGTTCCATCCGAAAATCGCGTTCCGCACGCGCTTCATCGTCCGCCGCGCGGCCTTCTGCGCTTTCTTCGAACCGGCGTCGAGGATATCCCAAACTCTTCCCGGATGCGCCTCTAATTCTTTGCGGCGTGTCTGAATAGGCTCGATCCACGTCACCAGGTTTTCGGCCATCAGTTTCTTGCAATCCACGCAGCCGATCTGCGCCGTGCGGCAGTCATGGTCGACTTTAGCGATCGTTTCCGGCAGCGAGAATAATTTGTGGTACGCGAAGACGGGACAAATCTCCGGACGCCCGGATCGGTGCGTTTAATCCGTTGCGGGTCTGTCATCATGTTGCGAACCTTCGCGCGAATTTCGTCGGGAGGATCGGAGAGCCAGATCGCATTGCCGTAGCTCTTCGCCATGCGACGCCCGTCGAGACCCGGGAGCCGCGGCGTTTCGGTCGGCAGGTAGGCAGGCTCGCGCAGCACCTGATCGACCGCAAAGAATTTCTTGTACTTCCCCACGCTTTCAAAAAAGTTCTCGACGCCGATTTCGAGCGCACGTTTTCTAAATGCAGCGGCTAAAGCTGATTCCGTTCCTTGCCGCGCAATGGCGTTTCGACGCGAGGCAAGGTGACTTTCGCGCTGTCGATCGCCTGTTCGAGCGCAGTCTGGTTTGCAGCGTCGAAAAGCGCGTCTTTCACCACAAATCCAAAATGAGTATCGAACCGCCGCACAACTTCGCGCGTCAGCTCCACGTGGGGCGCCTGGTCTTCGCCGACAGGAACTAACAGCTCCTGCTTCGGCTCGCCGTACATGACAATGTCCGCCGATTGCAGCAGCGGGTAGCCAAGGAAACCGTACGTTCCCAGATCGCGATCCTTCAAATTCTCTATTTGTTCTTTGTAAGTAGGAACGCGCTCGAGCCAACTGAGCGGCGTAATCATCGAGAGCAGCACGTGAAGCTCAGCATGCTCGAGAATATTCGACTGCACGAACAGCGTCGATTTCGCGGGGTCGAGCCCCACCGAAAGCCAGTCAATCACCACCTGTAAAGTGCTTTCGGCAATCGAAGAAGTGTCTTCGTAGTGCGTCGTCAGCGCGTGCCAGTCCGCAACGAAGTAAAAGCACTCGTATTCTTCCTGCAGCTTCACCCAATTCTGCAAAGCGCCAAAATAATGGCCAAGGTGAAGCCGGCCGGTGGGCCGCATGCCGCTCAAAACTCGCTTGCGTTTCGCCAACTACCGGCCCCCCGCAGCGCGAAGCAGATCGCGCGCAATCACGAGCCGCTGCATCTCGCTCGTGCCCTCATAAATCGTCAACACCCGCGCGTCGCGATAATAACGTTCCACATCGCTCTCCCGCGAATACCCCAAGCTGCCGTGCACCTGCACTGCCTTATACGCCACGCGATTAGCCATTTCGCTCGCATACAGTTTCGCGCGCGCCGAATACGGGCCAAGACGCGAAGGCCCGGGCGTGCCAGACGGCTTCTTGCGCATCTCAAGATCGCGCACCTGCGCCGCTTGATACGTCAGCATCCTCGCTGCATCGATCTCGGTCTGCATATCCGCCAGCATCCACTGAATCGCCTGATAATCCGCAATCGGATGTCCAAACGTACGTCGCTGCTTCGCGTACCGCGTCGCCGTCTCAAGCGCGCCCTGCGCCAGGCCCACCGACTGCGCCGCAATCCCGATGCGCCCGCCATCGAGCGCTTCGAGCGCGATCCGCAAGCCCTGCCCTTCTTCGCCCAAACGGTTCTCCGCCGGCACGCGGCAATCCGACAGCACAATTTCAACCGTCGGCGAAAGATGCATCCCCATCTTTTCTTCGTATCGGCTCACTCGAAACCCGGGAAACGAGCCCTCGACAAGAAACGCGGTAATGCCGCGCGCTCCCGCCTCGGGTCCGTCTTCGCAAACACGACGTAGACGCCGGAAATATCGCCGTTCGAAACCCAGATCTTCGTGCCATTCAAAACATAGTGATCGCCGTCGCGTACCGCCCGTGCCTGAATTCCCCCGGCATCGGATCCTGCCTGTGGCTCGGTGAGGCAGAACGCGCCAATAATTTCCCCGCGCGCCAGCCTCGAAAGGTATTTCTTCTTCTGCGCATCGGTGCCGTGCTTGAACACAGGCCCAGCAGACACCGTGTTCGTCACACTCACCACCACAGCCGTCGAAGCATCCACACGCGCCACTTCCTCAATCATCACCGCGTAGCTGATGGTATCCGTGCCGGCGCCGCCCCATTCTTCGGGAATCATCATGCCGCAGCAGCCGAGTTCACCCAGCTTGCGCAGCTCGGCGACGGGATACTTGTGCGCGCGTTCGTATTCGCGGATCACCGGGCGCATCTCCGTCTCCATAAACTGGCGTACGGTGTCGCGAATCAGAAGCTGATCGCTTGTGAGAGAAAAATCCATTCCGAAAGGTGTACGAGGGATGCTAGCACAGCGACCGCGTTGCGCCAATCCAGCTGGTCATCTAACCCATGGCAAAAGTGCTGCGTGCGTTTGTGGCAACCGTAGCTCACGTCCCGCCCGACCGTTCCGGTCGGGCTGACGTGAGGCCTTTCACGCCGCATGCTACAACTTCAACAATTCGCGAAGCCTCTTCGTCTGCGCCCGCGATACCGGAATCTCCGATTGCCGTTTATCGTTCATCTTCAGCATGTAGCTCGACTTGAACCACGGCACAACTTCCTTTATGTGATTGATGTTGATCAAGTAGCTTCTGTGCGCGCGCCAGAAAATATCCGCATCGAGCGCTGCGGCCAGTTCTTCAATCGTGCGGTAGTTCGAAACCCCCTCCGCATCGCGCGCGAAAATCGTAATCGTGCCGTCTTGAATCGAGGCGTAGATCATCTCGTCCGCATCCACCAAAAACATGCGCGACTGCGACTTGACCAGCAGTTTGACGGGCTGAGCCGTCTTGGCACGAGGTGCTCCCGCTCCCAGCTGGCCCACCAAATTTTCGAGCCGCTCGATCGGCGAAATCTGGGCTTCCACCATTTTCTTCGCGCGTTGCACAGCTTTGGCGATGCGCGCCTTGTCGAAAGGCTTCAGCACGTAATCGACGGCGTTTACCTCGAAAGCCTGAATCGCGTAGTTTTCAAAAGCCGTCGCAAAAACGATTGATGGCACGCGCAGCTTGCGCTCCATCAGCTTCTGGATCACGCCAAAGCCGTCAAGCCCGGGCATCTGCACGTCTAGAAAAACAAGATCGGGATCGTGCTCCTTGATGAGCGCCAGCGCTTCTAGCCCGTTTTTTCCCTGCGCAATCACTTCAATTTCGGGAAAACTGCGCAGGAGAAACTGCAACTCGTCGCGCGCAGGCCTCTCGTCGTCGACAATCACTGTGCGGATAGGCATGGAATTTTCCCGTTTAGTATAGGATAAAATCGGCGGGCAAAGTGCAAAGGAGCGCGGGTGGCCAAGAGGACCTCTAAAGTAAAGATTTTAAACAGCGAAACCAAATACACAGGCCGCGTATTCGGCGTGCACCGCGACGAGCTAATCGAGCCGACAGGAGTAAAGGTAGTTCGCGAAATTGTGACTCACCATGGCTCCGTCGTAGTGTTGCCGGTGTTTGACGACGGCAGTATCCTGCTCATCCGCCAATACCGATATGCCGCGGGACAATTCATGTGGGAACTGGTCGCCGGTCACCGCGAGCCTGACGAAGACTTTCGCCGGGGCGCAGCGCGCGAATTGCAGGAAGAAACCGGCTACACTGCTCGACGTTATCGAAAGCTGCTTGAAATCTATCCGAGCCCCGGGCTTTTGAGCGAACGGATGGTGATCTTCCTGGCCGAAGGTTTGACGAAAGGCGAAGCTCGTCCCGAGGATGACGAGAAGATCGAAGCGCGCATTCTCACGCTCCGCGAAGCCGAGCGCTGGATTCATAGCGGCAAGATTCGCGATGCGAAAACCATCTCCGGCGTGCTCTACTACGCTGCGTTTGCCCGGCGGAAACGGAAGCGGTAGCCCTTCGAATTCAGCGCCATCGCTATAATTGGTTGTCAGGTAAGAGAGGCAACATGGAGAACCGCGAAGTAGCACTCATCCTCCGCGAAACGGCTCAACTGCTCGAGATCGATGGCGCCATTATCGGGCGTTACCGGAGCTACGAAAAAGTCGCGGACTTACTTTTCAGCCTCCACGAGCGCATCGAAGACCTCGCTAAAGACGTCAAGAAGCTTCGCGAGCTCCCCGGCATCGGCGAGAACATGGCCGAGCACATCTGCGAGATCCTCGAGACCGGCAACTACAAGTTGCGACAGAAACTTCTGAAAAAATATCCGCCGACGCTGCTCGAGCTGCTCGCTCTGCAATCGCTGGGCCCCAAGAAGGTCGCGTTCCTCTGGTCGAATTTCAAATGCGCCACCGTGGCTGACCTCGAAAAGCTCGCTCGCGAAGGGAAACTGCGCGATCTGCCGGGTTTCGGCGAAAAAAGCGAGCAGAATATCCTGAAAGCCACGGAGTCAGCGAAGCGCTCCTCCGGGCGTTTTCTCATGGATGCCGGGGACCGCGACGCCGAACGTCTCGCGGAATTCATCAAGCAGGCCGGTGACTCCGTGGAGTCCGTCACAGCCGCAGGTTCGCTGCGCCGGCGCCGCGACACCATCGGCGACCTCGACCTGCTCGTCACGATGCGCCCCGGGCAGGATCGCCAGAAGCATATCGACGCTGTGGCCGAGCACATTCTGACGTATCCGCGAAACGTGCAGACGCTCGCGCACGGCGAAAATAAAGTCAGCATGCTACTCGAAAGCGGGCTGCAGGTAGACGTTCGCCTTCTCGACAAAAACAGTTTCGGCGCCGCGCTTCTGTATTTCACGGGTTCAAAGGAACATAACGTCGCCCTCCGCGGCCGCGCCAACGATATGGGGTGGACGCTCAACGAATACGCCCTCACCACGATCAAAAGCGGCCGCAGCGTAGCCGGCAAGACCGAAGAAGAAATCTACGCCAAGCTCAAACTCCCCTACATCGAGCCGGAGCTGCGCGAAATGCGCGGCGAAATCGAAGCAGCCGAGCAATCGAGGCTCCCCGCACTTATCAAGCTCGAAGATATGCGCGGCGATGTGCAAATGCATTCGACAGCCTCCGACGGACGCAACACCGTCGAGGAAATGGGCGAAGCAGCGCGCGCCCTCGGCTACGAATACATCGCCATCACGGACCACTCGAAAGCCGTCAGCGTCGCGAATGGCATGGACGAGAAGCGCACGCTCGAGAATATCCGCACGATTCGCTCCGCTCAGGAACGGGTTCCCGGCATCCGGCTTCTCGCCGGCATCGAGGTCGACATCCTGAAAAATGGCAAACTCGACCTCGATAACGAAGTCCTCGCTCAGCTTGATGTAGTTGTGGCTTCCATCCACTCCTACATGAATCTCGATCGGACGGAAATGACGGAGCGCCTCCTCGCCGGTATCGAGAATCCATACGCCCAGATCGTGGCGCATCCCACGGGCCGCCTGCTTCTGCGCCGCGACCCCTATGCCTACGACATGGAGAAAATTCTCGATGCCGCCAAAAAGCATTCCGTCGCGATGGAGTGTAACGCGTATCCCGACCGCCTCGATTTGAACGACGTTCATCTCCGCATGGCCAAAGAGCGTGGCGTAAAGATCACAATTTCAACCGATTCGCATTCCACCACGCATCTGCGCTTCATGCAGTATGGAGTTGCGACCGCGCGCCGCGGCTGGATCGAAAAGAAGGACGTCATCAACGCGCTGCCCCTGGATCAGTTTCTCGCAGTTCTGCGCCAGAAGCCGGCCGCCACACCGGCGGCGTCCACAACAAATGCAGCCAAGAAAAAGTCCGCGTAGCTAGCCAGCGGCGTATGGAACATTTTCGGCCATCCCTGCGTATTTAATACTGCAAGCGAACAAAGGGCCACGACCTCAATGCCTGACGGAGTGATGCGAATGAACCGAAAAGCGTGGATGATGGCGTCGATTCTGGTGGCGGGAACTTCGTGGGCAGCCGCGGCTCAGCCCGCTCGTGCCGACGAATGGTCGAAGTCCTATAAAGTCAGCAGCCACGCGACCCTGCACGTGGATACCGACGACGGCGACGTCAACATTCTCGCCGGCGATCCCGGACAAATCGATGCCCACGTCACAGCCGACGGTTTCAAGATCGGTCCCAGCGATGTTCGCGTCGACGAGCACCAGGAAGGCGACAACGTCACCATCAGCGTCAAGATGCCGCACTTCAATTTCTCATTCTTCGGCAGCCGCCACCGTTCCGTTCGAATCGACATTCGTGTCCCCAAAGACCTCAACCTCGACGTGCACACGGGCGACGGCAACGTCAACTCTCAGGCCATCTCCGGCGATATTCGAATCAATACGGGCGACGGTCACATCACCGTCAGCGGCCTGAAGGGCTCCATCAACATGCGCTCCGGCGACGGCAATATTCAAGCATCGGGGCTCGACGGTTCGCTCGAAGTCGATACCGGCGACGGACATGTCTCAGTGGACGGCCGCTTCGATTCCCTGAATTTGAAAACCGGCGATGGCAATATTGAAGCCCGCGCGATGAACGGGTCAAAGGTCGCGAACAGCTGGCGCCTGCATTCCGGCGACGGCCATATCAACATGTGGCTCCCCGGCGATTTCAATGCCGACCTCGACGCACACACCGGCGACGGTAAAATCACGCTCGATTTCCCGATCAAGGTCTCCGGCTCCCTGAGCCACTCCTCAATTCACGGCACTCTCAACAACGGCGGCGGCACAGTTTCGCTCACATCCGGCGACGGCTCGATCCACCTGCAAAAGCTCTAGAGCAAGCACCTCGCTATCTGCCTTGGAGACCCTGCCGGCGGGCCTCTAAGTCACAAGCTTCACGCTCCGCCGCTGTAAGTTTTTTCTTATCCCTGTGTCAGCCGAATCCTACAAATGTCTGCGCAAACACATATCAACCCAAGCCCCGCCCGAAGGAGCGCCTTATAATTCAATAATTTACGCCTCGCCCGCCTTTGGCAGACCGCGTGCCCTATATTCTCCGTCTTCAAGTCGAATGGGGGACGAAATGATTGCCTTTGTGATGATGGGATTGCTTGCAGTTCTCGGGTTCCTCTGCCTCTCCGACGGAATCGCGGACTGCGCGCGACGCGCCCACCCCACCTCAAAGAAATAGCCAGGAAGTTCCCGGTCGCACACAGCGCGCTGCACTTTACATTCCTAACATTGCAGCACAACTTCCATTCCCTACCGCTCGGCCCAGCAAGGTTGCAAATTCCCAGGCGATACCGCATCATGGCTTTTCTTCAAATCGCATAATTTCATCTACAAAACTACGGGGGATTCTGAATGCGCAGGCCGGTGAGTGTTGCTCCGCCAAAAGGAAAACTGGGAGTCCTAACGCCCGGAATGGGGGCCGTGGGCACCACCTTTATGGCAGGCGTCGAATTGGTTCGGCGAAAGGAATCCGTTCCTGTTGGCTCGCTCACTCAGATGGGTACCATCCGCCTCGGAAAGCGCACCGATAATCGCGTGCCGAAAATTAAGGATTTCGTGCCGCTCGCGAAGCTCGACGATCTCGTCTTCGGCGGCTGGGACGTGTTTCCCGACGACGCCTACGAAGCCGCCTCGAAAGCCGGAGTTCTCGACGCCAAAGATCTAGCCAAGGCCCAGAAATTTCTCAAGAATATCAAGCCCATGAAGGCGGCATTCGACCAGACCTACGTAAAAAATCTTCACGGCACCAACATCAAAAAAGCCAAAACCAAATTCGATCTCGCCGAGCAGCTCCGCGAAGACATCCGCGACTTCAAGAAGAAAAACAAGCTCGACCGCCTCGTTATGGTCTGGTGCGCCTCCACAGAAGTGTTCCTGAAAGCGGAAGACGTCCACAAAGACTTGGCCTCGTTCGAAAAAGCCATGAAGGCCAATCACCCCGCCATAGCGCCCTCCATGCTCTACGCCTACGCCGCCATCAGCGAAGGCGTCCCCTTCGCAAACGGCGCTCCCAACCTCACCGTGGACATCCCCGCCCTCGAAAATTTCGCGAAAGAAAAGCACGTTCCCATCGGCGGCAAGGATTTCAAGACCGGCCAAACGCTGATGAAAACCGTCCTCGCCCCCGGCTTCAAAGCGCGCATGCTCGGCCTCAATGGCTGGTTCTCGACAAACATTCTCGGCAATCGCGACGGCGAAGTGCTCGAAGATCCAGGCTCCTTCAAGACGAAAGAAGAATCGAAGCTAGGAGCCCTCGAATACATCCTGCAGCCAAATCTTTACCCCGAGCTCTACGGCAAGATTCATCACAAAGTGAGAATCAATTACTACCCGCCGCGCGGTGACAACAAAGAAGGCTGGGACAACATCGACATCTTCGGCTGGCTCGGCTACCCGATGCAGATCAAAGTCGATTTCCTCTGCCGCGATTCGATTCTTGCCGCGCCGATCGTTCTCGATCTCGCTCTATTCTTTGATTTAGCGCAACGCTCCGGCATGCGCGGCATTCAGGAATGGCTGAGCTTCTATTTCAAATCGCCGATGTGCGCCAAAGAACTCTACCCCGAACACGATCTCTTCATTCAGCTCATGAAATTGAAGAACACGCTGCGCTGGATGATGGGTGAAGAACTGATTACCCACCTCGGCGCCGAATACTACGACTAGCCTTCGAGAATCATTCCAATTCCAGGCCGCTCGAACGGCTTGACACTGAATCGCTTGCGGAGTAGTGTCACGCCGGTACGATTCCTGGTCGCACCAAAATCCAAAAGCAAAAATGTTTCTTCTCCGCATCAAAGTGCGGACACTTACGCTCGTGTTCCTTTAAGGAGGAATGTAGATGCATAGCAAGATGTTGAAGTCAGTTGTACTCGCAATTGCGCTTTCGCTTACCGCCGCCGGTTCTTTTTCCGCTCGTGCACAAGGCGACGCCGATGAAAAGGAAAAGCCGCCCGTTTACACCTATGTAGCCCAATGGGAAGTAGCCCGTCCCGATTGGTCCGTATTCGAAAAGTATGACGTGTCGCAGAAGCCTGTTTTCGACAAGCTCATCGCCGACGGAACGATCATCGGCTACGGTTTTTACAAAATGGCGGCGCATACCGAAGGCTCCCCCAATCATGGCGGTTGGTGGACAGCCACGTCCATGGCAGGAGTTTTAAAAGTCCTCTCCATTCTCGCCACACAATCCGCTCCAGCGGATATCGAAAAAATTCAAGCCGCCTCCAAACATTCTGATTTGATTCTCATCAGTCGCCAATACGCGGCCCATTCCGGCAGCTTCGACAATGGGTATCTTCGAGTCGCAACCTATCGAACCAAGCCCGGGCAAGGCGAGGCGGTGGACAAGGTCATCAGCTCCTACATCATTCCGTTCCTCGACAAGCTGATGGCAGATGGCGCACTGCACAGTTATTCGGTGGATCGCGAAGCGATTCATTCGGGCGATCCCAGTGAAATCGACATCGCGATCGTCACGAATAACGCGGACGGACTCGACAAATTCATGGCGGCACTGGAAGCAAACGGTAAAGCCAACCCAACCGGCGGTCCGGCATTCGGCGCCGCCACGGAGTCCTCGGCGCATCGCGACTTTCTTGCCGTCGCGTCGGGCGCTTCGAAGTAGCCCATAATTTCAGACACCAAAACTCAAAACGCCCTGGCGGCGGTTAAGCGGCCATGGCGTTTTTTTTTGCGGGTTCGAAGCGTCAGCTTAAAACAGATTCCAGAGAAACTGGTTGTAAACCTCGTGGTGGTACTGCACCTCCGGCGTCTTCACAAACGTGCCAAGCAAACGCGGGCAGCGGTCCGCCGATGCCTGCTTCAATTCCGCGTACCGGTTTTTCACGTCCTCGCCCAATAGCTTCGTCGTCCACTCCGCCTTTCGGAAATCCTGCATCGCCGAATAAATGTTGTCCGGCAGATAGCGCTCCGCCTGGCGCAGGTTCTTGATCTTCGCCGTCTCCCCGTCGAGCCCCGTCTTGAAAATCGAGAGCATCACCATGTAGGGGCTCGCATCCGGGCTCACCGACCGCACTTCCACGCGCATGCTCTTCTCGTTCCCGATCGGAATCCGGATCATCGAGCCGCGATCCACCGGCGAAGCCTTGATCTGGTTCGGCGCTTCGAAGTGAGGATCGAGCCGTCGGTAGGCATTCACGCTCGCATTGAGCAGTAGGCAAAGGTCATTCCCATGAGTCAGAATCCGATCCACGAACGCCCATCCAAACTTGCTGAGCTTCTCGTCGCCCTTCGGATCCCAGAACATGTTCTTCGAGCCCTTGCTCACGGAAACGTTCGTGTGCATACCGCTCCCGTTCACCCCCACCACGGGTTTCGGCAGAAAGCTCGCCGTCATCCCCATGCGCGTTGCCACCTGCCGGCAGATCAGCTTGTAGAGCTGAATTTGGTCCGCCGCCGCCACCACTTCTCCATAGCCATAATTGATTTCGAATTGGGAAGGCGCCACTTCGGGATGATCCTTCTCGTTCTGGAACCCCATCGAGCGCTGCACTTCGGCGCATGTGTCGATAAAAGTCCGAAGCGGATCGCCAGGCAGCGAATGGTAGTAGCCGCCGGTGTTCACGTATTCGAATTTCCCCGTCTCGTTGTAGCGGCTCTCGGCATCCTTGCCGTTGAAAAGGAATCCTTCAATTTCGTTCGCCGCATTCAGCGTGTAGCCTTCCCGCTTATGCAGCTCGTCCGCATATCCCTTGAGCGCCCCGCGAATGTCCGCGCTGTAAGGCGAGCCGTCCTTGTCGATCACTTGGCCAAAAACGAGAACCTTGCCCGATCCGAACACATCTGCCGGCGCCCAGTAGAACGCGCCCCAATCCATCGCCAACCTCAAATCGCTTTCCCGCTGCGCCGTGAATCCGCGAATCGAAGAGCCATCAAAAGTGAGATTGTCCCAGCTCTTGATCAGGAATTTTTTGTCGTAGTCGAGCATGTGCAAGCGGCCTTCCAGGTCGCTGAACAGAACTGTCACGGCCTTGATGCGCTTCTCGTCGGTGAGATACTTCAGCCGCTCTTCCTGAATCTTGTGCGGGGCGATTCGATTTTTGCGTTGTTCCTTGGCCTTCAGATTCAGTTCTTCCAGCTCCGCATACGATATCGCCAGGAAATCGCGAAGTTCGGTGGACATGATCCTCCTAAGATTGGGTAAACCTCAACTCAGTGGAAGGAATAAGGGGAACCACACTGAGCGGTTTGCCGCGACAAGCCTATCGCGCCGCTCTCGCTACCGTCAAATCCAAAAAATTAATGGCTCCGCCCCTAATTCGAGCGGAAAAGGGCCGCCCGAATTCTCGGCAGCTGTCTCGACGGCGTCTTAATGAAAGGCAAGACGAACTTCCGAAGTTGCCACCTGCGCTCCCGGCAGATCGCTTCTGTTGTGTGTGTGGACAGGCGCGCTGTTTTGCCGGCGTCGGCGCTTCCGCAACCCACGCCCGTCTTTCAGCAGAATTTCCCTTAATCGCAAACGAGCCTTATGAAGCTGAGATTTCGAATTCCCCACCGAGCATCCTGCAATCGCCGCAATTTCGTCGTGGCGGTAACCCTCCACGTCGTGCAGCACGAACATGGCCCGGCAGCCCGGCGCTAGTTGATTGATGGCGCGCTCCAGATTTATGCGGTCGATTGTCCCGCTCAGTTGCAGGTCCCTTTCGCCCAGTTGCAGTGGCGCCTTGAATTCTTCTTCATCCGGGTCGTTTGCTTCGTCCAGCGAATCGGATGCGACGTTCTTCTTTCTGAAGCGCATTAGCACCGTGTTGACCGTCACGCGGTGGACCCAGGTCGAAAATGCCGACTCGCCCCGGAAGCTCTGTATCTTGCGGAAAATGGTCAAGAACGTCTCCTGCGTCAGGTCCTCCGCCTCGCTCTGGTTGCCGGCCATTCGCAGGCATATTCCGAACACCCTTCTGCTATGCCGGCGATAAAGAATCTCGAAAGCCGCCGGATCGCCCCGTTGTGCGAGCCGGATCGCCTCAGAATCTGGCAAGTCGCTCTCTGGCGTATGCGTGGACGTTTTCATCCCTGGGCTCCTCAGGAATTCCCCATGGGCGCCGGGCTGGGCGTGCGCTCAATTCTCACTACCGTCCGAGAGGGGGCTTTATTCCGTGAAGAGCAAGAAATATTTGCGTCCGTATACAGTTATTCCACCGCGCCAAACCTCCTTTTTCTTCAACCCAATTTCAAAACCACGAGTACAATCACGCGAGCCTGAAGGGGGGCCTGTGAAAAAATTCTGCTTCGGAGTCATGGTGTGGCTGCTGTGCGCGCTTCCGCAATGGGCGCAGGGCCTCGAAGGGTCTGGCGTTCCATACGCCATCACCAATGTCACCGTTGTGGATACCACCGGCGGCCCATCGCGCCCGAACTTCACCGTCGTCATCGATGGCGATCGAATCTCCTACGTAGGCAAGGGCCACTTTCACGCCCTCAAGCAGGCGCACGTAATCGACGGAACCGGGAAGTATCTGATCCCGGGCCTGTGGGACATGCACGTCCACACCTTCTTCGGAGACTGGGTTCCGGGCGGCAAAGAAGTGACCCTGCCGCTGTTCATTGCCAACGGAATCACCGGCGTGCGCGACATGGGCAGCGACCTGGACCTGATCCTCGCCGCCCGCCGCGATACCGCATCCGGCTCTGTGCTCGGCCCTCGTATGATCGTCGCTGGCCCGATGCTCGACGGCCCCAAAACTCAATTCCCTGCCTCCATCGCGATCGCCACTCCCGATGACGGCCGCCGCGCCGTGGACATGTTGAAAAGCCGGGGCGTGGATTTCATCAAGATCCAATCCTATGTTCCTCGCGACGCCTATTTCGCCATCGCCGAAGAGTGCAAGAAGCAAAATATCGTCTTCGTCGGCCACGTTCCGGACGCGATTCGCGCCTCAGAAGCGTCCAACGCCGGACAGAAAAGCTTCGAGCACTTGATTGGCATTTTCGAGGGCAGCTCCACCGTCGAAGACGAACTACTCAAAGGCCCGAAAGGTCCCGGCCGGTTCCTCGAGACCTACGATCCGGCGCATGAAGCCGCCCTGATTCAGCTCCTCGCAAAAAATCAGACCTGGCAATGCCCCACGCTTTATGGGAGCGAGGCCAGTGGTTGGTCGACGCCATTGACGTCACGAAGGACCCGGACGGCAAATACGCGCCCGTATTCTGGCGCGAGAAAAGCTGGCCGAAATTTACCGCCGGAATTATCAAGGACCTCGATACCGATCCCCTCCCCGTGCGCCAAAAATTCGTCGAACACGAGCTCGACATCGTCAAAAAACTCCATCAGGCAAACGTTCCGTTCCTCGCCGGGACCGACACTCCGGCAGGCGTTGACGTGCTCCCCGGCTTCAGCCTCCATCTCGAATTGCAGCGCTTCGTAGCTGCCGGATTCACTCCCATGGAAGCTCTTCAGACCGCAACAATCAACCCGGCAAAGTTCCTGGGCAAAGAGAGCGACTTGGGCACGATAGAAAAGGGCAAAATTGCCGACCTCGTCCTCCTCGACGCGAATCCACTCGACGATATTGGCAACACGCAGAAAATAGCCGCGGTCTTTTCCAACGGCCGCTATTACTCGCGAACTCAGCTAGATCGCATATTGGCAGACGTTCAGGCCTATTCCGCTTCCCACTAGGCCGGTCTTCAGCCAAAATTCGCTACAGCAAATCCCCTAAGTCCTTACAGACTTCCCGGCATGGAACAGCTTCCCCTACGTTCTTATACTGCGCCACATTGCTAGCGCTTGAAAGTTGCGTCGGGCGCCTGACGGCAAATGCTTCCGCGGTCGCAGTCGAACCCGGAAATGAGTTTTTGAGACTGGATCGACCTGCACAAACTGGAGGAAATAGATGCGGACTATTCTGCTCATCGTGCTCGTGCTGCTGCTGATCGGCGCGCTTCCTGCGTGGCCATACAGCACCGGATGGGGCTACTACCCCAGCGGCGGGCTTGGGCTGATTCTGCTGATTCTGATTATCCTCGCAGTGATGGGTCGAATATAGGTTCAGTGAGCGACCTGATGCGAGTCCCTTTTCCTTCTCAACATCATCGAGTTCATAGCATTCGAGTCGAGTTCGTAGCATTCGAGCTTCAGAGCCGCCACCGTTCAGTACGTCACCGCGCATTCTCCCGCTCGGTTAGCAACCTGCCGGGGCTGACCGCCGTCAGCCCCTTCCCTCCCTTCGAAGGTAATCGCAATGCGCAAAACTATTTTCACAAAAGTTCCGTGAACTGCTCCAGGTCGTCCTTGTTCAAATCCGACACCGCACACTGGTACATCCCGCCGCCTTCCCAAGGAATCATGTTGTAGCCCTGCACCGACTTCGTTTTCAGCGCTTCCTCGGTGCCCTTCGCCTCGGGCCAGATAAAAACATTAATCAGATGCTGCCGCCGCTGATAGACCAGCGCCGCCACCGCGCGATGATCCACATAATCCAATCGTCCGCCCACCAGCGGATAGCCATCCTCCGACAAATCGCGCACCGGCGGCGAAAAGTCGAGCTTCCCGTTGAACCAAGGCTTCACCGTGTGCTGATCCGTGGATTTCACGTCGTACAAATGGTCCGGTTGCAGCGAACGAATGTGGCTTGAAACAATTTCCTCAGCCAGCAGGTTGGAATTAGCGTCCCTCGTCAGACCCGGCCCAATGCGCCAGCTCATCGCAAACACCATCAGTATTGCAGCCGCCACAGCGAGCCATCCCCACGCAGCCCGCCTCGAACTCACGGACTTCGAAGCCATCGAAACGACCGGCGCCTTCTTCGCCGCAGGAGCATTCTCTGCAGATGCAGCTCCAGATGCAGGCGCAGATGCAGGCGCAGGTGCATGCCCAGCCGCATCGGCATCAGCCGCGGTTTCAGACGCAATCGAAGCGCGGATCCGATCCGCAAGCCCCGCCGGCGCCCGATCGTACAAGCTCGACGACCGAAACGCCTTCCGCAACGTCTGCTGATTCCAAAGCTCCTGCGCGCAATCCGGACAAGTCTTCAAATGCTCTTCGATCTCGAGGCTGCGCACCAAATCCAGTTCCCCATCGAGATATCCGTGCAAAAGCCGTGCATTATCGTCACAGACCACGTGTGCCCTCCTTCGCGCGCGCGCGCAACAGCGCTTCGCGCAGCCGTTCGCGCCCACGCGCCAGGCTCGACATCACGGTACCAATCGGTATGCCCACCAATTCCGCAATTTCCTTGTACGAGAGCCCTTCCAGTTCGCGCAACACCAGCACCTCGCGAAATCCTACCGGCAATTCCTCAAGCGCCTCGCGCAACATGCGACTCTCCACATTCCGCACCATCGTCGCCTCTACATCCGGAGGCGCCGCATCCTGCCCGTGCACCCGCTCGTCGAACTCTTCACCCAGCGCTGCCGGCCGGTTCTTCTCCAAGAACGAGTAGCTCGTATTCCGCACGATCTTCAGCAGCCAGGGCCGCGCATCGCCGCCTTGAAAGCCGCCAAAAAACTTGTACGCCGCAGGCAAGCCTCCTGCACCACGTCTTCCGCATCGTGCGTGTTCCGGACAAGCCAGCGCGCCAGATTGTATGCCGCATCCAAGTGCGGCATCACCGTCTGCTCGAACCGCCCCGCATCCGCCGCGTTTCCCGCGCTTCGTGTCGCCATAGGCATCCGGCCATTCGAACTGTCTAATCTATAGACCGCAACCGTGCTCATTTTATTCCCTCAAAGTCCCCGGCGATACAGTGAAGCGAGGGCCGGGACAGGATGTGTTCAGCGTGGCATCGCTGTCCCGGCATCTGCGGGGTGCGTAGAAGCTTCAAATACACCGTAGTTTCAGCTACTTGACGATCACCTTCGCCGTCATCTTCGGATGGATCGAGCAAAAGTATTCGTAGGTTCCCGGCTTGTCGAACGTCATCGAAAACTTATCGTCCGTATCCAGCGCCTTCGACTTGATCGCGCCATCCACGGTCCTTACCGTGTGCGGCACATCGTCGTGGTTCACCCAAGTCACAGTCGTCCCCGCCGCCACCGTCAGATCCCCGGGCATGAAATTGAAGTTGTCGATCTTCACTTCCACCGGTCCATTCGCCGGCGCGCTCACCGGCACGCTCGCCACTCCGTTCACCGAGCCCAGCACCGTAGCCGCGGCGAACAAATGCGTCCCGCTCCCGGCCGCCCAACCAGCCACTGCTACAACCACCGCGCACACCACTACCTTCAGCATCGTTTTCTTCATTTCATTTATCCTCTCGATTGAATTATCGGAATTGTTTTGAATTTATCTGCTAGGCCAGCGTCGAATCCACCACCGCCAGCGTCTTGTTCCCGCGAACAAAATTCACATCCGTCAGGCCCAGCAATCCGCGGAGCTTGTCCGCCGGCACTTTCATCGGCCCGGGTGACGGTGCCGTCCCCGGCTGCGGCTGCGGAAACGCAGTCGACATCGCCGTATGAAACGTCACATTCCCCTCCACCTTCTGCATCACCTGATGAATGTGCCCGTTCAACACGCTCACCGACCCGAACCGCTTCAAATATCCCAGCGCCTGCGCCCCGTCGTCCGTCCCCCATCCCCACTCCGGATACACCGACCACAGCGGAATGTGCGCAAACACCACAATCGGCGTGCTCGACTTCAAATGCTTCACATCGTCCTCGACAAACTCCAGCTGATCCTTGCCGAGAGTGCCCAGCCCGCCAGCCTTCAGGTTCATCACGTTCACCAGGCCGATGAAATGCACGCCCTTCTGGTCGAAGCTGTACCAGCCATCGCCTTTCGATCCCTTTCCATAACGCTCGCGGTACTGCGCCCCGTCATCGTTCAACACGTCATGCTCGCCCGGCACATAAAAAATCTTGTCCGTGCGCAGGCCCTTCAGCCGCTGATCGAGCGTGTCAAACTCCGCAGGCTTCGAAAGATGGCTCAAATCGCCGGTATGCAACACAAACGCAGGCGCCGCCTCCAGCGCATTCACCTTGGCAATCGCCGCATCCAGCGTAGCCGTCACATCCGGATTCGCCGCCTTGTCAAACCCAATATGGCTGTCGCTGATCTGCACAAAGCTCAAATCCGCCTTCGCCGTAGCCAGCGCCCGATTGGCCATGTCGCTAAGCGCAAACGATTTCAGCACACCTCCCTGAATCACGCACAGCGTCCCAGTCCCGGCCCAAGCCATGCACTTCAAAAACCCGCGCCGGTCCACGCCGTCCTTATCGAGTTCCGTTGATCAAAGTTGTCCCCTTGCGGTTTCAAAATACCATTGACGAAATCTCCCATCGCTCCCCTCTCCCCTCGCCGGGCCGCCAGAAATTCACAGCGCCTCGGATCGCCTTCCCTTGTCTATACAGGGGCGGCGCCCAAAATATTCCCGCGATATCGTCAACGTGGCCGTTACCGTTGCGCGCAGTTTGCGTCCCGCTCGAATTTCGCGGGGCCGGCGCCTTTCGCCTTTCCTCCCCTGTACCGCTTGCCTACTGCGCGCAGTTTGCGTCCCGCTCGAATTCCGCGGGGCCGGCTCTTTTCCTCCTTTTCACGCCGCTTTTGCTCTTCGCCTTTGCCCCCTTTTACCGCCATTAGAAATTCTTAAATCGCTGAGCGCTCACGGGTTACCGTGCTTTTTAATCGCGGAACCGTAGATTAACTTTGCGGCGCGTTGGGCGCCCGCCTCGCGCGACGGAAGCTGCGAGGCTGCAGACTTTCCTATTGGTTTTCGGGCTGGCGGCTTTCGTGGTTGTTTTCGAGGTCATGGTGGGTTGTCCTTTTTTGGATTCGCGGGCCGCAGGGGCGCGGGGTGGTGAGGTGGGAGATCGTTCGATTTGTCGTCAACACCTTGTTAGGCTGGCGCCGGCCGACTTTGGTTCAGTCGCCTATCTCAGACCTCCTTATCGGGCCTTTGGCGTATGACTCCAATTAGCCGGATACAGGGTAGCACCGGTGAGGATTGGCGGCAGATTGTACCGAAGTACAGGAAAGGTGCAGGTGGGTCTGGAGCGAAATATCCCTAGACTTACAGCGGGTCTCGGTCACCAGTCGTCAAGTCGAGGCTGGAGCTAAGAAGGCGGCGCAAAAGGTCTTATAATGTGAGGAATTGCGGCACTGGATAAAGGAGACGAGATGGGACAGATTTCGATGTGGCTTGCTGAATATTTGCGGGCGCTTACATTCTCGAAGGGCCTGACGGACTTGCTCGCTGTGGTCGGCCTCGCCAGCACGTTGTCATGGATGTGCGGATTGTGGCCGCAGTGGCGCAGCTATAGTGAACAGCGTCTGGAAAAGAAGCGCAAACTCGCTCTACTAAGGAATACAGATCAGTTCATCGCGCGCGTGACCCACATCGGCGGGGAGGGCACGAGCTTCAATGATCTGACGGTGACGGGGCAGGAGGAAGGCGGATATTATTTCAATCCGGCGCGGGAATTCGTGTTGTTGGGAGAAAATCGGGGAGGTGACTGCACCGCGATTTGCGCTTCCGAACTGACCCGGCGAGAAGGATATGTGATTGATTCCGTCGCGGATGTCTATGGAGAATTCATTCCGACGCGGAGCGAAGATATCGCTCATCTGCGCCACAACGGCATGAAGGATACGATGTGGGTGAAGTTCAAGAAAAAGGTGCCACAGAAACTGCAACAGGAAAACATAGAAATCGTGATCGAATTCGATGCACTGTATTTCGTAAGCTAGGCCACCACACCGAATTCCCGCTTCAACGCCATCGCCTCGCCCTTGTACCGCTGGCGTCCCGCCTCCGGGCCCGATAAACTAGCCGCATTCCCCGGTGTTATCGACTTTGTCTCCGAATGTGAAGAGGTAGAGGCCATGGCTCATGTGCTCAGCGTCGGATTCAAAATTCCCGGCGACGAAATTGTCAATATCAGTTTCAAGTCGGATCGATCGTTGCTCGATGCAGATGTTATTTTGTTTTCACCGGATCCCGAATCGTATGAAGCATTAGATCAATACAACGGGAAACACACGCTCACGGATGGTGATTCTGCGCGCTTCTCGCGCGACGTTGTTCATTGGCGGAATGAGCTCACAATTGCCCTGGAAGAAGGCAAAACTGTCTTCCTGTTCATGTCGGAATGCCCGGATGTGTATGTCGCTACTGGAGAGAACCAGTACTCGGGGACGGGCCGCAACAGAAGTGTCATGCGCCTTGTGCGGCTGCTGGACCCATATTCTAGCGTACCGATTCCGGACCTCCCTTCGACGATTGTTCGAAAGTATGGTCTTCGGATTTCAACTACGGAGAGAATCGGAGTGTTGGCATCATATTGGAACGAGTTCGGCCCGTTTTCGTTCTATCAGGCCTATTTGAATCACCCAGCGGGCATTCCGGCGCTCATTACGCAGACAGGTAACAAAATGGTTGGAGGAATCTTCCGAGCCCCGAATTGGAAGGGAACCCTGGTTATCTTGCCGGTTCCCGATTTCGATGAAATGATCCGAGACCGAATCGAACAAATTGCGGACCGCGCAGCCCAAAACCCCAACACCGACCCGAAAGGCAAAGCCGTAGCCAAGAAGGAAGCGGAGGAAAGCGTCGGAGGTCAATTTCTATTTCAGATCGTTGAAATAGACAAAACACTCAGAAGCAATTCTGCTAGACTCCAACTCCAGAATGGATTAACACCGCAGCGTATTCCCTAGTCGAAGAGCTGCGATTGCGCAATCAGATAGAACAACTGGAAGCGCAGATTGCGGAATTTCAGGCAAAGAAGGAAGCAACCGAAAGCAACGCACTTTCTGCTGGCAGCCTGAGAGACCTTTTGTTTGAGACTGGAGAGCAGTTAGAGAATGCGATCATCGAAGCTTTGCAGCTCATGGGCTTCAAAGCGCAGCATTTCAAGGACAATGATTCCGAATTTGACATTCTATTCGAGGACCCAGAGGGCCATCGCTACATCGGTGAAGCTGAGGGTAAGAACGACAAAGCGTTGAATATTGATAAGCTGTCCCAACTCGAGAGAAACATCCAGGAGGATTTCGAAAAGGGCGACCGTAGCGAATATGCCAAGCCAGTTCTGTTCGGAAACGCATTCAGATTGCATCCCCCGGAGAAGCGCGGGGAGTACTTCACCCCAAAATGCCTGACCGGCGCCAGGAGATCGGGTGCAGTGCTCGTGAGGACTCCAGATCTTTTTGCGGTGGCGAAGTATCTTAAGGAAAATGAGCAAGACCAGAATTTTGCAATTATTTGTAGAAACGCGTTCCAGGTGACGGTCGGCACCATCATAGAATTCCCGAGCGTTCCGATTCGGCCACCAAAATCAACATGATCAAAGAATAGATAGCAGCTTCACTTTGAGGGAGCCCCTAACTGGATCAAGAGGATTTCTTGCATCTAGGCCGCCGAACATTGCGACTACCGCTACCGCTCGACTGCTGCACCCACCCCGCCGATTGTGTTAACGTTGTTGGCTCCGCAGCGGCACATTTTGACGTCGTGCAACGATTCGACCCCTGCGAGGAGTCCCGAGGCGCATGAAAAATTCCTATAGCGGCGTAGCGGTTCCGTCCGAACGGCAAAGCGATTACCTACGAAGGCGGCAAGTTCAAGTTCCCGACCGGCCCGATCATTCCTTTCATCGAAGGCGACGGCACTGGCCGCGACATCTGGAAAGCGTCGCGCCGCGTGTTCGACGCAGCGGTCGAAAAAGCCTATGGCGGAAAGCGCAAAATCGCCTGGCTCGAAGTTTTCGCGGGCGAAAAAGCCTTCAACCAATTCAAAGAGTGGCTGCCGCAGGATACAGTCGACGCCATCCGCGACTTCCGCGTCGCGATCAAAGGGCCGCTCACGACGCCCGTCGGCGGCGGCATTCGTTCGCTCAACGTCACTCTGCGCCAGGTGCTCGACCTTTACGCCTGCGTTCGCCCGGTGCGCTATTTCCAGGCGTTCCTTCGCCCGTAACGAATCCCGAGCGCATGAACGTGGTGATCTTCCGCGAAAACACGGAAGACGTCTACGCGGGAATCGAGTGGCAGTCCGGCACGCCCGAAGTGAAAAAGCTGATCGACTTCCTGAACAACGAAATGCTCAAAGGCACCAAGAAAAAAATTCGCGAAGATTCCGGCATCGGCATCAAGCCAATTTCGCCCACGGGCACCAAACGACTGGTGCGCCGGGCGATCCAGCACGCCATCGAAAACAAGCGCACGATCGTCACGCTCGTGCACAAAGGCAACATTCAGAAGTTCACCGAAGGCGCCTTCCGCGACTGGGGCTACGAACTGGCGACCGAGGAATTTCGCCAGCAGATCGTCACCGAGCGCGAGAGCTGGATTCTCGACAACAAAGACCAGAATGAGAATCTTACCATCGAGCAAATCGCCGCGATGATCGAGCCCGGGCTCGAACAGGCCACCGAAGAGATTCAAGAAAGCGATGTACCCCGAAGTGAAGCAGACGCTCGACGCCATTTACGCGACGCACGGCAACGGCCAGTGGAAGAAAAAAATTCTGATCAATGACCGCATCGCCGACTCCGTGTTCCAGCAGGTGCTGACGCGCGCCGACGAGTATCAGGTGTTCGCCACGCCCAACTTGAACGGCGACTATCTTTCCGACGCGTGCGCCGCTCAGGTTGGCGGCCTTGGCATGGCTCCGGGCGCGAATATCGGCGACGGTTTCGGCGTTTTCGAAGCCACGCACGGTACTGCGCCGAAATATGCCGATAAGGACGTGATCAATCCCGAGCTCCGTGATGCTCTCGGGCTGCGATGATGTTCGAGTTCCTGGGCTGGAAGGAAGCGGCGAAATTGATCGAAGACGGCATCGCGCGCACGATTCAGCAGAAGCGCGTCACCTACGATCTCGAGCGAATGATGCCCGGCGCGAAGAAACTGAAAACGTCCGAGTACGCGTCGCGCGATCATCGAGAATATGCAATCGGCCGTCGCAGCCGGTTCGAATCTTGGCGAGCGCCATAATCGTCATAAACCAGATTCCGACGCTTCGACAGAAATGGAAAGGAGAGGTCAAGCTAATGTCGCGAAGAAAGTGACGGTGGTTGGCGGAGGATTTGTCGGTTCCACGACGGCGCAGCGCATTCAGATGCCGACCTCGCCGATGTGGTGCTGACGGATATTCTCGAGGACCGCCCGCAGGCAAAGCGCTCGACATGGCCGAATCCGCGCCGATCCTGGGCACCGATTCGCACGCCGTCGGGGATTTCCACCGCTGTCCGGCGACTACACGCGAAACCGCGAATAGCGACATCGTCGTGATCACCGCAGGATTCCCGCGCAAGCCCGGAATGAGCCGCGACGATCTTCTGAAAGCGAATTACGACGTGGTGAAGGGCGTCGTGGAAGCGATCGTGAAGCTTTCGCCCGAACGCGATCCTGATCGTCGTGACGAATCCGCTCGATGCCATGGCGCAGGCCGCCTTCAAGATCAGCGGATTCCCGAAGAACCGCGTGATCGGCATGGCCGGCGTGCTCGATTCCGCGCGGATGAGCACGTTCGTCGCGGCGGAACTCAAAGTGTCGGTCGAAAACGTGCACTCGTTCGTTCTCGGCGGGCATGGTGACGACATGGTGCCGCTCGCGCGCTATTCCACCGTGGCGGGAATTCCCCTCCCCGAACTGATTGCCCAAGGACAAGCTGGAAGCGATCATCACGCGCACGCGAAAAGGCGGCGCCGAAATCGTGAACCTGCTGAAAACGGGCTCGGCGTATTACGCGCCGTCCGCGGCGGCTGTCGAAATGGTCGAAGCGATTCTGAAGGACAAGAAGAAAATTCTGCCGTGCGCCGTTTATCTCGAAGGCGAGTACGGAATCAACGGGCTTTTCGTCGGCGTTCCCGTAAAACTCGGCGCGAAAGGCGTGGAGCAGATCATCGAGATCAAACTGACCGCCGAAGAAAAAGCCGCGCTGGATAAGTCCTCGGCGTCCGTGCGCGAATTGGTGACCGTGCTCGGCTTGTAGTCGGCTTCGCTCCACTCAGCGATTGTCATCCCGCTTGCCCTGCGGAACGAAGGGAGCGAAGCGAGGGATCTGCAGTTCTGTTTTTGTTTCTCGCATCGCCGGATTCATCCTTTTGACAAAATGTGTCGCTGCAACTGCGGCAACCAGGTTGCCGCAAAAAGCAGCTCTTACCGAGCGGCTGCAGCGTGACAGAATCGCTTCTTGTCGCGGTCGAGTCCGGTATTGCGCTGGCTGCGCTTCGTTTCGGTTAGGTACGACCTGTACTTAACCTGTCCTGCGAAACTGAGTCGTCCTGATACACTTAAACTGAGCGCTATCAACCACCAATGAAACTTTTCAAGCGCAAACCGCCGCACTCGGCAAGCCTACGCCCTACCGTCTCGCCTGAGCTGGGTGACGAGGGAAATCGCGGAACTTTGACTCACCGTCTGACCCGCGATCTCGTTCGCGCCGAACGACTTGCGCAGATGCTCGCCAAGAGCCGCGCGGCAGCCGTGGTGGATGTTCCCGATTTTCTTGCCGGTATCTATATCTATGAGTGGGACCGCCTCTCGCGCTTCTGGGAGGAGCACGACGAGATTGAGACCCTCCTCCAGCGCATTTGCCAGATCAGCCCGCAGAGGTGGCATCGGTGGATTGAGTTTTACGATAACTCGCGCAAGGAGACGGACACGAAGCCGGGCTTTTCTTTTTTTGAGGCGAAGAAGGGTGCGAAGAAGGACGGGAAACCTTTGCCGCGGTCGGCGGAGTTGGATTTAGTGTTGCGGAATTCCGAGGCGATTGCTCCGCACCACGATACGGTGAATGGGCGCGAGATTCCGATTCTTACCAGTGAGTGCGTGCTGCTTTGCATTGCGTTCAATGATGGATCGGAGTTTGGGCGGAGGTTGCGCGAGACTGGGCTTGATATCACGATGCTGGAGAGGGCGGCGCGGAATCCGCGTCATGCGCCGCTGCGTTAGTGCGGGTGAACACTAGATAATCAGTTTGAAGTGGGGCCAGAGTTCGGCTAATGGGGCTTTGGGTTTTCTGCAGAGGTAGATTGGTACGTTTTGTTCTGAGGGCATGCCTAGCGGATTCGATACTGTGGCTACCTGCTGGACGTCACTGAAGTAATTCTTGTATTCCTTCGAGCCTTCGCCAAACAGGATCACGCACTCGCCTGAATATTGGCGCGGGCCCCAAAAAAAATAGCTGTTGTGGCCGCCGATTGCTTTGGGCAGGCCTAATGCTGGACCGTAGTAGTCGATTGCTCCGGCCTCACCGTAGTTCCCTGCCAGGATTGCGCAGCTTCCGCGCTGGGTTTCGGGCAGCGCATAATAGATGCGAGCGACGGTGGTGGCGAGTGTGTCCCAACCGAACATGTCCGCGTAATTTTGCGGCAGGCGTGCTGTGGAATCGCGTTCTGTCTTTACTTCGTGAGCGTAGGGCAACATGTCCGAATATTTCAGGAACGTGTTTACCGGCAGCAGCGGGACACCGAACGGTAGCGTCAACAAGCCAGCTACAGCGATCAGGGCGGGATATCCAACTCGAAGTGGCTTCCATGTGCGAGTCACCGAGATTTTTTCGAAGGCGACACCGCCTGCGGCCATCAGCATCGGATAGGCGCCCATTGGGTAGTAGGTTTTCCCGTCGCCAATGATGAAAACTGCGAGCACGATCAGATAGGCCCAGCCGAGGAAGCGGAACAGCTTCGCGTCGCGCGCAGTGAGAAGCCACGCGAGTCCTCCCAGCCATAGCGGAAGGGAGGTGGGCGAATAGAACAGCACCTGCTCGCCCAAGAAGCGCAGAGGAACGACCGGCTCGTTTTTCAATAGCTGTGCATTGCGAACAACGGTGATTTGCGGCCAGCCGTGGCGTGTTTCCCAGACAAGATTCGGCGCGGCAATCGCCAGGGCAATCAGACCACCGATCCAAATCCATCGCGAGCGGAACGTACGCAAATCGCGCGACAACAGTAGTCCAAGCACGACACCGAAGCCAAAGACAGCCATTGTGTGTTTGTTTTCGAGTCCGACTCCTGAGATCACTCCGAATAGCAGCCACAACTTCGGCGAGCCGCCATTCGCGATTCGCGCGGCAATACAGGCGCATGCCAGCCAGAAGACTGGCTCGAAGGCGTTCATGGTGAGAATGCTGTCGAAGGCGAGATACAGAGGTGCGAATAGAATCGCGAGTGCAGCTACAAACTGCGCGAGTCGCCCGCCGCCGAGTTCGCCGGCGAGCCAGCCTGTCAGATAAACGGTCACAGCGCCGGCCAGGATCGGGAGTACGCGAAAAGCTGCGAGCGAATTCCCTAGCACGTGACGGGAGGTCCATGCGATGAGAGCAATCAGCGGAGGCTGATCTACGTATCCCCATGCGAGGTGTTCGCTGCATGCGATGTAGTAAAGCTCGTCGCGAAAGAAGCCGTAACGGGCGATTCCAGGCAGGTGGATTACGATGGAGAGTCCTGCCAGAGCACACAACATCGTTGTTGCGCTGACTGCGCCTTCTTGCGCACGGGTCCGTATGAGGGCCGGACTGGCCGCGTCAGAGAAGCTTCCGTCCATCATGGAGTGAGATTCATTGGGAGCGGTTTTTGCTGCAAATAGTTGTGCGAATCGTTAGCGGCTTGCGCGTTGTTTGATCCGGGAGTGCCGATGTGAGCAGTGCTTGTTGAGGGTTGGCGCTCGTCAGAGCACAGGCAAGAATGGAGTCGTGGATCGGGTTGTGTTGATGGGCAGGTGAAATGGGGCCGAGGGTGGTGGGTGGTTGTTGTGGGGTGGTGCTCGTCAGAGCACAGGCAGGAGTGCCTGTGCCACTTGAGGCTAGGTGTGTGGATTGCACTTGCTTGTGTCACTTGAGATGGTGGAGCGAGAGCCAATGGCTTGCGAGCGTTTTGGCTCTCCTTTGTGAGCGACGGCTACTTGCCGGCGGCGGCTTGGATTGTTGCTGATTTGATGCTGTCTAGGTTCGGGAAATTCTTGTCCAGGTATGCTTTGCCCTGGGTGGTGATTGCGCCTTGATCTGGGCCGCGGCCATTCGGGGAGCCTTCACCGTATCCGCTGTGCAGGTTCTTTACGACGTCCATGCCTTCGGTGACCTGGCCGAAGGGAGCGAAGCCCTGGGCATCGAGGCCGCCGTTGTTGCCAAGATTGATGAAGACTTGTGTGGTTCGCGTGTCGCGTCCGGCTGTGGCGAACGTTACCGTTCCCGGTTTATTGCTCTGGGTTACGGCATCGTCCTTGATATTCGCGGCGCGCCAGACGCGGCTAACTTGCGGGTCGGCGTTCAATCCGAACTGGACCACGAATCCTGGGAGCACGCGAAAGAAATGCGCGTCCGTGTAGAAACCGTGCTTCACGAGATTGTAGAAGCGGTCTGCGCCTAATGGGGCCCAGGCACGCGTTACGTGAATCGTGAAATCGCCTTTCGTGGTGACAAATTTAACGTCGTACTCTGCCGGGGCCTGCTCTTTGGCATTTTCCGGTTGATGCAATGGCGAAGCTGATGTCATGAGAGGCTTCCTGTGATCTGAGATAAGTTCTGAAAATATGCGCCGAGTATTCAGGCAATGCCGCTACTGCGGCTTGGCTGCTCCCGACGCAGCGGCTTTGTGTGCCGGCGCGGCAGCGGCGCCTGCTGCAGGAACAATCGTAGCAGTCTTGATGCTGTCGAGCTTGGGGAAATTCTTGTCCAGATAAGCTTTCCCTTCGTTGGTGATCTCGCCTTGATGGCTCGTAGGCGCGTCGGCATAGCCACTGTAGAAGCTCTTGATCACGTCCATGCCGGACGTCACTTCGCCGAATGCAGCAAAGCCCATTCCGTCCAATCGCGAATTGTCGCCGAGATTGATGAATATCTGCGTGGTGCGCGTGTTGGGGCCTGCCATTGCAAACGTGACAGTGCCGGGTTTGTTGCTGGACTTTACTGGATCGTCCTTGATGTTGGCGTCCGTCCAGGCTTTGTTCACTGCGGGATTGCCGGTGAGGCCGAACTGGACGACGAATCCATCGACGTAGCGGAAAAATGAGGCTCCATCGTAAAAATGATGTTTTACGAGATTGTAAAAGCGGTCCGCGCCGTTCGGCGCCGACGCACGCGTTACGTGAACGACGAAGTCGCCTTTGGTGGTAACAAACTTCACATCATATTCGGCCGGGGCCTGAGCCTTCAGCGTGGCGGGATGAAGCAGAGCGGGATCGGTGCCCGAATTGCCACCGCCGTGCTTTTTGGTTTCGTGCTTGAGCAGCAGGCTTCGAATCGGCAGCCTGCGCCCACACAGACACCGGCACGCACGCCATAACAGCTGCCACACACAATTTCGAAAATATCTTCACAGCATGGCTCTTCACGGTTGCCCTCCCATTCGTTTTGATGTGGCTTCCACCTGCTCCATCACACGCAGCGTGTTGCCACCCAGAATTTTCTGGATGTCGCTCGCTGAGTAGCCTTTTTTGAGGAGGGCATCGGTGATTTTCGGGAGATGCGAGGCGTCCTGCATGCCGAGTGGGCATGACGGCGCCGTCGAAATCGGAGCCGAGGCCGACGTGATCTGCCGCCGACATTTTACGGCGTGGTCGATGTGTTCGATGATCTGTCGTCCAATCCACTTGGGGAGTTTCCTTCGGCTTCCAGAAATCTCGAGCAACTTGATCGCCGGTGGTGAGCTGCAGGCCTCGTTCTCGCCGCAGCGCTTTTTAATTTCCGCCTCGATTTCTTGACGCAGCCGGTGGGCCTTTTCGTAATCGTCGATATTCCTGGCTGAGGAAGCCGACGTGATAGTTGATCTGGATGACGCCGCCTTTGGCGGCGAGCGCGATCATGTCGTCGGTCATATTGCGCGGGGCATCGCAGATGGCGCGGCAGGAGGAGTGCGAGGCGATCAGCGGGGCTTTGCTGACTTCGAGGGCGTCGTAGAAAGTTTTGTCGGAGACGTGCGAGATGTCCACCAGGATGCCAAGGCGATTCATTTCGAGGACGACTTGCTTGCCGAAATCGGTGAGGCCGTTGTGTGCGGGCTTATCGGTGGAGGAATCGGCCCACTCGGTGTTGTACCATGTGCGTGAGGGTCATGTAGCGGACGCCGAGGGCGGCGAAGGTGCGGAGCAGGCGAGGTCGTTGCCCATCATGTGGCCGCCCTCGACGCCCATGAGCACGGCGATTTTGTGCTGCTTTTTGGCGCCGCGAATGTCTGTCGGCGGAGCGGGCGAGCATCAGGTCGTTGGGATATTTTGCGGACGGTTTCGCGGACGGCGTCGATTTGATCGAGGGCCTGCTTGACGGCATCGGGGCCGATGAATTTTGCCGGAGATCCAGATGGAGAAGAAGATCGCGGTCAGGCCTCCTTCGCGCATGCGGGGGATGTCGATGTTGCCGTCGGTGTGGCGAATGCCGAGATCGAAGTTGGGATCGAGGAGGCGCTGGGTGGTGTCGTCGTGGGTGTCGATGACGATGGAGCTGAAATGGAGGTCGTGAGCTTTTTGGGAGACGTCGCTTGGGGTTTGGGCGGTGACGGTGAGAAATGGGACGATGGCGCCGAGGGCGATGCAGAGCAGAAAGAGTCCCATGCGAGTCAGCATTCGGATTTAAGCCTCAGTTTTGATCGGTACTTCAGGGGCTAAAGCCCCGGTGCTCATTCTTATTTTGTGTCGCCCCTGAAGGGGCGACCTACAATGCGTTTCAAGCCCGACGTATACGAGATCGCCCGGCGCTTCTAGTCGTGGCCTTGGAACCAGTTCTTGATTGCGTGCACGATTACCTGACCGTTTACTGCGGCGAGGGATTCCGTGAGCGGGATTCCCTTGGGGCAGATTTTCACGCAATTCTGAGCGTTGTCGCAATCTTCGATGCCGCCGGGGCCCATCAGCGCTTCGAGCCGACCGGCTGCGTGCATGGCGCCGGTGGGATGCAGGTTGAACAGGCGCACCTGGCTTACGATTGCCGCGCCGACGAAATGAGAATGCTCGTTGACTCGCGGGCAGATCTCCAGGCAATTGCCGCAGGTGATGCAGCGCGAGAGCGGGTAGCCCACTTCCTGCGTGGCCGGCGACATGCGCGGGCCTTCGCCGAGGGCGTAGGTGCCGTCAATGGGAATCCAGCATTTTGTGCGCTTCAGGCTCTCGAACATGAAATCGCGATCGACTACCAGATCGCGTACGAGCGGAAATTTTGTGAGGGGCTCCAGGCGGATCGGCTTCGCGAGATTGTCGACGAGCGCGGAGCAGGCCTGGCGCGGCTCGCCGTTGATGAGCATCGCGCACGCGCCGCAGACTTCTTCGAGGCAATTCGCGTCGTAATTTACGGGCGTGGATTCTTTGCCTTCGCGCGTGTAGGGCTTTTCGGCGATATCGCGGAGACATTGAATCACGTTCATATGCGGGCGGTAGCGCAGTTCGTATTCTTCCCAGCGAACGGCTTCGTCGGGGCGCTGCTGGCGCTTGATTCGGACGATGAAAGTGCTGCCTGTTTTGTTCACTGCCGTTTCGGGCATTTATTCCATCCTAAAACACAGCACGAACTGCGATTCGTGCCCGGCGCAACCGATTCAAAGGCCTCAGGTCAATTCTGGCCAACGTCGGGCCAGAATGGGACCTGAGCTACGAAAAACTTACTTCGCCGACCTGAGTTACAGAAACCTACTTCGCCGCTGTGTACTTGCGCTCGCGGAGCGGCAGCAGTGAAGTATCCACCGGCTCGAAATCGAGTTTGATTTCGCCGCGCGAGGCTTTGGTCGTCTTCAGCCAATTCGCGTCGTCGCGATTCGGAAATTCCGGTTTGTAATGCGCGCCGCGTGTTTCATTGCGGGCGAGCGCTCCGAGCGTGATGACTTTCGCGAGCACCAGCATATTGCCAAGTTCGCGGACGAAATTCAGCGTTTGATTTGCCCACTGTGTGCGATCCTGCAAATTGATCCGGCGGAAGCGGTCGCTGAGTTCGTCGAGTTTTACCAGGGTCTTCTGGAGATTGGCGTTGTAGCGGATCACGGTGACGTTCTCCGTCATTATTTCGCCCATCTCGCGCCAGATCGTTATCGGATTTTCGGTGCCCTGATGCTGATTCAGGAGCGCGTCGTTGATATCCTGCTGGCGGACGCGCTCGCGTTCGGAAACGCTTGCGGGAGTGTTCTCGGCTCCCTGCTCGAGACTGTGCGCGTATTTCACGGCCGCAGGTCCGGCGAGCATTCCGCCATAAATGCAGGAGACGAGCGAATTGGCGCCGAGGCGATTCGCGCCATGATATTGATACTCGCATTCGCCGGCAGCGTAGATTCCGGGAATGTTCGTCGCCTGATTTTCATTGTCGACCCATAGGCCGCCCATGGTGTAGTGCATCGCCGGGAAAACTTTCATGGGCTCTTTGCGAGGGTCGACGCCTACGAACTTTTCGTAGATTTCGAGAATGCCTTCGAGTTTTTTATCGAGCACGTCTGCGGGAATATGCGAGACGTCGAGGTAGACGGCGGGCTCGCCAGGCAGACCCATTTTCATTTCGAAGACGACTTTGTGAATCGCGCGAGTGGCTACATCGCGAGGGACGAGGTTGCCGTATTTCGGATACCACTCTTCGAGGAAATAGAAGCGCTCGGATTCGGGAATGTCTTTGCCGCTGCGTTTATCGCCCGGCTGTTTGGGGACCCAGACGCGTCCACCTTCGCCCCGGGCCGATTCGCTCATCAGGCGGCATTTGTCTTCGCCGGGAATCGCGGTGGGATGGACTTGGATGAATTCGCCGTTGGCGTACCAGGCGCCTTGCTGGAAGAGCGCGGATTGCGCAGAACCGGTGCACACAACTGAATTCGTGGAGCGGCCGAAGATCGCGCCGTTGCCGCCGGTGGCAAAAATCACGGCGTCGGCGGGGAAGGTTTTGATCTCCATCGTTTTTAAATTCATCGCGCAAATGCCGCGGGAGATGCCCTGGTCGTCGATTACGGCGGAGAGAAACGTCCAGCCTTCGAACTTTTTTACTTTGTCTTCGGATTCGAAGCGGCGGACTTGCTCATCGAGGGCGTAGAGGAGTTGCTGTCCTGTGGTGGCGCCGGCAAAAGCGGTGCGGTGATAGAGAGTGCCGCCGAAGCGCCGAAAATCGAGCAAGCCTTCCGGCGTGCGATTGAACATCACGCCCATGCGATCGAGGAGATCGATGATGGCGGGCGCGGCTTCGCACATTCCCTTTACGAGCGGCTGATTGGCGAGAAAATCGCCGCCGTAAATTGTGTCGTCAAAATGTTTCCAGGTGGAATCGCCTTCGCCTTTCAGATTTTTCGCGGCATTGATTCCACCCTGCGCGCAGACGGAATGCGAGCGCTTGACGGGGACGATGGAAAATAGTTCGGCGCGGACGCCATGTTCAGCGACGCGAATTGTGGCCATGAGGCCAGCCAGACCACCGCCTACGACGATGATTTTCGGGTGTCTCATTGAACGTAAGTACCCAGGGGAAACCAGTGGCTGCGGAATCCGATCGCGATAGCGATGCCCACGAACGTGAGCACTACTGTAACTGCGGCGCCAAACCAGCCTGCCGCTCGCTGAGCGCGCGCTGAGACTGCGATGCCCCATTTACACGCAAAATTCCAGAGACCATTGCCGAGGTGGAACGATGCGGCGGTGATTCCGACGATATAGAAGGCGAAATATCCCGGATGCGACATCGCGTCGGCTAGATCCTGGTAATTGGTGCGGCCGTGGCCGACGAAGCGCTCGAGATAAACGTGCCAGAAAATGAAAACGAGCGCGATGATTCCGGTCCAGCGCTGGAGGACCCAGAGCCAGTTGGCCATCCAGGGGTGGCCGATCGCGTTGGATTTGCCCATCCACCAGATATAGATTCCGTAAAAACCGTGGAAAAGGATTGGGAGCCAGAGGACGCAGGCTTCGACGATGATTCGCCAGGGGATGCTTTGGAGTTCGACGGAGACGTCGTTGTATTTCTGCACGCTGACGAGGGCGTAGCTGTTGGACCAGAAATGCTCGAGAAGAAATGCGCCAATGGGAATTACGCCGCTGAGGGACTGCAGTTTGTCGAGGAAGTAACTCGTTTTGGAATCAGCCGCGGTGGCCGACATGCACTCTCCGAATCGTTTTTCTGCCAGCGTGCAACACGAAAGTATAAGTCGGTGTGTGAAGGTTTGCAAGATGGTGTCAGGCAGCGCAGAAATGAATCGGGCAGAGCGGAGAGCTTGCTAGACTTATTCCAGGCAAAGGTTTCTTAGGCGAGACTTTGTCGGGCGAAACTCTGTTAGGCGAAGACTTGGGAAAATGGGCGGAGAATTCATCAACGAGTTGAAGAAGTGGGCTGCCGAACTGGCACGCCGTAGCGGCGAAGGCGATGCAATCGGGCTAAACCGCGCGGTGGAGCTGATCAGCCAGAATTTTTCGGTGCGCCCGCACGAAGTGGCGATTTTCGCGCTGACTCCGGATGATCGTTTTCTGCAATTTCTCACGCCTGAAAAGCTGCGCGAGGTGGGACAAATCCCAACCACGAGCACGCACTCGCTGGCAGCTCGCACCGTTCGCGAGAAGCGCGCGGAGGTGATCAATCACTTTTCCGTGATTCCGCATTCGTCGGTATTCGAGGCGGTTCCCATCGCCGACAACCAGCCCGGCGAAGCGATCCAGAAGATCATGAGCGCGCCCCTGGTGGTTGACCGAAAAGTGGTTGGCGTGATTCAAATCTCTCGCAAAGCCAATTCCGCACCCGATGCCGGCCCCGATTTCACGCACCAGCAGTTGCGCGAACTGAAAACGATCGCCGAGGCTCTGGCTCCCTGCGTCAGCCTGGGCGTGAAAGCGAACGCTTAGTCCGCTTGAGTCTCCTTTCGAGTGCCTTGTAACACTGCTGTAACTCTTGCACATGAATAGTGATTGACTTCGCGGTACGCGCTTGTTAATTTCCCGAAGAAGAAATTTTTCCAACTCATTCGAGAAGAGGCACCGCTAACCAGTCCATGGCGTTCGTCGCGAAGAAAATATTCCTCACCAAGGGAGTCGGAAAACACCGCGAGCGCCTATCGAGCTTCGAGTTGGCCCTGCGCAATGCAGGAATCGCCGCCTGCAATATCGTCCGCGTCTCCTCGATCTTCCCTCCTTACTGCAAACTGATTTCACGGAGCGAAGGACTTAAGCATTTGAAGTCGGGCCAGGTGGCTTTTACGGTGATCAGCGAGAATCAAACGCGCGAACCGCACCGGTTGATTGCGGCTGGTGTGGGCCTTGCTCTTCCCGGCGATAAATCCATGTTCGGCTATCTTTCCGAACACCACTCATTCGGTGAGCCGGAAGAAGTGGCCGGAGAATACGCCGAAGAACTCGCCGCAGAGATGCTGCTACTACTCTGAACGTGGAATCGATCCGGATCTTTCGTGGGACGAGAAAAAAGAGGTCTATCGAATTTCAAACAAGATCGTCCGCACCATGAACATCACGCAGTCCGCGGTTGGCGATAAGCGCGGATTGTGGAGCACCGTTCTTGCCGCCGCGATTCTTCTCGGCGAAGATGACTAGCCCTACTCTTTTTCGCTGAACGATAACAAGATTCGTTGCTTCTGCACATCAGTCATGCTGGGCTTCCTAGTGAGCGTGAGTCGCCGCTTCTTGGATGAGCGCTGCAACCTCCGCTGGCCTGGATACATAAACCACGTGGCTGGCGCCAGCAACTTCCACCATGTGACTGTTCGCTCGCTTGGCATACCAACGTTCTAGGTCGGGATTGATGGTTCTGTCTTTTCCGGCTACCAGCATCCAGCTTGGTTTGCTTCGCCATGCTGCCGAGGTGATCGGTGCTTTGAAATTGTCGGCGAAATTGAACACCTGCGATCGCGCCATGAAAGCGGCCTGGTCGTCGGAGAGATCCGCTGCGAAGTATTCATGAAACTGTGCGGGGTCGAGATAAGTGAACCCATCTGGCGTCTTCTTGATCGCGCCGGACTTGCTGAGGTCGCTCGGGAAATTTTTTCCCGTCATCCGCCTCGTTCTCCCCGGCATCCGGCATGTGGGCCGCGATATAAACCAAACCGGCGACCGCAGGGTCGTTTCCAGCTTCGGTGATCACAGCTCCGCCATAGCTATGCGCGACGAGAATGCAGGGGCCGTCTTGCAGCGCCAGAATGCGCTTCGTGGCGGCGGCGTCGTCTTTAAATGACGTTTCCGGTTCCTGGACCATGCTGACATTGAACCCTTCCTTCACCAGAATGTCGTAGACACTTTTCCAGCCTGAACCATCGGCCCAAGCGCCGTGGACGAGAACGATATTCCGAATGGGACGGTTATCATCTTTTGCCTTCGGATTCTGTGCGTAAAGAGCGGCGCAAGAGACCAGAAGCAAAACAATGCCAATGACCCGAACCAGATTTCGCACGATTTGCATAGTCGCCTCCTAGAAATCGACGCAGAGTTTTTCGGGGTTTACTTATTCCTTGAACTGGATCAGCGCTTCTTCAAATATCCGATGTCGTTCCAGTACCGCGCCCACAACCAGCGGCAGGGCCACCGTCGCATCGTCAAGCACTTCAGCAAATCGTCCGCCTTCTTCCGGCGGCACAAATTTTCCCCACGATACGGCCTCTGTGTACGTGCTTCCCGAAGAGGCCGCCCCAATTCACCGGTTCAGGACAGATCCGCACGCCGTAGTTGTATCGTTTCAGCGGAAGTTTTTCATAGCCGCGCCGCGCCAGTAATTCCGCGTACACGCCGAACTGTTGCCCAGTTGCGCGGCACTCCGCCGCCAATCGTGAAAATTCCCATGCGCTTGGTGGCCAGCATCGTGGAAGCGTAAAACTCGAAATCCTCGTACGGATCAAATCGCAGCAACTTTTCCCGGCTTTCTTTCGCAGACGCTGGTGCAGCGCCACGTCGATGCCCAATTCGGAATCGGTGAACGCCGGGACAAATACCGGAACCTTGTGCTCGTAGCAGGTTTTCAGGATTCCCCGCCCCTTTGTATGCTTCGAAAGATATTCGCCGATTTTCCGATTGATCTTCCAGCTGCACAGCACATCGTCGGCGTCCCAGTTCTCCAAGATGTGCTGCATGGTTTCTTCTACATGATCGAGATTCGTTTCCGGCTCGAGCGAGTCGTACACGCGGTTGTAGCCGGCCGCGAAAAGCTCGCGGTCGTTCATTTTCTCGTCGTAGCGGTAGTGATGCAGGCCTTCCGCTTCCACGAGCCCATGCGCCATCAGCGCGCCGGTTGAAACGATGGCGTTGATGATTCCGGCTTCGACCAGATCGCAGAAAACCAGCGCCATTTTTGCCACGGTCATGGCGCCCGATAGGGTCATTACGCCGAAACAATCTTTGTCGCGCGCCATAGCTTCAAGAACATCCGCCGCGTCCCCGATCTGGCGCGCCGTAAACGCCGTCTGCCCCATCGCGCGCACGAGTTCATCTATCGTCCGGATGCGCGAGAGATCGAGAGGGTAAATGGGAACGAGTTTGTCTTTGATCGGGTCGTGTAGGATTCGTCCCGTTGCGCCCTTTTTCTTTGCCATTCAGCGTCCTCGCAAGGTAATGTAGTGCGGTCGGCCCTTCTCGCGCGAAAGTTTTGTTCTCGCGCGCCTCATTGATAGTACAAATGAGGCATTCGTTGAAAGACAAATCTGTTAGGTATAAGTTTCAGCGCAAGCGTTGAATGTGAATTGCGTGTGAACGTGAATCCACAGCGAGCCTAAACCGACGATGACACGATATACTCCGATGCCGCCTGAAAATTTCGGCGGCCTTCCTGACGAACATTCGCAATATGCAACGTCGCGCGCCATGATTTTCCCGTGCCGCTCGAGCGGACTACCTCGTAGAGCACGGCACGCGGAATGGTCCCGCAGCCATCCTGACCGCCAGCCGCAATATGGAGCTCTACGACGAGGAACTCGAGCTCGAGCCTTACAAGGAAATCGGAATTCACACGCTTCCAGCTATAGACACTTCCGACGGCACTCTCGATGAAGTGATCACAGAAATTTTCACCGCGCAGATGGGTCTGCTTGAAGACGACAAATTTACTGTCGCGCTTGGAGGCGAACACTCGCTTACGCCTCCGCTCGTCTCCGCAACCGCAAAGAAATTCAAGGACCTCAGTGTGCTGCAGATTGACGCTCATGCTGATCTTCGCGACGAGTATCACGGAAATCCCGCAAGCCACGCCTGCGCGATGCGCCGCGTGGTGGAAGTTTGCCCCGCCGTGCAGGTTGGCATTCGCTCGCTCTCCGTGGAAGAAGCGCAGGCGATTCCTCATCTGCGCACCAGTATCTACTGGGCAAAAGATATCGCGCGCGCGCCGATGAAGAGCTGGATCGCGAAAGTTCTCGCCGATCTAAGCCCGAATGTTTACCTCACTATCGATCTCGACGGCTTCGATCCTGCGTTTGTTCCGGCGACGGGCACTCCAGAACCGGCGGCCTCGACTGGATGCAGGTGACTTCCCTGATTCGTGCCGTCGCCGACCATAAGAAAATCGTTGGCATGGACGTCGTCGAGCTTTTGCCTCAACCGGGCGACCACGCGTCGGATTTCCTGGCCGCGAAGCTCGTCTATAAGTGCCTCGGATATATTTTCTGCCAGCAGTAGCCTGTTCGTCCGCATCCGGCTATTCTATAGAGGAGTAGCTTTTACCACGCCAACCGGCAGCGGAATCATCTGTATAGAGGATCTTTCAGAGGAGTTTCATGACAAGTTTCGGCGTTTGCTGCATTAGCGATGCTCATCACATTCGCGAACCAAATCGACGAGCATACCGTTTACGTTCAAGTGACTTCGCCGGGCTTTATTGCCACGATTATCATTGGATTGCTGGCAGGCTGGATTGCTGGCCACATCACGCGCGGCCGTGGATTTGGCTGTATCGTTGACGTAATCCTTGGCTTGATTGGCGCGGTGATCGGCCGGTGGCTCTTCATAAAACTCGGAATCGCGATTGCACCGTGGGGTTTCTGGGGCACGCTTGCAGCCGCTACTGTCGGCGCTGTTCTTCTTGTAGCCATTGCTCGCCTTTTCGCCGGGCAGCAGGGATTGAACTGCCGCTTCATACGTGTCATTCTGTTCGTGCCAAGCATGCATTTCTGCAGTGGGGCACGGAATGTCAGAAACCCGCCCTGACGGGCCGTGCCCGCATGACGCGAAGCTATGCGCCGCCCATAGATCAGAATGTCGGCCGCACTCGAAAGAAAGATAAATTGAGCCAATCCTCAGTATGGGCCATCCCGCTCGGCGGGATTGGCGAGTTTGGAATGAACATGCTCGTCGTGCGCACAGCCGACGACATCATTGTCATCGATGCCGGGTTGATGTTCCCCGAGCAGGAGCTTCTCGGCGTAGACATCGTCATCCCGGACACCACTTACCTGAAGCAGAACAAGCGGCTTGATCCGCGGGATCGTTCTGACGCACGCGCATGAGGATCATATCGGGGCGATTCCTTACATCATCGCGCGATCTCAACGTTCCTATTTACGGCACTAAGTTCACGCTCGCGCTTGTGCGCAAGAAGCTCGAAGAACACGGGCTGCTCGACAAGGTGTAAGCTCCATGAAGTGGCTCCGGGCCAGACGACTACTCTTGGCGCGTTTCAAATTGAATATCTGCACGTGACGCACAGCACGATCGATTGCGTGGCGCTTGCCGTTCGCACTCCTCTCGGCGTGATTATTCACACTGGCGATTTCAAGATCGATCCCACGCCGGTGGACGGCAAGCCTTTCGACCTGCATGCCTTCGCGCGCTACGGGCAGGAAGGCGTGCTGGCGCTGTTTAGTGACAGCACCAATGTCGAGCGGCCCGGCTTTACGCCTTCGGAGCGCTCGGTCGTTGTGCGTCTTGAAGAACTGTTTCGCGCCGCTCCGCAGCGAATTATCGTTTCGTGTTTTTCGAGCTCGATTCATCGCATTCAACAGGTGATCGATCTCGCGCGTGTGGTCGGGCGAAAGGTGGGTTTCGTCGGGCGCAGCATGGTGGACAACATCGAAATCGCGCACGGGCTCGACAAGCTGCGCATTCCGGATGGCAGCGTCGTTCGCCCGCAGGATATCAAGGGCTTCGATCCGGAGCGCATCGTCGTGCTTGCGAGCGGCACGCAGGCCGAGCCGCTTTCGGCGATGTCGCGCATCTCCGTGGATAATCATCGGCTGATGAGCATCGCGGAGAACGACACTGTGATTCTTTCTGCGCGCAGATTCCTGGCAACGAAAAAGCGATCTTTCGCATGATCGATCATCTTTTCCGGCGGCGCGTGCTTGTTTATTACGAAGGCGGACGGTCGGCGCCGATTCACGTTTCCGGGCATGCGAGCCAGGAAGAGCAGAAAATCCTGTTGCAACTCTGCAAGCCGAAATATTTCATTCCGCTGCACGGCGAATATCGGCATCTATTCCGGCATGCGGCGCTTGCCGAGCAGATGAATGCCGTCTCCGGCGAGATTTTCTTGCTTGAAAGCGGGCAGCCAATCGAATTCACGCCTGATGGCAGCGCCTATCGTCGCGAGCCTGTCACCGCCGGGCGCGTTTGCGTCGATTCGGGCTCGCTCGAGGAAATCGAAGAAGTAGTGATTCGCGATCGCGCCATCTTGCCGAGGATGGCGTCGTGGTCCCAATCATCGCCATCGACAAGCACACCGGGCATCTGGAAGGGCCGCCTGAAATCGTCACGCGCGGTTTTCTGTCCGAGGAGGGCAGGAAATTCTCAGTAAAGCCCGCGAAGTGATTCTGCGCACCGTGGAACAATCCAGTGCCGAAGAAAAAATCGACTGGGGCGTGATCAAGGAAAAAATCCGCACCGACCTGAAGCGCTACTTGAATAAGCAAACATCGAAGCGTCCGCTGATTCTGCCGGTGATCCTGGAAGTGTGGTCGCCGTGCCCGCGCCGAAAGCAGCACGTCCAAGCCACGCAAATCGCATTGCGGCCTATACTCTCCGACGATTTTGAATCGCTCTACGAAATCGATCAGGCCTGCTACCCGCCGGACATCGCCTATTCCCGCCCGAACTTCGCGACTACCTCCGCTTTCCCAATGCGGATTGCTCTGATCGCCGTCGATCGCGGCAAACGCGGTGGGCTTCTGTCTCACCGCGTATCGCGAACATCGCGGGCACATCATCACCATGGATGTGCTGGAAGCCTATCGCCGCCACAAGATCGGATCGGCGCCTGCTCGAAGCCGTCGAATCGCGCCTGCGCGAATCGGGCGTGCGCGAAGTAATTCTCGAAACCGCAACCGAAAACGACTCCGCAATTGCCTTCTGGGAGAAAGCATGGCTATCGTAAACGCGGCATCTGGAAGGGCTATTATCCCGGCGGCCGCGACGCCTTCTCGATGATTAAATCGATCGCCTGATTTCGTCGCGACAAAATTATCGGGGGCAGCTTGAACGATTACTTAATTTCTCTTGATCCTCGGCATCGTCGAAGGCCTCACCGAATTCATTCCCGTCAGCTCCACCGCCCATCTGCGCATCGCTGAATTTCTGCTGCACGTCAAGCCTCACCAACGGCTACTGGAAGATGTACACGATCGTGATTCAGCTCGGCGCGATTCTCTGCCTGCCGATTTTTTTTCGCGAGCGCATCGCGAAATTTCTTTCCACGTTTCCGCGCGGCGAGCGCGGCAACCGCACGATGCTCACGCATCCGCTCAGCCTGGTCTCGATCGCCTTCGTCGTCACCGCGATCCCCGCGTTCCTGCTCAAGAAAATTATCGGCAAGCATCTCGAGAAGCTCTGACATCATCGGCGACTGCCCTGCTGATCGGCGGAATCGTGATGTGGATTATTGACGCGATGAACTCGCCCTGCCGAGAAAGCGCGGCCCCGGCGCGCCCGGCAGCCGCATTCACGTCTGGCACATGGAGGAAATGAGCCTTGGCCAGGCGATCTGGATCGGCGCGTGCCAGATTCTTTCGGCGGTTTTCCCGGCACTTCGCGCTCGATGTCCACGATCGCCGCAGGACAAGTCGCGGGCATGTCGCGCGCGTCGGCTCTCGAATTTTCGTTTTTCCTCTCGATTCCTACCATGGTGGCGGCCACGTGCTACGACCTGCTGAAATCCCTGACGCGGCAAAGGCGTCGAAGATCCCATCGGCGTCAGCTCAAATTGACGCGCACGGCTGGATAGTCCTCGCCATCGGCTTCGTCGTTTCGTTCATTGTCGCTTACGCCTCGGTCGCCTGGTTTATGGACTGGGTCCGCAACCACGGCTTCGTCCCCTTCGCCATCTACCGCATCATTCTCGGCGCCGCCGTCCTTTACTGGGCCGCCCGTATCGCGATGTGACTTTGCCGCCCCGCCTTTTGTGCACGCGCGCTTTTTTCGTCGCTGGTGTTCAGTTCAAGTGCGAACCTCCACGTTGCACTTCATTGACTTAGTTTTATCCTCGCTCTAAACTTCCCGCGCATGCCAGACTCCCAGTCCTATCTCATCGGCCTCACCGTCTCGCATTACCGCATCGTCGAAAAACTTGGCGGCGGAGGCATGGGCGTCGTCTACAAAGCCGAAGACACGCGTCTTCATCGTTTCGTCGCGCTGAAATTTCTTCCCGATGAAGTTGCCAGCGATCCGCAAGCCCTGGGCCGTTTCCAACGTGAAGCGCAGGCCGCGTCCGCGCTGAATCATCCGAGCATCTGCACCATCTACGACATCGGCGAAGAAAACGGCAAAGCCTTCATCGCCATGGAATTTCTCGATGGCGCTACGCTCAAGCATGTCATCACCGGCAAACCCATGGAGCTCGATCGCTTGCTCGATCTCTCCATCGAAATTGCCGATGCGCTCGATGCCGCGCACTCGCAAGGAATCGTGCACCGCGATATCAAACCCGCAAATCTTTTCGTCACGCGCCGCGGCCATGCCAAGATTCTCGATTTCGGCCTCGCAAAACTGATTCCCGCGCGGGCCGGCAGCGCTCCCGTCGGAGCTCCTATGGCGGAAAGCGTCAGCGTTCTCACCGGGCCACCGTCGCAGCCGACGAAATGTTCACCAGCCCAGGAACCGCCGTTGGCACTGTTGCCTAATGTCGCCCGAGCAAGTCCGAGGCAAGGATCTCGATTCGCGCAGCGATTTGTTTTCATTCGGAACCGTTCTCTATGAAATGACCACGGGCGTCCTTCCCTTCCGCGCAAACTTCCGGCGTAGTCTTCGAGTCGATTCTAAATCGCCTTCCGCCTCCGGCCATGCGTCTGAATCCCGACGTGCCGCCGCGCCTGGAAGAAATCCTGCAAAAAGCACTCGAGAAAGATCGCGAGATGCGCTATCAGTTCGCCGCCGAAATGCGCGCGGACTTAAAACGCCTTCGCCGCGAGGCCGATTCCTCCGGCCGTGTTTCGGCCAGCGTGGACCGCAATCATCCGGTTCCACTGCCATTCCCGCGTCCGGCTCGGCGCCGTCGCCGCAGGTCCAATTTCCTCCGCGTCCGTTCCGCGGCATCCGGTTCCAGTTCCACCGTGCGGCAGGTTGCAGCGCAGCACAAATTGGGACTATCGCTCACTTCAATCATTGTTCTCGCATTGATTGCCGCGGCGGTTACGGCGCATACACGCTCGTCTCGCGGAAGGCCCAAATTCGTACGAAAGCTTCACGGTCATTCCTGTCACCGATACCGGCAAAGCCTCCGAAGCCGCCATCTTCGCCCGACGGCAAATACATCGCCAGCATTCAGCTCGACGCTGGCCAGCAGAGTATCTGGCTCCGCAACGTCCCCACCAAAAGCAACACGCAAAATGGTCAGCGCACCAACAATTTCGTGTTGCTCTTGATAAATGCAGATGCTCTCCACAGCGTCCGAGCTGAATATGTGGATGTGATTGCCGTCGGCGGAGTGGGAGGGCTTCAGTATCAGTAACAGAATGACCGTAGAACTTTCGTATTTGGGCACTCACGAAAAGAGCATATGCACCATGACCGCACATGGAAAAACAATAACATTGAAGTGACAATGTTGCTGCGCCAATTTTTTTCCGCGGCTTTGAAACCGGATGCACCAGAACGGACGCAGACGAGGTCGACACGATTGGCGCCGAGCCGATGCGGGATAGGCCGGTGGAGCCGGATGATTGCGTGTGCCACGCTGCACCCTCCACCAAGGAGGTCTCGCCGCGAAGGCGTTCAAGTCCGCGCACATTCCGGCAGCGAACTGATCACGCATCTCGCTCCTCGTCCTGCAGGATTTCTTCCAGGCGCGGCGGCGTGGGATTCCATAGCCGGAGCGAAAGCAATTGCGATTTGCAGATACAAGCTGGAAGACTACGCCGGAAGTTTCGCCGCGGAAGGGAAGGACACCATCATCTCATAGAGAACAGTTCCAAACGAACCGCGGAGTCGAGAGTTCCGCGGACTTGCTCGGCGAACATATAGGCAACAGTGCCAACGCAGTTTTCTGGCTGGTGAACATCTACGGTAAGCGACATAACGCTGACTTTCCGCCATAGGAGTACAACAGGGACACTGCAGCCCGCGCGGCCATGTTGCGAGGCCAAAATCAATCTCACATGGCCGCGCCCATAACGAGAAAAGATTCACCAGTTGATGTCGCGACACGGCAAAGTCTTCGAGTGCGCCAGCATCAACGCATCCGCCATTTTCAATGGAGAGATCGAGCAAGCGATACGACTCAGTGGGTTTGCCGGTAACATGCTTGAGCGTGACACAGAAAATTATTCCATAGCAATGAAGGCTTTCATTCTCCCTCACAATATCACAGTAGATGGTGCAGATGCTCGGATGATTCAGCGCGGAAGCAGCCTGCGCTTCCGTGAAAACGGCCAAAGTGCAAGCAGATGCACTTCGTTCATCGGGAAGAAATTTTCAGCGCGAAGCGAAAACGATCCCAGACACACCGTGTCTTCCGCTGCTTTGTAAAGCCGACGCCCATGCCTCCGCCGCGAATTTTTTTTGGACGATACAGTAATGCGAGAACGTGGCGGGCCCAACTCGGATCCGCGGTAATTTAGAGCGAGGATAAAAACTAAGTCAATGAAGTGCAACGTGCACGGCGGTTCGCGCTCGCTGAAAAGCCAGCGACGAAGGACACACATACAGCAGGGCGCGAAGTTGCAGTTGTGGTGGACGGACAAGGACCATACACATCTGACTGACGCAATAGGATTCGACACCCTTGCCGCGCAGGGATTTAAGCAGTCATAGCACATCGTGACCATCGTAGGAATTGACAGGAAAAACAATTCCAAGCGCACGATCCGCACCTGTCCGCGCTGAACAGCCGAGGAATCTGGCACGCACAATCGCTTGGCCAACGACATGTACCATGGGCTTCTGCAGGGACCAGTTTCAGAAAGCAAGCTGCGTCGTCAATGAACACACATCGCGAGTCCACCGACCGACAGGTGGCGTGTAGAGGTTCTCGAGATGCTTGCCGATAATTTTCGTGAGCAGGAACGCAGGAATGGCGGCGACGGAAAAACTTAGGCTGAGGGTGCGTGAGGATGTTGTCGTCCACGCGGAGAACTAAAAGGATAACCATTTCACAAAAATAGCGGCACTGATAAGCAATCATATCTTTTCCAATAAGCCAGTCACTCGGTTGAGTACAGTTTAAAAATATCCGCGATCAGTGAGCAGCATGCAGCAGTTTGAATGATTTGAGTGACCTTGCCGACGATCCCGAGGAAATGTGATATTAAATAATCGTTCAAGATCCCCCCGATAATTTTCTGCACAAAAGATTGAGTGGGGGTACGCGTCAGCAGCCCGGATGATCAGCCTTTCCAGATGCACAAGTACAATCGCCATCCTTTCCCCAGAAGACTGCGGGGTGTTTTTCGGTTGTTATTTCAAGAATCACTTTCGCGCACGCCCGAGAGAGAGGCACAATTCAACAGCTAGAGAAAAAACGATCAATTTTGTGAGGCATAGGCTTCCAGCACATCGATGGTGATGATGTCGCCGCAATTTTCACGATGGGCAGGGAGACGGGGGACCGGTTTGATACGAATCGTCGCGATCAAGCAATCCGCGTTGGGAGGCGGAGGTAGGCGCAAAGCTCGCAGCAGGGATGAGGCGATGCCTGGACCGTAGCAGCCCTAGTCATTTCGTAGACAATTCGAAGTCATCGGAGGACTGGCCGGGGAGCGACATTTAGTGGCTTGACGTGCTGCTTTCGGCGCAGGCGCGGCGCTGAGGCTTCCATGGGGGCGCGCAGGTGCACGGGACGCACTTCGAGAGTGTCTCTTATTCAAATAACGCTTCAGTGCGGCTCCGAATTTTTTTCTTCATAGCGCCCCAATCGGTTTTTTCTTCGGCAGTGGATTGTTCCACGGTACGCAAAATCACGTCGCGGGCTTTTCTGAGAATTTCCTCCCACACAAAAAACAAAAAACCGCGCGTCGCGATTTCCCCACAGCAGCCCAGATGCCCCGTGTGTTCTGGATGGCGATGATTGGCACCACGACGCGGTGGGGAGGAGGAGGGAGTGGGCACGATCGCGAATCACTCTTTCTTCGATCTCCTGCTAGACAACCCGATCCGAGCACAAACGCGCCCCGCCCCCAGAGGCCGAACGATAGGCGCTCCGATCCAGCACGTGGATTCAATTGCGGGTACCCGCTTTCAAGCAAGAAAATCTCGCCGAGAACGGCATTATTCTGCTAGGCAAGACACAGCATAACGAAATAGATGCCAAATATCACATGCAGCAAATGAAATCTTCGGCTTCCATTTTTACAACAGGATTTTCCTCTCTTTGTGGCTCGCGTCCCAGAAAACGTGAATACGGCGCAGATCGTCCGCCTTCGTAATAAACAAGCACGCGCCGCGGAAAAGGTGATCAATAGTCAAAAAATCCTTTTTCTCATTACCAGTTATCTGGCACACACAAAGATATTCACGGTGTCGTTCTCCGCAATACTCATCAGCCGATAGTTATCCACGGAGAATGGGACATCACAAAAGCATCTCCACCGCTTCAAGACACAACGATGTGGTTTGCAAGATGGAAACTTCTTGATGCTGCTGCAGCAACTGGCCGCTCCATCAGAATGCGCAGCTTGTCGAGCCCATGCGCAATTTCGATGTTCTGCACGTGTGCTGCCGACGAAAAAACATTTCACCACCACACGCGCGATCAATAGCTGGATCCGAACTAAAAACAAAACGATAATCCGCTGTGGGCGCGGCGCCGATTCAAGCCGCACGACGACCGCATTGAAGCCAGGCACTCAACGCATGGTGCTGTCACTAAACAGCGCGGGTCCACGCGCGAAGGGCCGCTTGCCGTCCACCGGCGTGATCAATCTAATCGCAGCCTGATGATTGGCCGATAGCACCATGCGCGCACATCAGATATTCAATTTGAAACGCGCGAGAGTAGTGCTCTAGCCGGTACTTTCATGAGAGCTAACCTCCTGCGAGAGCGGCCCCTTCAAGCTCCTTCGCACAAGCGCGAGCGTAAAGCTCGTGAACGTGAGGATCCGCGACGATGGTGGGAATGCGCCGATATAGGTCCTCATGGCCGTGCCGTTAAAACAATTGCGGCACGATGGGCCCGCCTGCTGCTTCAGGTGAGCCAGTGTCAGATGAATGTGCCACGCAACTACTGTAAACATCATCCGCATCGAATATAGCAATAGTGCCTCGTCGGCGGTGCGCGCGACAACATGTTCATTCCAAACTCGCCAGGTGCTTGAGGATTGGCTCAATTTATCTTTCTTTCGAGTGCCGCCGACACATTTCTTGATTTATTTGGCGGCGTACTTTTCGCGTCATGCGGCACGGCAACCCAGGCAGGTCCTCGAACCGCGCTTCCTTGCCCCTACTGTAGGAATCCATCTTCACAGCAGCAGGATGAGCACGGCGTATAAGCGGCAGTTGATGCCCTTCTCCGGCGAAGAGGCGACAATGGCTACGAGAAAGAGCACCGACGGTGGTCTCAACATACCGGATATCGCGATTCCGTTCCATGAAGCAACAGCCGATCACCGCGCGACACAGCCAGACATTACGTCGATGCAGCGGACCACGTCATGTGACCAAATCAGCCCTCAGCAAACCAATGATAATCGTAGGCGGAGGGCCAAGACGAATTTGCTCTTGAACGTAGACACAGTCAATTTAACTTTGACAAATGTGACGTTGCGGCGCCGAAGTTGTAGAGCAACGAGGCGAATGCGAAGCTTGTCATGAAACTCCCTTCTGTACAGATCATTCCAGCTCCAGTTGCACAATCTGG
>CAWBRH010000022.1:0-196244 GCA_963790945.1 uncultured Acidobacteriota bacterium
CTGCTCCTCAACCTCTTCCATCTTGCGGCGGGATTCCATGGCTTCGATAGGACGGGTTCGAGTTGGACGCGGAGCCGCTCGGCTTCGGTTAGCGAGAAAATCTTCTGTTCGTCATCTGCCATGTCGAACTGACTCCCAAATGCAATGTTTTGCTTTTGGATATTGTGCGCGAGTGGGCTGCGGAGGGCAAACTAAAAGCGCGCGGGCAAGAGGCCAGTAGCTAACTCAGCCGCCGATGAAGACCATGGTGCGCGAGGGCGGCACGAAACCGGGCTCGTTGATGCGATGGCCCTTTTCCTTTTGCACCACGATCGCGCGGATTTCATCGGCGATTTCTTCGTCGCTTGCGCCGCCGCGCAGCAGGAATTTCAGGTCGTGATCGTCTTTGCTGAATAGGCAGGTGCGGAGCTTTCCGTCAGCGGTGAGGCGGATGCGCGAACAGTGGCCGCAGAAAGGCTGCGATGACCGGCGCGATCAGGCCGATTTCGCCGCGGCCATCGGCGAAGCTGTATTTGCGCGCCGTTTCGCTGCGTTCATGCACGAAGGAACCAGCGGCCAGCGCGCGTGAAATGCGGCCGATAGACTTCGGCGGCGGGAACCACCGTGTCGCGAGTCCAGGCGCGGTCGGCGTCGAGCGGCATGAATTCGATGAAGCGCATGATCAGGTCGCGTTCGCGGGCGAATTCCGCGAAGGCTTCCACTTCGTCGTCATTCAGGCCGCGCACCAGCACGGCATTCACTTTTACGGGGCGCAGGCGCGAGGTTGCGCGGCGTCGATACCGGCCATCACCTGGTCGAAGGTTTTCGTGCGCGTGACGCGCTCGAATTTCTCGCGGTCGAGCGAATCGAGGCTGATGTTGATGCGGTCGAGGCCGGCGGCGAGAAGCGCGTCGAGGCGCTCGGCGAGCAGGTGGCCATTGGTGGTGATCGAAAGATCGCCCACGCCGAGCGCTTTGAGCCGCGCGATGAAATCTTCGACCCCCGGGCGCACCAGCGGTTCTCCGCCTGTGACGCGCACTTTGCGAATGCCCATGCCGACGAGGATGCGCGCGAGGCGCTCGTATTCATCCCATTCGAGCAGCTCGTGGTGCGGCATGTGGTTATCGGGATCGGCCGAGCGGCAGTAGACGCAGCGGAAATTACAGCGGTCGGTGACCGAGATGCGCAGGTCGGTGATCTGGCGGCCGAATTTGTCGAAGAGGGACATTCTTCAGTGAGTGCGGCTCGCGTTCGTCATACGCTGCGACCCGTTACATTGCCGAAAACAAAAAACCCAAATCCGCGATTGGATTTGGGCAAAAGGCCGAGGTCGCACACAGCGAGCCTCGAATCGTCTCCTTTCCAAAACGCGGACTCATCACTTTCCGCGAAGGGAGGCACAAGCGTTTCCGCTCGAACCCTCGCCCTCTGCAACCGCAGAGGACTCGTCCTCCGAGCCTTAGGATTTCTCCCCGTTAGGCTCCGAGGTTCGGAGCAACAAGGCGATTCTACGCCCGCGTGCGGACTCTTGCAAATATCATTACAACCCGTCCGGAAGTAAAATGCGCGGCGATGCTCCTTCTCACGAAACCGTCATCTCAAAGAATTCGTGAGTTTATACTCACGCAAGAGAAAGAGACCTTCTCATACCCTGAGGTCGGGGCATCCCGCGCTCAGCGGCCCAGTGGATACACTGTCGATCACAACCGAGTTCAGCTCGGCAAAGGTGCGGATACATTTGACCGCGCAAAACGCGCTATGGACGCCTGGAAAATGTTCGACATTCCTTGGCTCGAACTCTGCTGGCCAGATTCCCCGATTGAAGCAGGAATAGCTGTCGCTGTTCTGGTATCGCATTTGAAATTCTGGTCGCTCAATGCGTGCCGAATTGTATATGTGGTGCAGGAAAGGCATGCGACTGAGACCTACGGCTTCGCCTACGGGACACTACGCCAACACGGAGAAATGGGTGAGGAGCGATTCACGGTCGAATTCAACCCCACGGATCAATCGGTGTGGTACGACATCTATGCGTTCTCGCGGCCGCACCTTCTGCCGCGCTTGGTCTATCCGTTCACAAGATCATTGCAAAAACGATTCGCGCGAGATTCGCTGCAAGCGATGTTGAGGGCTGTAAGTTAGTCACCGAAGCCTGCTCTGCGTCCGCTGCATCGCATTGGTTGTGATAAAGTGGCGCACCGATGCGCATCTTCGTTCTGGGGGCGGGCGGCACCGGCTCTTTGCTGGCCCATCTGCTGACGCGCCAGGGGCACACCGTCTGGTGCGGCGATCGCGACATCGCCCGCGCGCAACGGTTCCTCGGCAAAAAGAGCACGATCGAAGTCATCGAGACGAACGCGCGCAATCTCTGGTCTATCGTGCGCGCGGCCCGTGGCGCAAATCTGATTGTCAACGCCTCTCCGGCTGTGTTCAATGAAATCATTCTGCGCGCGGCTCTGCGCCTGGGTATTCACTACATGGACTTGAACGCGCATCTCACGCGTTCACCGTTCAAGCCCGAGCAGTACCGTTATCACAAGCGCTTCGTCGCAAAGAATCGCACGGCGCTGATCTGCGCGGGAGTCGCCCCCGGGCTTACGAACCTGCTCGCCAAGCGCGGCAGCGAACTGCTCGATAGCTCCGACGAGATTCATTTCCGCCTCTTCGAAAGCACGGAAAGCAAAGACCCAATTTCCACGTGGTCGGCCGATGGCGTGTATGACGCCGCGATTTCGAATCCGCGCATCTATCGCCATGGCAAATTCGCAATGGTGCGGCGGTTCGCCGAGCGCGAGAAATTCCGCTTCCCTCCCCCGATTGGCGAAGCGAAGGTGTACCTGGCCGCGCAGGACGAAGTCTGCCTGATGCCTCGCGATACGCACGTGCGCGACGTGGACGCGAAAATAGGCGGCAATGATTTCGACCGTTTGTATCGCTGGTTCCGGCAAGGGAGGCTGAATCGCTCACAGGGCATGGTGCACAAGCGCTTTCCGAAGGTGCCCACGCCGAAAGCGGTAGCGAAACTAATCCGTCGGGGGATTCTGGAGAACGCGCGGTTCGCAGCGGCAGTGCTGGTGCGCGGCGCCAAAGACGACCAACCGCTCCTCGTCCGCTGGGATGCAAGTTTTCCGACGCTGTACCAGATCCGCCAGCGCGGCATGATTTCGACACCGATTTCGTACGCGACCGCGCACATGGCCGCCCTATTCGTGAAAAATTTCCCCCGAGATTCAGCAGGGGTTATCAGTCCCTCGGAGTTGCCGCTGGAGAAGCGCCGCGCGATTCTTGCAGCCGTGAAGTCGCAGGATATCCGGCTCGCCCTAAAGATCACGAAGTTAAAAAAAGAAGAAGACGAAGAGTTCTAAAACGGATTGGTCAATGGCTTCAACAACCCGAAATCGATCAGCCCATTCGCCACAAACTGCACCGCCAACGCTACCAGCAGAAGACCCATCATGCGTGTCAGGATGCGGATTCCCGTCTGGCCCATGTAACGCTGCACGCTTCCGGCGGCGCTCAGAATCAGAAACGACGCAAACGCGGTCGCAACAATCGTGGAATAAATCACCACGTGCTGCCAGATCGAATGCGATTCGCCGACCAGCACCATCACCGTGGAAATCGCACCTGGGCCCGCGAGCATAGGCATTCCGAGAGGAATGATACTCGCGTCGCGCTTGCTTACGCTTTCCTCGGCTTCCGCGGGCGTGGCTTTCGTGCTCGACTGTCGCGCCTGCAACATGTCTAAGCCGATTTGCAGCAAGATGATTCCGCCGGCGATTTTGAAAGCGGGAAGCGTGATGCCGAACATCTTGAAGATCAAGCTACCGGCCACCGCAAACGTGGAAAGAACGATCGCGCAGGTCCACGCGGAACGTCGCGCGATCCAGCGACGCTCTTGCGGCGGAGAATCGGAGGTGACGGCGAGAAACAGTGGAATCACTGTGAACGGATCGACAAGAAAGAAAATGGAGGTAGCCGCGAGCAGCGCGAATTCGAGAACATGGGTGACGGATGCGGGCATGTGCGACATCAGGACGCAAACTTAACACGATTGCGCGCTCGAGGCACCGTTCGAAGTGGTATCGAAGTGGGCCAGTCCACGCCAGCGGCGATCCAGCGGTTTGCAACTTTCACCGACTAACGCAAATTCTCCTGCTAACAATGCCGCAGCTTCCCTCGTCCATACAGCAATAGAATAGTCGCGTCTGCCGCATCACGGGGCGCGCAACAGTGAGGCACCCGTGCTCTCATTCGTCCAAGACCTGCGCTATGCGTTCAGAATGCTGCTCAAGAGCCCCGGGTTCACAATTGTTGCGGTGCTGACGCTCGCGCTCGGGATTGGCGCCAATGTTGCAACTTTCAGCGTGGTCTACGCCGTCCTGCTGCGCCCCTTGCCATTTCCGCATTCCGAGCAGCTCGTGCGCGTGTTCGACGACCTTCGTGGCCCGAACGAGCAGGACGTAGGCTTGTCCGCGCCGGAGCTTTGGGATTTGCAGGAGCGCTCTGGCGTGTTTCAGGAAATTTCGGCTGTGGCGCCGAGTAATTCAGCCGTCGGCGGAGGAGATCGGACGGTCCGCGCCGAAAGTCTCGTCACGAGCCCCGACTATTTCACATTGCTGGGAGTGAAGCAGCAACTTGGCCGCGTCTACACGCAGCAGGATGCTGCCCAGGGATTCCTGGAGCCAGTGGTTATCAGCGATGGCTTTTGGCGCCGCAATTACGGTTCGGACCCGAACATCATCGGCCGCAAGATGCGCCTCGATAGTGACCTATACACAATCGTGGGGGTGATGCCGCCAGGCTTTCAGGCATCCGGGCCGGACGCTCAACACCGACGTGGAAGTCTGGCTCGCTACCGGATTCAACGGCCTTCCGTTTCCTGTTCCACCCGTGCGGTTACAGAGAATAATTCCGGGCGCCATCGCACGCTTGAGGCCCGGACTCACCGTTGCACAGGCGCAATCGCAGCTCGATGCCTACATATCGCGACTCAGCCGAGAATATCCCGCCGAATACCCTGCTGCCGCGAAGTGGGCGGTGCGGCTCGTCCCGGTAAAAGAAGATTTGGTAGGTCCGCAGCGGACGGAGTTGCTCATCCTTTTCGGCGCCGTGGGATTTGTGCTGCTGATCGCGTGCGTGAATATTGCCAACCTTCTTCTCGCGCGCTCTTCCGGACGTCGCCGCGAAATTGCCATTCGGTTGGTGATGGGCGCAAGCCGTGCACGCCTGGCGGCACAACTATTGACCGAGAGCACGCTGTTAGCGGTAATTTCCGGCGTGGTCGCTATAGTCACAGTTCTCTTCCTGAAGAATGCGATCGTAAGCCTCGCTCCCGCAGATATTCCTCGGCTTAACGAAATCGACGTCAGCGGCAAGGTTCTCTTTTTTGCTTTCCTGATTTCGATAGTCACCGGCGTCCTCTTCGGCTTGGCGCCGGCGCTTCAAACTACGAATCCAAACCAGATCGAAAATTTGAGAGAGGGAGGGCGCGGATCGGGCGCCGGCAGACGCCACACCCGACTGTCACGTGTCCTCGTGGTGTCGGAGATAGCGTTCTCGATTGTTTTGCTGGCGGGTGCGGGGTTGCTTTTACGAAGTTTCTGGCGCGTGCTCGAAGTACGCCCCGGATTCAATCCCAGCCATCTGACTACGGTTCAAATCTGGATTCCAGTGGCGAACGATCCGGCGAACGATGCCTATGCCGCCGAAGAGAAGCGCGCCGCCTTTCTTCAAGAAATATATCGCCGTGTCTCTGTGCTGCCGGGCGTTGACCAAACCACAATTTCAGGTAACGACACTCTGCCCATGAACTCCGGCAGAAATTATTCTCCCTTTTCAATTCAAGGGCGCCCGGAAGATTCCGAGCGCAGCCCCACTGCGGATATAGCTGTAGTGGATACGCAATATTTCCGCACCATGGAAGTTCCGTTGATCGCCGGCCGGAATTTTACCGCCTCAGATACGAACAAGACTGCCGAGACAGTTGGCGTGATCGACCAAACTCTTGCTCGCCGCTATTGGCCGAATCAGAATCCGCTAGGACAACAAATTAAGTTTGGATTCGGAGCTGGTATCCAGGGCGTCAAGATCGTCGGCGTTGTGGGCGATATCAAGTCGGACGGTTTTGACGCGCCCAGCGTTCCGCACATTTATGTTGCTCTCGGGCAGTTCGCGCCCGTCAACGCGGTGGTTTTTCTCCGCAGCCGCGGCGACGTGGAACATCTCGGCGAAGCCGTGCGGCAAGTGGTGGAAAGCGTCGATCCCAACGTTCCCGTGCACAGCATCAGCTCGATGGATGAAATCATCGCCCGATCGCTGGCTGACCGCCGCTTTGCTCTCGAACTTCTCGGAGCGTTCGCGGCGGTTGCGCTGCTGCTCGCCGCTATTGGCATTTACGGCGTAATGGCCTATTCCTTCAGCCAGCGCACGCACGAAGTGGGAATTCGCATCGCACTCGGCGCCCAGCGTCTCGATATTCTGCGCATGGCGTTGGGGGAAGGCATGCGGATCGTCGTCATCGGACTGGCTTCAGGCCTCATCGGAGCAGCGATCGTGACGCGAATTTTTCGCTCCATGCTCTTCAACGTCGCGCCGGCCGATCCGATTACCTACTCTGTTGTTTCATCTATTCTTGCCAGCGTCGCACTCTTCGCCTGCTACATTCCGGCGCGCCGGGCAACCCGCGTGGACCCTCTCGTCGCGCTGCGCGAAGAATGAAGCGCGCTAGACGCGTCCACTAAACTCCAACCGAACATCAACCAGCATCGCACGCTTGATCATCACTCGATTGGCTTGAAGCTCGGGCCGAGTCTTTGCTACAAAGGATGAGGAGCGGCCGCCCTCTTCTGCGGACGAACCGTGCGTGCTTCACGTCGCGTTGAAAGAAACAAGCCAATAACACCGAATAACACCTGCCTCGATCTTCATTGAGCTGAAACTTACGAATCGAGCGCACCAAGGAGGCATTCATGGCTGAATCTGAGCGTTACGACGCACTTATCATCGGGAGCGGCGAAGCTGGAAAACACATTGGATGGACGATGGCGCAGATGGGTCATCGAACAGCAGTCGTCGAACGCAAACTGATCGGCGGCTCATGCCCGAATATTGCCTGCCTCCCCAGCAAGAACATCGTCCACAGCGCGAAAGTGGCATCGTTCGCTCGTCGCGCGGCTGAATTCGGGCTTGAACTGGGATCGTTCCGAATCAACATGGCGGGCGTCCAGCGCCGCAAACGAAAAATGGTCGAGGAGGAGATTCAAGGGCATCTCAATCTCTACAAGGCGAGTGGCACGGAGCTAATCATGGGATCAGCGCGTTTCATGGCTCCGCGAACGGTTGAGGTTTCTCTCAACGAGGGAGGCACGCGAGTGATCGCCGGCGACCGCGTGTTCCTCAATTTGGGCTCGCGCGCCGTTATCCCTGATGTGCCCGGAGCGGCGGCCGCAAAACCGATGACGCACGTTCAGCTCCTGGATTTGGACCGCCTGCCCGAGCACCTCATCGTGATCGGCGGCGGCTACGTTGGGCTGGAACTGTCGCAAGCCATGCGGCGGTTCGGCTCGCGAGTCACGTTAATCGAAAGAAGCCCTCAGATCGCGAGCCAAGAGGATGCCGACGTAAGCACCGCCCTGCTGGGGCTTTTCCACGACGAAGGAATCGAAGTGCTGCTCGGAACGGAAGTTGTCCTCGTCGAAGGGCTTTCCGGCCAGCGGGTCATCGTTCACGTGAAAGACGCAAACGGTGAGCGCGTAATCGAAGGCAGCGATCTTCTCGTCGCTGTTGGCCGTGTTCCCAACACTCAGGAAATCGGGCTCGACCAGACCGGAGTGGAACTGGACGCGCGCGGCTATATAAAAGTCAACGAACGCCTTGAGACGACGGCTCCGAATACCTGGGCCGTGGGCGATTGCGCCGGCAGCCCGCAATTCACTCACGTGGCCTTCGACGATTTCCGCGTGATTCGCGATAACCTCACCGGAGGAAGTCGCACAACTCTGAATCGCTTGATCCCCTACTGCATTTTCACGGATCCGGAGCTTGCGCGCATTGGGTTGAACGAGACGCAAGCAAAAAGCCGCGGCGTCGAATATCGCGTGGTGAAGATACCTATGGCGATAGTCTTTCGCGCAGAGACTCTGTCAGAACCGCGCGGCTTTCTGAAAATGCTGATCGAAAAGGATAGCGACCGCATTCTCGGAATCACGGTTTTCGGCGTGGAAGCCAGCGAGCCGATGGCAACTGTTCAAACCGCAATGTTGGCAGGACTCCCGTACACCGCGCTTCGCGATGCGATCTTTGCTCATCCCACGGCGGCTGAAGGCTTGGTGCGGCTGCTGGCAAGCGCGCCCGCGAGAGCATCGCATCAGGCTGCCTGAAATACTCGAGGGCCACGACGTGTCAACCTCGCCGGGCGGCTTAGCGGGGTTCGCGCATTTTCAGGTCGAGGACAATGCGGACCTCATTGATCTTCTCCGGAGTTTCATAGCGCGGGCCGGAGTAATCGAGGCCGGAAGTGGAACCGTCAGCCACCCGCTTCCGAGGTCTCGTCTCGACCACGTTGCCGGTGCAAACGGCTCCGTGATAATCGCGCATGCTCACCGAATAATTCGGCATGTAGCAGTTGCGATCCTGCACCAGTGTCGGCCACACTGAGTTCGACAGCCAAAACCGCATAGCGGGCAAGTCTTCGAGCGGAATTTTGGCGCGACCCGTAATTTCCATCCAACCCACCTTCTGGCCATAGGCAATTTCCGAAGGAGACTTGTCGAAGGTAAGGGTGACTGTGCGCGTGGCGCTCTTGATGACGGGAGTAATCACGGTAGGTCCGTTGTAGGCAATATTCCAGTCCGACGGCGCTTCACGCTCGACATAGCTGATGGTGACATCTCCGTTCAGCTGAAGTTCGTCGCTTTGGTCGCGGACGGTGGACTTCGACTGGAAGCTCATCACGGTGTAACGCGAGAGCGGGGCATAAGCGTTGGTGCGGAGCGTGCCGTGAGGTTCGAGAAGCGCCTCGCCCTGGTCGGCCGGAATTATATTGAGCCGGAGCGAGAGCTTGGAGGGATCAGCAGAGTCGAGCTCCACGGTGCCGGCGGCGATGGCAACAGCCACATTGATACCGGGATCGGCATCACCGGCCTGCGCGAGAAAAATGCTGGCAGTAGAGTGCCCAGCGTCAATTTGCCATTTCGCGTTCTGCGCAGAGACGCTCGCGACGGCGAGCACGACGAGACCCAGCAGGAGCGGCAACTGCGCGGGAGATTTCATCGGAACTTCCAATTCGCGTTTCTGGATCTGATCGTACGCCTGTCGCGCGCTCGACACAACGAAGCTGGGCGCTGAACCTAGCTGGCCCGCGACTTCTTCTGTTCCTTGTTCGGCTTGGCTACGGTTCGCATAAGATCTCGTTTCGACGATTCTCTCGAAAGGCTCGTCTTCAACGCGGACATCAGATCGACGACATTCTCGCGTTTCACGCGCGGCATCACCGCCAGCTTCTTCCCACTGCGTTTTGCTTCGATCAGCCGCTCAAGCTCCTGCCTGTAAGTGTCAACGTACTGGCTCGGTTCAAACGGCGCGGCCAGCGTATCGATCAGTTGCATGGCCAACTTCGACTCCGCATCCTTAAGTTCAGGCTTCCGCGGCTGCGCACCCGCGGCCCGGACCTCATTTTCGTAAAACATCGTGTGCAGCGTGAAGCCACTCTCGAGCGCCCGAATGATGACGATGTTTTCGCGCCCGAACATCGTCACTTTGGCGATCGCGGCATATCCAGTCTTCCGCATCGCGTCGAGCAGCAGATCATAGGCTCGCACGCCACTTTCTTCAGGCTTGGCGTAATAAGAGCTTTCAAAATAGACAGGGTCAATCTCCTCGCTCTTCACAAAACTGAGAATTTCCATTGTTCGCGCCGACTCGGGTTCGATCTCTTCCAGCTCCTCTTTCGTGAATAGAAGGTATTGACCCTTTTCGTGCTCGTAACCTTTCACCACCTCCGAGCGATCCACGAACTTTTCGCACGTGGGGCAATAGGCCGGCTGCTTGATCCGGCTGCCGCACGGCGAGTGAATCTGATTGAAGCTGATTCGTTCGGACCGCGCAGCTGGCTCGAGAGAAATCGGAATCGACACAAGTCCGAAAGCAAGGAAACCCTTCCACGCGGCAGCCATCTATGCGCCTCCAAAGACGGCCATCATAGTTCAGAGCAAACGCAACCAAAAGCGATTTCCTATTAAAAGGGAGCTCTCCATCTCGTCTCTGGCAACCCCCAGTGACCGGATACAATCTCAGCCGCAGCACCTTCACGAACGAGGTCCTAATGCTGTCATCGACGAATTTCTGGATGTGTCTCGCCGGGCTTATCTATCTTGTCGTCGGCGTTTTTGTGGTGCGGAAGGAAATCAGCGTGGCTCGCGGCTGGGAGAAGCTCATCACCCTGGGCTGCGCCTTCTTCGCCGTTCCTCTCGCCATGTTCGCGCCCGAACATTTCCGCGGCCCTGAGTTTGTCAAGAATTCAGTCCCATCCTGGATGCCGGTGCGCTGGTTCTGGCCGTACTTTGTCGGATGCGCTCTGCTCGCGGCGGCTACCAGCCTTACTCTGAGGAAATGCGTACGCCTGTCGTCCACCCTGCTTGCACTGATGTTCTCTCTATTCGTCTGTCTGATTTACATACCGTCTGCGCTGGAGAATCCCACAGAACGGTTCGCTTGGTCACTCCTGCTGAGAGATCTTTCTTTTGCCGCAGGCGCATGGTCCCTCGCCGGACTTTACAGTCGCGCCTCGTCACCGCAACAATCGAAATGGATGATTTTATTTGGGCGCATCGCCATAGCAATCGCGGCCATCTTTTTCGGCGTAGAACATTTCCTACATCCGGAGTTCGCGCCCGGCATTCCTCTGCCCATGACGACGCCATCATGGGTTCCCTTACCCAGCCTATGGGCATACCTCGCAGGAGCAATCCTGCTGGCCGTCGGCATCGCCTTAGCCCTGAACAAAAAGCCCCGAGTAGCCGCAACCTCGATCGGCGCACTAATGACCGCCCTCACCGTATTCCTATATCTGCCTATTTTGATCCTCGCCCGCGGCGAGTCGGAGGTGATTACAGGGTTGAACTACGTCGCGGACACGCTGCTCTACGCCGGAGCAGCACTCCTGCTGGCATCAGCCTTGCGGCGCGATCCGAATAGCGCGGAGAAACCGTAGCGTCCACGTCTCAAAGTTCGAGCAGTTTTGGTCCTTTTCTTCCGAGTGCGCCGTCAAACGCCCACAAGAACTCTTCTCGACGCTCGGCATGTATAGTCCCGGTAACTTCTGGAGGCTTTATGGACGTCCGCTGCGTCGTAACTGGGAGGAACGAATCTGGCAAGTCGGTAATCGTGCGGAACACAGAGGTCAAGCCGGTAAGCGTGGCTCTATTTCCGGGGTGCGAGTTTCATCGTCTATGGGGAAGCGATTCGGTGCCTGAACTTCCATCGGATGGAACTCCGCCATCGCAACCCCAGTATTTCCCCCGAAGGAATGGTTTTCGCTTCGGTTTCTTCACTTTGCCGCCGGACACAAGAACCAGCGTCGATTCAATCGGAGAACCCACTGCTCTCGAAGAGGTTCAGCAGAAGTTGCCGGGTTTGATTGATGTGTTGGAACGCGATCACCCGGGAATGCACACAACCGACACAGTGGACTTCGATGTTGTAATTCTTGGTGAAGTTTATCTCGAACTCGATGACGGAGCCGAGGCTTTCCTCAAGGCAGGTGATTGCGTGATTCAGAACGGAACTCGGCACGCCTGGCACAACCGGTCGTCACAGAAGTGCGTGATCGCTTGTTCGTTAATAGGCGCAGAACGCGAAGTGTAGCGATTCTTGCTGTTGAGAAATCCGTTTTCGATAATCATCTGGAAATTTTATTATCAGCACCAATCTCAGGTAAAGTACATTGCATAAAAGAAACGCAGACTCGCGCCCTGCTGTCCTCATCCCCTAGCCTCTATTGCCTGATTTTGGCGCGGCTGCTAGACTAACGTGGCAAGAGTTGATTTGCAGCTCCTGCCACACTTTCCATAGAAGGTTAGACCATGTCTGGACACTCAAAATGGGCCACGATCAAGCATAAGAAGGCGGCTACGGACGCCAAGCGTGGCAAAGTTTTCACCAAGATTATCCGCGAGCTCACCATCGCTGCGCGCACCGGCGGCGGCGATCCTGTCACCAACCCGCGCCTGCGCACCGCCATCGGCGCCGCCAAGAACGAGAACATGCCCAATGACAATATCGAACGCGCCATCCTGCGCGGCACAGGGCAGCTCGAAGGCGAAACGCTCGACGAAGTGATGTTCGAGGGTTACGGCCCGGGCGGCGTGGGCGTGCTGATTCAGGTTGTCACGAGCAATCGCAACCGGATCGTCAGCGAGATTCGCCACATGATGTCGAAGAATGGCGGCAACATGGCGGAAAACGGCGCTGTGGGTTGGATGTTCCACCGCAAGGGCGACATCGTGGTGCCGAAAGAGCTGGCCGACGAAGACAAAATGATGGGCATCGTGCTCGATGCGGGCGCCGAAGACTTGCGCGATGACGGTTCGGCGTGGGAAGTCACCACTCCTCCCGAAGCGATGGAAAAAGTTCGTGAAGCTCTCGTCACCAACGGGATCACGCCCGCAACCGCAGAAGTCGCCTGGGTCCCGCAGAACTACGTGAAATTGAGCGGCGCTCAGGCGCAACAAATGCTGCGCATGATCGAAACGCTCGAGGATCATGACGACGTGCAGCACGTCTACGCGAATTTCGATATCGACGAGAAGGAAATTCAGGCGGCCGTCGCCAGTTAAGCCGCTCCGGTTTCCCTGCATCCACCGCGCCGCAAATGCGGCCTCGATATTGACGCAACACCCGCCCCAAAAAACACTATCGCTCCCTTGAGCGCAGCACTAAACTAGTGCGCGCCCAATGACTTCTCGCGCCGCAATTCCCGCCCAACGGCCAATCAGCGCACCATTGAAGACTCACCGTTTCCGCGTGCTCGGAGTCGATCCTGCCTTGGCCGGCGCTACGGGCTACGGCGTCGTCGAGTTCGAGGGTTCCACGGCCCACATGCTTCGCTTCGGCGCGCTCAAACTGCCGGCCCGAGCATCATTTGACTCGCGGCTCCGAGATATTCATCAGCTGATTGCGCGCCTGGTGGAGGAATTTACGCCCGATGCCGTTGCTGTGGAATCCGTATTCACCGCGCTGAACGTACGAACCGCTCTGAAGCTCGCCGAAGTCCGTGGCGTGGTGTTGCTTGCGGCGGCGCAAGCTCAGGTACCGTCGCACAGTTATTCGCCGCGCGAAGTGAAAGTTACCGTTGCGGGTTACGGTGGCGCTTCTAAACAACAGATGCAGCAGATGGTAAGCTCCGCACTCGGGCTCACAAGCTATCCCGAGCCGGCCGACGCTGCCGACGCTCTCGCGGTCGCTTTGTGCCACGCGCACTTGTCGCGCGCGCACGATCGCATGACCCGCGCGATGGGAATTCAACCGGCAACGATTGCCACAGGGAACCGGAAGCGACCGATTCGCATCCAAATCCTTCAATGATCAAGTCCAAAACGAATCGCGCCGGATACAGGTGCGCTGCTTTTCGAAGGATTGCCCGCATAAGCCTCGGCTTGCTGCTACTATCTTCTTATCCCAGCATCGGCATTCGCAGGCAGTCCGAGCGACGGCCCAACCATTATTTATCGCAAGATCTTCAAGTCCAGCTACCCGGAATACGTGCAGATCAAGGTGAGCCAGAATGGCGCCGCCACCTACGATATTCGCCAGCTCGACGAAGAGTCCGACCCAGTCGCTTTTCAAATCAACGCCCCGCTCGCGCAGCGTATCTTCGATCTCGCCTCCAAACTCCATAACTTTCAGGGCGCCGACCTGGACATTCACCGCCGCATAGCCAACCTCGGCGAAAAGACCTTCGTCTACACAAAGGGTGCAGAGAGCCACGAAGTGAAGTTCAATTACACCCTGGATGATTCTGCCACCCAGCTCCTGAATATTTTCGAGGGTTTGGCGCGACAGGAGTCCGATCTCTCGAACCTCCAAAGGGTCATGCGCTACGACCACTTGGGCGTAAATGATGCCCTGGTCCAGATCGAAGCCGACTACAACAGTAAAACGTTCCCAGAGCCGGAACGTCTGCTCGCAGCCCTCGATCAAGTCTCCGCCGATGACAAGTTTATCGACATCGCCCGGCAACGCGCCCGAACGCTCGCCAGCCGTATCCGAAATTCACATTGAGATTCGAAGCTAAATGCTATTACAGTGAGACAGCGTTTTAGTTCCCAGGACAGCCGAAGTTTTTGCCTCGGCCAATCCTCAATTCCGGCAGTACTTGGTTCGCCAAATATTTACATTTTCGAGGCAACCAGCAACCATCTTATTTGCCCTTTCGGGGCATCAGAGATACTCATATAAAAACTATGCGACACCTACACGCCCTTACCACCAAATTGTTTGTACTGTTTGCTTTCATTTCGGTCGGCGCGCTCGCGACGCCGGCGCAAACCAACCAGGCGCGTTCACTCGTCACCGCTCCTGTCAACGATAGCCAGATGGTCATGCGTCCCGGCAGCACCCATCCGCTCGCCCGCGCCGAATTCGATCGCGGCCTGGCGCCGGATAGCCTGCCCATGGACAACATGATGCTCGGCCTCAAGCGCACCCCCGAGCAGGACGCCGCGCTCGCCACCCTGCTGCGCGAGCAACAGGACCCCACCTCCGCGAACTATCACAAATGGGTCACGCCGCAAGAATTCGGCGCCCGCTTCGGGCCTTCCGACCATGACGTCCAGGCCGTCACATCCTGGCTGCAGTCCCACGGTTTCCAGAGCGTCGAAGTCTCGCCCTCGCGGACCGTCATCCATTTTTCCGGCACCGCCGCGCAAGTCCACGACGCATTTCGCACCGCCATCCACCGCTACGTGGTCAACGGTGAAGAGCACTGGGCCAATTCATCCGATCAGCAGATTCCCGCCGCGCTCGCCGGCGTCGTCGCCGGAGTCGGCACGCTACACAATTTCGCCCCGAAGCCTGCCAGCCATTCCCGCGGCAATTTCACCAGAACCGCCGACGGCAAAGTAAAGCCCCTTCACCCGCTGTTCACTTTTCCAGTGCAGGGCGATTGCGGATTCGTCGCGAACAACTGCTTCGCGCTCGGCCCCCAGGATTTCGCCACAATTTACAACGTGCTTCCCCTATGGAACGCGGGCATCGACGGCACCGGACAAACAATCGCCGTCGTCGGCGATAGCAACATCAACATTCAGGACGTCGTCAACTTCCGCAAGATGTTCGGGCTCCCAGCCAAGAATCCCACTATCACTATCCCGCCCGGTTCCACCGATCCGGGAATCAACGGCGACGAAATTGAATCCGATTTGGACGTCCAGTGGTCCGGCGCAATCGCCAAGAACGCCACAATTAATTTCGTAATTGCCGCGAACACGAATTCCACTGCCGGTGTAGACGCTGCCGCCCAATTCGTCATCGACAACAAGCTGGCTCCGGTTCTCAACGAAAGCTTCGGCGATTGCGAGCTTGACCTCGGCACCCTCGTAAACGGCATGGTCAATACGCGCTGGATGCAGGGCGCAGCTGAAGGCATCACCATCGTGGTCTCTACGGGTGACAACGGCTCGGCGGGATGTGATTTTGATAATCCCAATCTTGCCACGGAACAGCCGGCGAAACTCGGCCTCGCTGTCAGCGGTCTCGCCAGCACCCCCTTCAATGTTGCCGTCGGCGGCACCGATTTCAATCAACTCAACAACGCCACCTCGTTTTGGAGCGCCGCAAACAATCTGAGCTCCAATCAGGGCTCGGCCCTGGGATACATTCCCGAAACCACATGGAACGACTCCTGCACGAGTGCGCTTTTCGGCCAAGTTGGTTTTAGCACCACTCCGGAAGTCAATTGCAACGACACGGCAAATCTTGCGAATTCGATTGGCCCCATCGGCGCGAGCGGCGGCATCAGCAACTGCACAACGTCAACTAATCCCACCAACCCCGCAACGTGCTCCGGCGGTTATCCGCGCCCGTCATGGCAGACGGGGCCCGGAGTTCCCGGCGGCGGCACGCGCCTCATCCCGGATGTCTCACTCTTCGCCGGTGACGGTATCGTCGGCAGTTTCTACATCATCTGCCAGCAGGACACGAACACCCCCAGCAGCACTCCTTGCAGCCTTGGCGCGAATAATCAGGGTGAGTCGTTTTTCGAAGGTGTAGGCGGGACTTCCGTTTCCACGCAAGTGATGGGCGCGATTTTTTCGCTTCTCGTCCAGAAGACCGGCGGAAATCTCGGCCTTCCAAATTCCACTCTTTACTCGCTGGCAGCCCAGCAAAATGCAGGCACCTGCAATTCCGCGTCGCCCGCCAGTTCGTGTGTTTTCCACGACGTCACAGTCGGCACGATTTCCTCGCCGTGCGTCAAAAACACCCCGAATTGCACTGTGGCCACGCAGGGCGATGCTAATGGAATTCTCAGTGGTTTTAGCGCTGGCACAGGTTTTGACCTGGCAACCGGCCTCGGCTCCGTGAACGCCTGCAACCTTGCGAACAATTTCGCGGTCACAAATCCAGGCGGCGCTGCCGATTTCTCCTTGTCCAATTGCGTCGCACTCGTCAGTGTGCCGGCCGCCGGCGGTTCGGGTACCCTGAATTTGACCATCACCGCCATCAACAACTTCAGCGGCACTTTCAATTTCACGCCGTCTTCATGCACAGGCCTACCGACAGGAGCGGCATGCAGCTTCAGTCCTGCTTCGGTCACCCTTGATTCCACCCACCCATCCGCGTCAACCGTCGTTACAATCACCACCACAGCAAGCGTCCCGCCGGCCATTGGCGTTCGACCGAATGGAAATGAACGCCTCTACCTGCCCTCAGCCATCGCTCTTGCCATGACGATCGGCATGGCCTTCGTTCTCTTTGGCGGGAAGCTGAAGCAGCTAAGATGGAGCGCGGCTGCGATGTTCATGCTCGTGGCCCTTCTATTCGGCATGGCCGCATGCGGCGGAGGAGGCGGAGGAGGCGGCGGAGGAGGCGGCGGTGGTGGAGGCGGTGGCGGCGGCACAACCTCAACCGGTTCCAGCACGACTGCTAAGATCACGGCTACTTCGAACGCCACCACCCACTCGATGCCGTTTACCGTAAACGTCTTTTAGAAAACGCAACTGTCGCAAGTTTCATTCGGCAACCGCCGGCATCGCGCATCAACGAATCACGATGCCGGCGTAGCCCACCACCCGCTCCCGGTCGCCGTTAATGTCTCCTGAGGTCGCATACCGCACCAACTCGGCATTCGTTGCGCCCAGATCGCGCACCGCCACCAGCATCACCACCGCCGCCGCCATTCCGCACATCGTAATTCCGTCCGCGCGCACCGTGTCGTAAAGGCCGCGCGGATCGAGCGCCAGCACGCGCGCAATCGCTCGCTCGTCCTTCACCCGTGTGATCGCATCGCTTTCGTAGTGATTCATGTCCGAACTCGCCACCACCAGTACCGGTTCGCTCTGCGCAGCCGCCACTTTCGCCACCGCATGACCCAGTTCTTCCAGAACGCCATGGCGATCTGTTCCCAGCACAATCGGTACAAATTGAAAATCACCGCGTAGCCGCTGCAGAAAAGGAATCTGCACCTCGAGCGAATGCTCTTTCTCGTGAGCCACCGCGTCTTCGCGCAGCCTCGGGAATTCGTGCCTCAATTCCGCCGCCAGCGCGGAATCAATCCTGGCCTCGCCGAGCGGCGTCGCCCAGCTTCCTTCCGACACGATCGCAAGCGATTCGCCCCGCGGAAAATGCCGCGGCCCAATGAGGATCAACCTCGCAGGAATTTCGAGCGTGGAGTACAGAGCGCCCGCCACCTGCCCCGAATACATGTAGCCGGCATGCGGCACCACGCACCCCAGGGCGCGCTTCTTCTCCACGTGCGGCGAGAGAAACGCATCTACGGCTTGCGCGAGTTTGTTTGGATTGGAGGAGTAAAACTGTCCGGCAACTGCAGGAGGGCGAATCATCGAACCTTCAAAAACGCGTTCCAGATTCAGCGAATCAATTGTGACGTGCTGCGTGACGCACTGCCGTGGTGCACTACGAGATTAAAGCGGCTTCGAGGGGCCTCCCTTGATGTCGAGCGCCTCGGTCTTCCCCGGCATATAGCGTATCTGGATCTTATCGCCATATTGATAACCGCCCGCTTCCAGCACCGCTTGCATCTTCTCCCGTGCCTTATCCGAATAGCTGAACGTATGAATGTTCAGCCCGTTGTCTTCTTCGCGCACCAGAAGCGAGAGCTGGTCGGCATGAATCACTTCCGCTTTCAGCCAGACAGGCTTCGCAGCTTTCTGCTTCACCACGATCGGAGAAGTGGTAGTTAGCGGAGTGGCTTGGTCACTCTGCGCCTTTGCCGGCGCAGACGTGAGCGCAATGCCCGCGGCGAAGGCCGCTAGCGCGGCGATAATTCTAATTGTCTTCATCGAAGGATATTTTGAGCGACTTCAGAAATTTGATGTCTTGCGCCGTCATTTCCAGCTTCGATTGCACCGGCTCTTCTTCGAGTGACTGTTCGTCCACCTGGATGTGCAGCGATTCCAGGAAGCGACGGTCCTGGGTCGTCATTTTCGCGTCCGAAGCCTGGCGGCGCGCCAGCCCGATCGTCGCATCCAGCTTCAGCACAATGTCGAATCCAGCTGCGCGAACGCTGGAGATGGCTTCGGCGATCCGCTCCGAGTCCGAAACACTGTCGTTGATCGCGTGGCCCAGTTCCCGAAGCAACTGCTTCATGCGGTCGTCGAGTTGCAAAGCAGTACCTCCTACCCCCAGCTGTTTCCTACACTAATTTTAGGCCGCACACAACACCGAAACAAGCCCATGCTGCACCACACGATTCAAGTCGGTAACCTGTCCCCCAGGCCGGTCAGTAGCACAGGCAATCCTGCCTGTGCCAACGTACCAACGCACCTCCACTGCCGATCCTTGCCCCAAACAACAACTTCGTTCTTTCGTCGTTGCGCCCCGCCGATTCTCCCAATACAACGCGCATGCCGCCCCATCGCCCCTTGTACTACAATCTCTCCATGCCCGCGAACATGCTCCCGGCCCTCTGGCGCTCCGCAGGCGTCACCTTCCGCGCCCTATCGCGCGTCACCCGCCAGGTTTTCCACGAATTCGCCGGCGCAATGTTCATCATTTTCGCCGGCTTCGGAGCCCTCACAGCCTGGCGCCAATGGAAAACGCGCCCGGTCCTCTGGCTGATCGGCTTCGCAATCGTTTACGCCCTGATGATGGCGATCTTCGGCCTCATATCCTTCCGCCGCGCCCGCCGCGTCAGATAACATGACATCTGCCATCAGCCAAATGGAACCAGCTCCAGCCATTTTCACTTTTCGATTTTCCAGTTTCGATTTTTCTAGCTGACGGAAAGCATGACCGACAAAATCAAAAAACCAACCGACCCAACCGAGCGCAAACTAGCCTCACCCACAGGCCTGCCGATGGAAGCCGTGATCACCCAAGATGCCCTCGACGGGTGGGACCCGGAAACCGAACTCGCCTACCCAGGCCAGTTCCCTTTCACCCGCGGCGTCTACCCCACGATGTATCGCGGCCGCCTCTGGACCATCCGCCAATACGCAGGCTTCGGCACCGCCGTCGAATCAAATCAGCGCTACCGCTACCTCTTGGCTCAAGGTGTCCACGGCCTCTCCGTCGCCTTCGATCTCCCCACCCAGATCGGCATGGATTCCGACCACCCGCTCGCTCAAGGCGAAGTCGGAAAAGTCGGCGTCGCCATCGATTCCCTCGAAGACATGCAAACCCTCTTCGACGGCATCCCCCTCGAACACGTCTCCACTTCGATGACCATCAATTCCACCGCCGCCATTCTTCTCGCCCTCTACGTAGCCGTCGCCAAACAACAAGGCGCAAATCTCCAGCGCCTCGCTGGTACAGTCCAGAACGACATTCTCAAGGAATACATCGCTCGCGGCACCTACATCTATCCGCTCCGCCCGGCCATGCGCATCGTCACCGATATCTTCGCCTGGTGCCGCCAGGAGCTTCCCAATTGGAATGCGATCTCAATCTCCGGTTACCACATTCGCGAAGCCGGCTCCACGGACGTTCAAGAAGTAGCCTTCACGCTGGCGAATGGCATCGCCTACGTCCAAGCGGCAATCGACGCAGGCCTCGCGATCGACGATTTCGCGCCGCAGCTTTCTTTCTTCTTCAATTCGCATAACGAATTTCTGATGCAAATTGCGAAGTTTCGCGCCGCGCGCCGCCTCTGGGCCCGCACCATGCGCGACCGCTTCCGCGCCCGCGATCCCCGCTCGATGATGCTGCGTTTCCACGCGCAAACCGCCGGCTCCTCGCTTACCGCACAACAGCCCGAAAACAATCTCGTGCGCGTCTCGCTGCAGGCCCTCGCAGCGGTGCTGGGAGGCTGCCAATCGCTGCACGCCAACGCCCTCGACGAAGCACTCGCCCTCCCCACCGAACAATCCGCTCTCCTCGCTCTTCGCACGCAGCAGATCATCGCCAACGAAAGCGGCGTAGTGAACACGGTCGACCCCGTAGCAGGTTCCTACGCGATCGAAAAGCTCACCAACGAAATCGAGTCAGGCGCCGAGGAATACATCACGAAAATTGACGCCATGGGCGGCATGCTTCGCGCCGTCGAAGCCGGCTTCGTCCAGCAAGAAATCCAAAAGGCAGCCTATGAGTACCAACAGGCCGTCGATAGCGGCGAACAGGTCGTCGTTGGCGTGAACCGTTTCCAGGCCGACGAAGAGCGCTTGATTCCCACTCTTCAGATCGACCCAGCAGTCGAAGCAGCTCAGATCGCGCGCCTCAACGCCCTCCGCGCCCGCCGCGACACCGCAAAAACCAAATCAGCCCTAGCCGAAATCGAGCGCCGCGCCCGCACCACCGAAAATCTCATGCCCGCCATCCTCCAAGCCGTCGAATCCTACGCCACAGTGGGCGAAATCTCCGACGCCCTACGCCGCGCCTTCGGCGAATACCGAGAATCCGTAATCATCTAAGCCAAATCAAAGCCTTGCATCGCAACGTTGCCGATATTCAAGCCCCGCCCGCGATGGGCCTCACCCTACGGATCTGCAACGCCGCGCTTCCGTACCGCCGGCGTCCCGCGCGCAGTTTGCGCCCCGCTCGAAGTTCGCGGGGCCGGCTCTTTTCTGCGCCCACGCCTCCGCTGCGCCACCTGCGCGCGAATAAATTGTCACCTTTCCCGCCGAAGCGTAGAGTCGAAACAATGATGTAAATTACCGATGATCGAAAAAGACATCGATTCCATAAAACCGTTCGGCCGCTACGGCGTCGGCGTAATCACCGAACATCCCGCCGGCTTGCTGGTCATAGCGGCTGTTGTTTTTTTGACCGTCGAAACGATCCCGGGCGCCCTCTGGTTCCTCGCCGCCACGCTCATTGCCGGAGCCTCTTTCGGATTCGTCCTCTGGCTGCAGCACCGCTAGAGAAATATTGCTCCCCCTCACAGCCCTGTGTTCTCCGCGTCCTCTGTGCTAATTTTTTAAGGCGCCATGAAGAAACTCATCCTTGCCTCCTCATCTCCACGCCGCGCCGAAGTCCTGCGCAACGCCGGAATCGATTTCGAAGTGCGCCCCGCGGACATCGATGAAACTCGCCGCCCGAGCGAACCAGCGAGCGACTACGTCCAACGCCTCGCTCTCGAAAAAGCCCGCGCGGCGGTCAACTCAGAAACGGGCGCCAAAGACTTCATCGTCATTGGCGCGGACACCGTAGTCGTCAACCGAGGAGAAATTCTCTTGAAGCCCGACTCGCCCGACGACGCGCGCAGAATGCTGCGCCAGTTAAGCGGCGGCACCCACGAAGTTCACACCGGCCTCGCCGTTATCCGCGTGCCACAAAAAACCGAGCGCCTAATCGAAGAAGTCACCAGCGTCCATTTCGCCAAGCTCTCCGACGCCGAAATCGACGCCTACATCGCCACCGGCGAGCCCTTCGACAAAGCCGGCGCCTACGGAATCCAAAGCCTCGGCGGCCGCTACGTAACCCGCATCGAAGGCTGCTATTTCAACGTAATGGGTATGCCCCTCGCCCGCTTCTGGGCCACCCTGAAAGAATTCGGCTGGTCAGCCAAGGGGCCGTTGACCGCGAACCTCCCGCCAAGGGACCGCTAGTCAATGGACCGCTAGTCGGTCCGCCACCCACCCAGTGGTCCGCCACCCAATGAACCGGTAGTTAATGGTCCGGTCGACCAGGCCAATTTTTGCGATTAGCCGAAATTTCTAATCGCAAATCTGGAATTAGAATTCCGCGCAAGTAATTGAAAACAAGGCATGTGAAAATTTCTAATCGCAAATAAATCGCACTTTTTTGTTTCGATGCCGCAGCGAAAAATCCGCCGGGTCAAGGCAAAGATTCAGAAAGATATACAAAGTACAGAAGAGACAAATGGCGCTTACCGCGTCGCGTTACTTCTTTTCTTCAGTAGGAGCAGGAGTAGTCGTGGAGGGCGGCGTATTTGTCGGAGGATTCGGATTTGGTTGGTCGCCCCGCATGCCATCTTTGAACTCACGCACACCCTGGCCCAGGCCGCGCATCACTTCAGGAATCTTGCGGCCGCCAAAGAGCACGAGCACCACGATGGCGATAATCAGCAAATGCATCGGGCTGTCCCACATCACTCACCTACCTTTCTGGCCACACAACATCCGAGCAGCAGCCAGTCCGACCGTTTACACTCGCTACAGTATAACACGCTCGTCACCCACCCGGCGCGTAACGCGTTCCCGATCCAGGTATTCAAGCAGGGGAATGGCGTATTTTCGAGTGATACCAGTAAGCTCTTTAAACACAGGGATTGGCAGCTTGTTTCCGCGCTCTTTGCGGTATTTGGCAAGCAGTTCGCGCAGTTGCGCGACGGCTGCGCGGTGAAAAATCAGCTCGTCTGTCACCTTGATCAGCACTTTTTCGCGCAGCAGCATCTGCAGAATCTTCTGCGCGCGCTTCGATTCGACCGGTAGCTTTTCGAGCACCGCCGCAAAGCTCGGAACGGTGAGACCAGCGCGCTCGAATTCTTTCTCGATAAGCTCTTTTGCTTTCGCTTCTTCGGCGGAGAGTGCGATCTCGCGGCCGGCGCGCTGGACAAGATCCCCCGAGACGGTGACGATTCCGGTTTTCACGAGATCATCGAGAGCGGCAGCAAATATTTCCGCGCTCGTTTTTCCGGCCCGACCGCGCAGGTCTTGCTTCGGAATCCCCGGCAAAAGCGGATTGGCTTGGTGAAATTTTTCGAGAGCGATGCGCAGGCTGGCCGCATAAGCCGCCACTACTTTGGCGGAAGCAATCGTAAGCGGCTGCTCACCAATCACTCGCACGCATTTCGCCGCCACTAAGTTCTTCACGATCTGCTGGATTTCAGGATCGCTCCAACCAGTGCGCGCAGCTAATTGCGAAAAGTTTAAGCCTTGCGGTGCGGCTTCTGCGAAAGCTGCAAGAATCTCTTCGCGTTTGCCGCGCTCCAGCGTTTCAAGAAATGGCGCGACGGACGGATCGGTACGCTTGTGACGCGCTGCCTGCACATCGAGAGCCGTGCCGCCGCCGATCGTAACGACCGGAGAAAACTGGCGCAGGATGAACCGGTCGCCCGGAAGCAAAGAACCGGTTGATCCAGTCGCAATTGCGCCAGTGCAGATTGCCCCGGAGCCAATTCGTTGCCTGCGATGAAGACGACGTCAGCAATCGCTTCTGCTGTGCCCTGATGAAAATGTACGCGCGCGCGATTTTTCAGCGGCCGCGCCGAAGCGAGAAGCGTGATACGCGCATCGAGGCGCTTCGTCGGCTCGAAGACGCCGGGCGGGCCGAGGACCATCCCCCGCTGAATCTCTTCGCGCTCGATGCCAGCCAGATTCACAGCGGTTCGCTGACCTGCCATCGCGCGAGCCACTGCCCTGCCGCCCGAATGCAGGCCGCGCACGCGAACGCGTTTGCGCAGCGGATACAGCTCCGCTTCATCCTCGGCTTGCAAGGAGCCGGAGACGAGCGTGCCGGTGACGACCGTGCCGAAGCCTTTCATCGAAAATGCGCGGTCAATCGGCAGGCGAAAGTGTTGCGTCGCATCTTTCGCAGGAACGGTTTCAGCGACGCGCAGCAATTCTTTCTTGAATGCATCGAGGCCCGCGCCCGTGGTCGCGCTTACGGGCACGACCGGCGCACCTTCCAAGAATGAGCCACGCACGAACTCGTCGATTTCAAGACGCACGAGGCCGAGGACATCAGGATCAACCAAATCGGACTTCGTGAGCGCCACGATTCCGCGCGGGATTCCCAGCAGGCGGCAGATATCGAAGTGTTCACGCGTTTGCGGCTTGATGGATTCATCGGCAGCAATCACGAGAACCACGAGGTCGATTCCGCCCACGCCTGCGAGCATGTTGCGCACGAATTTTTCGTGGCCGGGGACGTCAACGAAGCCGAAGCGCACGTCGCCGAGATCGAGGAAAGCAAAGCCGAGATCAATCGTGATACCGCGGCGCTTTTCTTCTTCGAGGCGGTCAGGATTCGTGCCCGTGAGCGCTTCGACGAGCGTCGATTTCCCGTGGTCAATGTGACCGGCGGTGCCGACGATGACGTGCTTGGTGGTTTCCATCAGCAGGATTCGATGCGATGGACGATGCTAGCGGACGCGCGGCGATGGGTCAAATTGCGTTGCGAGCGCCCAAGGCCCACGACGAGGAATGCGTTGTAGTGGCTACCGAGAAGCGCGTGCGCTATTTCGAGAGCAGTTCGGTGGGAGCCCCTTGCTTCAAAAAGGGAACTGGACCTGCCTGCTGTAGGCAGGCTTCAGTCCAGCGGAAAACGGGACCTGTTTACGAAGGGGCTTTAGCCCCAGGGAGCTCACGGCCCAGCGCTAAAGCGCATCCTAAAACCAAGCGCTCTTCTCGGAGCACTGAAGCGCTCCTTCCCCCGCATAAATGCCGGGGCTCCCAGCGAGGACCAGCACCGAACCGAAGCCTGTCCTAGTTTGCTGGCCCGTATTTTACTGGCCCGTGGTTTTTTGCTGCAGCGGCGGAGCTGTGGTGGAGCCTTTGTATTTGGGCTTCCCTAATCTTGTGATCCAGATGCCGGAATTGATGTCGTTGAAGAAGATCAAGCCATTCGCAGGCTGTGCGCCCCACGCCCATTGCACGTTGGGACGGAAACCGCCCGGATCGCCCGTCCAGAGACGCGCGATCTCGCGCCCTTCCGCATAGAGGTTGCCGCGAAGTTCGCCGGAAATATCGACAACGCGCCCGCCTCCGGCGTAATCGCCAAGAACCAGCATGTCATCCAGCGCCCAGACGTTGTGAACGCCGCCTTCGGGAACTTCGTAGTAAGCGACTTCGCGTGGATGCTCGATATCGCTCACGTCCATCACGTGGCAGATGCCGCGCACCGGGACGCGTTCTTTGCTGTCGATATCGAACATAGCAGGAAAAACTTCGTCACCAATGAAAACGTAATTCTTGTAGCGAAACGCGGTGTGCGTGCCCGCGAGCCAGTCGTTCCCATAGAGCTCGAAGTGATTGTATTTAAATTGCGAGACGAGCTGCGGATGCTCGGGGCTGCCTCCTTTGATTCCATTGCCGACGTCGAGAATGATCATGCCATCGCGCCAATAGGCAAGATAGGCCAGACCATCGAGCACATACAAATCGTGCAGGTAACGGCCCGTTTCCGTTGGCCCCATCGGGCCGCCGATCGTTTGCGCGGTAGCGTTTTCGGTTTGCCAGCGTGCCACCTCCTTCGGGTGCGCCACGTCCTGAAAATCGATGATGCGGAGCGAGCCCGTCGCATCGTCGGTGATGTAAGCGTAATGCGAATTGATGAACGCGCTGTGGACGCCGCCGGTAACGGTCTCGGTGTATTCCGATAGCACTTTCAGATGCGAGGGATCGGACGCGTCGAAAAACACGATGCCATTCTTGCGGTTCGAGGCGCCTTCGCGGGTGAACACGCCGACTTTTTCATCCGGCGTCGTGCTGATGTCATTGACGAGGCGGGCATCCACCTTCATCGAATCGAGCGCCTTGGGATTCGCGGGATCGGAAATGTCGTAGGAGTAGACGCGATCGGCGATTGTTGAGACATAGAGATGTTTGCCGACGATCCACTGCTCGGACGTCTGAAGGGCGGTGCCGTCGGTAGGATTCTTCGACGGAATGTGCGCTACCACTTCGATATTGCGCTCCGCATTGCGCGGCGCGACGGTAATGGACGCCACCGCATCATGCCGGCCGATGGAAGCTCTCACGAGATACGCTCCGGGCCTCACCGCCACGAAACCGCCATCTTGATAAATCGAAGCGCCGGCACCGGAGACGCTCCAGCTTGCGAGCACGTCCTTCACGGCGCCTTTTGCACCCTTGGCCGCAACAGAGAAATGAACCACGTCGCCGGTTTTCGCATTTGTGTCGGCGGGCGACACGGTAATGGACTGCACCGGGTCTGCTACGACGTGCACGCTGGTTTCCGCGCTGGCCGGCCCGGCAGTCGCTTGGAATTTCGCTGTGCCCGGCGCCACGGCGGTTACGAGGCCTGAGGCGTCAATCTTCGCGATTGCCGGTGTGCTCGATTTCCACTGAATGGGTACATCGGTGCGCGGATCGCCATTCGAGGAGCGCGCGATGGCGGACAAAACCGTCGAACCACCTACGGCCAGCGCCATCGAAACGGGCGCAATATCGACTTTGGCGACCGGCGGCGAAACGACGGTGACGTGCGCGATTCCGGGCTTCGCGTTAATCACGACGCCCACGGTGACGATGCCCGGCTGATGAAATACCACGACGCCCTTATCGTCGACTCCGGCTACGTCGAAAGGAGCGGCAAACCAGACTTCAGGCTTCACGTCCATCACCTTGCCCGACGCGTCTTTCGCTACGGCTTTGAATTGGACTTTGTCGCCGACGTGAACTTCGGTGCCATTGGGCGTGACTTCGATCGTCGCAGGCTTCGGTGCTTCCGCGGGTTTCGGCGTTTCGGCAGGCTTCGTGTCCTGCGCGCGCGACAGTGGTGCAAAAGCGATCGCGGCGATTGAGACCACACTTAGGGCGCACTTCTTTGCGAAGTTCATGTACTGCTCCTTCCGAATGGAAATGTTAGCCGCACAAAGTGACTGCTAAGCGTCGAATTGTCAAGGGCTACGGTTACGAGCTTCAATTCGATAGTTCGAGCGCGGAAGTCAGTTGTTCCGCGATAGTGACCGAAACTTCTGAAGATGGCGGCTTTTTCTTGCACAAACAGGAGTGGCCGGTGGACAGCGCCGCGCTAACTCAAGTGAAATCCGCACAAACCCGCCACGCAACTTGGTGCTACAGGTGCTTTTTGGGCTTGTGTGCGGAAACTGCTGGTTGCGATTCTTCTAAGCGGATGCGCGCTGCTTGTTCCGAATATGCACGCGCAGAGCAAGGAAGATCCCTGGAATAATTTGCGCAAGATCACGAAGAAGCACACCTACACGTATGCGGATCGCAAAGGTGGCTGCGGCAAAGCGCGAATCACTCGAGTGACAGATCAATCTGTAACACTACAGCGGCTCGATAACACGCAAGTCACAATTCAGCGTGCGGAGTTGCTTCGCATCGGGCAATGGGGCCTTTGGCCTATTGGAACGCTATTCAGCGGAAGAAGTTCTTGGTATGACGTGAAACTACTGCCTCACGACGCGAAGTATTCAAGCCGCAGAGCACGAGTGGCAATTGTCACCTCCGACGGCAAAGTGCATATCGCGGAACTTCTGGGTGCAGACAATTCAAGTCTTAGGGTGTTAAAGCACGGAAACGAATTCCTATTTGCGAAGGCTGACATTTCTAGAGTGTCCGTCCTGGAGTTCCGGCCAATGAGCGATGCAACCGAAGAGGCGGTTGGGGAAATGCTCGTATTCGGCATATTTGTTCCACAAGTTTGGATTTCCCTCATTCGAATACCTGTGGTGCTTTATGACGTATCGAGCCGGAGGAAAACTTGCCGATTGAATGCGAAGAGGTGGGATTGAATCTAAGAACCACCAAGCAGATTTACTAAGCAGCCGGAGATCTATCGGAACGACGCGATCTCGTTTGCGATAGTGAGGGCGGCGGCGCGGGGATCTCTGGGCGGCGGTAATTGGACGACCGACGACGAGGTAATCTGCGCCGGCGCGGATGGCCTCTGCAGGTGTGGCGATCCTCGACTGATCATTTGCTGAAGTTGCCGCGGGCCTTATGCCAGGAACGACTATTAGAAACTTCGGGCCGCAGGCTCGCCGAATGGATTTCACTTCTTGAGCCGAAGCCACAACACCGTCCATTCCCGCGCGCTTGGCGAGCTGCGCTAGGGCAGTGGCTCGGCTCGCGGGCGATCCCGACATACCAACGATACGCAGAGCTTTCGCGTCAAGGCTGGTCAGAATCGTGACAGCCAGCACGGCCGGGCGGGACTTTCCGCTGCCGGCGGCTTCCCGGGCTGCGCGCATCATCTCGACGCCACCTGAAGCGTGCACATTGACCAGGCGGACTCTGGGAAGCTCGGCCGCAGCTGCAACCGCACCCGCCACCGTGTTTGGAATGTCGTGGAATTTCAGGTCGAGGAAGATATCAAAACCAAGGCCCGCGAGCTTTTGAACAGCGCGCGGGCCTTCGGTGGTGAAAAGCTGGCTGCCGACTTTGAACATGCCGGCGACGCCCCGTAACCGACGGGCCAAAGCCAAAGCCGGCCCGAGACGGTCAATAGTCCAGGGCGACGATCAGTCGGCGCGTTCCTGGATCGTTGGCGTGCGGGCACCTCGAGAAGTTCCAGCCGGACCTTTGCGGTTCCGTGCTGGTCAAAACCAAGCCGCCTTGCGACTTCGTAAGAGACGTCCAGCTCGCGGCCTTCGACATAGGGGCCGCGGTCATTGATGCGAACAATCTGGCTGCGGTGGTTACGGGTGTTCACCACCCGCACGATCGAACCGAGAGGAAGCGTCGGGTGAGCCGCAGTGTCGGCATACATATCATAGGTCTCGCCGTTGCGGTAGGCTGACCGTCAAAGTCTTCGCCGTACCAACTGGTGATGCACTCCCAAACAGCCAGGGGCTTTCGGAGTTCTTCGGAGTGCTTTGATTGGTTGGGAGGTGAAGCGAGTCGCGGGACGTCTCGATGATTGGGCGGGTCGCTCGTCTTGCCTATCGTCGTAGGATTGATCGACGGAGTCAAAACGAGCAGGCCGAATCCTAAAAACACTGACTCGAGGACGACGAATAGCTTAGCTCTCATTTTCACCTAACCTTATTTGAATCAGCAAATTTTACCTTCCGGAGTCCGACGGGCAACCAATTTATGTCTGTAAAGCGCCTCGTAACTTGCTGATTTCAAATACATTTTCGTCCCGGCACCACATTTCGAGATCACCCACTAAGCTTCTCTGACGCCCGCGGGTCCACGAAATGGGCCGTGCCGACCTCAACCGCTGAAGCGCCAGCGAGCATATATTCGACTACATCGGCCGGGCTCTCAATACCGCCAAGCCCTATAATCGGGATGTGGATTACCCGATGTAGCTTCGTACACCAACCTCATGGTTATAGGTTTTATGGCCGCGCCCGACAACCCTCCGGTCGTACTACCGAGGCGTGACCTTCGGTTGTGTGCATCTATACACAGTGCCGGGTAAGTGTTTGCGACAACCAAAGCATCGGCACCCTCGTCTTCGGCTGCCTTTGCTGTAAGTCCAATGATTCCAATGATTGGAGATAGCTTTACCCAGAGGGGGCGCTTTCGCTGCCTTGCGGCGGCGGCAACTACCTCGGCGTCAGCATGGGGTCAGTACTATATTCGGCGCCTCCTGATTCGACATTAGGGCAGGAGATGTTGAGTTCGTAGGCGGTTAGGCCTTCCGCATCCTCAAGGATACGAATCACTTCCACGTATTCGGAAATAGTTCACCCAAAGACGTTGGCGATGATCGCCGTGTCGAAGCGCGCGAAGCTCGGGGAGCTTTTCGGCCACAAAGGCGCGAACGCCGATATTCTGCAGTCCGATGGCGTTGACCATGCCGCCCGAGGTTTCGCAGATCCGGGGGGAGGGAGCGCCGGCCATGGGTTCGAGCGGAGAGGCCTTTTACCACGAGGCCGCCGAGGCGGTTCAGGTCGACGAAGGGGGCGAACTCGATGCCGTAACCGAAGGTTCCGCTGGCGGCAATGATCGGGTTTTTGAGAGCGAACGGTGCCGATGCTGACGCGGAGGTCAACACCGGTCGACTGGCTGGGCTCGGTCGAGGGGCGCTGACAGCCTCGGGCGAACTCACTGGCGGACAAGTCTAGCATGACGGGCCGAGAACGCGCCGGTCGATAAAATCGTCGGCAGGAGCTCGGATCGTCGGCTGCGATTGCGGGGGCTGTATGTTAGGATGTCGCGCGAATGCGAGTCGTCGAAAAAAGACAATTGCTTTCCGCGGAAGAAATCGACCGGACGCTTCAGCGGCTGGCTCACGAAATCGTCGGAGAAGAGCGGCGGGCCGAAAGACTTGGCGCTGATCGGCGTGCGGCGCCGCGGCGTTCCGCTTTCGCAGCGGATGGCTAGCGATTATCAAGACAGCGGCGGGCGTCAGCGTGCCGGTCGGAACGCTGGACATCACGCTGTATCGCGACGACCTCTCGACCGTGGCGCAGCAGCCGGTGGTCCACTCGAATGAGATTGATTTCCCGGTGGACGACCGGGACATCGTGCTCGTGGACGACGTACTGTACACGGGACGCACCATGCGCGCGGCGATGAATGGGCTTTTCGATCTGGGCGGCCGCGTCGGATTCGGCTGTGCGTGCTGATGGATCGCGGCCATCGCGAGCTGCCGGTAGAAGCGTCGTTCATCGGGCGGCTGGTGGAAACCAGCGACACCGAAATTGTGGAAGTGCGCCTGCGGGAAATTGACGGAGAGGAGCGTGTGATGCTCGTGGATCGCGTTACCTGAATCCGCGGCGATCGTTCCGGAGAGCATCGGCGAAAAGGGAAAAAGTGCTGCAGCGACTGGAACACCTGCTCGGAATTGAGCCTCTCACCCGCGAACAAATCACTTTTATTCTCGATCAAGCAAAGCCCTTCCAGGAATTTCAGCGACATCCCCTGAAAAAATTAGCGACTTTGCGCGGGAAGACGATCGCGCTCGCTTTTTTCGAGGCATCCACGCGCACGAGGATCAGCTTCGCCACCGCTGCCTCGCGCCTCGGCGCCGATCAGATGAACCTGCAGGCGGAAGCCTCCAGCCTGAAGAAAGGCGAGTCGCTGATTGATACCGTGCGGACGCTCGAGGCCATGCGGCCCGATGGAATCGTGATGCGCCACAGCGCTTCGGGCGCGGCGGATTTCGTCGCCAGGAGGATCGAGATTCCGGTGCTGAACGCGGGCGACGGTACGCACGAGCATCCCACGCAGGCGCTGCTCGACGCGCTCACGATCCGGGATCGTCTCGGCCGGCTCGAAGATTTGCATGTGACGATTCTGGGCGACATTCTCCACAGCCGCGTGGCGCGGTCGAACATTCATTTGCTCAGTAAATTCGGGGCGGCGATTACTTTGTGCGGGCCTGCGATGTGGCTGCCGCGGGAATTTGAAGATCTTGCTGCAAATGTGCGGCGCGTAACTCGAATTGAAGATGCGCTCGACGGAGCCGACGCGATCATCGTGCTGCGAGTGCAGACCGAGCGCATCCATGAACCGGCGCTAGCCGCCGAGGAATATATTCTAGGCTATCAGCTCACGCCCGAGCGGCTCCGCCTCGCAAAACCTGAAGCGATCGTCCTGCATCCCGGGCCGATGATTCGCGGCCTCGAAATTGATCCGAGCGTGGCGGACGGCCCGCAATCGTGCGTGCTCGAGCAGGTGACCAACGGCCTCGCCGTGCGCATGGCGCTGCTCTACCATCTTGTGGGCGGCGCGCCGACGGATGCGCCGCATCCGGCTGGCTCCGAAGCGGTGTCCAAGTCCAGTTCCAGCTCCAGCGGCGGGGTCGCGAAGGGGAGTGCCAATGCTGCTGGTTAAGAATGGCGCGTGATCGATCCCGCGAGCGGTACCGACGCCGTGATGGATGTGTTGCTCGACGGCGCGCTCATCTCCAAGGTTGGAGCGAATCCTGCGGCGAATGGCGCGGAAATTTTCGACGCGAAGGGCTTGATCGTCGCACCCGGCTTCATCGATCTGCATTGCCATCTGCGCGAGCCAGGGCAGGAAATGTCAGAGACGATCGAAACCGGCACACGCGCAGCTGCGCGCGGCGGATTCACGGCGGTCTGCACGATGCCGAACACGCAGCCCGTGAACGACAGCGCATCGGTAACGCGCGGAATTGTGGAACGCGCCGCTGCGGCTGCGAGCGTGCGCGTGTGGCCGATCGGTGCGGCGTCGGTTGGAAGCAAAGGCGAAGCGCTCGCGGAAATCGCGGCGATGAAAAATGCGGGAATCGTCGCGGTGAGCGACGACGGCAAACCCATCGCAAGCGCGCGCCTGATGCGTCAGGTGATGGATTACTGTCGCGCGCTGGATCTTCCAGTGATCGATCACTGCGAAGATGCGTCGCTCTTCGCTGGCGGAGTGATGCGCGAAGGACCGCAATCAATCAAGCTCGGATTGAAAGGAATCCCGCCGCAATCGGAATCCATCTGCGTGGGCCGCGACGTGGAAGTGGCCGGACTCACTGGCGCCCGGCTGCACATTGCACACATGTCAACCAAGGCTTCGCTCGAATACGTGCGCTGGGCAAAAAAGATGGGGCTGCAGGTCACCTGCGAAGTGACGCCGCATCACTTCACGCTCACCGACGAGGACGTGCAATACGACACGCATTACAAAATGAACCCGCCGCTCGCATCACGCGCCGATCGCGATGCGCTCATCGAGGGCCTGGCCGATGGAAGCGTCGACGCAATCGCCACGGACCACGCGCCGCATCACCCCGCAAGCAAGGACGTGGAATTCGACCGCGCGCCCTTCGGCATCACCGGCTTCGAGACGGCGCTCGCGCTCGGGCTGAGCGAACTCGTGCACCCAGGGAAAATTTCGCTCGCTCGCCTGGTCGAGCTATTCACCACCGGCCCGGCACGCGTTCTGGGCATCGAGCGAAAAATCGCAGCCGACGAGCCGTGCCGACTTGACGATTTTCTCAACCGAACACAAGTGGATGTTCCGCGCCGCCGATTCGCCGAGCAAATCGCGCAACACGCCTTTCGACGGCCGCACATTTCGAGGCGCACCGATGGCGACGATCGTCGCAGGCCGTCTGGTTTATCGTCGAGAAGCAGCAGCCAGCGCTCCTCCTGAGCACAAGACACTCGAAGAGGTTCATACAGCCTGGGCGAATGGACATTCGCACCCGAAATAAGACCGCAATTCGGCAGTGCCAAATTCCATTTTCGATTTTCTATTTTCAGCTCTTAGTGTGCGGCGGGTTCCGAGGCAGGATGCATTCCGTGCTGCGGCACTTCGTGAATTCCACGCGCGGGCGCTTCCTGATGGAAGCGATACAGCTGGTTCAACGGGCCAGCGCCCTTTCCAATCGCGTACGACTTCTCAATCGCCTTGGTCACATAAGCCTTCGCCAGAATCACCGCCTCCCGAAGCTGCTGCCCGGAAGCAAGTTGCGCAGCAATCGCAGCAGAAAACGTGCAGCCCGATCCATGCGTATTCGGGCTTTTCACATGATCCCCGCCAAACGTCTCCGCTTCGCCGCCCGCCTCGCACAACACATCGATCGGCTTATCCAGATGCCCGCCGGTGACGACCACCGCCTTCGCGCCCATCTCGATCAATTTCTGCGCGGCTGCTTTCATGCCACTCAAATCTTTCACTTCGATGCCGGTAAGAAATTCCGCCTCGGGAATATTCGGGGTAATCACGCTCACCCGCTTCAGCAGTTCATCGCGAACAAATTTCAGGCCCGCGGTATCGAGCAACTCTTCGTTCCCGGCCGTGGGCCGGAACACGGGATCGAGCACCACGTGCGCGAATTTGTGCTTGTCGAGAAATTCCGTAACCACCGCGGCATTCCCGCGATTCGCCAGCATTCCGATTTTCACTGCAGCGATGGTGACGTCGTCCACCAACTCATCAAGCTGTGCCCGCAATTGCGCGGCAGGAGTAGGATGGACCGACTTCACGCCTTGCGTCGATTGCACCGTGAGCGCCGTAATCGCGGCCACTCCATAGCAATTGTGCGCCGCAAACGTCTTCAGATCCGCGGCCACACCCGCGCCACACGACGGATCGAATCCGGCAATTGTCAGAAGAATTGGGGGAGCGTGGTTCGTATGATTATTCAAAACGACGTGCCCTCCGCGCGAGGCACAAAAGCCGGTCCGCTCATTTTTCGGGCGGGCCGGCAAAGAAAAATGTACGCGTGTTGCGGCATCACGCGCAAGAAGAAATTTCATCCGCAAATTAATTTAGCCGCTTGGAAACCTGACGATACGGGCGGCGCTAGTGCCTGAACGAAACTGTGATACGGTTTGCAGGTTTCAGAACGAATGCTACCCTCGCGTATAATAGTTGGAGAATGACAAGTACGGTTCCGGCTGCAGTTCCGACTGCTGTTCCGGCGGCTCTCCCGGAAGGAACGACGAAGTCGACTATGAGCCGTATTCTTGCGATCGATTACGGCCGTAAACGAATCGGGCTGGCGCTATCCGACGAACTCGGAGCAACCGCGCAGCCGCTGCTGACGATACAGCGCACGAATCGCCGCGACGTGATTCGCCGACTCCGCGAAATTTGTGCGAAGCACGGAGTTGCGCAAATCATCGTCGGCCATCCGCTGCACATCACGGGCGAGGCGGGTGAAATGGCTGCCGAAGCAGCGACCTTTGCGATGCGGCTTTCGAAAGAGCTGAGAATCGAAACAGAACTTGTCGATGAGCGCTTGACTACCTGGGAGGCAAGGCAAACGATGACGGAAACAAAATCGCGTCGCAAAGGAGAACCCATTGACGCGATTGCCGCTGCTGTTCTACTGCGCGACTATCTCGAGACCCACTCGGAGAAAATGAGCCACAACAATCGGAGAAAGCGCAGCAAATCATGAAGCGGCTTGGCCTAGTAGCGCTTCTGGTGATTGCAGCGATGGGAGCCGCAGCAGGCTGGCTCGATTCGCAAATCGTGCGTCCCTACACGGGACACCGCCCTGCAAAAGCTTTCGTCGAAATTCCGCATGGAACCTCGCGCTGGGGTGTCTCCGGCATCCTGAAAAAAGACGACATCATCCGCAACCGCATGGCTTTCGAACTTTTCAGCCTCTGGCACATTCGACATCCTTTGCAGGCCGGCGAATATCTAATCGACCAGCCGCTTAATTCGAAACAGGTTTTCTGGAAAATCGCGCAGGGCAGAATTTTCCTGCACTACGTGACCATTCCAGAGGGCTGGTCGATGTTTGACATCGCAGCAGAGCTCGATCGCCAGGGTGTTTGCTCGTCGGAGAGCTTTCTGGCCGCTGCTCGTGATCCCGCTCCGATTTCAGACATCGCTCCGAATGCCAAATCGCTGGAAGGATTTTTGTTTCCCATCGACATACGAATTCAAGCGGCGCACCACGTGCGCGCAAGTGGCGGAGACGATGACTTCGCATTTTCGCGCCGTGTGGAATGAATTGAATCCTTCGGGCACCGCCAGTTTTCCTGGCGGGCTTGACGCGATACAAGCTGTGACGCTCGCCTCTCTCGTAGAGCGCGAGACGCCCCGTCCCGAAGAGCGGCCGCTAGTCGCCGGAGTGTTCTACAATCGTCTGCGTCTCGGCACACCGCTGCAATGCGACCCAACGGTTCAATATGCATTGCAGCTCGCAGGACGACCGGAACAAAACGTGCGCCCAGAACACCTTCGCATCGATTCGCCCTACAACACCTACGCGCATAAAGGTCTCCCCCCGGGCCCCATCGCAAATCCAGGCGAAGCTTCGCTTCGCGCGGCGTTGAATCCCGCTCAACCGATTACCTGTATTTTGTGGCCAACGATCAAGGCGGCCATTTTTTCAGCAAGACGCTCGCCGAGCACAATCGCAACGTGGCCCGCTACCGCCAGCTACTAAGAGGCGACGCTGCCGCCGCGGATCCCGCCACCTAAAAATCCCGGTCATCGAGGCGGCGTGTGAGCCACAGCCAAGTCACACTCAGCGGACGCGGGCGAATCGCGCACCAAGAAAGCGCTGATTCTCGAAGTGGCGCGCGAACTGGCCAAGCCGCGCTACACGCCCGCCGAAATCGAGCAGATTCGCCGGAAGCTGATCGCCAATCTCGGCGCGCACGGAAAAACGTCGGTGGAATATATCGTCAGCGTGCTCGAGGAAGCGGGCATGCGCGTGGTGATGTCCACGAAATCGGATACTGAAGGTCAGTACGAAGAGGAGTTCAGCGACCTTCTCCATTTCTCTACACTGGACGAAGCCGAAATGTGCCTCGTCCGGCTCGATGAGCTGCTGCGAAAATTTCTCGCCGAAGGCGAAAGCGCAGCCGCCGAGCGAGTTCGCGAAGTAGCCCGATTGGGGCGCCGCCGCGCGGAAATGATCGCTCGCAACCACAAAGTGGACGCGACGAAGCGCGCTGAGAAGGAAGAGATCGCGCAATGGTTCGGGATCTGGCTCAATACGCCCGACGCGTTTTTCGATTGGCTCGAGGTGCGCAAGCAGTCGCCTGATTTCCAATCGAAATTCCCGCAGCTCCCGGAAGAATTCCCGGAAGAAGAGGCGTAGATTGCGCTATCTGCTCGACGTCGAGCCGCTCGATCTCGGCGCGGAAGTGCGCGCGGTCGGTCTCGAACTGGTGGAAGCAGATGAAAATCGCGAACCCGTTCGCGGGCAGGAAGCCGCGAAAATTTGGAGCCGCATTCTCACTGCCGCTGCCGCCACCACGCCGTGGGCACTCGATTTTTTCAGTCACCTCGATCGCGTGAAGGATTATTGCCAACGGCACGAGATCGTTTTCCGTGAAGCGAGTCATCGCACATTGGTGATTCCCGCGCCTGAGTTAAATATTCTGGAGCCGCTGCTCGATCGCTTCCAAAGTGAGACGTTCGGCGCACGCGCCGGCGACCTCGTCACCACAGGTGACCCTGAATTGGAAGGCGAACTGGCGCGTCGCGGTGTCGACGGCTATCACAAGGCTTTTGCGAAATATTTTTTCTGCGCTGTTTGCAATTTCGAAGATGGTTCCCTCGTTTTGCTCAGCGAAAAACTCTGGGCCAGCGAAGTGATCCGGCGCGTTCGCCCCGTGCTCGAAGGTCTCGAAGTAGACGTTCGCCTCCCCGCCTGACGGCGAAAAGCTGTCGAAGGCGCGTCCGAGGGACAGGTTTCTAGTCTGAAACCTTGGTACGTCTGTACCATTTCCCAAATCGTTGGTTCTAGTACACTAATTCTAGAGACCAAACAGATGGCCCCGCTGTCGCGTGAGTTGACCGTGTCTGATTCCACCCTTCCCGGTGCCCGGACGTTCGTTCGCAGCCTCAATGTGCTGCTTAAGTATTCCCGTCTCTATGGTTTGGAGCACAATCGTTCGGCTGAGCAATTCAAGTCCGCGTGGAAGGAGCTCGAAGCTGCGGTATTAGCATTAGGCGAAAGAGGACTTCTGCTGGGCGCATCCGGATCGCAACTCTTGCTCGATGGAGTGCCTCTCGAATCGACTCCCGCCGAACGCAAGTTCGCCGACCTGCTCACGGAAGCAAACGTGGCGAGCATCAGTTTCAGTCCCAACGTGACGCGCGAGGATTTTCTCGCTTTTGTGCGCGCGTTTATGGAATCAGCGGTCAAGTCGTCCACTCTTGCCGAACGCCTTGAAGCAAATCTTGGCGGCCGCAGTGGAATTCGGCTGAATGAAATTCGTTTCGTGGCTGAAGATTCCGGATATTCCGAGGCGCGCGTCGCAGCTCAACTCACCGTGAAAACTTTGGGCGGTGATGCGGGCCTGGTTACGGACTGGCTCAGCAGCCCGGAGAAAATGATTCAGTTGATCGCCGCCGCGGAAGGATCTCATGGCGGACCTGGCGGCCCAGAATCCGGCGGGCCGGGAATTGGATTGGGCCCCGGATTAGGAACGGGCGGAGGCGCAGGTTTAGGTAGCGGTGCGGAAACCGGCAGCGCGTACACGGCCGGAGGAGCGGGTGGCGGCACCGGAATCGGTGGCTCTGGAACTGGTAGCGGCACAGGCGGCGGCACTGGAATCGGTGGCGCTGGAACCGGCGGCGGTGCGGGCGGTGGCACGGGAGTCGGCGGCGCTGGAACTGGTGGCGGCACAGGCGGCGGCACTGGAATCGGTGGCGCTGGAACTGGTGGTGGTCAAGGCGGCGGAGTTGGCTCCGCTGTTGGCGCGGGAGCCGTTCCCGGCGGATCGGGAACCGGCACCGGCGGAGTGCTCGGCGGTAGCTACGTCACCGGAGCTCCCATCGCGAACCAGGCCGCAGTTTCCAAACTCGAAGAAGCCGATCTACAAAGCCTGCTGCGACTGCTCGTGCAATTCGGTGAGGCGCAGCAAGCAAAAACGCCTCAGCAAAATCCGGAAGTGTGGAAGCAGCGCATGTCCTCCCTGCCTCCCAACGCGCAGATCACTCTGCGCCAGGCGCTCGCTGGCGTAGCAGCCACTTCACCTTCCGCAAAAATGGACGAAGCCACTCTGCTGCGCCTCGCAGAAGACCTCGCCATAAAGTTCGCTCTCGATCGCTTTCAGCGCGGCGAAGTTCGCGTGAACGCCGTGCGCCAGATGCTCGACCGCATGGGCCACGAACTCGAGACGCTTCGCAAACTCCTCAAATCACGCGAAGAAAAATTGGCCAACGCCGGCGTGAATCTCGAATCGCACGCCGACGTGCTCGATCGCCAGTTCTGGGCAGCTGTTCCCGAATCCGGCAAGCGCCAAGTGCTCATGTCCGGCGAAGCGTGGTGCATTCCCCCGCGCAACGTGCAGCAATACGTCGAAGAATTGCTCGGCCGCGGCGAATCGGATGCCGCCGGCGATATTTTGCTGCAATACGCCTCCTGCGTTCGCAATAAAGACGCCGAGGCTCGCAAGAAAGCCGCCATCGGCCTCGGCCAGCTCGCGGAACTTTACAGCAAAGCGGCCAGCCAGCGTTTGCAGGATGCTCTCGTTCAAATCGGCCAGCAGATGGCGGAAGAGAAAGACGTCGAGCTGCAAACGCTGCTCAGCGCTGCGTTCGTCCGCCTCAGCCAGGAATCCGCGGCGCGCCGCTACTATCGCGCGATGCAACAAGCGCTCGATTCCATCTCCGAACTCGAAAATTCCAAGCCAAGCTGGGTGCGAGCTTGCGCCCGCGGCTCGGCGTCGAGAATCGCGTGGCTGAATTCATCGAAGAAGCGCTCACAGGCGGAAACGATGCCCGAGGGACTTATCGGCGTGCTCATGCGCGTTCCGCAAGCGGCGGCCGAGCAATTGGGCGTCCGGCTGGCACGTTGCGGCGCGACGCACCGAACGCGAAGCTATCATCGACCTCGCCAAGTCCATCGGCGCACCGTGCGCGCGTCACTCAGAGAAACGCTGAGGAGCGAACCCTTTCCAAAAGCGGCCGCCGCCGTCGGGCTACTCAGCCGCCTCGATGTTTTCGCGGTCGAAGAAGTACTCCCGGTGCGCTTGAAGGAAGGCCGGCGCAGTTTTCATGACGCCGTCGTTCGCCAGCTTTCCACCGCCGGAGCCCCCGAGCGCGGCCAGATACTCACGAATTGTATCGAACTGATCGATCCGATGATTCTGCCGCTGGCTCTCGATGAAATCGGAATGTGCGGCGACCCGGCGACGGCTTCAAAACTTCTGCGTCTCGCGGAAGGCGAGCTTCTGCCAGAGGCTCCCGACTATCTTAAAGTGAAAGCCATCGAAGCGCTGGGCCGCATGCGCGCGCCTGCCGCCGCAGGACACCTTCGCCATTTCGTCGAAGCGCGCAAAACCTTCGGCTGGGTCTACCCGGAAGAAATTCGCATGGCAGCAGCGCAAGCCCTCATGAAACTCGATCCGGCGTGGATGCAGGCTTTCCTGCCACAATGCGGACTGGACGCTGCTGTAATGGCGCTCGCCCCGCTCGACGCCATCCCCGAACGCGATTTCGTCCGCCATCGCCGTTACCGCCGCGTAAGGCTGCCGCGCAACGTCCCCGCCGTGATCACCTCGGCTCGCGGAAAATATTCATCCGCCATCAGCGTGCTCAGTCTCGAGGGCGGCCTCTTAAGCGGCGATATTCAAATACCGGTGGGCACCGAAGCCACTCTGAAAATTCCCGCCGGCCTCCGCTCCATCAGCATGCGTGCCGTAGTCCGCTTCGTGCGTTCGCATCAAGCCGGCTTCGAAATGGTCGGCATGAATCTCGAAGACCGCTCCAAGCTGCGCCGTCTTCTTGTCTCGCTCGGCGACGACCGTCCGGCCCGCATGGATCGCATGGATCGTTCGTCCGAGCTCCCTACTTCTGAATAACGCCGCAGGCAATCCTCCCGCCGGAATTCCCCGTCGGATCGGTTTTGTAATCATCCTCTTTTTCATGGATCACGATTGACGTTCCGCCCTCGTGAAACAGTGAATTCGCCCCATCGCCCAGCGTCACCATCGTATCCAGCAGCGTGGCTTTCGCCGTCCCATCCGCCTTTACGTCAATCATCAGAAGATCGCCCGCATGCGGCCCTTCCGGATTGTCTTTGCCATGCTTCTTCGTATCCGGATTCAGATGTCCGCCCGCGGTCGTGAAAGCCGGTCCTTCGCATTTCCCCACTGCATGAATGTGAATTCCGTGATTGCCCGGCGGCAGTTGCGCCACGCTCACCTCAATTTTCACGCCCTTCTTCGCGGGCAATATCTTGGCAGTGCCGATTTTCTGTCCCTGTGCGTTGACGATATCCGCGTGCGCCGATTTTGGCGCCCCTTGCCCAAACGCCGCAGAAGCAGCAGAGCAACGCCGGAAGCAAAACGAGTACGAATCTGCTGTAAGACATGGGGATCTCCTCAAACGTGAAGTTGGATGCAGGGCTGGCTGTTACCCACCACGAGAATACACCTTCCTGGAAGCAGCAACCTTAAAGTTAAACGTCGAAAATCGCCCGCGGAGTCTGATCAGGATTACCCGAGCAGGATTACCTGAGCAGGAATACCTGAGCAGGATTATGTGAGTGGGACTGCGTGACCAAGATTATGTGAAGACGAGAAGATCAATTGTTCGTGCCTGATTTGTCTTCGGCTTTAGCTGTAGCCTTTACCTCGGCCGTTTGCGTCGCCTGACCGGCATATATCGGCTGCAGCCACGGTTCAGAATTGTCGCCAACACCACCCCGCCTCGCTCCGACCAATGACCATCGCAAAGCGAATAAGCCAGAAAATCGCCGCCGGACACCGCAGCCATCTCCGGCAGCAGATCCTTCACCGCCACGCCGTGCTCCACTCCCCACTTCTCGACAAGCGGCCCCAAAGGGTTCGTGCCCGTCGTGTGCACGCGCTGGAAATCGATGGCATGAGGAATCAAACCACGCCCATCTTCGCACCCCGCGCATCCGCCGTGGCCTTGATATCGTCCAAGAGCCTTTTCCAGGCGCGCGATATCCACGCTGTCGTAATCGTGGTAGCCCGAATAAGGGCTCAGCCGCCACCAATACAATCGTGAATCTATAAAGAGGCCAACGTGATAGGAAGCCAGGTAGGCCCTCAGAAATGCCTCGACGCGGTCCCAAAAACCTTCCCCCGCATTCGGATCAAAATGGCCGGAATAGTAGACTGAGAAATCATCCGCGTAAAATGGCCGGTACTCGCCGCTCGGCCCATGAGCCTTCCGGTATGCGAAATCCATATCGTGGAAATCATTGTCCGGGACGATGCCGACGAAAACGAAATCGTGGTCGAACTTCGAAGCCATCGTCTTGTACATGAGTGTATCCTGCAAAGGCCCAAAGCTGGAGCTGCCGAAATTCAGGTACTGCCGCCCTGTTTCTTTCTCCGAGGATGTTCGTTAATCGCTTGTCGGCAGGCTGCCCCACGCCCTCGATCATCGAATCTCCCATGAGCGACTGTCACTCGGCGACGATGAATGCATGCTTCGCTCCACGTCCCGCGCTCCATAGCTATTGGTATCATACTCACGCTGTAGCACCCGGATTGTGGATGAAATGGCCGTTCGGCCTGTGCCAGGCGCCGAATGCAGGATTAATGTCCGCGGAAAAGTCGTTGTATCCCACCTGGTAGCTGGGCTTGCTTCCCGGCCACTTCGTCACATTGATGTAAATCAGAGACGCCAATTCGGCGAGAACAGCGAAAATTACGAAATTGATTGCGAAAATTCGTAACCCTGATAAAACCTTCTTTGAAAAATGGACGCTCGGAAGAAGAGGCCGTTCGTCAACCGGCGGAACCGCCTCGATCGTTCTCGGATAAACTCCAAGCCCGGCCTGTGGCGTACTGGATGCCTCTGACTTACCCATTGCACCTCGGTCTGACCACAGGTTCAGGCCCGAAAACATACCTAATTGGCCAATTCTACCTGCATTTTTTTCATCACTCTCAGTCGCCAGCGTACGCAACGTATTCAAGATTGCGGCCCCAACTCGCATAAGCCGAGTTCGTTGACTACCCTCTGAACCGGCTGGTACCCTCGCTTATTTGCCGTATAAGGAGGACAAATCTCTGTTCGCTGAGCGGCAACTCAAGCGGCACCAAACCGCGGTACGGAACGGCTCCCGGTTGTGACGATAGCCTCGATTGCCTCCATCGCCCTCGCAGCCACGACCTGCCTCCTCGTGTCCGGCTGCTCGGTAAGCCACAAGACCGTCGTCAAGCCCTCCCAGGCCCCCGCCGCACTCCAAACCGCCACGAAAGCCCAGCTCTGGATAAGTACAACCGCCAGGCCGGCTCAATCCGTTCCGTAAATCTCTCCGTGAAAATGAAATTGATTGGCGGCTCGAATTATTCCGGCGTCATCGAGCAATATCATGAAGTAAACGGTTTCATGCTCGCTTCAAAGCCAGCGAATATCCGTGTAATAGGCCAGGCTCCGGTCGTGGGTAAGAATATTTTCGACATGGTCAGCAACGGCGAAGAGTTTCACGTTTTTATCCCGTCGAAAAACGATTTCATCGTGGGCCCACCAGCTTGCAGCGTCCTTCAAAAAAGCCAATCGAAAATCTGCGCCCACAGCATTTAGTAGACGCGCTCCTCTGGGCTCCGGTTTCCGATCGCGTTCCCGTCCTTTTCGAACAGGCCAACGAAACCCAGGCGCGATTCTATGTGCTAAGCCTACTGCGTCGCGAATCATCCTCGAACACCGGCGCCGATTCTTCGAACTCGCCTCGGTCCTCCGCGGACGAATTCGAAATCGCCGAGAAAATATGGTTCAACCGTGCCGATCTCAACGTCTCGCCGATCGAAACCTACGCTCCGCCGGAGTCCTGGCCTCCGACGACCGCTACAGCACTGGGATTCGTTTGGCGAGCTTCACTACGCCCGTCAGATTGACGTCGCCCGGCCCAGCGACGACTATCAATTGCAAATCACGATCGTCAAAGCCAGCTTCAATGAACCAATCGCCCCGGATCGCTTTATACTTGCCCAGCCGCCCGGCACACAGCTGATCCGCGTCGGCGAAGAGTCTGGAGAGTCCAAGGAGTCTCAGCCCTGATTGGCTACATGATTTCGCAGAACGTGCTGCACCGCCCGCTCCGCACATTCATCACCGTGCTCGCGGTCGCCGTCGAAGTCACCCTCGTCATCATTGTCGTCGGACTCACCAGCGGCCTGCTCCTCGAATCCGCCAAGCGCACCGAAGGTGTCGGCGCAGACATCATGGTGCAGCCGCCTTCCGCTTCCGTTTTCATGGCCTTCGGCGGAGCGCCCATGCCGATCACCATTGCCGACAAATTGCGCCAACTCGAATACGTGCAGGCCGTGGCGCCCGTGCTCGTTCAATTCAATTCCGTAAAATGGCCTCGACATCGTCTATGGAATCGATCCCGAGACCTTCCGCGCGGTTTCCGGCGGTTTCGTTTTTCATTCCGGTCATGACTTGCGGGACCCCAACGACATCCTGATCGACGACGTCTATTCCCGCTCCAAGAAAGTGAAAGTAGATCAGACCCTTCACATTCTCGAACACAACTTTCACGTGGCCGGAATCGTCGAGCACGGCAAGGGCGCTCGCCTCTTTGTCCTCATGCCCACCTTGCAGGAAATGGCCGGGGCCCGCGACAAAGCCTCCATCTTCTACGTGAAGGTGACCGGCCGGACCACACCCCCGCGGTCGCCGACGAAATTCGTGACCTGCTGCCGAAATACGAGGTCCGGCCTCTCAAGGATTTTCTCACCCTGATGACTTCGTCGAATTTGCCCGGCCTCGCCGCTTTTATCAACGTGATGATCGGCATCGCCGTGGCCATCGGTTTTCTCGTGATTTTTCTCTCGATGTACACCACCATCATCGAGCGTACCCGCGAAATCGGGGTGTTGAAGTCTCTCGGTGCTTCCAAGAGCTACATCGTTCAAATTGTCCTGAGCGAAACTACTCTGCTCTGCCTCGCGGGAGTCATAGGAGGGGTGGACTCAGCTATATGATGCGCGCCATTTTTATCCGCCTGTTCCCCAGCCTCACCATTCTCATCACTCCGGGCTGGATTGCGCGCGCGGGATTGATTGCAATTCTCGGCGGCCTGCTGGGCGCGTCGTATCCCGCCTGGATGGCAAGCCGCAAAGATCCGGTGGAAGCGCTATCCTACGAGTGAATCTCGCGGCGCTTGGATGCACGCTAGCCAGACGCATAAATCGCGTCTAGAATCGAATCACAGCATATTTTATGTACGTTCGCACGGGGGCCTGGTAGTTGGAGCCGATACTTAAGACCGAAAATTTGTGGAAAATTTATCGCACGGGCAAGGTGGACGTGCCCGCCCTGCGCGGCGTCGACATCCAGATTCTTCCCGGCGAATTTGTCTCCATCATGGGCCCCTCCGGTTGCGGAAAATCCACTATGCTCCATGTAATTGGCGGCCTGGCCCAGGCCACGCGCGGAAAAGTCCTTCTCGACGGCAACGATCTCACCACCATGACTGACGCCGCGCGCACCATGCTGCGCCGCCACAAAGTCGGCTTCGTTTTTCAGCGTTTCGATCTTCTTGCCCACGCTCGACGCCTACCACAACATCGTTCTCGCCCAGCACATTCGCGCTGACGGATTCGATCCACACCGCTTCGAGGTCGTTGCCGATCTGCTCGGAATCACCTCACGCTTGAAACACAAACCCTCGGAAATGTCCGGCGGCGAGCAGCAGCGAGTCGCCATCGCGCGCGCGATTGTCTGCGAACCCAAGATCGTCCTCGCCGACGAGCCCACCGGAAATCTGGACACGAAAAGCTCCGAAGCGGTTCTAAAATTGTTGGCTCACTTAATAAAGACCTCGGCCAGACCATCGTGATGATCACCCACAATCCCGAGGCCGCCGCCTACGGCCATCGCGTCCTCCACATGCGCGACGGGCTCGTCGTGGACGGCGCCACCGTTCACTAGCATGCGAAAGTTCTGGCGCGGCTTCGTCAACACAATTTTCTGGTCGTATGAGCGCGGCAGCTGGCCCTACGACGTGATGGTCATCATCATCGTCATCTTCGTCCTGCTCTCCCCGCGCCGCTGGTTTCAGGATCAATCGCAGTCGATATCTCTCGCCAGCTCCGATATTCAACTCGTTCAAGAAGACCCTGAAAACCAGACCCGCACCTACCGCCTCGATGCCCACGCTCTCCCTGCCGAAAAGCGCGCCGCGCATCCCACGCCCGAACTCGAACGCGAAACCCACGACATCCTCGGCCGCACCGTGGACGACCTCAAAGGCCACACCTTCCAGGTCCAGCGCATCGATCCGATTCGCACCGGTGACGGCCCCGTCCTTTATTACGACGTAACAGTTCATCCCTGAGTTTTGCCGAGGGTGTGACGGCATCCCGCCGGCTCTTTTGCCGTTCGCTGTTGCCTTTCGTACCACTGGCATCCGGCCGGCGCCTTTGTTTCCTGCCGTTGCCTCGTTCTGCCTGCTCGCGACGCGAATGCGAATCCTCCGCCAATTTTTCAAATTGACTTGTCACCGCCAAGGCCTGCCCTCAGCAACAAATGGAACCCCGCCTGCCTGCGGCGCATCTCATACCCCTATGCTATGATGTCGCGATTTCTTCATAGGCCAACCACATCGGCGGGGGATTCTTTTGATCGTTAGGCGTTTTGCATCGCTATTATTCATTTTTGCGGCAATTTTTTCACTCTCATTCGCTCTCGCTGCTGCCAATTCCTCCCAGAATCACGGTCGCTCACACTCGACAATGTTTTGGCGCACTTGGACGACTCCGCTAGAAACTTCCACAGCCTTTCCGCCGATGTCGAACGCACAAAGGTCACCGTTGTCGTAAACGATCGTTCGACGGAGAGCTGGCACGATTCTCGTCCGCGGCGACCGAATGCTTCTCGATCTGAAAATCCCGACCCGCGCACGATTCTTCGCAATGGCGACAATCTCTTCATCTACAAACCGGGCCTGAAACGCGTGGAGGAATTCAACCTCGGCAAAAATCGCGGCCTGGTAGATCAGTTCCTCCTGCTCGGTTTCGGCACGGGAGGAAAGGAACTGCGCAGAAGCTACGGAGTCACTCTCGTCGGCGAAACTCCCATAGATGACAGAAAAACCGTGGAACTCGAACTCGCTCCCAAATCCGAAGATGTCCTCAAGCAATTTTCCAAGATCCAAATCTGGTTCGACGAATCCAGCTGGCTCCCCGTCCAGCAGCAATTATTCGAAGCCGGCTCCGGCGATTACATGATCGTCCGCTACTCCAAAATGGTCCGCAATCCGAATATCCCCGACTCCGCCTTCAAACCCCGCTGGCCCAAGGGCACAGAAAAAATCAAGCACTAGATCTGGCTTCATCATGCTCACGAAGCTCGCTCGCCGCCCTTTGCACCGGGCCCGTCGGTGTTATACTGTCGGCGCTTAACAATGGCCCTGTTCGATTGCGAGGATTTCGAAAACAACCACCGCATATTAAGGTGACATATGACTCTACCCCGCGTCTTACTGATTCTCCTTCTTTTTCGGCTGTTTCACTTGGTTTGTCGTTGATCATCATCAGCTTGTATCTCCCAGCTCTGATAACGAGAGCGCTTTTCTAAAAACGTATACTCCCGCAAACGTAATTGACCGGTTCAAAGCTGCTCCATTTTCCGAGCAGTCTGTTGGCTCCAGCAGCGGCGCCGAGCGGGAATTTGCCACTCACGAGGCAGACTTCGAACCCATCCTCGTAATCAAAACCGGAGACTGGGTCGCACTGATGCAGGCTTTGCGCGACGATGTCACTTCCAGATTAGCCGTCCTGAGATGTCAAATCGTGGAAGAATCCGGCAACCCTGCCGACGGATTTAAAATCAGGTATGCCATCGGGAAATCTCAGGGGACGGTAATTCTCGAGCCTGTCAGGAGCGCGCCCAATTCGCTTCCGTCCGCCGCACCCGGCCCGGATCAATCCGCGGTGAAACTTCGCATCCAGATCAACGAAAAATGGTTCAAAGGGGACACTCACCCGATCACCGCTCACCTCAGAACCGATTCTTTTTAGCTAACGACTGGCGCAGCGTCTCGCCCGCGCACAGCATAGAGTTTTTGCAGCAACGAATCGCGCGAGAACGGTTTTTGCAGTAGCTCCGCGTTTGCCAGATACGACTCGTCGGAGTTGTGCTCCAAATACCCGGACATGTAGACCACCTGAATTCCCGGGTGCGCCCGCCGCAATCGCATCGCCAGTTCCGTTCCCCGCATCCGCGGCATCACCACGTCCGTCACCAGCACATCAATCGGCGTTTTCTGCTGCTCCGCGATCTCCAGCGCCTCAATCCCATCTTTCGCCGCAATCACCTGATATCCGCTCGCGCTAAGAAATTCGCAAGCCAACTCGCGCACCGCTTCCTCATCTTCCGCCAGCAGCACGGTGCCAATTCCGCGATTCAGCGCCCGGAGCGTTTCTTTCATCTCGCTCACCGAAACCGCCTCCGTCGTCTGCGGCAGAAAAATTTCAAAGCGCGTCCCTTGATTCACCGCGCTGTCCACCCAGATATATCCGCCGCTCTGCTTCACGATGCCGTACACCGTCGAAAGACCGAGCCCCGTCCCCTTCCCCAACTCCTTGGTCGTAAAAAACGGCTCGAAGATTCTCGACTTCGTCTGCTCGTCCATCCCATGCCCGCTATCCGCCACCACGATCAACACATACTTCCCCGCAATTACCGGCGGATGAGTCCGCGCATATTTTTCGTCGAGCACCACATTTTGAGTCGTCACCGTCAGCTTCCCGCTCTTGCTCATCGCGTCGCGCGCATTCACCGCCAGATTGACCAACACCTGCTCCACCTGCGACGGGTCCGCCTTGATATGCGCCAGCCGCTCGCCCGGCAGAAATTTGTACTCGATCTCTTCGCCCAGCAGCACCGGCATCATCTTGTTCACGTCAGCGATCACCGCATTCAGATCCAGCACCTGCGGCTGCAGCACCTGCATCCGGCTGAACGCCAGCAGTTGCCGCGTCAGCGCCGTCGCCCGGTCCGCCGCCTTCTTCACCTGCGCGACGCTGTGTTGCACCGGACTCGCAGTGCCAAGCTTAATCTCCAGCAAATCGCTGTGCCCCTTGATCACCGTCAGTAAATTATTGAAATCGTGCGCCACTCCGCCGGCCAACCTTCCCACCGCCTCCATCTTTTGCGAATGCCGCAGCTGCTCGCTCAGCATCTGCCTCTGCTCTTCATTCGCGCGCAACGTCACCCGCATCCGCTCGAACGCCGCCGTCACCTGCGACACTTCATCGCCCGTATCCGGCCCCAGCGGATAACCAAAATTCCCTTCCTCCAGCGCGTGCACGCCTCCCACCAGCTGCTCGAGCGGCCGCGCAAACGTGCTTGAAATCAAAAACACAATCACGCCGCCGATCACCACCGCCGCCACACCCAGCAGAATCAAATGCTGATTCAGCTGCCCGATGTAAGCGAACGCTTCGTCATACGGTTTGAAAACGGTTAGCGTAAGACTCGGATGCAGCGTCGGCGTCAAATCCACCGAGCTGAAAAGATACCGCTTATCTCCGATTTCAAATTTTCCCGACGCAACCCGCGGCGAAAGCCCCTCCATCACGCTCCGCTCATCCAGCGCCGAAAACGAACTCACCACCGGCTCATCGCCATATCGAAACGCGATCTGGCACAGCGCGATCTGCCCCACCTCGCGCGCCACCTGCGAATCAATCTCCCGCCCGACAATCACCGTCCCCAGACGCATCTGCGTCGGCGGATCTCTCAGCTCGATCGGCCTCGTCGCGGCCTGATAGAGATGACCGTGACCGAACCACCACACGCCCTGCTCGCCCGCCCCTCGCGACTGCTCGAACATTTCCTGCGCCGCGCTCACCGGAAATCCAGCCGACGAAGTGTGCAGCGCGATAATTTTTCCAGTCCAATCCGCTAGCGCCAGCAAATCAAAATTCTTCGAATGCCAGATTCCCTCAAACGTCTCGTTCAACCCAGCGCCCTGAGGATCGGCCATCAGCGCCTTCACCGCCGGCAGCGTCGACATCAATTCCGCACTCCGCGCCAGCTCCAACTGCCGCTCCGCCCGCATGTTTCCAAAAGTAAGGACCGAATTCCGCGTGTCCTGCTCGATTCCTTTCTGCACCTGCTCTTCCGCCGCCCGCCCCACGATCAGCAAAGTTGAAAACGTAAGCGCCGCAATCACCAGCACCAGCGACAGCAAAAATTTAGTCCGCAGCCGCAATCGTCCCGACGTAGCTGCATGCCTCCGCAGCCACCTCACCAGCGGCGCCAAATGTTCCTGAATCTCGCTCAATCCAGGCACTTTACAGACTCCCATCCCAGCCTAACTCACGGGTGTTTTCAATCTAGCACCCGCCCCCAAAGCCTAGGAATGGTCCTTCAGTACCATTCGCACCCAAATGTTCCACGTCGGCCGTCGCCGTCGCCGTCGCCTCTCGTACCGCTGGCCTCCGGCGCGCAGTTTGCGTCCCGCTCGAATTTCGCGGGGCAGGCGCCTTTTCTGTTGACCCATATTTTAAATCCAAAATTTTAAATTTGAAATTGCCTCACCGCTCCATCGCGGCCTTCGTTCCTTTCTTTGCCGTTGCCTTCCAGTAGCACAGGCAATCCTGCCTGTGCCCCAATTACCACGCGGCGCACACCACCAATTCTTGGCGATCGTCGCGACCCGTTCTTTTCGCCATTGCCGCTCGTGCCGCAGGCATCCCGTTACGCACGGATTCTGCCCGATTCTGTCCTCTGATTTTTCTCACCAGCCTAAACAAGAATCACAACGTTGTCTCAGCGGCTTACCAAGCTTAGGATACTAATCCATGCGATTCTGGTTCGCCCGCAATGGCGAAGTGCCCATCCGGGAACAGCTTGCAACCCAAGTCATTCTCGGTATCCTGTGCGACGACCTGGCCCCAGGCCAGCGGCTGCCAAGCACACGCGATCTAGCGCGACGATTCCACCTTCACGCCAACACGGTCAGCGCCGCCTACCGGCAATTGGAAAGAGAACTCTGGGTCGAATTCCGACATGGAAGTGGAGTGTACATTCGAAAGAGCAAACCGGAGACTCAGCTTCACTCAACGCTCGCTCTCGATCATCTGATTGCGAATCTCTTCCGTTCGGCGCGCGAACTCGGCTCCCCGCTGTCCGCGGTCCAATCGCGCCTTTACGAATGGCTGGCTATGCAGCCACCCGATCATTTTCTGCTCATAGAGCCGGACGAAGAACTCAGACGGATCGTCACCAACGAGATGCGTCAAGCTGTCACTTTTCCTGTGGCTGGCGAGGGCATGGAAGTTTGCGGCTCCGTAGAGAAGCTCCAGGGTGCAGTCCCGGTTGTGTTGCCAAACAAAAAAGAAACAGTGCGTCGAGCTTTGCCGGCTGAAACAGAGTTGCTGGTGCTAACAGTTCAATCGGTCCCTCTTTCGCTGGAGGAGTGGTTGCCAATTCCCACGGACACTCTTGTCGGAATCGCCTCTCGCTGGCCTGGCTTTTTGAAGTTGGCTCGCACCATGCTCGTGGCTGCTGGGTTTCACCCGGACAGTTTGGTTTTCCGAAACACAAGCGAGCCTGGCTGGCAGAAGGGTTTAAAGCAGACGGCCGCCGTGATCTGTGATTCCGTCACAGCTTCCGAAATGCCAAAGGGTTACTCTGTGATTCCATTTCCGCTGCTTTCGGAGTCCGCCTCCGCGGAACTCCGTCGCTATCAACAGTTCGTCACCGCCCCACTTACCTGATCGTGTGACACTCGCGAAAGTGCCACAAGCAGCGAAGCGCCGCGAAAAAATGCGTTTAGCATTCGGCTGTGTGCTGCAAAATATTTTGGCTGATTGCCACCCTATCTGTGCTTGCCAGCTGCGCAGCCCGGCCTCCACAGCGGCAGCCTTCAGAAAATTGCGTTCACTGCGGTTCCTTGCTTAGCGCGCATTCAGCCCAAAGAGCAAATTGTGTCACGGTGCGGGTTCTCCACGAAAAAAATGCGAAACCTATTAAGGGCGTGCAAGTCTTCTTGACGCTCATATATTTCGAGGACTCGATACGCAAATACGAGCGCGTAGATCTTGATAAGACCGACAAGCAAGGAATAACAGGATACTGTTTCAACGACCATCTTCCTGAATCGTTCACTGTTGACGTTTATGAGTTCAGCGGGCCCGAGAAGCTGGAACTCTTCAAGCCGGAAGACGTCTTGAAGCATGGCGCAGTCATCATTGGCAACCGCGCTAAATCGAAATCCATCCCCAACGTGAAACCAGGGGAAGTCATCGCGTTAGGGGAACGCTGGTGGATAGTCGACCGCTGGATTGGCCCTTGGCCATAGCCGATTCTGACGCAGACTTCTTCGATAACTGTCCAGAGCAGGGGATTGTCACCATCTATTTCGTTCTGAGATACGTAGTGCGAAGAGGATTTCTCGACATCTATCCGGGTCAGCTGGTCACTGGGGAAGCTGGTCGGAAGAGGATTTCGCAACAGTTATTTGTTATTGTGGCTGCGAAATGGACGCTTTCAAGATACTTCGCGGCTATCTGTCGTGCCTGTTGTGCGCCGCAGTAGCGCTTACGCCGCCAGCGACAGAGAAGAAAAAAGAGAAGCGAACGGAATTTGGCACTGGCATCGAGTCTGGATTCGCCATTGCCGAATACCATGACACCTGCATTGGCCTGAGGGTGTTTTTTATTTCCGGCGAGTTCTTCGCGTCTCTTCGGCACGTCGATACGCCAAGCGGACGAGAGTTCAGGGATAAAGACACATCTTATGTTTCGTTCCCTAACAAACTAATTTTGGATGTGGAGGCGACTGCCTGGCGGTGTTCCGCACCGAGCGCTGCTCCGAACGTTGGAAGCGGCTTAACGAATGCCCTCACGTTTGACGTAAATTGGAGGATCGGTTCTGAAAGTCAGCCTGCCAAGATAGTCTCCACCCAAGTTCGACACCAGTCGCCGAGCATCCGCACGGATTATTTCTTGGAGGTTTCATCCAAGGACGTACCCCTAACTGCAGGCCTAGCAATGGATGTTATTGGGCGGGGCCACATCAGCCTAGCTCATATCTTTGCAGATTTGAAATCCCTGTAGTGGCGGCTCGAAGCGCAACGAGACTTTAATATTCTCTTCGCAATCGGATCATTATGATTGGTGGTAAGAGGATTTATCAACACCTATCCGCGCCGGTGCGCTCGGCCCGCCCCGGCCTGCTGGCGGCCTAGCTGCCTGATCGTGGGAATTGCTCTTCGATCAGTTTGCAGCGAATGAGGATTGTTCGTCCACGAAGTGACTCGAGCTGTCCGTCGTAATACACACAATCCAGTAGGTTGTTCTTCGATGATCTTCGTCCTGAAAAAACGTTGATAAGAACGTGCGGGCCTTGCGAATCAATTCGAGACACTGCATCGGTGTTTAGATTTAATTGGTTAAATACCGCAGTCTCGCCAGGCCGAATCTCTTGCTGCACATCTCCTAAGACGACATCTCCTGACTTGATGTCCAAATACCTTGTTTCCGTACCCTCTTTCGGATGGCCCGTGAAATATCCGGCGACGATGATCGTCTCGTTCCTGTCGGTGAGTTTTTCCCTAGCGCCCTCAGAAAGTTGCACGTTCACACTGAATGGCGCAGCGATGTTTTTCTGCTGGTCTACTCCTCGATCAGAACCTGAGTGTGGCTTGGTGGGCAGACCGCTACATCCAAACAGCAGCGGCACCAAGGCTAGCGACAGAATGGAATATTGCATGGGAATCGAAGTAGAAGTATAAGACGGAACTGGGCATTGGATGTCAACAGGCGCTGTCACCGTTGACGGCCTCAGTGCCGATTAGCGCCCTTCCGGACACTGGCGCGGATAGATGTCGAGAACAGGGGATTATCACTAGCTACCGGCCTGCAACGACCTCTGGATTTTGAATCTTCCCGAATTGGCACTGCTCGCGCGTTGTAACTTCTTTATCTTCAGTCCGGCCGATACCGGTAGTTCTAGAACAATTCTGACTTAGTTAACCGTAAAACTACGTAGACCTCCACTTACCAAGCGCCAGACAACCTCCTTCTACTTGTAAGCGTCCATCTATGTAGGATTGGCGTCGCTCCAAAAGACGCCAAGGAGGCGACTGAAGCAAAGTCGGCCGGCGCCAGCCGCCCGACAACAATCGAACGATCTCCCGCCTCACCACACCGCGCCCGCGTCCTGCGGCCCGCGAACTCACAAAAGGACAACCCAACATGACCTCGAAAACGACCACGAAAACCACCAGCCCAAAAACCAATGGAAGGCCTTCCCTAAAGCATTCTGTGAAGGGGTCTGTGAAAAAGACCAACCGCATCAACCGCCAACGCCGACTGCAAAAGCAGCTGCAAGCGCTCCTCCTCGAACGACACAGCCGCCGCTGCATCATCTGCCACCATCCCGATCGCGAAGCGATCGAAGAGGAATTCGTCCACTGGCGCGCCCCCTGGAAACTCTCTCAGGACTACAAACTCAACGACTATCGCACCGTCTACCGTCACGCCCGCGCCGCCGGCCTGCTCCTCCAGCGCCGCGAACGTCTGCACTCCGCCCTCGACGCCTTCGTCGAATCCGTCGACGACGTCACATTCACCGGCGACACCATCCTTCGCGCCATGCGCGCCTACAGCTGCATCGACAGCCACGGCCGCTGGACCGAAATCCCCACCCAGGTCCAATTCTCCACTTCGAGCGACGCCCACCCACCGCAGCCGCCCACCCCATCCCCGAGGAGCGGTTCCACCGGCTCCGACATCCTAGATGTCGCCCCTAAATATTCAAATCAACCATCGCGAAGCGATGCCACCACTTGCGCATCCCCACCCGCGCAAGCCTGTAAGGAAGAAGACGAAGAAAACGTGCGCGAAGAGCGCGTCACCGCTTCCGACGTCCTCGACGTGTTCCGCAAATACGCCGTCCAAGCAGCGCGGAACGACGCCACCGCCGCCGAAGATGAATACGACGAACCCGAAGATGATGACTCCGACGATGACGACGAGTCAGAAGACGACGCAGAAAACCAGATCGAAGAGCTCGTCACCGCTACTGACGTCAGCAACGTCGTCCGCAAATACGCCAATCAAGCACCGCGGAGCGATGCCACCACCGCCGACCCAGACGATGACGATGAATCAGAAGAGAACGCAGAGAACGAGCTCGAAAAGCTCGTAACCTCTCGCCTCACATCTTCAAAATCACCCTTGCCCAACAGCGCCGCTGGCCCCACCTCCTCAAAATCAACGTCGCGCAGCGACACCACCGCTTGTCCCACACCTTCAAAATCGATGTCGCGCAGCAACGCCGCTGGCCCCACCTCCTCAGAATCACCGTCGCACGGCGACACTACCGCTGGTCCCACACCTTCAAAACCGATGTCGCACAGCGACACTACCGCTTGCGCAGCCCCACCCGCGCAACCTGTTTCAGCAGTGGCACCAAGTTCAAACCATCGCGGTCGAAGCGTGACCGCTACCGCTTGCGCAGCCTCACCCGCGCAAGCCTTGCCGCGAGACGTTGTTCGTGGCCAGAATCCGAATGACCGGTCGCCTTCCGACCGCACCGATTGCGCCGCGTTACCTTCCGGCGGCGCACCCGCGCAACCGGCCGCTCCCCAAAAACCGAAGCCCGACGCCGACGGCCGCATCTGGCACCCACGCCCCGGCTATCCCGATCAGGAGATCTCCGAGCCGGATGCCCAGGGCCGCGTCCAGTACAAAATCCACATGACGACCCCAGCTGCGCAGCTTCCGTCGCGCGAGACGGACGCCCAACGCGCAGCAAAGTTAATCTACGGTTCCGTGATTAAAAAGTACGGCAACCCATGACCTGTCAGCGATTTAAAAAATTCTAATCGGCGGTAAAAGGGGGGTATAAGATTCGAATTCGCGTCCGGAGCGGGCAGAACAAGGCGACGTCAGAAGCAAAGGCGCTGGAGGCCAGCGGTACGAAAGGCGACGGCTGGCTCGAAGTGGGGTGCGGGTGAGCTTTTAAGTAGCACAGGCATTCCTGCCTGTGCCCCAAGGCTATCTGTGCAACGTCGCAAAACAAGGAAACCAAAGAACGCGTTCTTTGATGTTGCGTGTCTAGGCTGCGTCGCGGCGTGTTGTTGCGTTAGCACAGGCAGGAATGCCTGTGCTACTGGAAGGCGACGGCAGGAGAGGAGATTTGATGAGTGAAGCTGGGGCGAGTCACGGAGCGGCCGGGGCTGACACGATACGGCATGAATTTGCCGACGTGAATGGTGTGCGCATTCACTACGCGATCACGCGACCGGCGAGCTACCAGAATGCGCAGTCCGCGGAGAGCGGCGGGACGGCGCGCGAGGCGGGAGCGAAGCTCATCGTGTTTCTGCATGGGTTTCCTGAGTTTTGGTACGCGTGGCGTAAGCAGCTTGAGGAATTTGGACGGGATTTTATTGCGGTGGCGCCGGATATGCGTGGGTACAACCTTTCGTCGAAGCCGGCGGCGGTGGAGGAGTATGACATTGGCAAGCTCGTTGGCGATGTGCGCGGGCTTGTGGAACATTTGGCCGCTGCGCATCACCTTGGAGCTGCGCGATGCGTTCTGGTGGGTCACGATTGGGGCGGAGTCGTCGCGTGGGCTACGGCGATGGCTTGCCCTGAGATTGTGGAGCGGCTGGTGATCGTCAATGCGCCGCATCCGAAGATATTTGAGCGTGAGCTGCGCGAGAATCCGAAACAGCAGGATGCGAGCCAGTACATGCTGGTGTTTCGCAGCGCGCAGGCGGAAGCGATGATGTCCGCGAATAATTTTGGGATGATGCAGGAGACGATTCTCGGCGAGGGGATGCGGCAAGGGCATATTTCAGAGGCCGACCGGAAGGCGTACGTGGAAGCGTGGTCGCAGCCGGGGGCGTTGACGGGCGGGTTGAATTATTATCGCGCGGCGGAAGTGGGGCCGGGCGGCGGGCCAGCTGGTGGCGGGTCGGGCGGTCGCGGACACGAGGCGTTCAAGATGAAGCATCCGGTTGCCTCGTTTGAGGTGAAGGCGCCGACGCTGGTGATCTGGGGCGAGAGGGATCCTTATATATTGACGAGCAATCTCGACGGGCTCGAGCGGTATGTTCCGAAATTGACGGTGGAGCGGATTCCTGATGCGACGCATTGGGTGGTGCACGAGAAATCGGCGCGGGTGAACGAGCTGATTCGCGATTTTCTGGCAGAGGCATCAAAATAAACTTCGACGCGTTCGCGTGGCGCCCAGCCTATGAAAAAAACAGCAAAGCAGCCTGCGAAGAAATCGAGCGCCCGCGTGGGGGCGATTCCGGCGGTGCCGATTGAGGCGGTGTTCAGCTTTTTGAAGGGCACCAAGGGAACGTCGAGCTGGACGAAGCAGGATTTCGCCGGGACGCTGAAGATCAGCCTGGCTGACGCGGCGAAGATCCTGCCCGTGATTCAAATGCAGGGCTACATTAATCCTTATCATGATGAGTGGGTGACGACGACGGCCGGCGAGGATGTGTCTGGCGCGCGGCCGCCGCGCTTCTCGCCTGAAAAGGTGGAAGAGGCGCTGGCTGAGTTGCGGGGACGGATTAAGGCTGTGAATAAGGATCGCGAAGTCCGCTTACAAGATTATTGGGGCGGTGGCGTTTGGGGATTTTCTTCTGCAGAAGGCGCGGGTGCAAGCTGCTGAGGTGGGGATTCGTCTGGAGGTCCGGAAGGCGAAGCGCGGGGAGTCGCCGGCGAAGCAGCATGCGGGGGAGCGGGCGTTTCTTGAGGGAGCTGCGCGCGAAGGCGGCTACCTTGAATACTTTGCCTTATGCGGAGTGGATGAGTGGGAGGACGCATCGGAGGCTTTTGTAGCTTGGCGGGTGTTGCAGCTTGATCTTCTAACGGTAGCGAGATGGTGAGGGTGCCAAGGTTTGGTGTGAGGTGGCGTGAGTAACTGCGCACAGGCAGGAGTGCCTGTGCCACTGAAACTGTGAGCGATGGCTTGAGCGCGCCAAGGTCGTTTGCCGGGCACGGCATGCCGTGCCCCTACTGTCGGAAAAAAGCGGAGGCAGCGGCTCTACCCTGAATTCTGGTGCCGCGCTGAAATTATGCTGGTTAGTCGCCGGCTAGAGCGGCGGATGCCGGGCGCTCTTGGGCGATTGAGTCGGCCAGGGTGCGGCGGAGCGGGGCTATGACCGCGGCTGGAACGGCGCGTTCGCGGGGGATTTCGATTTCCGCGAATTTGCGCGGGTACTCTTTGCGGCGGTCGAAGCCGAGGCCGGATTCCTGGAGAAGATCGCCGGCGATGGCTGGATCGTCGGAATGCTCGACGCTCCAGAAGCGGAGGCGCTCTTCATTCTTCTGGAGGACGCGCAGGGATTCCTCGAGCTTCTTCATCGCGGCATTGAAGGACGACGCGAGGAAATAGACGGGCAGCGACCAGGCGCCGCGCCCGAAAGCTGCGCGGACTCGGACGTTATACTTGCCGTTTTGGGTCTTTTCGATGGCGCAAAGGTACTCGTTCGCTGCTGAACTGGTCTTAGCCAACATTCGCTCCCTCAAATTTTCATTCGATACTGGTACTCGCTGCCGACGCGTTCGCGTTCGCCTTGCTCGCCTGACGGCGAGCGAAGCACCCGAATGAGCCCGTGACCTTTTGGCGGACATAGTGCGCTCCTGTGATTCATTTCAGTTTTGCCGGGCAGTAGTCAGGTCGGGGAATCCTGATCAGGTCGCACCTCGCTGGCTTCGAGGTTAGGCTCTGCGGATGAGAAGATTCTAGCGAAAGGGGCGTTCGGTAGGCAAGAGCGTCAATGTTAAATTATAAGTTGTTTATATTCAATCGCTTAGAGATATATCGACGAGGACGCTCAGCGGGAGGGGCGTTCAATATGGGCGGATTCTGAGCTGGCCGGCGCGGGCTTGCTAGCTGGTTTTGCTGAGGCGTTTCAAGGCTTCGTTGTTGATGGTGAGCTTGCCTTCCTTCTTCAGGCGGTCTTCGAGAGCGGTGCGGAAGGCGTCGAAGGCGGCGCCTTGCTTGGCCTGGAGGAGTTGCTGCTCGATCTGTTCCTTCTGCTTCGCCAGATCTTCGGGGAGGACGGGTTGATGCGCGATGATTTTGTAGACGACCCAGGTGCTGCCGAGCTGCGTCGGTGTGCTGACCTGGCCCACCGGCATGCTGAAAGCGGACTCGAGCTGATGGCCTGAGCCGAGATCGGGGATCGAGCCGGTGCGGGCGAAGGCTTCGGGAGTTTTCAGGTCGATGCCGAGCGATTTTGCGACTTTATCGAATGGCTCGCCGGCGGCGGTGCGCTTTGCGAGATCTTCCGCTTTGCTGCGGGCGAGCTGGACGGATTGTTCCTGCTGGTAATCGGAGAGGACGCGGTCGTGGACTTCGGCGAGCGTGCCTTGATGGGCCGGGTTGGATATCCTTGAGAGTGAGGATGACGAAGCCCTTATCGGATTGCAGGGGGGAGCTGAGTTCGCCGGGACGAAGCTGGAAGAGAACCTGGTGGAGATCGGGCGAATTGCCGAGGTCGCCGACGGGTTCGGTGACGGATGAGGGCGGAGTGTCGCCGAGCTCTAGCTTGAATTTCCTGGCGACGTCGTCGAGCGACTGGCGATTGGACTGGCGAACGGCGGCGGCCATTTGATTGGAGATGTCGTTGGCGTCCTGGCGGACTTTCTCATCGAGGACGATGGGAACGATCGTGTCGCGAACTTCTTCGAAGGTCTTGGTGTGAGCGGTTTCGCGGTCGAGAACTTTGATGATGTGGAAGCCGTACTGCGTTTTGACCAGGTCTGAGATCGAGCCTTTCGGCAGGCTGAAGGCGGCTTGCTGAAACTCGGGCACGGTCTGACCCTCGACGATCCAGCCGAGGTCGCCGCCTTTGGGCTTGGTGGCATCGTCTTCGGAATATTTCTTGGCCAGATCTTCGAAATTTGCGCCCTTCTTGGCCTGTTTCTGGACGTCTTCGGCTTTCTGGCGAATTTCGGCGATTTCGGCGTCGGTCTTGCCGATGGTCTTAAAGAGGATATGCTCAACGTGCACGCGATTTTCAACTTTGTACTGATCTATGTGGGCGTTGTAGTAGGCGCGGAGGACGTCGTCGCCGACCTGGGTGTGGGCGCGAAGTTTATCGACATCGAGGAGCGCGTAGCGGGCGGAGCGTTTCTCGGGCACCTGATATTTTGAGGCGTTCTTTGCGAAGTAGGCGGAAAGCTCCGCGTCGGAGGGATGAATCGTGACAGCGAGTTCTTCGGGCTTGATGGCGGCGTACTGGATTTGAACTTTTTCGTTGCGGCGGCGGAATTCCTGCTCGACTTCGGCCGGACTCACGGTGATGCCGTCGGTGACGAGCTGGCGGAACCTTTCGAGCAGCATCTGATTGCGGAGGAATTCTTCGAACTGGCTGACGCTCATTCCGCCGGTGCGCATCTGGACTTCGGCGGCGTAGCGGTCTTTCAGCCAGGTGTCACCGGAAAAGACGGTGGGGAGAATCTGCTTGATGCGATCCGTCATTTCTTCGGGTGTGACGGGAAAGCCGAGACGTTGGGCTTCGAGTTCGAGGGAGTGCTGAAAGACCATCTGATCGAGGACTTGCTTCATGTACATGCCCTTGAGCATGGGAGGGATGTTCTGGCCGCGGGTGGCTTGATTCAATTCGCGCTGGACGTCCATGGCGCTGATGTCGACATTGCCGACTTTAGCGACGGCGTCGGGATCGCTCGTCGCAGAGATATTCGTCAGGCCGGGAATCAGGTATGTGAGCATACTGAGGCAGATGAGTACCAGGAGCACCGTCATGGTGATTTTGATCCAACGATTGTGCTCCATATCTCGCTGCTGAATACCTTTTAGCATCGTCTATGCGGCCCTCTGCCGACTCTGAAACCTTTCAATTATAGAGCGTCTGGGCGAATCTCTCAAGTCGAACGACGTTGGGTAATAGGTCAGTTTTTATGCTGCTTGGGCTTTCCTTCTGCCGCGCCGCACCTTGGCTGACTTTTCGCAAGGAGGATTCGGGAACGCCACGACGAAATCACCAAGCAAAACCTCTTGCTGCCTTTTAGCTGCAAAGCCGCTCTGAGCCTATCCACAGTTGAGCCAGATCTCTGAGGTTGTGTTTGTATGTGCGCGTTACCAGGTATTCCTTCCCACCTCTCACACGCAGCCTATACTTCCCCGTCGGTAACGGCTGGATTTCCTCCACGGCCGAAATATTCACGATGACCGAGCGGTGGATGCGAATAAAACCGTAGGGCTTGAGCTTCTCGACCATGGACGAGAGGGGCTCGTGCACCAAATAGGGGTTAGGTTGGTGTTGCAACGAAACGTAATTACCTTCGGCCTGCACTGCCGAGATGTCAGCTAGATCCAAGAGCAGGATGCTACCGTTGGCCTTGAAGGCGATTCGTGGCGCCTTTGGTGCGGTGGCCTTCTGATCCTGAAGTTCGCGGGCGCTCATGATGGAACCCCTTGGGACTTGTTTCAGCTTCCTGGTTTCGACGCCCTGCTGCGCGCAACAAGAAAGACGATGCAGTGCTTCTGAAACAAATGGTGCTACATAACCGGAGCAGCGGATCCGTCTGACCACCTGCCCACGGGAACGATAAACACGTCGATCGGTTGAACGCCTTTGAATTGTGGAATCAGCATCACCGGTGAATTCGTGACATCGGCGCCCCAAGCCTTGCCGTCGAGCGGAGGCGCATAAAACATCAAGTGTGCGACGTTGTGATCACCTCGATCGGTGAGATAAGCGTCCTTCGACATCATGTAACTCATCGAGCCGGGTTCGAGCGGCGGCAGTTCACCTTTTTCAAATGCTGCCTTGTTGCCTTCGATGATCTCAGCCTTCGTTTTCCCTGCTAATGCCAGCTCTGTTCTCTTGTAAGTAGCCGGCAAAACAGAGCGCGCGGCCTGCGGATTGAAACAGAGCGGGCCCCGAATCTTGGGGTTCCAAAACTCCGGAGCATCGGAAGGGGACATCCACCCGCGCTCGACAGCACACACGAAGCCGTTCTTTCCCTCGACGGCCGTTTCGTAGCCATGGCGGCTAAGGACGAGAATTTTCGCATCGCCCGATATGGCATCCGGTGCGGCGCTCCGGGCCAGGGCTATTTCGGCATTTCGGTCTGCCATGAGGTACTGGTCGACTGGCGCCATGCTCGAATATGGCGTCTTGGCTTCCTGTGCCTGCCCTTGCTTGATTGCAATGAGCACCAGGATCAGAGCGAGACTTAGAGAAGCTACTTTTGCCAAAGTTCTTCGGTTCATTTTTCCTCCAGCCAGAATCGCTGCTTTGCCCCAGTCAAAATCGCTGTTTTGCTCCGAGTCAGAATTGCTGCCGTCGGCTTAGAACATGCTTCTTCAATGTCCGCGGCCGGCCTTTCCGAGATTGACGCGGCGCCCGGAGAGACTCCAGCCACGCCACGATATTTCTGATCCCGACTTCCCAAACCTTGGCGTCTTGAGCATTCTTTGCTAAGGACGCGTGGCCCTCGACCATCGCGACCAGAAAACTGGCAGTCTCGTCTGGATTCAGGTCGCGGCGAACTGTTCCCCGGGACTGCCCTTTCCGCAAGAGCGTGGCAATTCCTTCCTGCCAGGCGAGAAAAATCCTCTCCAGCCGCTTGCGGAACTGCTCGTCCAGCGGAGACATCTCCTGCGCCAAATTGAGCAGCGGGCAACTTTCTCGAACGTCCGCGGGCCGAGTTGGCAACCCCCGGACAATGCCAATCAAAATGTCTATGGATTGCCCGTCGCTAAGCAGAGGATGCAGCCACCTGTCGCGAACAAGTTTTGCGACGATCTCGTCCACGATGGCATATCCCAAAGCTTCCTTGCTTTCGAAGTGGTGATAGAGGGCGCCCTTGGTGACGTTGGTGGCGGCAAGAATTGTGTCGATGCCGGCACTCTGGAAGCCTGATTTACGGACCTCGCGGAAAGCGGCTTGCAGCAAGCGTTCCCGTGTACGGCCCGGATCACGCAATCGTCGTTTCACGGGCGTTTCCTCACCGTCGCTTCTACCTTCGCTTCATCTCGCGGCCACCTAACATACCGACAAGTATGTATGTTGAGGATGGAAAGTCAACCGAAATGATCTGCGCGACTCCCGCGCCGGTGCTATCGAATTTCGTAGCCTCAAACCATAGTGTGTGTGAAAAGTTGGAGAAACAGTCGCTCCGGCCGCTTAGCGATCGTCCAAGAATTCTGTTAGTCCGCCACTCGTTTGCAATCTCTGAAAGGTTGGTCTCGTTACCTCACGTAATCGCGGTGAGCGTGGAACACCGGATGCTCCCTCAGTTCTCACCCGGCAGGAGATTTATGAAGTTGCGAGTTCATTCTGCTCTCAATTGCACACCCACTGCCGGAGCGCCGAGCGTCACCGGACGTAACTCGCAATCATCTCGGCACGGAAACTTTTCTCGGACGACAAGGAGAAGATATGAGCGCATTAGGGCGGTTGCGGAAGTTCTGTATGCCGTGGTTTGCGATGGTTGTTGTGGGTTGCTTCAGTAATGCGTTCGCTCAACAGAGCTACAAAATTACCGATTTGGGCATTAACAACAGCAAAGACAACTTCAGCATGGCCATGGGCCTGAATAGTCAGGGCTGGGCGGAGAACATGGATGGGACCGTGAACCCTCCCGAGAATAATTTGTTTACGTCAGTTGCAAGGGGCCGCGCGGTGATCAGCATCTACGGATTCAACATCGACCTGGGCACGCTTGGAAAACCCGACGGCAACAGTTGGATTAACTGGGGCGGGATCAACGACCGGGGGGAAGCCGTTGGTCAGTCCGAAACAGCTGATGCAGATCCGAACGGTGAAGACATTTGCGGCTTCGGCACACACCTCACGTGCGTTCCGTTTCTTTGGCGAAACGGCCACATGAGCGCCCTTCCGACGCTCGGCGGACATAATGGGCAGGCCAGCGCCATCAATAACCGCGGAGAAGCCGTCGGATTTGCCGAAAACGGCCCCCTGGACACCACATGCCCGGCCGGCACAACCAACAATCGGATTGCGTTGTCCGCGTTGTGGGAAAACGGCAAAGCCCAAGCCCTTCCTCTGGTGGGTAACGATGTAGACGGTTTCGCATTCGGGATTAACGATCCAGGCCAAGCCGTAGGCTACTCGGGAAACTGCATCGCAGCGACGCACGCCGTAATGTGGAAAGACAACACTGCCTTCGTGCTCCAGGATCTCGGAGGTACAGGTTCCAATTTCGGCTTCGCCATTAGCAACCGCGGACAAATCGTTGGGGAAATCGGCAGTGCTGACGGCACAACCTTCTATGCCGCGGTTTGGCAGAAGGGCGCGGACGGCGCAGTAACAAATATCGGCGTTCTGCCGGGAGAATTTGCCGCCTTTGCCACCGGCATCAACAACCGCGGCCAAGTGGTGGGAAACAGCTTTGACTCCAGTTTCAACTGGTCCCGCGGCTTCATCTGGCAGGATGGTGTGATGACCGACCTTAACACGCTAATTGCCGCGGATTCCAACCTCTTCATAATCTCGGCTAGCAATATCAATGAGCGCGGACAAATCTCGGGTATGGCAACGGTGCAAAGCGGGCCCCATGCGGGCGACATTCACGCCTATCTTTTGATCCCCACAAACGGACGCATAGGTGCCTCGATGGCAGATTTCGCACGCACACACCCGCAATCGCTTTTACCCGCGAATGCTTGCAATCACTCTATGCAGAGATTCGGACCCGGGCGATTCCAGCGTTAACGGCTATTTGCGGAGCTTCTGCAGCATGTACTCCGGCTTTGTGCTGCGCCCGAGGCGCAATACCGGAGTTTGCACGAAACATTCTGGGTCACGCGAATATCGACGTGACCCGGAATGTTTACGGCAAGAAAATAGTGGGAAACGTGGCGTGTTATCGGAAGTAACTTAGTTTGTAATTCCCTCCTCTCTCGCACGAGCTGCGCAGAATTCCTGTGCACCCCGCAGAAGTGGCCACTACCGGTGGGGCGCAACCTCTTTGTGGATTCCATTGGCACACCCAACCCCGTGCGCTCTGTAGCGAAAGTATTTTTGAATGGTGGAGCAAGTGTGATACAAGGCTCGTGCTCCAGCCGGCTACGCTTTGTGGGACGGTCTAACCGACCATCTAAGTAACCAGATTTAATAAATTTGAAGGAGTCAGCACATGAGCATCACGAACGTGCAGAAGTTGCAAGCGGCCAATATTTTGCCGACGCCCAGCAGGCTGTCGCCCTCTGATGAAGAGCTGATCAACAATTTGGATTCCTCCGAGGTGGATGCGTTGGTGGATGTGAAGGCGCAGCTTGGGGACGACTTCATCCAGAGAAATACATCGCTGATCCTGTAAGACCCTGCGGGTGGAAGCGATGAGCCACAGCGCGCGCCTGCGCGCGAAAATCGAGCTGGTAGCTCCCGGCATGCATCGCGCGATTGAGGCTTTCTGGGCGCATCCGCGCATGCCTGAAATTTTTCCAGAGTTCCTCTATACAACCTACTGCGTGGGGCGGACGACGGTGCCGCTGCTGGAGTCGGCGCTTGCGGCGGCGAATGCGCGTCGCGAGGCTGATCCGGTGGCGGCGTGTGTGGCGGAGTATTGCGCGCGGCATATTCCCGAAGAGCGGCATCACGATGAGGGAGTGCTCGCGGATCTGGGGGTGCTGGGAGTGTCGCGCGAAGCGGCGATGCGGCGGATTCCGTCCCCTTCGATGGCGGCGCTTATTGGGGCGCAGTATTACTGGGTGCTGAATGTGCATCCGGTGGCGCTGCTGGGTTATTTGGAGGTGCTGGAGGGCGAGCCTCCGCTGGCAGAGAAGCTGGAAGAGGTGATTCAGAGGACAGGGCTGCCGCGGCGGGCGTTTCGAACTTATTTTCAGCATGCGGATGTGGATCGGCGGCATCGAGATGAATTGCGGGCCGCGGTGGATCGGATGCCGCTTGCGAAGGAGCACGAAAATATTTTGGCGATTAGCGCGTTTCAGACGGTGGGATTGGTGAGGCGGATTTTTGAGGGGCTGGTGGGGAGTTAAGAAAAAGCAATTTGAAATCTAAAAATTTAGGATTTCAAATGAAGATTAGCAACGGAACCGGGAAGCGAGCGGTGCGGAATACAAAATTCGAAGGGACCCGCCGGAGGTCAGCGGTACGAAAAGCGAGAAGAACGATGTCGGGAGATGCGCAAGAATTGACGATCGAGACGTGTTGTTGCGTTGGCACAGGCAGGAATGCCTGTGCTACTGAACGGCAACGGCAGAGGCAAAAGAGCCGGCCCCGCGAAATTCGAGCGGGACGCAAACTGCGCGCAGGATGCCGACGCTACAAGGGAACGTGAGCGCGACTGAGGCGGGGATTTTAGTTTAGGCCTGCGGTGTGTTGTAGGTTTTGGAATTTTGGATCTTGGCGCAGGGGGTCCCAGGTGGGGTCTACGTTTAGGAAGGCTATGATTTCTTCGCGGTTGCTGAAGGCTTGTTGGAGGGAATCTAGGGCTTTGGGTTTGTCGCCCAGGCCCACGTAGACAGCGGCGATTTGGTAGCGGGGGACGTAGACTTCGTGGGATTTCTGTTCGAGCTCCTGTAAGGCTTTTAGTGCTCTTTCTTTGTTGCCTGAGCGGGCGCTAGCCCAAGCTAGATAGGCGAGCGGGTACGGGCTGGAATCGAGATGAGTGGCGCGGTCTAGCGATTGGATTGCTTCGTTGTATTTTCCTGTTTCGGCTTCGGCCCAGCCGAGGAGGAAATGCCCCCACCAGAAATCGGGCTCGGCTTCGATCATTTTGCGGGATTGCTGAATGCTTTGGTCGTATTGGCGCGAGAACAGGAAGCTGACGGAGAGAAGAAGGCTGACGGTGTCGGAGAGCGGATCGAGTTCACGGGCTTTGGTGAGCTCGTCGAGAGCTTCTTGGGGCTGACTCATGGCGATCAGGTAGTAACCGCGCCACTGGTGAGCGGAGGCGGAACCGGGATCGAGCTCGACGCCTCTTTTGAACTCTGTGCCTGCGGCTGGAAAATCGTAATCGTAGAACGCATTGACCATGGCGAGCATGGTGTGGGCTTCGGCGAGGGATTCGTCGAGCTGCAAGGCTTTGGTGGCGGCATCTTTCACTTTGGGCATGGCTTCTCGAGGAGGGAGGAACTGGCTGGAGAGGAGGAAGTAGGCGTCGGCGATGCCGACGTAGGCCTGCGCGTAGTGGGGATCGCGTTCGATGGCTTGATGAAAATATTCGACGCCGCGCTGAACGCCGGCGACGGTGGCTTGGTCGGAGTAAAAACGGCCCTTCAGGTAGAGCTGGAAGGCTTCGGCGTTGGTGGTGTATTGCTTGGGGAGCGCAGCGTCGCTCTTGGCGCTGCCGCTCAAGCGCATGCGAAGGTTTTCGTTAATTTCGCGGGAGATTTTTTGCTGGATGGCGAGGAGGTCGGTGAGTTTCACGTTGTACTGCTCGCCCCAGATGTGGCGGTCGTCGCGCGTGTCGGTGAGTTCCGCGCTGATGGAGAGATCCTCGCCGCGTTCGACGATGCGGCCGGTGAGGATGGCGCGGGCGGAGAGTTCGCGGCCGACGACGCTTGGGTCGACTGTTTTGCCCTTGTACCGAAAGACGGAGCTGCGGGCGATGACTTTCAGATTCGGCAATTGCGAGATGCTGTTGATGAGGCTTTCGGTGAGGCCGTCGCTCAGGTATTCGGCGTCGGGGTTGCCGCCGACATTTTCGAACGGCAGGATGGCCAGGGAGTCGATGGGCTCATTGGCGGCGGCGAAATGATGACGGACGAGAAAAAAAGTGCCGATCGCGAGGAGGACGGCTGCGAGCGCGACGGCAAGTTGCCAGGGGCGGAATTTGCTGCGGGGTGCGACGGGTTCGACGACTCCGGTGGTGGGCGAGTGCAGGCGCCTGAGGTCGACTACCAACTCTTTTGCTGACTGGTAACGGTCGGCGGGCGCTTTTTCGAGGCACTTCAGAATAATTTCTTCGAGCCTGGCGGAGAGACTTTGACGAAGGGATGCGGGGCGCGCGGGCTGTTTATAGATGATGTCGTTGGAGAGAGCGGTGGAGATTTTATTGTCGAACGGGCGCGAGCCGGTGGACATTTCGAAGAGGACGGTGCCGACGGAGTAGATGTCGCTGCGGGTGTCGGCGGGTTTTCCGAGGAGCTGCTCGGGCGCCATATAAGGGAGGGTTCCGGAAATGCCGGTGACGTCGGAGTCGCTGAGGGTGAGGTCGGCCGATTCGTCGGGCTTCAGGAGCACAGCGAGGCCGAAATCCAGAATTTTTATCTGATTTTTGGGCGTGAGGAAAATGTTGCTGGGTTTCAGATCGCGGTGGACGATGCCGTGGTCGTGGGCTTCCTCGAGCGCGGATGCGATTTGTAAGCCGAGCGAGATGACTTCTTTTTCCGACAAGCCTTCGCTGCGGAGCTTGTGCGAGAGAGTAGTGCCGGTGATGAATTCCATGACGAGGAAATCGACGCCGTCTTGCGAATCGAAATCGTGGATGGTGGCGATGTTGGGGTGATTCAGTTTCGAGAGGGCCAGGGCTTCCTTGCGAAAGCGCTTGCGGGCGGCTTCGTCGCGGAAAATGCCTGGTGGCAAAACTTTCAGAGCTACGTCACGTTCGAGCCGCTCGTCGCGTGCGCGGTAAACGACGCCCATCCCACCGGCACCGATTTTTTCGAGAATGAGGTAGCGGCTGACCCGCTGGCCGATCATGTATGGGCCGTGGCTCCGGCGACATCTTAGGCGTGTGGTTTGAGGCAAGTCAATGACTGGGCGGGGGATTGCGGACGATACGGCAATTAATTTTTTTCGCGTTCTTTGACGACAGGCGTTTGCGGGTGGGAGTTGGGAGTGAAATTCGAGATTGTGGAGTAGAATTCGCAGGCTGAACAAGCCAGCAGTGCAGCCTTATCGATGGCGAGGGGATCCGCGGAGAGACGAGTTGTCAGTGGACATTCTTTTTGCTGTCCTGCCGTTTTCTGACCTGGGGCGCCCTGCCCTGGGCGTGAGCCTGCTTGATGCGCACCTGCAGAGGCGCGGCATTTCGTCTGTCGTTCGCTACTTCAATTTGAATCTCGCGGAGCGGATTGGGACGCGGCTTTACGGGTGGTTTTCGCAATGCACGGCTGACCAGGAGTTGCTGTCGGCGGTGGCGCCTTCGGAATATCTGGCGGGGGAGTGGTTTTTTGCGGATGTTGCGTTTCCGGGGAAAATCCGGGCGGAGAGCGAGTACATTTCGAGATTTTTCGAGCCGGATGCGGGGATGCGAAAACTTATTCCGGAAATTCTGGAGGCTCGGCGACAGCGGCAGGATTTTATTCACGATTGTGTGCGCGAGATCGCGCGGCTCAAGCCGCGGGTGGTGGGGTTTACGACGACTTTCCATCAAACGTGCGCGTGCTTGGCGGTGGCGCGGGGCTTGAAGCAGCTGGCGGAGCCTCCGGTGGTGATTTTTGGCGGGGCCAATTGCGAAGGCGCGATGGGATTCGAGCTGATCAAATCGTTTCCGTGGATCGATTATGTCTGCACCGGCGAGGGCGATGAAGTGGCGCCGGAATTTCTCGAGGAACTGGTGAGGAGAGGCGAAGCGCGGCCTGTAGCGGGAATCCTGAAGCAAGGCGATTGCGAGTCGCTGACGACGCCTATGCCTGTGCGGCGGATGGATTCGCTTCCGGTGCCGAATTATTCCGCGTACTTCGAGGCGCTCGCTGGGTCGGCGATTGGTGCGAGCATTCAGCCGCGGCTGCTGATTGAGACGGCTCGAGGCTGCTGGTGGGGAGAGAAGCAGCACTGCACGTTCTGCGGACTGAATGGGCAGACGATGGGCTATCGGAGCAAGTCGCCGGAAAGGGCGAGCGAGGAACTTTCGTATCTTTCGAAAAAGTGGGGAGTGGAGCGGATCGAATTCGTCGATAACATTCTGGATTTGAAATATATCGAAACGCTGTTTCCGGAGTTGGCGCGGACGGGATCGAAGCTGGAATTTTTTCTGGAGACGAAATCGAATTTGCGCTTCGAGCAACTTCGGACGCTGCGGCGGGGAGGAGTGCGGGCGATCCAGCCGGGGATTGAGAGTTTCAGCAATCAAGTGCTGCAGCTGATGCGCAAAGGGTGCACCGGGCTACAGAACATTCAGCTATTGAGATGGTGCGAGGAGCTCGGCACTACGGTGTTTTGGAATCTTTTGTACGGGTTTCCGGGCGAAGCGGAGGAGGAATATGCGCGCATGGCGGAGCTGGTTCCGTCGCTCGCGCATCTGCAGAAGCCGGGCTATTGCGGAAGGATTCATGTGGATCGTTTCAGCCCGCTATTTGCGAATGCGGGGCTTGGCGTGGCTGAGCCGCGCCCTGCCGCGGCTTATTCGTATTTGTATCCGTTGACGCGTGAGCAACTCGGGAACCTGGCTTATTTTTTTGAGTTTGACTATGCCGATCAGCGGGAACCTGCGAAGTATGCGGGGGCGTTGGGTGAAGAAGTGGCGCGGTGGCCTGAATGGACGGCCGAGGGCCGACCTCGACTCGACCTTTTCCAGGCAGGCTCGATGGTCTTGATCAGCGACACGCGCGCGTGCGCACGTAAGGGGAGTTTCGTGCTGACGGGACTGGATGCCAGGATTTATCTTGGTTGTGATACGGCGCAAACGCCGCGAAGTGTTGCGCGGCAGATTGGCGATTCGTTTTCTGCGGAGGAGATTAGTGCGAGGCTGGAGTCGTTTCGAGATACGCGGCTGATGGTGGAAATGGATGGGCACTATCTGAGTTTAGCTGTGTGGAGAAATCGTACTGCGCGGGAACAAATGGCAAGCGTGCATACGGTGCAAACCCTTCTTGAGCCGCAAGCGTTCCTCAATACTATTTTGTGACGAACCGTTCCGACGGCCACTAAGGCAGGAGGCCGTAAACGTCAACTTCGAAGGAAGTGCCCACGTAGACTTTCCCGTTGGCAATGGTCGGAACGGCAAACTTCACAGCGTTGCCAGCTGTGTCACGGTTGTTTGGAGCTTGGGTGCTGCTATAGAGCAGCGATGCAAGGTTGGTCGCGTTGTAAGCGGACAAGACCGCAGGGCCAGGACCAGGACCGGGAGAGCCGTATTGGGAAGTGTCAATCGCCCAGACAATTGCCGTGCCAACCGAGGTTCCATTCGAGGAAACCGAGGGTGTGGCACCCGGGAACCCAGTCCAGACGGAGCTCCTTGAAATGTGGGTGAAATCGGGGATTCCGTTGGTTACGGGAATTGCTGTCAGGTAGTATCCACCGCCCCAAAAATAAATCGTACTGTTCCAATATGCCGGCGAATTAAAAATGTTCCCCACGGCACCCAAAACGGACTCCTCGATAATCTCCGCGTCCGTCGCGCAGCCCGAACAATAGTGAGAGTTACCAACAGTCAGCTGATCGCGATTAACAACGTAAATTCGCCCTTCCTTCCCAGCGTTGACCATGATGTGAGGAAATGAGCCTGGCTGATCGGGTAGCAGCAGCACGCCTCCAGAACCCAGATCCATGTCATTGGTATCCAATGACTGCTGGTCTTGCGGAGTGAAGTAATCGATCTGCGTCAGGACTCCGTTCGTAGTTCCCAACTTCAACAGAGTATCGCCCGTTTCTCGCGCTGGAACATTCGCGGTATCAAAATCGCCGTTGCCGCTCGCGATGTAGATGTTCCCGCCGGAATCTGCGGCCACTCCCGATCCAGTCATCCAGAAACCGCCCAGACCACCGTTCGGAGTCGTCACGTATACGCTGTCCTGAATCAGCGTGGCTGCATCATATGCAAACAGCCAGCCATGATATGGACCAGAATCGCAGTGCGAAGCGAAGGCGACAAAAATTTTTCCATTCATCATTAAAAGGCCTGGCCGCGCGTGCTCATGCAACGAGTCAAAGACGAGCTGGCCGTTCATGCTGCCGTCACCAGTGCCGCTCACCGTGGCGGCAACGAGGACAGGACCAGGCGCCTTTTCGTGCCCAGTGAGAAGATCCAGAGTATGCAGGCGATGGAAATAATTGACACCATCGGTCGATTTCGCTTCGACATAGACTGTTTTTGACACAGGATCGATCACGGGAGTGCTGGTGATCCCGATTAAGGGCTGCAAATCAGTGCAACCTGTCGTTGCCAGGCTGTCGAGCGGCTTTTCGGCAGCTCCTGCGCCGTGCGCTACATCCACCATGCTGGCTTTCCACAAAAGAACAGAGCCGGAGGAATCTGCATCATACGCATAGACGCTATCGGCTTCGGTAGCAATGATGACCACGTTGTGAACTCCGCCACTGATGGTTACGCCCGGCACGTATAGCGGCTGCGCATACACCTGGCCATCGACGGGCAACGCAAACAGCTTCCCGAACTGATTCACGTTCACGTTCGATGTATTCAGAATCATCTCGATCGTGTTCTGCCCTGTTCGCGCATTGTCGTTGTGCTGGGTGAGAACGCTCACTGCGCCGGGGACTGTTACCGTGAGGGTCGCGGGATTGCTCGTAGCATTCGAGATGGGGTTGGTGACGATTACGCGGAACGAAGTTCCATTATCGGCGCTGGTTGTCGCAGGTGTTGTGTAGATCGCAGCCGTCGCTCCGGAAATGTTGACCTGGTTTCTCTGCCACTGATAGCTGAGCGGGGCGGTGCCGGTGGCGACGACCGAGAAGGTCGCGGATTGGCCCACTGCCACAGACTGGTTGGCGGGCTGGGTCGTGATCGTCGGCAGACTATCGACAGTCAGAGTCGCCATGTTGCTGGTAACGCTCGAAACCGAATTCGTAACGACGACCTCAAAAGTGGAGGCGTCGTCTGCAGCCGTGGTGACGGGTGTGGTGTAGCTTGACGATGTAGCGCCCGAGATATTGACGCTGTTTTTCAGCCATTGATAGCTCAGGGGCGCACTGCCGCCTGCCGTCACCGAAAAGGTCGCCGTTTGTCCTGCAGCGACGGTCTGATTGGCAGGCTGGGTGGTAATCGTCGGTGGGCTATTGACGTTAAGCGTCGCTGCACTGCTCGTGATGTTGGAAACAGAGTTCGTAACGATCACGCGGAACGATGTTCCGTTGTCGGCGCTGGTTGTCGCGGGCGTCGTGTAGCTCGCAGCCGTCGCACCGGGAATGTTGGCTTGGTTCTTCTGCCATTGGTAGCTGAAGGGGGCTGTACCGGCTGCCGTCACGGAGAAGGTAGCCGTTTGTCCCGCGTTCACCGTTTTATTTGCAGGTTGCGTCGTGATGCTCGGCCCTATGTTTACCGTCAGCGTTGCTGCATTGCTCGTCGCGCTCGTAACCGGGTTCGTCACAATCACGCGGAAGGATGCGCCGTTGTCAGCGCTGGTTGTCGCGGGCGTTGTATAGTTCGCGGCCGTCGCACCGGGAACGTTGGCCTGGTTCTTCTGCCACTGGTAGCTCAGTGGAGCGGTGCCAGCAGCAACGACCGAGAACGTCGCCGTCTGGCCGACGTTGACGGTTTGCGCGGACGGCTGGGTGGTGATCATCAGTGGGCTGTTCACGGTGAGAGTCGCAGAGTTGCTGGTGATACTGGAAACAGAATTTGTAATGACGACTCGGAAAATGGCATTGTTATCCGCGTTCGTGGTGGCGGGCGTGGTGTAGCTCGAAGAAGTGGCGCCGGCAATGTTGACCTGATTTTTCTGCCATTGATAGGAAAGAGGAGACGCCCCGGTTGCGCTGACGGAAAAGACAGCCGTTTGCCCCAGATTGACGGTTTGATTGGCAGGCTGCGTCGTGATGCTTGGCGGCGTGTTGACAGTAAGTGTTGCGAGGCCGCTTGGAACAGTCTGGGATGAGTTGCTGACCATTGCTTGAAAAGTCGAACCGTCATCTGTACTTGCAGCAGCGGGCGTGGTGTAAGTAGCCGCAGTGGCGCCGGCGATATTCGACCCATTTTTCCGCCATTGATATGTAAGCGGACGATTACTCGTGGCCGCGACAGTGAAAGTAGCAGTTTGCCCCACGTTGACGGTTTGGCTCGCGGGCTCAAGAGTGATTTCAGGAGGCCCATCGGATGACCCGCTGGAGCCGCCGCAACTGGCAAGGAGTGCGAGGGCGATGGAAAGAACGAATCCCCTGATCGCATTCTGCGGCGTGAGAGGATTCGGCGCGAAGGAACTATGCGAGATACTACGGACGGCGAATAAACCCATAGGCTATTGGAAACTCACCCACTCGAGTAAAGGGACGACCCTGCAAGAGTTGTAGCAATTCCTTGGGTAAAAGCAAAGGCACATTTCCGGAATTGTCACTCCGCAAGAATCTTTCGGATTTTGTTTGCCTCGGAATAATTCGGGCTAATTTGCAGGGCTTGCTCGAGTTCTTGCTTCGCCATGGCGTGATTGTTGGATTTTTCGCAGGCCATGCCGAGGTGACTGTAGGAAATGCCACAAAGCAACGCATCAACCAGCCAAATAACTGATCCACTTGAGCATCTGCACGATTCGGGCACGCGCCTAGCCAGCTTTTAGCAATGGACGATTTTTTCGCGATTCTGTTTCACGCGGCGGGTGGCATTGCGCGTGTCCACCACCAGCTTGGCGTCGCGGGCGATTGCGTCGTAGTCGTAGCTTGAGTGATCGGTGGCGATCAGGACGCAATCGTAGCCGGCGAGGCGTTCGGGCGAGAGTGGGACCGAGCGCATGTCGGAGAAGTCGTAATGCCGCATCTTGAATAGCGATGGGAAAAAGGGATCGTTGTAATCGAGAGCGGCGCCGCGGGCGGTGAGCAATTCGAGCAGCTTGAGCGACGGCGATTCGCGCAGATCGTCAACGTCCTTTTTGTAGGCCATACCGAGAATCAGGATTTTCGAACCCTTAATTGATTTCTGGCGATCGTTGAGCGCGGCGGCAAGTGCGTCCACCACGTGGTAGGGCATCGCTGTGTTCACTTCGCCGGCGAGTTCGATGAAGCGCGTGGCGAAATCGTATTCGCGAGCCTTCCAGGATAGATAGTACGGATCGACCGGGATGCAGTGGCCGCCGAGGCCGGGGCCGGGGTAAAAGGGCATGAAGCCGAACGGTTTTGTGGCGGCGCTGTCGATGATTTCGAAGATATCGAGATTCATGCGCAGGCAAAGCTGTTTGAGTTCATTCACGAGCGCGATATTCACGCAGCGAAAAATATTCTCGAGGAGCTTCACCATTTCGGCGGCGCGGGTGGAGCTAACGGGAATCACTTTGGAGACGATCTGCGTGTAGAGGCCTGCGGCGGCGCGTCCGCTGGGAGGATTCACGCCACCGACTACTTTGGGAATCTGCGCGAGACCGAATTGTTTGTTGCCCGGATCTTCACGCTCCGGCGAGAAGGCGAGATAGAAATCGGTGGCGATGCTTTCGCTGCCATCGCCATTTGCGATGGGGCAGCGCAAGCCGTTCTTTTCGAGAATGGGTAGCACCAATTCTTCAGTGGTGCCTGGGTACGTGGTGCTTTCGAGGACGATAAGCTGATTGCGCTGCAGGTTGGGCGCGATCGCACGTGCGGTATTTTCGACGTAGCTGAGGTCTGGCTCGCGGCGCTCATCGAGGGGCGTGGGGACGCAGATAAGGACCGCGTCCATATCGCGAAGGCGGGTGAAATCGGAAGTGGCATCGAAATGCTTTGCATCTACGTGAGCTTTGATTTTGTCGGCGGAAATGTGCTGGATGTAGGATTGGCCGGCGTTCAGCTTTTCAATTTTGTTTTGATCGAGGTCGAATCCCGTGACGCGCTGGCCGACGTCGGCAAACCGGAGTGCGAGAGGAAGCCCCACGTAACCGCAGCCGATAATTCCGATCTTGATGCCCTTCTCCGCGAAAAACTCGGGTTTCCGATCCACACTTATTCTCCTTGAGTTCGTCTTTTTAGATAGATCCGAAAAAATGCATTGGTGGCTGACACATAGAAACAAAACTGGTTCTCTACTCCGCGAGAATCTTGCGGATCTTGTCTGCCTCGGAATAATTCGGGCTGATTTGCAGGGCTTGTTCGAGTTCTTTCTTCGCCATGGCGTGATTGTTGGATTTTTCGTAGGCCATGCCGAGATGATAGTGAAAGGTGGCGCTATCGGGCGTCTGTTTCACGGCTTCTTTCAGCGTATCGATCGCCGAGGAGTAAGCGCCCTGATTGTAGTAGGCCCAGCCGAGAGTATCGGCAGTGCTGGGAAGATCGGGCAAACCTTTGCGGGCGGTTTGGGCGAGAGAGAGTGCAACGCTCACGTCGCCTCCATGTTCGAGCATGAGGTAAGAAAGATTGTTCGCGGCGACAGGGTAGTCCGGTTGAATGACGAGTGCCTTCTTGTAGAGATCTTCCGCCTGTTGCCAATCGCCGCGCGTTTCCAGGAGGCTCGCCAAGGAAATATAAATGCGAACGTCGCGAGGATTGGCCTGGATGGCGCGCTGGTACCCGGCGATTGCCTGGTCCACGGAGCCCTTGGCGACCTGGGTGCGCGCGAGCATGAGGAAGGCGGGGACATTATTCTTGTCGAGATCGACTGCTTTCGAAAAAGCCTCCTCGGCTTTGTCGTTTTGCTGATTCTTCAGCTCAAGCTGGCCAAGAAGCGAATAGAGCTGGCTGCTATTGGGGACTTTGGCGATCTGATCCTGGACGCGGCGAAGTGCTTTGGCGGGCTGCTTTCGCACCATATCAATATTGACCAGACCGGTAAGCGCATCGACTGCGGCGGGATTGCGTTGCAGCGCGTCAGAATAGAGTTTTTCAGCCTCATCATAGCGCTTCTGAAACATTCGAATGTCGCCCAAGCGCGCGTAAGCAGCGGGATTACCGGGGGCGATTTCGATCGCTTTCTTCAGATCCGTTTCCGCGCCGGCAGGATTGTTTTGGCGCAAGAGCGCTTGCGCGTGGTAGAGGTAGCCTTCAGGCGATTGGGGCTGCACTTGAATCATCTGCTGGCTCACCTGCGATAAGTTTGCCGCGTCGCCGCGGCGCATTGCGAGGGCGGCGAGCGCACGCAGCGCTTCGACTAAATTCGGACGCAAGTGCAGGGCCTGCTTCCATTCCGTTTCAGCTTGTCCAAGGTTCGCATTCGCAGCATATGCAAGGCCGAGTTGATAGTGCGCGCCGGCGTCATTCGGGGCATCTTTGGCGGCTTTTTCGAGAACGTGAATCGCATCTTCGGATTTGCCCTGGCGAATCAGCAACTCACCGTGAAGAACTTGAGCGTTTGGATCGGACGAAGCGGCCTTCAGCGTGGCGTCGTTGACTTTGACTGCTTCGTCGACGCGATTTCCGGAGATCAACAACTGAGTGTAGATATTTGCGACGATCACATCTTTCGGGTGTTCAGAGTAAAGGGACGCGAACTCGTCTAGCGCTTTTTCGGGTTGGTTCGTGGCGACATAGAATTCCCCGAGCATACGATAGCCCTTTGGATCGTCTTTCAGGGAGGACTTGGCGTCGCGCAAGGTTTGCTCGGCCATGTCGCGCTGGCCTTCGTTCAGATAGAGCCCGGCAAGAGTTGCACGCGGAGCTGGATTATTGGGATCCAGGGTAATCGCGGCCTGAAACTGTTTTCCGGCGTCAACCCAGCGCTTTTGGCGTTCGTAAAACGCACCGAATGCCATGAGGGCTGAGCTGGATTTAGGATCGAGCGAGATCGCTTTCTTGAAGCTTTCTTCAGCGGCGGCGACGTCTTTGTTCTTTTCCTGAATGACAGCTACGTTCAGGTAGGATTGCGAACGGCCGGGATCCATTTTCAAAGCGGCGTGCGCTTCATCGAGCGCCTTCGTGTCGTTGCCGAGGGCAACATCCGCATTGGCGAGCAGCAATTGCGCCTGGGGATTATTCGGGTCGGCCTGCAGAATTGTTTGAGCGCGATCGTGAGCCTGCTGATACTGGCGTCCGGCAAGAAGAATGTTTCCCAAGTCGAGTTGCGCTTTCCAATTGGCAGGATCAAATTCGATGGTGCGAGTCAATTCCTGATACGCGTGCGACCAGTCACCCTGCTTCATAAGGGACTGTGCCAGACGGTAGTGGGCGTCTGAGAACTTGGGGTCGACCTGGATTGCATTTTGAAACTCGATATTCGCCTCGCGGTATTGCCCCTTGTCGTAATAGGCGGCGCCTCTCTCAAGGAACTTCTTTTTCTTGGCCTCCGGGCTAAGTGAACAGGAGGCAAGCGCGAACGCGGCGATGAGCAAGGAAATCAAGAACGAGCGAGCACTTCGCATTTCAAGCATTCCGCCTCGATTTTATACGGCCTAGAACACAACGGCCCAACAAAAATAGAAGCAATCCATCGTCCGGTCTCATTCCCGATTCGATTAGGCCCTGCATTGGAGTTAGGATACTGAAAACAATAAACTTAACTCCGCGATAGCGCAACCGATGATTCGAGCTGCGCAATACATGGCCCGGAACCGCGGAGTGCGGCAGTGGAAGAAGCCTTCCACTATTAGTCCCCGAAATGCCCTCAAATGCCAAAGGTGGGTGCGGCTGAAGGGCGGGGGAACCGATCGCATGGTCCGTAAGTGCTTTGTTACTAGAGGCATGGCATTTCGTGGTAATTGGTTTCTCTTTTGATGGAAGGAGCTCTGGACTTGGTGCCAAATGGCTGGCTAGCGAGGGCGGAGAGGAGAGCTTAGTAAGCTACTGATTTTAAGCATGATAAAGGCGTGCGCCGAACTGGTGCTATCGTGGCAGCCGCCTTGCTTTCACTTTCAGGGTATCAAAGTGCGCCTAAGGCGAAGCGAAGCAGGACAATGGGCCCAAACGTGGAAAATGCGTTAGCGACAGCGACATTTGAAGCGGCAAAGCATGAGGTTGGCGGGTTCGTGGGTGGAACCAGCCCCGCGATGTTGACCCTTGAAGCCATGCTCGCGGAGATAGCGCCCACGAACATTCCGGTGCTTCTGGTGGGAGAGTGCGGCACCGGCAAGCAGATGTTCGCTCAAAGGATTCATCAACTGTCGGAGCGCTCGGAGCCGTTGATAAAGGTCTCGTGCGCTGGAATGAGAGCAGAGTCGTTTGCAAGCGAGCTCGGTCTGGACACAGAGGAAAGCGAATACAGGCGCAATGCGGGGACGGCGTTCTTCGACGAAATCAGTGAGCTGGACGCAGCGTGCCAAAGAAATCTTCTTTACGCGCTACCTGACGGAGAAGCGAAACCTCGACGAGGAATTCTGATGGCGCGGTTGATCTCCGCCACGAGCCGGAATCTCGATGAGGAGATGAAGGCGGGGCGTTTCCGACGCGAGCTTTATTACCGTATCAACGGCGTTTGTGTCCGGCTTCCGGCGCTTCGTGAACGGAGAGAAGACATTCCACACCTGAGCGATTATTTTCTGGTGAAACACTGCGCGCAGCTGGGGCGGATGCGTTCCCAACTCAGCGCGAAGGCGATTGACGCGTTCATGAACTATTCCTGGCCCGGCAACATTCGCGAGTTAGAAAATGTGGTGAAAAAGATTGTGGCGCTCAATGACGAGGAGCTGGCCCTTTCAGAATTGGCGAGCACTCGAAATGTAACTGATGCCGCGGCGCCGGTAGACGCGCAGACGCGATCATTGAAAGTGGCGTCAAAGGCAGCCTCGCGTGAAGCAGAACGGGAGTTGATTTTGAAAGCTCTCGGCCGCACGCGATGGAATCGAAAACGGGCCGCCCAGGACCTGCAGATCAGCTACAAATCGCTGTTGTATAAATTGAAACAGATCGGGCTTGAAGAAGCCGAATCGAACTAGCAAGGCGGTGAAAGTGATGATGCGTCGCATAGAACTGTGGATCGCTGTGGTGCTGCTCGCGGCGGCAATTCCCGTACACGCGCAGGAAGCAGATGAAAAAAAGCCGACCACTCAAGGAGGCGCGGCGAGCACGCCGGCGGCTCCGAAAAAGGCGGCGACGGAAGATCCCAATTATGTAATCGGAGAACAGGACGTGCTGGACATTAGCGTCTGGAAAGAGCCGGAATTGACGCGCGCGGTGCCGGTGCGGCCGGACGGAAAGATTTCGCTTCCGCTCTTGAATGATGTGCAGGCAGCTGGAAAAACGCCGCTGCAGCTGGCCACCGATATTACGGCGGGCCTGAAGAAATTTGTCACTGATCCACAGGTGACGGTGATCGTAACGACGATCAACAGCCAGCGAGTTTACATTCTCGGCGAGGTGAACAGGGCGGGCGCATATCCACTTCTGCCGAACATGACGGTATTGCAGGCGCTTTCAAGCGCTGGAGGGTTTACACAATTCGCGAACCTTAAGAAGATCTACCTGCTTCGAGTCGAAAACGGAAAGCAAGAGAGGCACCCATTCAACTACAAGGACGTACTCGCCGGGAAAGCGGCGGATCAGAATATTTTTGTAAAGGCCGGCGACACGATCGTCGTGCCGTAGAGGAAAGGAAGCTCATGCGTGGAACGCTAAAAATTCGCTTGGCGGCTGTTGGCGCGATGATTCTCGCGGCGACAGTCGCACGTGCCCAGCAACAGGGAACGGATCAAAGCGCCCAGCCCACGCAGGCAACGCAACCGAGCCAGGCGGCACAGCCTTCACAACCGATTCCTGCCTACCATTCTCCATTGGCATCGGGCGCGGACAATGGTAACGAAGCTTACGACCCGCAGAAACTGAATCCCGATACCACGCCGCTCACGGGCATTCAGGATCTCAGCCTGGGAGTGCCGGCCACCACGCACAGCTACTGGTTGCCGCATCTTGACTTCAATTCGACCGTGGATACGAACCCCCTCGCTGGGCAGGGCAACAGCGGGTTGACAACCTTTACGTCATTTTTCGGAGGCATTGATCTGCACCGGGACTCGGGGAATTCGGCGCTGACGCTGGATTACGTTGGCGGCGGATCGTTTTCAAACGACGGCAGCGTAAGCAATGGAATCATCCAAGGACTGAATTTCACGGAACGACTCTCTTATCGCCGCTATGTGCTTTCGTTCTTTGACCAGTTCATGTATGCGCCGCAGACGACTCTAGGATCAGCCGGGATTCCGAGCGGACCGACTTTGCCAGGCTTAGGAACCGGCGGCTTGGGGAACGGTTTCGTGCCCGGACAGTCGATTCTGACTACGCGGGGGCAGCGCGTGACCAACTTTACCGGCGGAGAGTTGGATTATTTGCTTAACTCGCGCTCGTCGCTGACGTTCGTCGGAGGCTACAACTTGTTGGATAGCCTCGACGACAACCAGCTGAACTATGGCAACGTGATTTTTTCGGCGGGATACAACTATCAGATGTCGCGCGCCAACACGGTCGGACTTTCTTACCAGTTCAGCGCATTCAATTACAGCAACTTCGACCAATCGATTAAAAACAACATCATCGCGGTGTCCTACGGGCGACGCATCACAGGCAAACTCGCTTTCCAAGTGTCGGGTGGACCGGATATTACCCTCATCAGGATGCCCATTACGAGCACGCCTGGCTCGACTGACACGACAAGCGGCTCGATGACGCAAGTATATGAATACTTGAGCGCCTCCCTGCAATACCGCTTACAGCGAACCAGTCTGGCCGTCAACTACAACCACGGCGTCAGCGGCGGGTCCGGCGTGCTGGCAGGTTCCGTGGTCGACAACGTGACGGGAACCGTGAACCGACAAGTAACACGAACATTCAATGTGGGTTGGAACGCCGGCTTCTCAAGGAATCGAGGACTGGCAATCGATGGCACGACAACGTCGAACCAAACCTTCGACTATTGGTTCACAGGTGTAAACGTAAGTCATCCGCTGGGCCGTAGTTTGAATATCTTCCTCAACTATCAATTACAATATCAGAATACGAATTCGTCCGTTTGCACGGGGACTGTGGCGTGCGCGACCGGAAACAGCTTGACTCGCAACCAGGTTACGTTTGGGCTCGGCTGGCACAGGCAGCCCATCCCGTTCTAGAGATGGGTTCAAAATGCATGCCCGAGATCGGGAAACGAGGATGGAATGACTGAACGAGAACTGACCCTTCAAGATTACGTGGCGATGTTGCGGCGGAGATGGGTGCTGATCGTGATTCTGGCAGTGGTGGGCACCCCACTGGCATACGTTGTATCGCGATTTTTGCCCGACCGCTACAAATCGCAGACACTCGTATTGGTGGAGCAGCCCTCCATACCTTCAGACATCGTTCGATCCCTGGACACGGCGGACATTACCCAGCGGCTTTCCAGCATGCAGCAGCAGATCCTGAGCCGTTCGCGGCTCGAGCCAATCATCGCGCAATTCGGGCTGTATGCCAGTGAGGTCAACAAGGTGCCGATGGAGGATCTCGTCGGCCGCCTGCAAAAAGGAATTGAAGTGACTCCGATTCTGCCGATGGCAGAAACACAGACGCGGCAGCTTCCGGGCTTCTATGTGAGCGTCACGCTGAGCAACCCGCGCACAGCTCAGCAGGTATGCTCAGCGGTAACGTCGATGTTCATCGAGGAAAACTTACGCCTGCGCCAGCAGCATTCGGAAGACACGACGGCATTCCTTGTGACTCAATTGGCCGAGGCGAAAGCGAACCTCGATGCGCAAGACGCCAAGCTGGCGGCCTTCAAGAGCCGCCACCTGGGCGATCAACCGGACCAAGCGCAGATGAATTTGAATCTCTTGACGAATCTGACTTCGCAACTCGACGCAGCCACACAGGCGCTTGCACGCGCGCAGCAAGACAAATCGTACGCCGAGTCGAACCTCACTCAACAGATCGCTACCTGGCAAGCGTCGCAGACCGGACACAATCCCGAGACATTAGAGCAGCAGCTCGCCGCCATGCAGACGCTGCTCGCGACCCTTCAGGCGCGATACACGGATGACTATCCGGACGTCATCAAAACGAAAAATGACATCGCTTCTTTGAAAAAGCAAATCGCCGAATCCGACGCCAAGAGGGCGGCGAGCGAGCCTGCGAAAGGCCAGAAGAACACACTCGAACCTATGCAGATCGCGCAACTGCGGGCACAAGTTCGCACTCTTGATTCGGTAATCGCCGAAAAAGCGAGAGAGCAAGAGCAAATCAAGCAGCAGATCAAGATTTATCAAGACCGTGTGCTCTCAAGCCCGGCCGTCGAGCAGGAGTTCAAAGAGCTGACCCGCGGTTACCAGACGGCGCTCGATTCCTATAACGAGTTGCAGAAGAAGCGAGACGCTTCGGCAATGGCGGCGGATCTCGAGCGGAAACAACAAGGCGAACAATTTCGCGTCCTCGACCCGGCGAATCTGCCCGACAAGCCTTCGTTCCCGAACCGGCCGCTTTTTGCAGCGGGTGGATTCGGCGGAGGCCTCGCGCTGGGGCTAGTCATCGCGTTTCTATTGGAAATGAAAGACTCATCACTGAAGACCGAGAGGGATGTGGAGTTCATCCTTCACCTTCCAGTGCTCGCGATGATTCCGGAACTCGAGCCGGACGATTCGGATCGGGCGAGCGAGAAACAGGAGCCGGTTTTAGCCGAAGCGGGATCAAATCACGTGAGAAGCTCCTAGGGAGACTATGTACCAGAAATTCTTCGGACTACGCGAAAGCCCGTTCAATGTGAATCCTGATCCGCGTTATCTGTTTCTGACGCGACAGATTCAGGAAGCATTGGCCGGGCTAACGTACGGAATTCAGAACCGCAAGGGTTTCATCCTTCTTACCGGCGAGGTGGGAACAGGAAAAACCACTCTTCTGAACCGGCTCCTCGACTGGCTGCACGGGCAACGGGTGGCGACTGCGTTTATTTTCAATTCGCAATTGAGCGTGAATCAGCTGTTCGACTTCATCATCGCAGAATTTGAAATTCCGTGTGAATCCCGCGAAAAAAGCCAAATCCTCTTGAGATTGAATCAATGGTTACTGGAGCGGTATCGCGCCGGAGAAACGGCAGTTTTGATCATCGATGAAGCCCAGAACCTCTCTCCTGAAGTATTAGAGGAAGTCCGGCTTCTAACGAATCTTGAAACCTCGACGGAAAAGCTGCTGCAGATCGTGTTGACGGGACAGCCGGAATTGGAAGAGAAATTGAAATTGAGGGAATTGCGCCAGCTGCGGCAACGCATCACTTTGCGCTGCCGTACGACGCCCCTGACGCTGGACGAGACCTTTGGTTATATCGCTGAGCGTCTACGGATTGCCGGAGCGAATGGCGAGCCAATTTTCTCCAAGGAAGCGATCCAAGCTGTGCATATGTACTCGCAAGGGATTCCGCGCATCGTGAATCTGCTATGCGAGCATTCGCTCATCAATGCGTACGTGGATCATCTGCGTCCCGTACCGGCACACCTTGTTGAAGAAGTTGCCCGGGAGTTTCAACTCGATGAAATCGAGCCGACGGCTCGGGCGAGACTGGCGCCGACCGGAGCCCAGGCGAGTGATACGCAGGCATTACTTCAGAATTTGGATGAGTTACTGGGACGCTTGCGGCAGTCGAATGTGATGTTGTCGTCGACCCGCGAAAGGAAACCATGAGCCGTATTCACGAAGCGCTAAAAAAAGCGGAACAGGAGCGCGCAGCGGTCATTACGGCCGAAGCCGAAGCTATTGCGTCGCCGGCGGATCCCATTGTGGCAGCCTCAGCGCCAAAGATCGAAGCGATGCCTTCGATCGACGACGTAATGGCGCGGACGGCACCTGCAGCACCCAGTGGTTATTTGAGGTTCGACGATTTGCGCGCGAGGTGCGCGCATCCCGAGTGGCATCTGGACGAGAATGTAAATGTGTTTGCGAATCCGGCTCTGGCAGTTCGAGGCGCCGAGCAGTTCCGGACTTTGCGCTCCAGGCTCTACCAAATGCGCAGCAGCCAGACGCTTAAAACTCTTTTGATAACGAGCTCGATTCCGACCGAAGGGAAAACGTTCGTAACCAACAACCTGGCTCAGGCCATTATTCGCCAGCCGGACCGGCGGGCACTGATTATCGACGCGGATCTGCGACGCTCACGGCTGCACGTTCCCCTCGGCGCTCCGTCGACTCCGGGCCTTACGGATTACCTTCGCGGAACCGCCGACATGGTTTCCATCATTCAGCAGGGGCACGAGGGGAATCTTTGCCTGATCCCTGGCGGCGATGAAGTTACGAACCCGAGCGAGCTTCTTGCCAACGGGCGCCTGAAGATTCTGCTCGATCGCCTCACCCCAATTTTCGATTGGATTATTCTTGATTCACCCCCATGCCTGCTTGTCGCCGACGCCAGCGTTCTCGCAGATCACTGCGACGGTGTCCTACTTGTCGCGCGGGCCGGCGTGACTCCTGCTGCGACAGCTCAGCGCGCGGTTCAGGAGTTGCGGGGACGAAATGTGGTCGGTGTCGTTCTCAATGCGATGCAGGAGTCGCACTCATATCACGCGGGTTACTACTATGGGTACGACTATGGTGAAGGGAAGGAAACCAACGGCTAGGATCGGGTTGGCTCCTTACCGCTGAGATTCTCAGAGTAAAGTCTCAGTTTGATATTTCCCGCCATCGCGCTTGCGTCTGGCATTCAATCCTCGTTCGTTTCCGTCGTACGGCCTCACCCACCGGCAACCTCCAATACGAACTGCAATATCCTTGTAACATACTAAAAATGTTGCATATAACCGCCATTCATCCCGGCAGAGGGAAACGGGTTGGCAATTGGTGGCAACAGTTTTCACTAGTTTTACCTAGACGCGAGCGTATTCCTACTGGCATCGCAGATGGCTCGAATGCATCGGCTATTATGTGGTTGTTTTTCAGTATGTTACAGATAGGCCCATGAGCGCGAAGGGTACGGAAATTCACCGAGGCTGTGGCAGGTCAGTTGCGATAGGAAAGGAGGCCGCAGGTTGTATTTATGGCGGTAGCCTACGCAGCGACATAAAACGTCCGAAGATACCAGACTTACCAAGGAGCGATTCGCTTGAGCACAAGGCCCGGAGCGGAAGACTTACGGTGGTTTGCCCTGCAAGTCCGGACACGTTGGGAGAGCTCCACAACGGTATTGCTCTCCGGTAAGGGCTACGAGACGCTGCTTCCGACCTATCAAGCCAAGAAGCGCTGGAACGGGAAGATCAAGCGCGTCGCGGCGCCACTGTTTCCCGGCTATGTTTTTTGCCGGTTCAACGCACTCAAGCGTCTGCCAATCCTAGTTACGCCTGGCGTGATTTCCGTGGTGGGCCGCGGTCGAGTGCCGTTTCCGGTTAATGACGGTGAGATCGCGGCGATCCAAACAATCGTGACGTCTGGATTTCAAGCTGAACCATGGCCGTACCTTGAGGTGGGGCAGAAAATCCGGATCGAAGGCGATTCGTTTCAGGGTTTGGAAGGCATATTGATCCAATTCAAGGGATATAACCGCATCGTAGTTTCCGTTTCACTTTTGCGGCGGTCGGTCGCGCTGGAACTCGATCGTGACAGTGTTCGGCCGCTCACGCCCGCACGGGCCAGCGTGGATCCAGTTCCTTCGCATGCGCTATTGCAGGGAGTGGTGGCTTAAATGGCTAACAGCAATCTGAAGGTTTCGCCCGTACCCGTAAGAGAACAGGCGACTCAGCCTGGAGCCGGCCGCAAGGTGCTGGCCCGCATCGGACATATGCCACACGGCAGGGCAGAAGTGCTGACGGAACCGACGTTCCACGCCCTACTCACGCATGAACGACGACGAGCGGAGCGATCCAGAAAGCCTTTTGTCCTGATGCTGCTTGAAATGCATCCGGTGCATGCGAAGAGCGTGGCGGCAAGCCTCAGCGAGCGGGTGAGCGACGTGATTGCCGGGGCAACGCGCGAGACGGACCTGATTGGCTGGTATGAAGAAGGCAGGATCCTCGCGGTGATATTTGCCGAGCTGAATGTGGAAGAGGGCGCCCCCATCACGGAACTTCTGCGATCGAAGATTGATTCAGCGCTGCGAGAATCCATCGGCGTGAAGAGCGCGGCAAAGATCGTGATTACAACTCACATCTTTCCTGAGAGCTGGGATCAGGGCATAACTGAGCGTGCTGCCGATATCAAGCTCTATCCGGAATTGTCGGAAAAGGCTACAAAGAAGCGCGTGCCCCTCGTCATCAAGCGCTCGATTGATATTGTCGGCAGCGGCATGCTTCTACTGATTCTTGCGCCTATTTTCGCGGCGATCGCTTTGGCCATCAAGCTGACTTCAAAAGGGCCGGTAATCTTCGAGCAAGAACGGCTCGGCCAATTTGGAAAGAGTTTTAAGTGTCTGAAGTTTCGCACGATGTACACCAACAACGACGCGAAGATTCATCGCGAGTACGTCCAAAGCTTCATCGCGGGACAGGCCAAGAACGAGAAGGCACCGAGCGGCGAGCGTGCAGTGTACAAGCTGACGAATGACCCGCGAGTGACCGCAGTCGGACGATTTCTCAGAAAAACAAGCCTCGATGAATTCCCGCAATTCTGGAACGTCCTGTGCGGGGAAATGTCGCTGGTTGGCCCGCGCCCCCCAGTTCAGTATGAGTTCGAGATGTACGATTACTGGCATCGCCGTCGCGTGCTTGAATTGAAGCCGGGCGTCACGGGGCTTTGGCAGGTAAACGGCCGGAGCAGGACCTGCTTTGACGACATGGTCCGGCTCGACTTGCGATATTCCCAAACCTGGTCGATCTGGCTTGATCTCAAAATCCTGCTGGCTACTCCATTCGCGGTTGTTGCAGGCGACGGGGCCCACTAGATTCGCAACGCTCGGCGCCTCAGGCCTAGTCGGCACTCAGAGTTCTCTCGGTTAGTAGTATTTCCTCAAAGCAGCGTGCTCCGGATCGCCTGAGATCTTCAGGAGCCACAGACACAGCTTCACTCGCGCTGTTCAAAAGGGAGCCATGATAAGAATCGGCGTAATCGGTTACGGATACTGGGGCCCCAATATCGTTCGGAATCTGCAAGGCTTGGAATCGACCAGGACGGAAATGATCTGCGACAGCAGTCCGTCCGCGCAAGCGCGTGCGAGAAAAGCTTATCCGGGCGTGAAAGTGGTCTCGGACGCGAACGATGTGTTGTCTTCGCCCGACATTGACGCAGTGGCAGTGATTACGCCGGTATGGACTCATTATGAGCTGACCAAAAAGGCTCTCGAGAACGGCAAACACGTCTTCATTGAAAAGCCATTCACGTCGAATTCGGCGCAAGCGCAGGAACTCATCGAGCTCGCTGAGCAGAAGAAACTGAAAATCATGGTGGATCACACGTTCTTATTTACCGGAGCGGTGCGCAAGATACGTGAACTTGTTGAGAGCGGCGCACTCGGCGATTTATATTATTACGATTCGCTGCGAGTGAATCTGGGCTTGTTCCAGCATGACGTCAGCGTGATTTGGGATCTTGCCCCGCACGATCTTGCAATTATGGACTACGTCATCAAGGGAGACCCGGAGGCTGTGGTAGCCACCGGCGAGCGGCACCTGAACGGCGTGGAAGACGTCGCTTACATGACAATCTATTTCCCGCGCAACATAATCGCGCATATCAACGTGAACTGGCTATCACCCGTAAAAATGCGGACGACACTGATCGGCGGGCAAAAAAAGATGCTTGTGTGGAACGATCTTGTCGCGGATGAAAAGATTCGCGTGTACGACAAAGGCGTTCAAATCACAAGCGGCGAAGGAATTCGAAATCTGCTCGTCAGTTACCGCACCGGCGATATGTGGGCTCCTCAACTGGAACAGCTGGAGGCCTTGCACGTGGAGCTCGATTATTTCGCGAAATGCATCATGAAGGATGAGACTCCGTTCAACGACGGCCATGCCGGGTTACGAGTTGTGAGGATGCTGGAAGCTGGCGAAGCCTCGATTCGGAAGAGGGGCGAGCTGATTCGATTATAGGAAACCCCAGCCTGTCTTCAGTAGGGCGCTATTGTACAGACCCGCGGTTCGAGACCAGCTATTGCCTCTACCGAGCCGCGCTGTCATCTCACGCAGTTCTTGACTGAACCCCCGCAGTGCCCCAGTTCCGTCCCATTGCAAAAATTCTCGGGGAAGTGGTGTCAAACCACGAAATGAATTCTCTATCGAATATTGAATTCCCGGCACCGGAACGGAGTGGCGCGTTTGCCGGCAATCGGGATTCGCAATCAGGAATTTCGACGCTGACAAGCGTGGCCGCGAGAGCGCTGCTTGCCCTGTTTGACGGCAAGGAAATGCTTTTTTCCCGGCGTATCCGTTTGAACGGGAAAGGATTTCAACGCGAGGCAGTTTCGGCGAGACGCAGTGTGGCTGCGCTCCTGGGTTTGCACCGGCTCACTGACTCCGGTGAGTGGCAACCGTTCAATTTGGAAACTATCCAGGCCGCAATCCTCCAGGACACGAGTTGGGTGAAAGGCATTGGCGATCTGGGCCTTCTGCTGCGGCTCGCCGCCGAATGCGGCAAATCGGACCGAGTTGCAAGCGTCGCCACTGAATTCGATTTTGCAAGTGCGCTTACCGTTTTTCCCGATGCTCGAGAAGCGCGCACCACGGATTTGGCATTCTTACTGGCGGGCATTTCGCATGCGCGCCTGGCGTGCCCCGGCAGCCTTCCAGATTTTACCGACGTGGCAGTGGATGTTTACCGGTTGCTCGCGGCGAATCAGGGGACAGGTGGAATCTTCGCGCATGCCGGGCAGCCGGGATTCCTTCAGCAACCGTACTCCAATCGTTTCGGAACCTTTGCGGACCAGGCCCACGCGATCTACGCACTCGCGACGTTCGCTCGCGCATTTGAGATTGAGGAACCGCTAGCAGACGCATTGAACTGCGCCAATGCGGTTCGTGACCTCCAAGGAGAGTTGGGACAGTGGTGGTTTCTCTATGACAAGAGAACCTCCAAAGTCGTCAACCGTTATCCAGTGTGGTCCATGCATCAGGATGGGCTGGCTCCAATGGCCCTTCTGGCACTCGAGGAGGCGACCGGCCCAAGCTTTGATGAGGCGATTCAAAAAGGCTTGGCCTGGGTCAAAGGCAGGAACGAGTTGGGCGTGGATTTACACGATCGGGAACATGGAACGATTTGGGATTCGATAGAGCCCAAGAGCCGCATTCGGAAAGCCGCGATGAGCCTTCTGGGGAGCGATAACCCTGGTGAAAAGCTCCAGATTCGATACGAAGCGAGGCCCGACCATCTAGGATGGCTGCTTTATGCGTTCGCTCGTTTCGGTATCGCAAAGGGGGCAACCGGCGTGCGTGTCGCAGCAGCGGGCGGATAGCCCTGGGGACGGTGTCCGGGTAGGAGCATCTGAGGGCAATAATTTTCCATTTCTCGGTGGCACGGCGCGATTCTTTGAGAGGCACGCGCTGGATGTTGGAATGTAAGTGCAATATTATCAACTACTTGATGGCTTGACCTTAGCTCCAGAACTGGCTGTCCGATTGCAATATTAGGCACGGTCAGGCGAAGGTGTGCATGGACGTTTCCCGGCGGATGGTATAAATTCAGTTTCTTACGTTCACGCCCTGAAAGAGCAGAGGTTCAGCCCCGTTGGTTTAATGGCGGTAGCCTACCCAGAAACTGCGAGACACACCACCCGCGAGCGAAAGTAGCTTTGCGTCCTGAGAACCGGCGCGGATGGTCCGCTGTTGAGGTTCCGCAGGACAAGCGAAGAAAGGAAGATGGGTGCTCTTGTGAATGAATTCTGCGCGATCACTCCGAACGTCAAGCTCGGCAATGGAGTGAAGCTTTCGAAGTTTATCAATCTGTACGGATGTGAGATCGGCGACAACACGAAGATCGGTGCGTTTGTTGAAATCCAAAAGAACGCAACAGTGGGAAAGAATTGCAAAGTCTCGAGCCACACGTTCGTGTGCGAGGGCGTAACGATTGAAGATGATGTCTTCATCGGGCACGGCGTGACGTTTGTTAACGACACATTTCCGCGCGCGACGGCCGAAGGCGGCAATCTGCAAACGGAACAGGATTGGAAAGTCGAGCTGACGCTGGTGAAGAAGGGCGCTTCGATCGGATCGGGCGCGACGATCCTGTCCAATGTGGTGATCGGGGAAAATGCGATTGTGGGCGCCGGCAGCGTCGTAACCCGCGATGTACCGCCCAACACGATCGTCGTAGGAAATCCGGCAAAGGTATTGCGCACCATCACTCCACAGGTAAGGACGAACTCATGAATCAGAATTCAAAAATTCCGTTTGTTGATCTGGTGACGCCTCATCGCGAGTTGCAAGAGGAATTGGTGAACGTGTTTAAGGCTACGCTCGCCACGGCCGGCTTCATTGGCGGCCCGATGGTGGAGGGGTTCGAGAGCGATTTTGCCAAATACTGCGACGCCAAGTTTTGTGTGGGAGTGAACAGCGGAACCGACGCTCTGCGGTTCGCATTGAGCGCGGCGGGGGTTGGATCCGGCGATGTTGTTTTGACTGTGCCGCATACGTTCATTGCGACGACGGAAGCGATTTCACAAACAGGCGCTCGCGCCGATTTCATCGACATCGAGCCGAGCACTTATACGATGGATCCCGAAAAGCTCCGGCACTACATGCAGACGCAATGCGAATTGAACGAAAAGACGGGACGCTACGTCAATCGCAAACTCGGGAAGCCGGTCACCGCAGTGGTCCCGGTTCACTTGTACGGCCAATCCGCGGATATGGATCCGATTCTTGAGATTGCGGCGCGATACAACCTGATCGTCGTCGAAGACGCCTGCCAGGCGCACGGGAGCGAGTATTTTTCGAAGGCAGAGAACCGATGGAGGAAGTGCGGCTCCATGGGCCAGGCTGCGGCGTTTAGTTTTTATCCCGGCAAGAACCTGGGCGCATGCGGGGAAGGCGGCGCGATTACGACGAATGACGAAGCAATCGCGCGCAAGTGCAAAATGATCCGCGACCACGGGCAAGCCAAGAAGTATTACCACGATATCGAAGGCTATAACGGACGGCTCGATTCGCTCCAAGCAGGTATTTTGCGGGTGAAGTTGCAACATCTGACGAAATGGAACGAGAGTCGCCGCCAGCATGCCCGCAAGTACAACGAGCTTTTCGCCAAGGCCGGTGCAAACGTGGTGACGCCGCAAGAGCCTTCTTGGTCGAAGGGGATCTATCACCTCTACGTAGTGCGAGTTGAGGACAGGGAGGCGTTGCAAAAAGCGCTTTCACAGGAAAACATCGACACCGGCATTCACTATCCGGTGGTGCTTCACCTGCAAAAGGCTTACGGCGATCTCGGTTACCGGGCCGGCGATTTCCCGGCGAGCGAAGAAGCTGCCGCGCATATTCTTTCTCTCCCCATGTTTCCAGGTCTCTCCGAATCAGATCAGCTGCGAGTGGTGGACGCGGTCGTGCGAGGCGCTCGGCCAGCTCGGCCACAAAATGTGATGGCGTAAAGTCACTCGCCTTAAAAATCGAACTATCGAGGTTGGTGGACTCCACTGATGCGAAGAACCGCACTTGTAACCGGAGCGGAAGGTTTTATCGGCTCTAACATGGTCAGGTTTCTGCATGGCAAGGGTTGGAATGTGATCGGCTCTTATCAGCAGGAGCGTTCCCTCCCCTTCCCAGAATTGGCGCGCGTGCAATTTGCCAAATGCGATCTGCGGAATGGGCAGCGAGTAACGCAAATCCTGACTCAGTATCAGCCGACTCACATATTTCACTTAGGGGCACAGAGTCTACCGACTGTTTCGTGGGCGGATCCAGTGGGAACATTTGAATCGAACATTATGGGCTCGCTATATCTGTTTGAGGCGCTGCGTCATATGAAGCGGCGGCCGGTGGTGGTTTCAGCCTGCTCAAGCGCGGAATATGGAACTGTGCCAGCCTCAGCCATTCCGGTAACCGAAGAGCAGCCACTTCATCCGCTGCACCCTTACGGCATCAGCAAAGTTTGCCTGGATCTGATGGCGCGCGAATACTTTCTGGATTTCAAAGTTCCAGCGGTGAATATCCGACTCTTCAATACGACTGGTCCTGGCAAGACGAATGATGCGCCCTCGGATTTCGTCAGACAGCTGGTGGCAATCAAAAAGGGCTTGCAGCCGCCGATAATAGAAGTGGGTAACCTGAAGCCTCGCCGGGCTTTTCTGGACGTGAACGATACGGTTAGAGCTTTTTTTCTCACGGGCATGAAAGGAAAACTGGGCGAGTCTTATAATGTTTGTGCAGCTCGCACGCACCGCATGAGCGAGGTGTTGCAAAAGGCGATTCGCCTTTCCGGTGTAAAGGCCGAGGTTCGCCCCGTATCGCGCCTGATGCGTCCTTCGGACGAGAAGATCATTTTTGGCAATACCCAGAAGATTCGCAGAGACACGGGATGGAAACCGCAGCGTACGATCGACCAAACGCTTCAGGCGATGTTGGATTATTGGGACAAAGCGCTCTAGCGGAGAGTGCGATGAGGGTTGTTTGCATTTGAAAGCAAACATAAGTTCCGGAGCAACTTTGGCGGCGAAGGTACATGCAGGCTATCCTTCTCGTGGGCGGAAAAGGTACCCGGCTGCAAACCGTCGTCTCCTCCAAGCCCAAGCCTCTTGCTACCGTTGGAAACATTCCTTTTCTCGAACTTCTGGTAATGCAACTGTGCTCGCAGGGAATTCGCCGCATGATCATGAGCACGGGTCATCTGGCGGAACAGATCGAGGAGACCTTCGGCGATGGACGCCGGTGGGAAGCGGACATCCAGTATGCACGGGAGCGTCGAGCCGCTTGGAACGGCCGGCGCAGTGAAATTTGCGGCTTCTTTGTTGAAGGATGATTCCGATTTTCTGGTTGTAAATGGGGATTCGTTCATCGAACTCGATATTCCAGGTTTTATCCGCTTTCATCGCGAGCATGATGCACTCGTTTCGATGGCAGTTTGCAAAATCTCGGACGCTGCGCGATATGGCACGGTGCTGTTTGACGATGGCAAGCGCGTCACCGGATTCAGCGAAAAATTGGGAAAGCAGCAATCTGGCTTCATCAATGCAGGCGCCTATATCTTCAAGCGAGCGATACTGGATCGTGTCCCCCAGGGTCCTTGCAGTCTCGAGAAGGATGTGTTCCCGGAAGCTCTTGGTGCAGGGGATGTATGCTTTCGAGGCGCAGGGAATCTTTATCGATATCGGGACACCCGAAGATTACGCGCGCGCACAAACGATTTACGAGAAGCTTCGTCAAGCTGCCGTTGCGGAGCCGCAACTCCAAGCAAGCAAAGTCTCGAATTCCTAGTCAACGCGGGTTCGCACCTATCGACGGATGGAACTGGAACACAGCCGACCACAATGCCCAAAGCTGTCTTCATTGATCGCGACGGCGTTATCAATCAAAAACCCATAGAGGGGGAGTACATCACCTCGTGGGGCGACTTTCATATTCTGCCTGGGGTCGCAGAAGCGATCGCACTCTTGAAGAAAGCAGGATACGCAGTAATCGTGGTAACGAACCAGCGGTGCGTGGCAAAGGGTCTCCTCGCTATTGCTGAGTTGGAAGAAATACATGCTCGCATGCGCGAGTCCTTGGCCCGATCAGGCGCGACGCTGGACGGGATTTATTACTGTCCTCACGATTACCAGTCCCAATGTAAGTGCCGCAAACCGGCGCCCGGCATGCTTTTAGAGGCGGCTCAAGCGCTCGGGCTCGATCTTGGCTCGTCATGGATGGTAGGCGACTCGGATATTGATATACAGGCTGGTAAAAACGCAGGCTGCAAAACAGCGCGCGTCGTTGTTCCCGGCGAAAAGAAACTAGCCGCCGACGCTGAGAATGACAACTCTGTTGAGGTGACCGCCGCGTCCCTGCTCGATTCCGTTCAACAAATCTTGAAATGGGACGCAGGCAAGGAAATGAACCTTGAGAGAAGGACTTTAACAGCATGATCATTACGCGAACGCCACTTCGAATCTCGTTTTTCGGCGGCGGAACCGACTATCCGGTCTATTTCCGCGAATTTGGCGGAGCGGTTCTGTCCACTGCGATCGACAAGTGCTGCTACATCACCTGCCGGCGCTTGCCGCCCTTTTTCGAATACCACAGCCGCGTGTCGTACTCGCAAAGTTGAAAACGTCAACGACAACGCTTCGTTTCAGACACCCTTCGGTTCGCGCCTGCTTGAAATACATGGGAGTCGATGAAGGCGTCGAGATTCACCACGTAGCGGATCTTCCCGCACGCACGGGCCTTGGAACGAGTTCGGCGTTTACGGTCGGCCTTTTGCTTGGGCTTTATGGATTGAGTGATCGGATGCGTAATAAGCATGCGTTGGCGGCTGACGCGATTCACGTTGAGCAGAATGTGATCGGCGAGGCGGTGGGTTCGCAGGATCAGGTGAGCGCAGCGTATGGGGGTTTCAATCGAATCAATTTTCACACCGACGGCAGCTTTCAGGTTCGCCAAGTAATTGCCTCACCCGATCGCTTGGCGCGCTTGCAGGATCACTTCGCGCTTTTTTTCACCGGATTTTCGCGGACAGCGTCAGAGATCGCCAAAGAGCAGATCAAGATGACGCCCCACAAGAAGAACGAACTCCAAAGGATGTTTCAAATGGTCGGCGAGGCGGAAGAGATCGTAACCAATCCGAACCGTTCGCTCAATGAATTCGGGCATCTCCTCCATGAGTGCTGGAAAGTGAAACGGACGCTGTCCGGAAGTATCACGAATTCGAATCTCGATGAGATCTATGAGGCTGGACGCAGTGCAGGGGCTTTGGGAGGAAAGATTCTCGGTGCGGGCGGTGGCGGATTCATGCTGTTCTTCGTCCCGCCCGAGCGACGCAAGGAGCTGCGAACGCGGCTGAAGAACCTACTGTGCGTTCCTTTCGGCTTCTCCAACCGAGGCAGCCACGTCGTTGTATACGAGCCGGAAGAAATGTACGACAAGTCAGTGATCAGTGAGCGGAATGAGGTGTACGCGCAGCAGCCTTCGACCAATGGTGATTAGGATGGCACGGCGGTTGATTCAAAACGCAAGCTCACTTATCAACTTATATTGCGATAACAAGAATCATTGCGGCTCACAGACGTTATTCGATTAGCCAGACGGGTTCGAGTCACCTTCAATGCACAATAACCTTCGCTTGGATCACATGCCCTACGTGCTCATCACTCCTGCTCGCAACGAGGAGAAGCACATAGAAGAGCTCATTCGATCCATGATTTCCCAAACCGTCTTGCCGTCCAAGTGGGTGATCGTGAATGATGGTTCGACGGACGCCACGGGAAGAATTGTGGGCCAATACCTCGCAAAATATGACTGGATCGAATTGGTGAATCTGCCGACACATCGGGATCGAACATTTGCGGCCAAAGTCCATGCGTTCAAGGCCGGACTTGAGAAGGTCAAGAACCTCGGATATGAAATCATAGGAAACCTGGACTCGGATGTTTCGTTTGATGCGGACTATTGCGAATTTCTATTGAACAAATTTAAAGAGGATCCAAGCCTTGGGGTTGCAGGAACCATTTTCAGGGAAGAGGGATACAGTTCAGCAACCGACAGTTTTGAGGGGCAGACGCATGTGGCCGGCGGTTGCCAACTCTTTCGGCGCCGGTGCTTCGAGGAAATTGGAGGATATGTTCCAAACAAGGCGGGAGGTATCGACTGGATCGCAGTCACAACCGCCAGAATGATGGGTTGGAAGACTCGTTCATTTCGAGAGAAATCCTTTTTTCATTACCGGACTTTGGGAACGGCAGGACGTTCGCCGCTCGCTTCTCTCTTCTCTTATGGGGAAAAAGATTACTACCTCGGCGGGCATCCCATCTGGGAGCTCTTTCGGGTGACCTACCGAACTGTGAAGCGGCCTTACATCGTCGGAGGCTTGGCCCTCGGGCTCGGGTACTGTTGGGCATTTCTGTGCCGAACGGCGCGCCCAGTTTCTCCCGAACTGATGACATTCCACCGCCACGAGCAGATGAGGAAGCTGAAGGCCATTCTCAAATCTGCGCTTACATCCAAGTCGATTGATAAATTTCAGGTTTTGTCTGAATAGTTCAAGAGGTTCTCTTAATGTGCGGGATTTGCGGACAATTTAACTTTCAAAACCAGGCGCCGGTGCGGCGTGCGGACCTTGAGGCGATGACTAAGTCGATCGCCCACCGCGGCCCGGATGATGATGGTTATTTCATAGCAGGGCCGTTGGGTCTTGGATTTCGCCGCCTTTCGATCATCGATCTTGCTGGTGGGCATCAACCCATGTCGGATCAGGAAGAATCGGTTTGGGTGGTCTTCAACGGTGAAATTTACAACTTCCCTGAACTCAAAAGAGAGCTGCAGGGCCGCGGTTACATTTTTCGAACCAACAGCGATACCGAGGTCATCATTCATGGCTACAGGGAGTGGGGCGATGAGGTCCTGAACCGCCTGAATGGTATGTTCGGCCTTGCTATCTGGGACGTGCGCCAGAGGCGGTTGGTTATTGCTCGCGATCCATTCGGGATCAAGCTGATCTACTACCGCATAGAAGACGGCAGCTTGTATTTCGGCTCCGAAGTTCGGCCCACGCTCGCCACTACTTCCGGGAAGACGGAGATCGACACTACATCCCTGAATCTCTTCCTTCGATACCGCTTCACACCCTCTCCTCACACCATATTCAAGGGCGTACGCAAACTCGCACCTGGCACCAAACTGACGGTTCAGAATGGTGTCTGCGAAGTGAGTCGCTGGTATAAGTTCCGACCAGAGCCATTCAGACCGGCCAAATCTCCAGCCGAGGCAACGGAGGAGTTGCTGTCGCTTTATAAGGCAGCGATTAAACGCCAACTTATCAGTGACGTGCCTGTGGGCCTGCTACTGAGCGGCGGAATTGATTCTGGGCTGCTGCTGGCCTTAATGAATTTGAACGGGAGTTCGTGGCCCACTTATACAGTGGGCTATGGATCGTCGTTTGCGGACGACGAATTGGCCGATGCCGCCGAAACGGCACGAGTGCTCGGGTCAAAGCACACGGGCGTCACCATAACCAGATCAACGTTCGAAGAAATGCTTCCTAAGATCGTTGCGAGTTTGGAAGAGCCCATCGCAACTTCGTCGATTGTCCCGATGTATTTCGTCTGCCAACGGGCGCGCCAGGACGTCAAAGTAGCCTTGGTCGGGCAAGGGCCGGACGAATTGTTTGGTGGGTATCGCCGTCATCTTGGCGTGCGGTACCGCGGATTGTGGGCGGGCTTGCCCAGTTGGATGCGCACGCCAATCTCCACGACTGTTGCCGCGCTGCCGAGGAATGAGACCCTCAAGCGAGGTGTCCATTCTCTGGCGATCCCAGACCGGATGCGCAGATATCAAAACGTTCTGTCGCTCTTACCGGGGGATCAAGTCGAGGGGCTCTTCCACGATGGACTGTTGCCCAAGGATAGCGGCGACACCATTCTCAACTGTTGGGAAGATATGAACGAACTGATGAAGGACACGGATGAACTGGGCGGCCTTCAGTTTCTCGAAGTACGCTCTACTCTTCCTGACGAACTCCTCATGTATGCCGACAAACTCTCCATGGCGCATAGCCTCGAGCTGCGGGTGCCTTTTGTTGACAAAGAGATCGTCGAATATGTCGAACGATTGCCGGCGAGCCTTAAGGTAAGAAATGGATCGCGGAAGTGGTTGCATCGGCAGGTGTGCCGGAGTTTCTTGCCCGAGTCGATTGTGAAACGGCCTAAGCGCGGATTTGCAAGCAATGTGGTGGACAAGTGGTTCAGCGATGCTTTTGAAAACAAAATGGCGGATTCGCTGCTCGATAGCAGCTCCCGCATCTATCAGTATCTTCGTCCGCAGGCCGTGCGCGAACTATTCACGCAACATTCGTCTGGACGACAGGACCATCATAAAGTGCTTTTCAGTCTCGTGGTATTTGAAGAATGGCTGCGGATCCATGAGGAGACAGCTGTAGCAGCCTAAATTGACCTTTTCAGTGATGACTTCGGCGCGGCAATCAAGAACAAGTCATAGCACCGAATTCGCCTGAAAAAACTTCATGGAAGATTCCTTCATCATTTCGCCAGATGATCCAATCCTCGTGACCGGGGCGGCAGGCTTTATTGGTTCTCGAGTCGTGGATAATCTGCTCGATCGTGGTTTCCGCAATCTGGTTTGCTTTGCCCGCGGATCAGGAGCGGGTGCCGGATTCGAAGACAGCGCGAGCCGCCATCCACGCGCCGAAATCAAAGTGATCAGAGGAAATCTGCTCTCTCGGGAGGATTGCGAAGCCGCATGCAAGGATGTGAAGTTAGTCATTCATCTTGCCGCGGGCACCGGTGAAAAATCTTTTCCTGATGCGTTTATAAATTCCGTGGTTACGACACGCAACCTGTTGGACGCCAGCCTGAAGTGCGCCCGACTTCGACGATTCGTGCTGGTTAGTTCTTTTTCGGTGTACACAAACCGCCAGAAGCCTCAGGGAAGTCTTCTGGATGAATCCTGTCCGATTGAGGAGCACGGCGACCTCCGTGGGGAAGCCTACTGCTTTGCGAAGTTCAAACAAGAGCAGATCTTGACCGAGTACAAACAGAACTTTGGGATTCCGTACGTGGTGGTCAGACCAGGGAGCGTCTACGGCCCCAAGAAGCAGGCAATTGCAGGGCGCGTGGGCATCGAGATGTTTGGGCTCTTTCTACATATCGGTGGGGGCAACCGGATTCCATTCACCTATGTCGACAATTGTGCTGACGCAATCGTGTTGGCCGGTCTGGTGAAAGGGATAGATGGAGAGGTCTTCAACGTTGTCGATGATGACCTCCCGTCGAGCCGGCAATACCTGCGTTTGTACAAGAAGAATGTAAGAGCGTTCAAATCAATTTATGTGCCCCACGCGGTTAGCTATGCTTTTTGCTATCTCTGGGAGAAGTACTCCCGATGGTCAGCGGGGCAGCTTCCACTGGTCTTCAATCGGAAACGATGGCACGCATACTGGAAGAAGACGCGTTATAGCAATGAAAAATTGAAAACCCGGCTGGGCTGGAAGCCCCAAGTGTCGACTGCAGAAGGGCTGAGGCGCTTTTTCCAAAGCTGCACGCAGGATGGAAAGCATGCTTAAGGTTGCCATTGTGGGATGCGGCAAAATCGCCGATGCCCATGTGGCGCAGATACAGAGACTAAAGGATTGCAAGATCGTGGCAGTGTGCGATCGCGAGCCTCTGATGGCCAAGCAGCTCTGCGATCGATTTCCTATCGAGCGCAACTTCACAGACCCTACGGAGATGTTGCGCGCATCTCATCCGGATGTCGTCCACATCACAACGCCTCCGGAAGGCCATTTCGAACTTGCCAGGCTCTGCCTCGAACACGGCGTAAACGTCTACGTGGAGAAACCTTTTGTCGCGTACGCGCACCAAGCACAGAAATTAATTGATCTTGCCGAGAGCAAAAGACTCAAGCTGACGGCCGGGCATAACTGCCAATTCACGCCCGCGGCGAGGCGCATGAGGGAGCTTGTGAGTGGAGGCTACCTGGGCGGGAATGTAGTTCACATCGAAAGCCACTTCGGTTACAACCTTGCAGATCCGAGCTATGCGCGGGCTCTGCTAGGAGACAAGCAGCATTGGGTCCGTAGATTGCCCGGCAAGTTGCTCCAAAACATCATCAGCCACGGTATCGCTGGAATCGCAGAGTTTCTGACAACTGACAACCCCCAGGTAATCGCTCACGGTTTTGTGAGCCCAGTTCTCAAGAGCATTGGTGAGACCGAAATCATTGATGAGCTTCGCGTGATAATTTCGGAGGAAGAGCGCACCACTGCATACTTCACGTTTTCTTCACAAATGAAGCCGTCGATTCATGAGCTGCGGGTGTATGGCTCAAAAAATGGCCTGGTTGTTGACCAGGACCACGACATTTTGCTGAAGCTTAGGGGCGACAAATATAAGAGCTATGCGGATAAGTTCATTCCGCCCGCGCAATTCGCAAAGCAGTATTTGGGTAACCTACTTTCAAATACCAGGCTATTTCTCAGTAACGATTTTCATATGGACGCAGGTATGAAGCACTTGATGGAGGCGTTCTACAATTCAATACGAGAAGATACGCCGGTACCGATACCCTATCGAGAAATTCTCCTGACGACGCGGATTATGGACGACATCTTCAACCAGCTAACCACCACGAAACCGCAAGATCAGTTGGCGTATCAGGCTGCCCGGGTCCAGGGAGACTGATTTTTCTTTTCATCAGGGCGACGGCCAACGCTGACACAGGACCCAGAAGTTGAGTTCAAGAATTTCTTCAAGCTTAAGATAAGAAACCTCAATACAGGAATCCAGAACCAATGGCACAAAAGAAAACGAATTTGAACATTGTCGGCAGAGAGCTCCGGATCGAGGGGCGCCTTTGCCGTCTTGCGCGGCTCGACGGGGACGATTTCAAGTTCCTGAACGATCCCGAACCAGTGATTGCCGAGGTGCGCAAGTCAGGATTGCGAATCGACCTCTTCAGCTTCGTTCAGGGTCTGCCAGAAACGTCAGCCAAATATTCGTATCCTTTGGAGTGGGACAATATTGCTGTCCTGCGCTTGTCGACGTTCGAGCAGTGGTGGACAAAGCAGATCGGATTTAAGGCAAGGAATAAAGCCAAGCAAGCAGAAAAGAAGGGTGTAGTGGTCCGGGAGGTTCCGTTTGACGACGAATTCGCTCGCGGAATTTGGGAGATTTACAACGAGTCTCCCATTCGCCAAGAGAGGATTTTCCCGCACTATGGCAAGAGTTTCGAAGCGGTACGCGACATGAGCGCGACATTTCTCGACTCGAGTGTGTTTATCGGAGCCTTTGAGGGCAACAAGCTCATCGGTTTCATAAAACTAACGATCGACGATAACCGAACCCAAGCCGGGATTATGCATATTATTTCCATGCTTGCGCATCGGGACAAGGCGCCCACGAATGCGCTCGTCGCTCAAGCGGTGAGATCCTGTGCCGACCGCAATATCCCGCATCTTGTTTACGCCAAATTCGCTTACGGGAAGAAGGTGCAGAGCAGCCTAAGCGATTTCAAGGAACGAAACGGGTTTGAACGCGTCGACATCCCGCGCTATTACGTGCCGTTGACTCCCCTGGGCAAGTTGGCTTTGAGTTTGGGATTGCACCGCCAGGTCACTGACCGGTTACCAGAGTCCTTTGCAGCAAAGTTGCGCGATCTGCGCAGCGCCTGGTACCAACGCAAATTTGGCTTGAAGCAGGAAGCGCTTTAGGAGATCCGGAATTGCCAGGAATCGTCGGTCTGATTACAAATCGCCCCAGGGCAGTTGCTGAAAGCGAACTTCGCGCGATGGTGGAGTCGCTTCGTCATGAACCATTTTATACAAGTGGAACATGGATTGACGCTGAGCAGGGTGTGTATGTCGGATGGGTGGCAAGGCGCGAATCTTTTTCCGATGCAATGCCCCTGCGCAATGAGAGCGGCGATGTCACGTTGGTTTTTTCTGGAGAGGAGTTTCCGGAGCCGGGCACTGTTGCGGCACTTCGGGCACGTGGGCACCAAGCGGAACCGCGCGGGCCATCATACTTGGTCCATCGGGCGGAAGAGGAGGCGGATTTCCCGAAGGGCTTGAACGGCAGATTTCACGGCCTTCTCGCCAATCGCGCGAGCGGTACGACGATGCTCTTCAATGATCGATTCGGACTGCAGCGTCTCTATTATCACGAAACAAAGGACACGTTTTATTTCGCGGCTGAAGCCAAAGCAATCCTGAAAGTGCGGCCCGAGCTGCGCGCCATGGATCCGCGCGGCGCGGGAGAGTTCATTGTCTGCGGCTGCGTGCTTGAGAACCGGACGCTCTTTTCGGGCATCTACGTTCTGCCCCCGGGCTCATCCTGGTACTTCCGCGGTGGGACGCTGGAAAAGAAAGCTGCCTACTTCGAGCCCCGCGAGTGGGAAGAGGAAGAACCTTACAAGCCGGAAGAGTACTTCGCGCATTTGCGTGATGTTTTCGTGCGGAATCTGCCGCGCTACTTCAACGGAAGTGAGCGGGTGGGCGTTTCGCTCACGGGCGGGCTCGATACGCGCATCATTATGGCCTGGACCAAGGCTGCTCCGGGTTCCCTGCCCTGTTATACGTTTGGCAGTATGTTTCGAGACAACCAGGATGTGATCCTGGCGCGCCGGGTGGCTAAGATTTGCGAACAGCCGCATCAGGTTATTCCTACTGGCAGTGATTTTCTCTCGCGTTTCGCACACTACGCCGAGCGGTCCATCTATCTAACCGATGCGTGTGTGGACGTCAGCCGTTCTCCGGACCTCTACCTGAACGAAAAGGCGCGTGAAATTGCCCCGGTGCGAATGGTGGGTGTGTTCGGCAGCGAGATGCTTTTGAATTCTGTGATGTTTAAGGCGGTCGCTCCTGCCGCAGGCCTGTTCAACTCGGGACTCACTCCCCAAATCGATCGCGCGAAAGAAACTTATAATCAAATCAGGCAGGTTCACCCACTCACTTTTATCGCGTTCCGGCAGTCACCGTGGCACCACTACGGCGTGCTTGGCCTAGAGCAAAGCCAGGTAGCAGTTCGATCTCCCTACATTGACAATGACGTAGTGAAGACGGTGTACAAATCGCCGGGCTCGACTGCGACCAATGAAGAAGGAAGGCTCCGGCTGATTCGGGAGGGAAACCCAGTCCTTGCGAGTCTACGCACCGATCGAGGCATCGGGGGCCTCAACAGCGCGGTCACGCGAGGCTTTCTTGAGTTCCTGTTCAAAGCCGAATACGCCTACGATTACGGCATGCCACAATGGGTAGCCCAAGTCGACCATGTGTTCAGCCCTCTTCATCTCGAGCGCATCTGGCTCGGCCGGCATAAGGTCTTTCACTTTCGAGTCTGGTATCGCGATCAACTGGCAAATTACGTCCGCGAGATGCTGCTTGATGCAAGGTCGCTGGCGCGGCCCTACGCGGACCCTAAGGTGGTTCGAGCCGTGGTTGAAGGTCATACTAAAGGAAATCGGAATTACACGACCGAAATACAGAGACTGCTCACGCTGGAACTTACCCACAGACTGTTTGTAGATTCGAACTAATCCGGAATAGTCCATCGCGTTTCCCACGAGAGGCTAATAAGCTTGACGACTGCAACCGCAGCCAGTGTTTCTGAGAGATCGAAGTCCGGTTCCCTGCCAGTCGGACGAGTCCGCGAATCGGTACTTAGATTTGCCAGTTGGCTCGATCGATACGGCGAGACTTCGTATGACTTTCAAACTTTCTATGCGAGTGACCTGACTAGAAACGCCAAGGCTCTTTACTATAAAAGTCGGTTGTTAGGCACGATCGCGGTGGCGCCGATCATATTCTGTGAGGCGTTCGTCCCATCGGCCCGAGCCTTATTTTGGAAGCGGCAGAGATTTCCGATCGCTGACGCCCACTTCGCAATGGGATTCGCTCTTTTGTCTCAGGTCCTCAACCAAGAGGAGCACTACCGCAGGGCGGTCCACTTCCTGGAGATTTTGAAAAGCACCCGATGCCCGGGTTACAGCAACTATTGCTGGGGATATCCGTTCAATTGGGAAGGCATACGCGGCACGATCAGAGAAGGAACTCCTCTCATCACAACAGTGCCGTATGTTTATGAAGCGTTCAGAAACGTATGGCAAATAGATAAGAAGGATGAATGGCTGCAAATCATGAGATCCACAGCGATGCACGGGCTCGAGGATTATCGCGACTTTGAGACTTCCGCCAGCGCATCCACTTGCTCCTATACGCCGGACCCGCAGCAATCGGTGGGAGTTGTGAATGCCAACGCCTATCGGGCGTTCCTGTTGATGCAGGCCGCAGAAGACTTTTCGGATGACAGATTTCGTAAGGTGGCAGAAAGAAACCTGAACTTTGTCCTGGAATGTCAAAACCCCGATGGGTCTTGGTACTACGCGAATGACGGAAAGCGATTGTTCATCGATCACTTTCACACCTGCTTTGTTCTCAAAGCTCTGGTGAAGATCGAACAGATGACGGGCCATCGAGGGTGCACCGCGGCGATCGAAAGAGGCGTAAATTACTACGTAGAGAACTTATTTGATCAGGACGGCTTGCCCAAGCCATTCTCTCGCCCTCCTCGGCTGATTGTGTACCGGCGGGAACTCTACGACTACGCGGAATGTATCAATTTGGCGACGTTGCTGAAAGGGCGGTTCCCGAAACTCGATGACCACCTCTCGAGTGTCGTAGATGACATACTGAGTGTGTGGCAGAACCGGGACGGCTCATTTCGAAGCCGCCGTCTGCTCCTGGGCTGGGATTCCGTGCCGATGCATAGGTGGGCGCAATCGCAGCTTTTTCGGGGCCTCTGCCTGCTGTTGTCCCGAGAAAGCAACAATCGCAATTAGAAAGGAAGGGCTCTTTTGAGAATAAGTATCTTCGGTCTCGGCTATGTCGGTACGGTATGCGCGGGGTGCCTTGCACAAGAGGGGCATCAAATCATAGGGGTGGATCCTGTCCCAACGAAGGTCGAGCTCATAAATGCCGGAAAGTCGACCATTATCGAAGCGGAAATTAGCGAGCTCATTGCCAAAGCTGTCGAAAGTGGGCGGCTCCGCGCTACTGACAAGACGGTCGAAGCGGTAGAGAACTCGGAACTGTCTTTCGTATGCGTCGGTACGCCGAGCCAAATCAATGGCAACCTTGATCTGACGCATGTGCGAAGCGTGTGTGAGCAAATCGGGCGGGCGTTGAAGAGCAAGCAAGGGCGCCATACAGTGGTGATTCGAAGCACGGTGTTGCCCGGCACCATGCAAAGGATTGTCATCCCGGTCCTCGAGGAATATTCAGGCAAGAAGGCTGGGACGGACTTCGGAGTTTGCAACAATCCCGAGTTCCTCCGCGAGGGTACAGCGGTTAAAGACTTTAGATTCCCCTCGAAGACAGTGATGGGCGAGTTTGACAGTGCAAGCGGAGAGCCGCTGGCGGCTCTCTATGCAGAACTGGGTATGCCAACGGTGAGAACCGACCTGAAAACCGCGGAGATGATCAAGTACATTGATAACAGCTGGCATGCGCTGAAAATCGGATTTGCGAATGAGATTGGAAATGTCTGCAAATCGTTCTCTGTAGATGCCCATAGGGCCATGGAGATTTTCTTCATGGACAAGAAGCTCAACATTTCTCCCGCTTACCTGTTGCCGGGTTTTGCGTTCGGGGGTTCGTGTTTGCCAAAAGACCTGCGAGCGTTGGCGTACTCGGCGAAGCTGCATGATCTGGAATTGCCGATCTTGACCTCTATTCTGCCCAGCAATGAACTGCAAGTTGCTCGGGGCCTTAGACTGATTACAGACAAAGGACACAGGCGGATTGGCATTTTAGGATTCAGCTTTAAGCCCGGTACGGACGACCTGCGCGAGAGCCCTATGATCGAAATCATCGAACGACTTACAGGAAAAGGCTACGACGTTCGTATCTATGACAAAAACGTCCAAGTGGCATCCTTGGTAGGTGCCAATCGCGACTTCATTCTGAACCGTATTCCGCACATTTCCAGGCTAATGGTGGACAATATCGATGCAGTTTTGCAATACGCGGAAACGATCGTTATCGGCCACAAAGAAAAAGATTTCGAAGGCGTCCCTCAGCTATTGCGAAAGGGTCAATGCCTGGTGGACTTTGTGAGAATTTCGAACGACGGAAACCATACGAATGGTGCTTACGACGGCATCTGCTGGTAGAAACTCAGGAGCTACGCCAATCGCTGGGTCAACGGAAGTACAAGAGAGATTGATTAGCTCGGAGAAGCCGACTGGAAACCGAAGGTCGGCGCGGCCGTCGTCTGCAAAAAATCGGGTGCTGATCATTGTCGAAAATCAGGCGGTACCGCTCGATCCCCGGGTCTGGAGAGAGGCTCGCTCGCTCAGCGATAACGGATATGAGGTTACAGTCCTGTGTCCCCGGCGGAGCGGGTGTTCCCGGGGATATGAAGTCATCGATGGGGTGCGCATCTATCGGCATCCGATGCTTGTGGAAGGAAGTACCCCGTTAGGCTATTTATCCGAGTATGCATCCGCATTTGTGTTCGAGTTCTTATACACCTTGTGGATTTACTTCCGGCGCGGTTTTGACGTGATTCAGGGATGTAACCCGCCGGACAACATTTTCCTCGTTGCCCTCCCGTTCAAAATTTTTGGAATCAAGTACATCTTCGACCACCACGACGCGAACCCTGAGCTGTATCTCTCAAAATATGGAAAGCAAGGCGGCCTATATAAGATCCTGCTTGGGCTTGAGAAGCTATGCTATCGATGTAGTGATGTCGTCATGGCGACGAACGAAAGCTACAGAAACATGGCCATCAGCAGAGGGGGCATTCGCCCGGATAGAGTATTCGTCGTGCGGAACGGACCTGATCTGCAGTCTTTCAAACCCGTAGCACCGAATCCTGCGCGAAAACATGGAAAGCGCTATCTGGTCGGATATGTCGGCAACATGAATTTTCAAGATGGTCTGGACATTCTGATTGATGTCGCAAAGCACGTCAAAGGCATGGGACGGAGCGATGTTCATTTCACGTGCGTGGGCAGGGGCCCCGAACTGAAAAAGCTGCTGCAAATCGTTCAGCAGATGGGATTAGAGGATACGATTGATTTCACTGGGAGAGTTTCCGATCGGGACTTGATTGAAATCCTGTCTACGGCTGACGTTTGCGTGAATCCGGACCGGCCAAGCGAAATGAATGATATGTCCACGATGATCAAGATTATGGAATATATGGCTCTCGGCAAGCCGATTGTACAGTTCGATTCAAAAGAAGGCAGGTTCAGCGCACTAGAAGCATCCCTCTATGCGAGCAAGCGGGGAGGCGTTGCGGACTTTGCAGAGAAGCTCGTCTGGCTGTTGGACAGACCTGAGGAAAGAAAAAACATGGGTGAATTCGGTAAGACGAGGGTCGAAGGAGAGCTTGCCTGGGAATACTCGGTCGCGAATCTCCTCGCCGCTTACCAGAAAGCCCTCGATCGATCTCACCACAGGATTTAGGGTTTCGGGGATTTTGGCTGCTTTGAATATTCACTAAGATCTGGTGGATGCTAGTCTCTTAGTAGAGTTGGGCACCGACATCTTTGTAGATACCACATGTTGTTCAACTGCCAGGTTCGACCTTTTCTCACTGACATAAAATGAGTCCTTCACTTGCGAGCCTCGTCTATGCCTGCGCAATCGCCGGGCTTTTCTATCTGGATCGAGATAAATCGATCCGGACGTCTAAGGCGCTCTGGCTGCCGGTAATCTACTTATGGGCTATCGGGTCAAGGCCGGTGTCAATGTGGCTGGGCATGTCGCCTCCTACCGGAGCCGATACCCAGATGGAAGGCAGCCCCGTTGACGGGGCTTTCTTTCAGATCTTGTTGATCGCGGCTCTTTGCGTCCTCGCCCACCGGGGCCGCCGGACGCTCACTTTCCTCAAAGCGAACTTTCCGATTTTGATCTATTTCCTTTTTTGTTTATCGAGCGTTATCTGGTCTGATTATCCGGGCCCAGCGCTTAGAAAATGGATTAAGGCGATCGGGGATTTGGCGATGATTCTCATTGTTTTAACCGATCCGCAACCGGTCGCCGCTCTTCGCCGTATCTTCTCTCGCGTTGGCTTCATTTTGCTGCCCCTGTCTATACTGCTTATCAAATACTATCCGCTTCTTGGCCGGAGGTATGGAGCATGGGACGGGGCGCAGACGGACATCGGAGTGACGCTCGACAAGAATTTGCTTGGAGTAATTACATTTGTCCTCTCACTAGGAGCGGCTTGGCGTGTTCTCGGCCTTCTTTCGGGTGATGAAGCGCCAACGGACCGCCGCAGGCATCTGCTGGCACAGGGAACGTTGCTCGCGGTAGGAATTTGGTTATTGACACTTGCCCATTCAGCCACCTCTCTCGCGTCTTTCATTTTGGGGATCGGTTTGTTGTTGGCGACGAGAATGCGGGTCTTTAGGCGTAAGGCCGCGGCAGTCCACGTTCTTGTCCTTTCGCTTATCGTGACTGCCAGTTTGGTCCTTTTGCTCGGGGGCGGAGCGAGCGCAGCGCAAGCATTGGGCCGGGACCCGACGCTCACCGGTCGCACGGAAATCTGGGCTGCCGTTATCTCACTGGCGTCCAATCCATTGGTAGGAGCGGGCTTCGAAAGCTTCTGGCTCAACCCACGCGTACACGAAAAACTTTGGCAATTGTTTCCGGGTCTTCCTCTCAACGAGGCTCACGATGGGTACATAGAGGTCTACCTTAATCTCGGCTGGATCGGACTTGGTTTGATTGCCCTCATATTGGTCGACGCTTATCGCCGCGCGGTAAAGACCTTTCGCCATACACCGGCGCTTGGCGGGCTGCTCGTGGCCTTTGTTCTGACTGCGGTAACCTACAGCCTCACTGAAGCTGGCTTCCGGATGCTGACCTCGACCTGGTTTTTCTTTCTCCTCGCCGCCATAGAAGGAAGCCGCATCGCCGCCGGCGTCGCTGTCGGCGCATCGCCCTCTCTTGACGCGTCATCCGATCTGGTCCCACAGCTACAGGCCGGAAATGGTCTTGCTGGCAGACATACCACAGGGGTTATCGCCCGGCAGATTCGCTAAAGGCGGCGAGCTTGAGCCAGCCTGTTGCCCACAGAATAAAGATAAATCCCGGGCTATGAGCGAGTCCCATCGCCGGGGGAATTCTGTTGTCGAAATCGTTGACTTGAGGTGATTGATCTTGAATCGACTACGTATTTTGGTGTTGGCGCCTGAAAGTAGCCCGGAGGCCATCAGCATTCCTTTTGTCACGTATTCTAATGCGGCGGCACTCGCCGAACTCCATGATGTCACTCTGCTCGTTAGATCTACCGTCGAGGAACCTGTGCGCCGCGCGAAGGCGGCATTTAAGTCGGTTGAAGTGGTTCGAATGCCACGGCTCGAGCGATTTTACGCCTGGGCTTTGCGTCGCATATTTAAATACAACTACGACACTCAAGCGTTGACTGCTTTCGGTTATCCGTATTCTCTTGCCTTTGAATGGAGCGCCTGGCGGCAGTTCCGGAAGCGGATTTTTGCGGGCGAGTTCGACGTCGTTCTGCGCCTTATGCCGATGGCTCCGACGTTGCCCAGTCCTTTCGCTTTCTTCCTGCGCAAGGGGCCTGTTCCATTCGTGCTTGGGCCGCTCAACGGTGGTCTGCGGAGCGCGCCAGGATTTAGCCAGCCGGACAAACATTCCGAATGGGTTTGGACGGTGCGGAACCTGTATCGCTACCTGCCTTTTGCTCGGTCGACCTATCGCTACGCGGCAGCCGTCATAATCGCTTCGTACCACATGCGCGCCGAGTTTGCCGCGTATCGCGACAAGATGTTCTTTGTACCCGAGAATGGTATTGCTCGCTCCCTCTGTTTGCCGGACTCGCGCATTCCAGAGCCCGGCGCCAAGCTGAAGCTGATTTTCATTGGAGGCTTGGTTCCTCGGAAAGCTTGTTACATCGGTCTGCGCGCGGCTGCTCCGCTCCTGCGAAAGGATTTGGCACACTTTACCATCATCGGCGACGGCCCAGAGAGACAGCGCCTTGAAGAGCTTGTGAGATCGCTTGAGATCGAAAAGGGCGTTTCTTTCTGCGGCTGGCTCGGCCATGCGGAGGTTCTCAAGCGCTTGCGATCCTCCGACGTGGTTGTACTTCCGGCAATTCGAGAGGGAGGTGGGGGCGTGGTGTTCGAAGCTCTCGCGGGTGGCACAGTGCCTGTGGTTCTGGACCATGGTGGGCCCGGGGACATTGTTAACTCAGAGGTGGGCTTCAAGGTCCCCCCCAGCAATGAGGATAACGTGGTTTCAGAAATGGAGAAGATTTTGGCTGAGCTCGCCTCCGACCGAGACCTTCTTGAGCGCCTGCGACGGAGAGGGATGTCCTACGCACAAAAGTGCCTGACCTGGGAGGCGAAAGCACGCTCCGTCACTTCGGTCTTGCGCTGGGTTTTGCAGCAAGGTCCCAAGCCGGACCTTACGCCGGCAACGATGCTGCAAGCAGGAACTGAAGCCGATGTGGAGATTCCAGCACGTTCATAAATTCTCGGGAGATCCAGATGGAAATCTTGAATGCGAACGAGCGTAAGAAAGTACTTGTCGTCATCGGAACTCGGCCCGAGGCGATCAAGCTAGCGCCGGTAGTGCTGGAATTGGAGCGGCATCGGGAAAACTTCAAGACCGAGATCTGCGTTACGGGGCAACACCGCGAGATGCTCGATCAGATGCTGCAAGTCTTCGGCCTGCGACCCGACTACGATTTAGGGGTGATGAAGGCGGGACAAAACCTTACTGAGGTGACAGCGGCGTGCCTGACTGGGCTCGAGCAGATTCTGCGGCGAGAGCACCCAGATGTGGTGCTTGTGCAGGGCGATACGACCACGACCTTTGCGGCTTCGCTTGCTGCCTACTATCAACACATTCAGGTGGGCCACATCGAAGCCGGTCTGCGCACAGGGAAAAAATATGATCCCTTCCCAGAAGAGGTCAACCGCCGCCTGACGACTCACCTTTCCGATTTCCATTTCGCACCCACCGATGTAGCTCGGAACAATCTCCTCGTAGAGGGTGTGAACCCGGAGAGCATATTGGTTACGGGAAATACGGTTATTGATGCTCTGTTACTCGTACAGGCACGTCTGGCCAAAGATCCGACCTTAGCGGCCCACCGCCTCGGTCCCACCGACGGATTGCGCGTCATCCTGGTCACCGCTCATCGGAGAGAGAGTTTTGGTCAGCCGTTCCGCCAGATCTGCGAGGCAATTCGAGCCATTGCCGAGAAACGGCGCGATGTGTTGATCGTGTATCCTGTTCATCTAAACCCCAACGTGCAGGGCCCTGTACGCGAAATTCTCGACGGGTTGCCGAACGTGAAGCTCCTCGCTCCGCTGGACTATGTGTCGTTCGTGGATTGCATGCAACGTGCCTCCATATTGCTTACCGATTCGGGAGGCGTTCAGGAGGAAGGGCCCTCGCTGGGCAAGCCAGTGCTTGTGATGCGCGAAGTTTCAGAGCGTCCTGAAGCGATCACTGCCGGCACCGCATCCCTCGTGGGCACAGATCCGGAGCGGATTTTTCGAGCTGTGACTTCGCTGCTTGACGACCCGGCTTGCTATAAACGGATGACCAGCAACCCGAATCCTTATGGCAATGGTCACGCTTCCGAGCGGATCGTCGAGTTTCTCGCGAGCCGTATGATAAGCCAGCCGTCACTGGTGGGGCGCTCGCATTAATCGGCCAGCCCGGATGTGTCCCAAGAGCACGAATGGTTCAGATCGTAAGAAGTATCCGGATGCAGCGCACTTGATTCACTTACTGAACGACCACTCTCACAGCCGTTGGTGGATCAGGAGTTCCGCCGGTTCCCGTAGTGCCGCCGGCAACAAGAGGATGCGGATACGTGTACGGCGTATAGTAGGGCGTCCAGCTGTTAGTCGCCGTGCAGACAAACAATTGTCCCTGTTCCCCGCTGCCGCTTTGGTTCCAGTTGCCTTGGTCCGTAGCCCAGTATGCTACTCCCGTCGTGCAAGTTGCAGGGCGATTCGTAAGCGTTCCGTGGCCTACGCCGATGGTATTCGTACCGTCGAAAGGTGCCACCGAGTTAGATTGGCTGGCTTGATTGGTATTCTCCACATAAAAATCGCGGCTGCGTATGACCCTGGCTGTGTCCGAACCAACTCCTGATACGCCGAAGGAAGGGGTTCCGCCGCGAAAAGTATTAAACCAGATGTAAGTTGGAGATTGAATCTCGCTTGACGAGGTAGCCGGAGCTGGGTTTGTGGGACTGTACATGGTTCCGGCCCCACGGCCACCAGCTTGATCGATACAGGCAGTGGCACGGAGTATTTGAATGGAATCACCGTTGCTAGGAAGCCAATTCCCGGGCCCTCCACCGGATCCGATTGTCAGTGTGTTGGATCCGTTGGCGATAATCTCCGAACCAGTGCTCTTAGTCACGTCATGCACCGAATATGGAGCGCCATTGGGTGCCCACTGGTTGGTTGTCCATCCCGGACTGGCGGAAACCGTAATGGTCGCGGTTCCGCCGCCGGAGGTTACCGTTCCCGAAAAGTAGGTCACGCCATCATTCGTGTCCCAAGGCGATGACCCGTCACAAGCCCCCCATCCGCCAAGGCTGCCCTGTGTTCTATAAGTCGTCAGAGTGAAAAAGGAATTCAGGCTTGCAGAATTCAAATTTATGGTGTTGCCCCAGTTCAATCCGGTTCCGCCTCTGGCTCCTGCCACCGAGTCGCAATGTGTAGTGCACGTAAAGGTGTTGCCATAATATTCGAAGGCCCTCGTGCTGCGCGGACGGCCATTGGATTCTGTACCATGCCACCCCATCGAAAAATTCAGGTTATCCATATTGTTAAACTGGTTGAATCGGACAACGACGCGCCCGCCGCCTTGGGTTGCCAGTCCTCCGACGCTGCCTTCATTTTCGCAGCATCCAGCCGTATTGAATGCGTTGTTCTCGATGAAGAGAAAATTGGACGAACCATAGCTCTCAGGCTGATGCCAAGAGTTGTCTCCGTAAGATCCAGCGCCCTGATAGCTGGCGTGCGAGAACTCCACAAGCTGCAGGTAATTGTTCGCAACTCCGTTGATGGTGTTATGGTCAATCACTCCAAACATATTTCCGACAACCGACATCCCATAAGAGATGCCAGCACTCGCGTGACCCGCCCAGTTGTTGAAGGTAATGTTGTCTACCCGAAGATTGGTACAACCGGAGGCGTTACAATTCCCCGCGATGGAAAAGGCTACGCTCGGTCCGCCGCCGTAGTTGAGGGCCATGCAGGATAGGCGTGTAGTCGAAGCACCTAAATTAGGGCTCGCTTTAAATGCCGTTGCACCCGAAAGCGTGATAACGGTACCGCTACACGAAGCCGATGCACCTTGAGTGCTGCCATTCGAGTCAGGAGTTCCCATGCCTGTTATAGTGATTCCAATCGCGCTAGGAATCGTGATTCCGGTTGTCCAGGTACAGGAACCGGGGATGGTTACAGTGTCCCCGTTGCTCGCGGAGTTGATCGCCGTCTGCACGTCGCTCACCTTGCAGGTCACAGCAGTCACAGTGTTTGCTTGAGCTTGCCGGCTGAACGCAGCACTGAGCAAAAGAGCGAACAGAATCAGTATCAACTTGGTGGCTCTAGACATTTCGACGACTCCTCATGTTCACACGTATCGGCTTTTTTGATTCCGCACATAAATTTTGGGCCCGGCGAACGCGAAAATCCACTGTACCGACGGACAGTCTTAGGGCAGCTGCAATATTACGCTAGCCAGCACGTCGCGGGTCCTTCGGACCAATGTTGGTTCAAGCGTTCGGGATATCGCATGGCAGTATGATGGTAGCCGGGAGGAGCTAGGCGCAGGTCCGAATTAGAGCCAGTTTTCTTAATATTTATTAATGTAGCGTGCCTGAGAGAAGAAGATAGGCCCCTTTAACCTGCCTCAGGATAACAAGTTAGCGGCAGAATCACCGTCAGCATATGCAATAGACAGCCGAGGACAGTTGATCGGCAATCGATGCATCTATACGATTGAGAGACCCCATGAGCAAACAACAACCCTTAGTTTCAATCGCTATTCCTGCATATAACGCCGAGGAATGGATTGCTTATACCCTCGAGTCCGCGGTCGCCCAAACATGGCCGCGCAAAGAAATCATCGTAGTCGATGATGGGTCGACGGATCAGACAGCTGAAATTGCAAATCGATTCGCGTCGAAAGGGGTAAAGGTCGTATCGACAGAAAACCGAGGTCTTTCTGCAGCCATTAACCAGGCGTATCGGCTATGCCAAGGCGATTACATTCAGGAGTTGGACTCGGATGATCTCTTGGCCCCGAACAAGATCGAGGTTCAGCTTGGAGCATTGCGGGAAAGCGACAGCAAGCGAGTTCTCCTTTCTTCACCCTGGGCGCATTTCTATTTCCGCCCTCACCGCGCCCGATTCGTTCCTAACGCGCTATGGTGTGATCTTTCTCCCGTTGAGTTCCTGCTGCGAAAAATGGGGCAGAATCTTCACATGCAGAACGCCACGTGGCTCGTGAGCCGGGAGCTGGTCGAAGCCGCAGGACCTTGGGAAGAGGAACTTCAATACGACCAGGACGGCGAATATTTTTCCCGCGTGCTCCTGGCATCTGAAGGCACCCGCTTCGTTCCTGAGGGGAGGGTGTTCTACAGAGCCAGCCGGTCGAACCGTATCAGCTACATTGGCAGCTCTAACACAAAGAAAACCTCTTTGCTGCGTTCGATTAGACTACACATCGAGTATCTTCGAAGTCTTGAAGACAGCGAACGGGTCAGGCAAGCCTGTTTAACCTACCTCCAAAACTGGTTTCCCGCTTTCTATCCAGAGCGGCCGGACATTGTTGCTGAGCTTCGTGCTCTCGCAACAGAGCTGCAGGGAAGCATCGAGGAGCCACGCCTGCCCTGGAAGTATGCGTGGATGGCGCCGGTTTTGGGGTCCAGGGTTGCGTCATGGGCTCATCAGAGGCTGCCGGAGAAGAAGGCCGTTCTGCTCAGAGGATGGGATAAAGTTATGTTTAATCTAGAGACTCTCCAAACGCCCGATCGCAATATCCTTGGCTTCACTAACCCGACTCAAAAGGGATAGTACATCCGACTATCTGGCGGTTTTCCTAGGCCTGGCAGAACGAGGGCCATTTCATCTCTATGACGACACCTGCTTATACGACCGAGTTTTTTGACATGATCAGGGATGGCTCCCGGCGGTCCGCCGAGGTCGTGGTGCCGATCGTCCTCGAAATCCTCAAACCTAAATCGGTAATCGATGTCGGCTGTGGCGACGGCACTTGGCTTTCCGTTTTTCTTAAGGTGGGCGTGAAGGATGTATGGGGGCTCGACGGAGAATATGTGAATGCCACCCAACTTCGAATTCCGCAAGATCTTTTCAAACCCACGGATCTCTCTTCACCGTTTACGGTCGCGCGACAATTTGATTTGGCGACGTCGTTGGAGGTTGCTGAGCACCTGCCGCCGTCATCCGCGAAGGGGTTCGTCGAGTCTCTCTCTCGGTTAGCACCTCTTGTACTTTTCTCCGCGGCGATTCCTCTTCAAGGTGGGACAAACCACCTGAATGAGCAATGGCCGGATTATTGGGTAGAACTCTTTAAGGCTCACGATTACCTTCCGATTGATTTCATCCGCGGAAGAATTTGGAGCAATCCACAGGTGGAATGGTACTACGCTCAGAACACGCTCCTTTTCGCACGTGCTGAATGTTTGGGAAACAACGATGAGCTGAGCAGGCTTTATCAGGGCACGAATCAACAGCACCTGTCCATGGTCCATCCAAAGAGGTTTCTGCAACCGTTCGCGTGTGGCGTGCCTGATGCTTTCCGCTTGTTATGTCAAGCGGCGAAGAAAGCACTACGCACGCGCTTGGGAATCGACTCTCGGTAACTCGCGATTCCATCGAGGACAACATGAAAGTGGCAGATTCAGTTCAGGTCGATAGAATCCTGGCAATTTGGAACGAGCATCTGGAAGTTGCAAAAACGCTGCCTACTCTGGCCGCAACCGTTTCCGGTGTGGTCGACCTCATCTATTCGGCGATGGCTAAGGGAGGCCAGCTCCTCATCGCTGGGAACGGGGGGTCAGCGGCGGATGCCCAACACATGGCCGCGGAGCTCACCGGTCGCTTCTTGCGCGAGAGAGAGCCGTTTCGAGCTCTCGCGTTACACCCTAACACCTCGAGTCTCACCGCCGTCGGCAACGATTACGGTTACGAACACGTATTCGAACGCGAACTTCGAGCGCACGCCCGGCCGGGTGACGTGCTCCTGGCGATTTCGACGAGTGGTAACAGCCCGAATGTTCTGTGTGCGATTGAGGCGGCTCGCCTAGCGAAGGTTGCCGTGGTTGGTTTGACAGGAGAGAGTGGCGGCCGCATGCGTGCGGCGTGTGACCTCTGTATCTGTGTTCCAACAAAATCGACGCCGAGGATGCAAGAGATGCACATTACGATCATTCACACGATTTGCGAGTTCTTGGAGGAAAGGCTCGCCGGGATTGGAAACACGGTTTGAGGAAGATTGAAATGGTCCCTGAACTGACCGAACTGCCCACTACGGATAAAACGGCAAAGGAAATGGAAGGCGGATCAGGCGAGACGCAGGCGCTCCCCGAAGCGAATCGTATTTCGGTTGCGCTGCTCACCGGTGGGGGCGATAGGCCCTACGTTTTCGGCTTGGCTACTGAGTTGATGTCGAAGCGAGCCGTCATAGACTTGATCGGTAGCGACGATGTGGACAGTCCTGAATTTCATGGAAAGCCGGAGTTGCGTTTTCTCAATCTTCGAGGTGATCAACGAACGAAAGTGGGACTGATTGAGAAAGTCGCTAGAGTCCTGACCTACTACGCCCAGCTCATCGCCTACGCTGCGATCGCAAAACCGAAGATCTTTCATATTCTGTGGAACAACAAGTTTCAAACGTTCGATCGAACGGCTTTGATGCTCTACTACAAGTTGCTCGGAAAAAAGATCGTTCTCACCGTTCACAATGTGAACGCCAGAAAACGCGATTCCAAGGATAGTGCGTTCAATCGGTTTACTCTCCGCATCCAATATCGGCTTGCCGATCGAATCTTCGTACATACCGCGCCAATGAAGCAGGAACTTACAGACCAATACGGAGTCAAAGAGGCGCGAGTTACGATTATTCCGTTCGGGATCAACAACTCAATTCCTCAAACCGATATCACTCCCCGCGGAGCGAGACAGCAGCTGAGAATTCATGACGACGAAAAAGCGGTTCTTTTCTTCGGGAACATCGCACCCTATAAAGGGCTTGAGTTTCTCGTGGCCGCGTTTCAGAAGATTCGGACGCGCCATGATGAGTACCGGCTGATCGTTGCTGGTTGGCCGAAGAATTGTGACGAGTACTGGGGAAAGGTGCGGGAAGTCCTCGATAAGAATGTGCAATCGGGCGAAGCGCTGTTGCGAGCGGAGTACATTCCCGATGAAGATACAGAGTTATATTTCAAGGCGGCCGACGTTCTGGTGCTTCCCTATCGTTATATCTATCAGAGCGGCGTTTTGTTTCTCGGATACAGTTTTGGGTTACCGATCCTGGCTGCGGATGTCGGCTCGCTGAAAGAGGAAATTGTCGAAGGCAAGACCGGCTTCGTCTTCCGGGCCGAGGACTCTGACGATTTGGCAGCCACGATCGAGCGATATTTCGCGAGCGACCTTTTTGTGAATCTGAGCGCTCGGCGCCAAGAAATCATCGACTACGCGACTGAGCGGCACTCCTGGGACGTCGTTGGCCAGATTACGATGAAGGTCTATTCGGACTTGCTCGCGGCCGACTAAGGCACTCGCTCCCGCAAACAATCGATAGGCGGATCTTTATACCTCGTAGAACGACGGACCAATTACGAGTCGCTGGGCTTCATAACCTAAACAAGTGAGCCGTGCCATCGCTCTACAACCACAATCCGTAAGCGCGCTCAGCACCGATCATCTTCACGCGGACCTGCGGGGACGTTCCCTCCGCGGCGGCGTAGTGAATCTCACTTCGCAGGGCGCGCAATTTCTGATCCAGTCGGTCGCGACTATAGTGCTTGCGCGGCTCTTGACGCCGGCTGATTTCGGCCTCGTGGCGATGGTTGCGACAATTACGGGACTGGGCCAAGCGTTTGCGGATCTCGGATTGTCTGAAGCGACGATACAGCGCAAGGAGATTAGCCACAATCAGGTTAGCACGCTCTTTTGGATAAATTTCGCGATCGGTGCCGGGCTGACGTTGGTAACGATGGGCTTGGCTCCGGTATTGGCTTGGTTCTATCGGGACACCCGGCTTATCACGATCACCCTGGTGCTCTCGCTGACTTTTTTAATTGGCGGTTTGAGGGTACAGGCGGATGCAGTGCTCAAGCGTCAGATGCGGTTTACGGCTTTAGCTTTTCGCGACATAGCGTCCTCCGTAATCGCCGTACCGCTAGCGATCACAATAGCTTGGCAAGGAGGTAGGTATTGGGCGCTGGTCGCAATACCTCTAGTGACGAATTTCCTACAAATGGCGATTTCTTGGGTAATCTCCAATTGGAGACCGGGGCTCCCACATCGCGATTCCGAAGTTGGCTCCATGATCGCATTTGGCGGGAATGTCGCCGCTTCCTACTTCGTGATTAACCTAAGTCGCAGCGCGGACAATGTCCTCGTCGGATGGCGATGGGGGGCTGGCCCATTGGGCTTGTATTCGAGAGCCTACAATCTCTTGATGATTCCTGTTCGCCAGCTGACGGTGCCGGCCGGCAGCGTAGCCGTTCCGGCATTCAGTCGAACCCAGGACGACCCCGAGAGGTTCGCACGCTACTATCTGCGAACCATAAACTTGATTCTATGGATCAGCGCGCCCGTTTTTGGATTCCTGTTTGTTGCCGCACATCCGGTGATTGTTTTGATGCTCGGGCATCAATGGGGAGAAGCCGCACCGGTCTTTCAGATACTTACGATCTCAGCGCTCGGGCAACTTCTGCTCGATTCCACCACCTGGTTACTGGTGAGTCGAGGTCAATCGCGCAGGCTTCTCAAACTCTTGCTTATTTTCTCACCGATTCTCGTATGCAGTTATGCCGTCGGATTGCCTTTCGGCATTAAAGGTGTCGCGCTTTCTGGCTCTCTCGTGATGCTTCTCATTCTGCCGTGGATGCTTCGATTCAGCTTTCGAGAAACGTCATTGACCTTGCCGCGGCTCGGAAGAGCAATTCTCTACCCGGTTGCTTTGAGCCTTTTCGGGGTTCTCACTGCCAGCATGGTCCTCCGTTTGGCAAGTCCGGCCAACACAATTCCCCAACTATTCGTTGGGGCTTCGGGGTTTCTGGTGGCCTATGCGTTAGCCGCACTGATACCCGCTGTGCGCCGCGAGGCTGCGTCTCTTCGCAATTTGGTGGACGAATTCCGCACGCCGGTATCTGCACCGACTGTTCTTGCTACTAGCGAATAAAGTATGGCAGTCGACTAAAAGTCGCATTCCTTTTCCGAGAATCTTCTCTCCGTTCGACAGTAGCCGGATTTTCTGAGCGTGATGCAATTCTACCAAGTTGATCCGACCAAGGATGTGCGCTGGGCGCAGCTTGTCGATCGCCATCCCAGGGCATCCGTGTTTCACACCGTCGGCTGGCTGCAGGCCCTGCGTCGTACATATGGATATGAACCGGTGGCCTTCACCACTTCGTCGCCGACCGGAGACCTCGAAAACGGACTCGTGTTTTGTCGCATCAAGAGTTGGCTCACCGGGCGCCGCCTTGTATCGCTCCCATTTTCAGACCATTGCGACCCGCTATGTCAGTCGGCTGAGGACGTGAGTTTCTTAATGCGCTACCTGCAATCGACCCTGGAACATCAAGAGTGGAAGTATCTAGAGGTCCGTCCGGTAAATGGAAGCTTCGATGAAACCGGGCATGCAATAGGGTTCCGGCCAACGGCTCAGTATTTCCTTCATAGAATCGATCTCCAGCCGGAACTCAAGGAAATATTCCAGCGTTTCGACAAGGATTCCGTACAGCGCCGCATCCAACGAGCTCAACGCGGCGGCTTGGTTGAAAGGCACGGGAGGTCGGAAGATCTTCTCCGCCAATTTTACGATCTCTTCGTGCTGACCCGCGGCCGGCACCACGTCCCTCCAATCCCGATCGTATGGTTTCGAAATCTGATCGAGACCCAAAAGGATTCGCTGGAAATTCGCCTGGCCTTTCAGAACAAGAAAGCGATTGCCGGCATTCTAACCTTGAGGTTTAGGGATTACGCATATTATAAGTATGGGTGCTCCGATGTGCGTTTTAACCGGTTTGGAGCCATTCCCTGGCTGTTGTGGAATGCCATCTCGGAAGCAAAATCCAGCGGCGCGAAAGAATTCGATTTGGGGCGGACTCAAGATGACAACGAGGGGCTCTTGACATTCAAGGGTCATTGGGTTCCTCATCCAAGCCGGCTTATCTACTGGAAATATCCCGACGCCCCGGCCTTGGATTCCGCCAATGGTTGGAAACTGAAGGCCGCTAAGCGAATGTTTTCGTACATGCCGGAAAAGATTTTGAGGGTGACAGGAAGACTCATCTACCGCCACATCGGTTGATAGTTGCCAAATCGAATGCGTTCACTGCTTCGCGGAAAAAATCGAAACGCTGAGCTAACTACATGAACCCAACCCTTCATGCCTATTATCGGCTGCCAGAAGATCTTTGCAGCGAAATCAATTCGTTTCCTTCCTCCGAATCCGATACTCCGGGCTTCTTCCGATTTGGTGCGAAGACTATTTGCTATGGGAAGTGCCAGATAGGTGTTTCGAAGAAGATCGCCGGCTCCGAGCGGTTCGACGCGCTGACAGGTCTTTCTGCCAAGGGCCAGAGGATTCAACTTCCTTTCGACTTTTCGGAGGTGATAGAGAACCTGCGCTTGGAACGCTACCGGGAAATGGCAGTCCCGGAGAAGAGTGCCCTAATCACGAGCGCAGCTGTTCGCAAACTCTACTATTCCTTGCGCGAATTCTTGCCGGTTTCGGTGCGTCGGCACTTGCAAAGGCTTTATTTTCAGGGTTGGGAGGACTTGCCCTTTCCGGCATGGCCTCTTGACTGTACGGTGGATACGCTCCATGAAAAGTACTTGAGGCTCGTCATGGACGCCAATGGCTTGAGCCGCCTGCCTTTCATCTGGTTTTGGCCGGAGTCCGCTCCCGCTTGTTTGGTCCTGACTCACGACGTGGAAACGCCCATGGGGCGTGACTTCACCGACAAGCTGATGGATTTGGACGATTCGCGTGGTTTCAAGGCCTCTTTCCAGGTTGTCCCGGAAAAGCGTTACGCAGTTTCAGACGACTATGTATCCCGGATCAAGAGCCGTGGGTTCGAGGTGAACGTCCACGATCTTAATCACGACGGGAATTTATATCAATCGCACGCAATGTTCCTGGAGCGCGCCAAGCGGATCAACGAGTACTCCAAGAAGTTCGGCGCTCTCGGTTTTCGTGCTGGAGTCATGTACCGGAACCTCGATTGGTATGAGGCGTTTCAATTTTCTTACGACATGTCGGTCCCTAATGTTGCACATCTCGAACCACAAAGAGGAGGATGCTGCACCGTTTTCCCGTACTTTATCGGCAAGATTCTAGAGATTCCTCTTACCACCAGCCAGGACTACTCGGTCTTCCAGATCTTGAATGATTACTCGATCGATCTCTGGAAAACGCAGCTTGAACTCATCCGCAAACGAAACGGGCTGATGAGCTTCATTACTCACCCCGACTATTTGATCGACGCGCGCCCGCGCAAAGTCTACGAATCATTGTTGGACTATCTCAGGGAGATAGTCGCAAGGGACAAGATCTGGCCCGCACTCCCCGGCGAACTTGATCACTGGTGGCGTGCTCGAAGCCAAATGAAGCTGGTCCGAAAAGGTGAGGGCTGGCAAGTGGAAGGCCCTGAATCGAACCGGGCAAGCGTTGCGTTTGCGGTTGCCGATGGCGACGGAGTTTCTTACGAATTTGCTGCCAGTCACGAACGCGAAGGTGTTCCGCACTAAGTCACGTGGGCCAACCGACAAAAAGCACATATATGCAGGCTGCAAGTTTTTCGAGCGGACGGGTGTCTTTCGCGAGGATCGCCGGCTTCGCTTTTGTCTGCTTGTTGCCATTCGCGATCGCGTGGGGGTCAACGCGTCTCCTGGCGAATCTCATCTTCGAAAACGAGACTTTTTCTCAAATCCCTCTGATTCCGCTCGTTAGCGCGTTTTTGATCTTTGAGAATCGGAAGTCTGTGTTTTCGAATGTGTCGTTCGGTTGGACGATGGCACTGGCGCTGCTTGCTCCCGGCGTGATATTGCTCACCGCGTCCGATATGAACCTGTGGCACCTGACCGCGACGAATCCCCAGTCGCTGTTCGTGTTTGCAGTTGTGTGCATCTGGCTAGGAGCTTTCGCCCTCTTCTTCGGCGGGAGCGCATTTCGCGTCGCACTTTTTCCACTCCTGTTTCTCCTATTCATGGTTCCGATTCCTGAACCTTGTCTTTCCAAAACGATTTATCTCCTGCAGGCAGGCAGCGCAGTTTTCGTGGAGGCATTTTTTGCCGTTGCGGGAATTCCGTATCACCGGCAGCAATTCGTTTTCGACTTGCCGGGAATTTCGATTCGAATCGCGGAAGAGTGCAGTGGCATCCGTTCCACGCTCGCTCTTTTGATTACCACCGTTCTGGCAAGCTACATCTTCCTGAAAACTCCGTGGAGAAGGCTGGTGCTTTGTCTTGCGGTTATTCCCATCGCTCTTTTCAAAAACGGGTTGCGTATTGCGACGCTTTCGATTCTAGCCGTCTACGTGAACCCCGAGTTTCTGTACGGAAATCTCCACCAGCGTGGCGGAATTGTATTTTTCATGATTGCTCTTATTCCCATGGCATTGCTGTTGAAATTCTTGCAGAAAAACGAAACCCAAAACCTCGCCGCTCCCTCGGTCGCTGGGATCCGTCCCTCGCCGAGCCAAGCGGCTCCTCGAAACAACACTTAAGGGAGACTAACAATGACGAACGTTGACGTCACGATTCTAGGGGCCGGTCCGTACGGATTGGCAGCAGGTGCACATCTGCGGCAGATCAAGGGACTCGATCTCCGCATCTTTGGCGAGCCCATGGAATTTTGGAACTCGCACATGCCGGAGGGCATGCTGCTGCGCTCACCCTGGGCAGCATCGCATATCTCCGACCCGCAAACCGCGCTCACGATGGATTCTTACGCGAAGTCGCTCGGCACTTCCATCCCGAAGCCTATCCCGCTCGAGCAGTTCGTGGGATACGGCTTGTGGTTTCACCGCCAGGCTGTTCCTGATATCGATCGGCGCAAAATCAGCAGGATCGAAAGGGACCCCAAGGGCTTCCGGCTCACGCTTCAGGACGGCGAACAATTTCTCTCGCGTCGGGTTGTGATCGCCGCGGGAATCGGATCATTCGCGCGTCGCCCGCAGCAGTTCGACAATCTTCCGGCCGAGCTCGCCACTCACGTCTCCGATCAGAAAAGCATCCGCCGGTTCACAGGCAAAAAAGTCGCGGTGATTGGCGCAGGTCAGAGCGCACTCGAATCCGCTGCCCTGATTCATGAAGCAGGTGGTGATGTCGAGCTTATCGTCCGCGCTCCAAGCGTGCATTGGCTCGGCTGGCGCGCAAGGCTGCAGAAGCTTGGGCCGCTCGCCAAGCTCCTGTACTCGCCGTTTGATATCGGCCCTGCCGGTATTAGCCGCATCGTCGCCGTTCCAGACTCGGTGAAATATTTCCCGCGCAGCATCCAAGACGGTTTCCGCCGCCGCGCGCTTCGACCGGCGGGAGCGCGCTGGCTTGTCGATCGATTCAAAGACATACGTATTTCCTCCGGCCGCTCCGTCGAGTCCGCGGTAGCTTCGGGAAATACGCTGCGTCTTCGTTTGGACGACGGAAGCTCTCGTGATGTGGATCACGCCCTGCTCGGGACTGGATATCGCGTCGATGTTTCGCGCTACCCATTCCTGGCTGACGAGATCCGCAAGGATGTGGTCAACGTCAACGGATTCCCGAGGCTTACGCCGGGGTTTGAATCGTCGGTAACAGGTTTACATTTCATGGGTGCGCCGTCGTCCTGGAATTTTGGGCCGCTCATGTTCTTTGTCTGCGGCACCGACTACGCAGCGCGAAGACTCGCCCGATTCATGGCATCGACGGTTTCGCGAAACGGCCACAGTTAGGAATGCTCCCGTTTAATGCGAGGCCAACCGTAATGCCAAATAACTCAAACCAATCTTACAACCCTTCCGGCCGTATCGGTGCCGTTGTTGTCGGTGGTGACTTCCACGGGCTCGGCATCATTCGCAGCCTGGGGAGTCGTGGTATCCCTCTCTGCGTGGTCGATGACGAGTATTCGATCGGCCGCTTTTCGAAATACACCACCTTCACGGTGCGGCCGCCCACACTTCGCAAGGAGCAGGAAACCGTGGATTTCTTGCTGGAAATGGGCCAACGCTTGAATTTGAAGGGCTGGGTGCTTTTTCCTACCCGCGACGAACACGTGGCCGCTTTCTCGCGTCACAAGGCGAAGCTGTCGGAGATCTTCCGCGTCCCTACGCCAGACTGGGAGATCACCAAATGGGCTTGGAACAAATGGAATACTTACTCCCTGGCCCAGAAATTGGACATTCCGATTCCGCGCACCTGGTGTCCTCGAACCCTCGAAGACATCGATCAGATCGATGCTGAGTTCCCGCTCGGAGTGAAGCCTTCGGTCAAAGAGGACTTTTTCTACGCAACGAAAGCAAAAGCATGGCGCGCCAATAATCGGGAAGAGCTTCGCGATATGTTTAAGAAGGCGTCGGGCCATGTGGGATCGAATGAGGTCTTGGTTCAAGAAATTATACCCGGCGACGGGACGTGCCAATTTTCGAGCTGCGTGTTCATCAAGGATGGCGTCGCCATCGGAACCATGGAAGCGCAACGCTGGCGCCAGCATCCACCAGAGTTCGGGCGGGCGGCAACGTTCGTTGAAAGCATTGACCTGCCTGTCGTCGTAGAGCCGACCATGCGCTTCCTTAAAGCGATCAACTATTACGGTTTGGCAGAAGTCGAATACAAGCTCGACCCCAGGGATGGAAAATACAAGCTCCTTGACGTGAACGCACGAACTTGGGGCTTTCACGCGTTGGGTTCGCCGGCGGGCGTCGATTTCTGTTACATGTTGTATGCAGACCAGGTCGGCGAACGCGTCGAAAATTGCCGCGGCCGTTCCGGCGTTGGTTGGATACGAATGGTCACCGACATCCCAACGAGCTTGCAGGGTATCTTTGCAGGCCGATTGGACGCCCATACCTATCTGCGCACCCTGCGAGATTTCAAGATCGAATCCGTGTTCAATTCGAGCGATATCCTCCCCAGCCTCGCCGAGATCGCCTTGATTCCTTACCTGGCCATAAAACGGGGCTATTGAGAAAGTGCAGAGAGAATGCGACGCAACTGGCGTCTGAAATCGCAATTTCACTACTCACTCTGCTGGGGAAGCGATGACGTCTGGTTCGGCAAGAATTTTCCTCCAAGTGACAATAAAGGGCACATGGCCAGCATGTCTAGCGCAAGCAAGTCTCGTATTATCAGACAATACGGCGCGTGACTCCCTTCACTCGACGGCATGCTAATTGCACGCATCTTAGAAGTCGGATCACTTTGTCCTCACCTTATGGCGGTAGCCCGCCTCGGATCCTCCCAGAGACCGCGCCCGGCATGCTCTTTGTGCGACGAGTGCGCGCCAACGTATGATCGATACTGCTCTTCTCGAGAAAGAGTCTAGAGGCCAACCAATTCGTGTCGGCATGGTTGGGGCAGGGGCCGAGGGCCGTGCCATCGCGCTGCAACTTGGATCTCCAGTTCCCGGAATTCGTCTAGTTGGGATCGCGAATCGCAGTCTGGAAAACGTCGAAAAGGCTTTTTCTCAGGCAGGAATTGCCGGATGGCGTCGCTCCTCTTCTCCTGTGGAAGCGGAGAAGACCATCGCCACAGGAAACCCGGTGCTCACCGATGACCCGTCGGTTCTGACTGCTTGCGATGCCATTGACGTAATAATTGAAGTGACCGGAACCATAGACGCTGCCGCTTCGACTTGTCTGTCGGCGTTCGAACACGGAAAGCATGTGGTGTTGGTAAATGCGGAACTCGATTCATTGCTTGGTCCGATTCTAAAAGCGAAGGCAGATCGAGCAGGTGTGGTATTAACGCATACTGACGGAGATGAGCCAGGAGTAGCAATGACCCTGCTTCGTTATCTCCGAACCGTAGGACTTCGACCGGTCGCCGCAGGGAACCTGAAAGGTATGGTCGACCACTACCGCACGCCGGAGACACAACGGGAATTCGCCGAGAGATATGGATTGAATCCGAAGAAGACTGCTTCCTTTGCGGATGCTACAAAACTCTCTATGGAAACAAGCGTTCTCGCAAATGCCACGGGGTTCCAAGTGGGTCGTCGGGGCATGTACGGGCCCGCATGTAAGAACGTTGAGGAAATGGCGCAACTGTTGCCCGCCGATCAAATGCTGAACACGGGGCTGGTCGATTATGCTCTGGGCGCTGCGCCTTATACGGGTGCCTTCGTGATTGTTTATGAAAATTCTGCGCTTAAGCAGGCGCAACTCGCATACTACAAACTTGGCGACGGCCCCTTCTACGTCTTCTACACTCCCTACCACCTGCCGCACGTTCAAATCGCATCGACGATTGGTCGCGCCTTCCTCCACCGCGATGCAACGATTGCCCCTATGGCAGGGCCTGTCGGCGAGGTAATTACCGTTGCGAAGCGGAATCTCAAATCGGGCGAACACCTGGATGGTGTAGGCGGCTTTTGCGCCTACGGCCTTATCGAAAACACGGCGGCCGCTCGCGAGATGGGCGCTTTGCCCATCGGGCTTTCAGAAGGTTGCGTGCTGAAACGCGATATCCGGAAGGATCAGGTGATTTCCTTCAGTGATGTCTCGCTACCCCCTGATCGGATCTCCGACAGACTTTGGAATGAACAAGCTGCCAAATGGCCACATTCGTTGCCGGCGTCACCTGTGCCAATCACCCGCTAACCAATGGCCATTTTCCAGATGTTTTCCCGCGTATTTTCCAGACCAACGAGTGTTGCACAACTCGCTACCACCCGGATTCCTTCGGCTTACTAATGGGGTCAGAACTGGGAAACTAGCTCTACCACCAACAGGACACGATGGAAGGCTCGTTCAGAGGACAAAAGATTCTCGTCACCGGCGCCAATGGATTCATTGGCTCCCATTTGTGCCGCCGCTTGTGCCAGGAGGGCGCGGAGGTACACGCCGTCTATAGGTCCAAACGACCGCCCGACGTCGAGGGTCCACAGTGGTGGCAAGCTGACCTCGCGGATCTGGCTGAGGTTCGAAAAATTGGCCGTGAGACGAAGCCGGAGGTCATCTTTCATCTGGCAAGTCACGTAAAAGGCGCGCCCGATATTGAACACGTTCTGCCCACGTTTCAGAGCAATTTGCAGAGCACTATCAACCTGCTGATCCTGGCTGCCGAACTGGGTTGTCGACGCATTATATTAACCGGGTCCTTGGCGGAGCCGGAAGTTAAGAATGGAGAGGCATTCCCCTCAGCGCCTTACGCTGCCGCAAAGTGGGCCAGCACAGGATATGCGCGCATGTTTCACGCTCTCTACAAGGTTCCCGCTCTCATCGCTCGCGTTTTCATGGTCTACGGGCCAGGCCAGAAGGACTTAACGAAACTCGTTCCCTACGTCACGCTCTCATTGCTTCAAGGCAGGACGCCCAGCATTTCCAGCGGCCAACGTCTCGTTGACTGGATATATGTCTCTGACGTGGTTGACGGTTTTCTGGCTCTGGCGCAGACGCCTCAACTAGAAGGCGCCACTCTGGATATTGGGTCTGGCTCATTGATTTCAATCCGGGACATCGTGCAGGAATTGATCCGAACTGCAAACGGTGACTCGAACGCGCAGTTTGGAGCTCTATCCGACCGCCCGCTCGAACCCACCCGCGTGGCGAGAGTTGACGAGACTTTCGCCAGAACCGGTTGGAGACCTCGCGTATCGCTGCGGGAAGGTTTGGAGAACACAGTTAGCTGGTATCGCGCTGAATTGGAACGTTCGCCGGAAAGCTATCAAGTTGTTGCTGGTTAGAGTTTAAAAATCAAAAAGGGATGGAAGGTGGTATGGAGAAAATTGCGATTTTGGGTTCAGGCATGGCAGGTTTTGGAGCCGCGTATCGGCTCCATCAAGAAGGCATCCCATCGGTGGTCTACGACAAGAACAGCTACCACGGAGGCCATACTGCCTCGTTTGGGCACGATGGTGGTTACATATTTGACGAAGGCCCACACGTCTCGTTCACCAAGCATGAGCGCCTTCAGAAGCTTTTTGCCGACAGCGTAGACCAAAAGTATGAAGTGATTCGCTCACGCCCCAACAACTACTGGAAAGGGCGTTGGATCAAGCATCCGGCGATCTGCAACCTTTATGGCTTGCCCACAGAACTGGTGGTGAATGCCATTCGCGATTTCGTCCAGGCCCAAAACGAGCCCGAGAAACCTATTCGCAATTACGCAGAATGGCTGAACGCCAGCTACGGCAAGACCTTTGCCGAGATTTTCCCCATGGAATACGGGTTTAAGTATCACACTACGACCGCAGACAACATGAGCACGGATTGGCTTGGACCACGACTGTACCGGCCCAAGCTCGAGGAAGTGCTGTTAGGAGCACTCTCCGCGGACACGCCCGACGTTCATTACGTAAGCCACGTCCGATATCCCTCTTACAACGGTTTCGTGTCCTATCTGGACATGCTTCCGAAGATAACGGACGTGCAGCTGAACCACGAGTTGAAGCGGCTTGACCCCAAGAAACGGGAGCTCCATTTTTCAAATGGAGATGTGGTTGGCTATGAGGCCGTCGTTTCATCCGTGCCCCTCACGGAATTGATTCCGATGATGGTTGGCGCGCCGCCGGATGTGATCGCGGCTGCGAAGAAGCTGGCGTGCACGAGTTGTGTGATGGTCAACCTTGGAGTCAACCGCACGGACCTCTCTGAGGGGCAGTGGACCTATTTCTACGACCGCGACGTATTTTTCACGCGCCTCAGTTATCCCCATATGTTTTCTCCGCACGTAGTTCCCAAGGGCTGCGGCAGCATCCAGGCGGAGGTCTATTATTCCGATAAGTATCGCCCCATGAAAATGGCTCCCAAAGACCATGTCGCCCCCGTGATAGCGGATCTCAAGCGTACCGGCGTTCTGCGCGAGGACGATCAGATTCTGCACACCAATGTCCACGTTAGCCGATTCGCCCAGATCATCTTCGACTTGGAGCGAGCGGATGCATTGGCTACCGTGCACGGATATCTCGATGATGTCGGCGTTGCTTACTGTGGGCGCTATGGTGATTGGCTCTATATCTGGACAGATGAAGCGTTCATTAGCGGAGAAAATGCCGCTCAGAAAACGATTGAGCGCACGCTCGAGAAAAAGAGCAGTTAGAGAAACCAGTAGACGAAACCACATCTTGGGATCTGCATGACAAATACTTTAGCCACCTGTCGATTCTGCAAGACAGAATTGCGCCACACTTTTGTGGATTTAGGTATGTCGCCTCTCTGCGAAAGCTACTTGAGGCAAGACCAATTGAATCAAATGGAAGCATTTTATCCATTGCACGTTTTTGTCTGCGATCGTTGCTTCCTTGTCCAGCTCCAGGAATATGTAAACCCGGAGAACATATTTGTGGAGTACGCGTACTTTTCTTCATTCTCGGACAGCTGGTTGGAGCATTGCCGCAACTACACCGGCCAGATGACCGAACGTTTTGGGCTCAACGCACAGAGTCTCGTCGTGGAGGTTGCCAGCAACGACGGGTATCTCTTGCAGTATTTCGTTGAGAAGAAAATTCCTGTGTTGGGAATCGAGCCAGCCGCAAATGTCGCCAAGGTCGGTATCGACCGGGGAATCCCGACCCTCACTGAATTTTTTGGGACGCGCCTGGCAACCGAACTCGCTCGTGACGGGAAACAAGCCGACTTGCTTGCCGGCAACAACGTCCTCGCGCAGGTGCCGGACCTCTGTGACTTTGTTGCCGGCATGAAAATACTGCTCAAGCCAAATGGAGTGCTGACCCTGGAATTCCCGCACCTGCTGCGGCTAATGGAGAGCAAGCAATTCGATACAATTTACCATGAACATTTCTCGTATTTTTCCTTTCTGACTGCGGAGAAAATCTTTGCGGCCTTCGGGCTGGTTCTCTTCGATGTCGAAGAATTGGCCACTCATGGGGGGTCGCTGCGCATCTTCGGCCGGCACCAGGAAGATAGTTCCAAGCCCATAACTCACCAGGTGATCGCGATGAGAGAACTGGAACAACGGGCCGGACTCATGCACATCGAGAGTTATCGTTCATTCGCCGAAATGGTGAAGCGAACCAAGCAGGAACTCCTGCAGCGGTTAATCGAAATCAAGAGGGCCCAAAAATCGATCGTTGCCTACGGCGCGCCTGGAAAGGGCAACACCCTGTTAAATTATTGTGGAATCGGAACAGATTTTCTCGATTACGCGGTGGATCGCAATCCCTACAAGCAGGGCAGATACACCCCAGGGATGCACATCCCCATTTTTGCCCCAGGCAAGATCACTGAAACCCGTCCGGACTACCTTTTGATTTTGCCCTGGAATCTAAAGGACGAGATCATGCACCAGATGGGCGAAATTCGTGAATGGGGCGGGAAGTTCATCGTCCCGATACCTGAAACAACTATTTATGCGTGATTATCTGAGTATAGCGAAAAGTTTGGCGGGAAGGCGGTGAGAACATGAAAGTAGTCCTGTTCTGCGGCGGACTCGGAATGAGAATTAGAGAGGCCGGCGAGAGCATCCCCAAACCAATGGTCCACGTTGGCGATCGGCCGATTTTGTGGCACGTGATGAAATACTACGCTCACTTCGGCCACAAGGAGTTCATCCTTTGCCTGGGCTATCGCGCGGAGACCATCAAGAATTACTTCGTCAACTACGCGGAGTTTCTTTCCAATGATTTCGTGCTTTCGAATGGCGGAAAACAATTGCAGGTATTCAACTCTGATATCCACGACTGGACAATCACTTTTGTTGACACAGGCGCCAAAGCGAATATCGGACAAAGGCTGAAAGCTGTGGAGAAATACCTGGGCGAAGACGAAACGTTTCTGGCCAATTACAGCGACAATCTCACCGATTTTCACCTTCCCGACCTCATCGAACGCTTCCACCGTCAGAACAAGACGGCTGCTTTCCTTTGTGTGCGGCCGAGCCTGAGCTGCCACTATGTCTCGATGGACAATGAAGGGCTCGTGCAGGAGATCAAGGCGATAGGCCAATCCGATATTCGCATAAATGGCGGATATTTTGCCTTCAAGCGCTCTATCTTTGATTACATGAAAGAAGGCGAGGAACTCGTTCAAGAGCCGTTTGGAAGGCTCATCGAAAGACAAGACTTGATGGCGTATACCTACGATGGATTCTGGAAGAGCATGGATACGTTCAAGGAGAAGCAGGAGCTGGATGACTTGGATACCAAGGGCATTGCTCCTTGGCAATTGTGGAAGCGTGAAGCAGATGCAGTTTCTGGGAATGGCGACCGTTCCGCCCAACGAGACCGTAAGAAACTGACTCCTTTCTCCTAGTTCCTTCCCATGCGCCATGTCTTCGGCGCGCGCGAGTTTCGAGAAGAATTCAGCAGTCGAGGAGCTTTCTTAAAATGAATATTCTGGTTACCGGTGACAAGGGTTATATCGGCGCCCTGATCGTGCCGATGCTGTTGCGCGAAGGACACCGCGTCGTTGGACTCGACTGCGACTGGTTCGAGGACTCGACATTTGGAGATTGGTCGTGCGGGGCGCCAAGCAAACGTAAAGATCTTCGCGATCTCGAATCGTCGGATCTGGCTGGCTTCGACGCGGTGATTCACCTTGCTGCACTGTCGAATGACCCCTTGGGCGATCTGAATCCCGGCCTGACGTACGAAATCAATCATCTTGCGTCCGTACGGCTCGCGAAATTGGCCAAGCAGAACGGCGTCCAGCGTTTCTTGTTCTCATCGTCTTGCAGCACATACGGCGCGGCTGGAACAGAAGATCTCTTGAACGAGGAAGCGGAGCTGCGGCCCGTTACGGCGTACGGCCGTTCAAAAGTTCTCGTGGAGCAAGATGTTGCCAAGCTGGCAGACTCCAGTTTCAGCCCTACATTCCTCCGGAACGCCACCGCTTACGGGGTATCACCGCGATTGAGATTTGATCTGGTGCTCAACAATCTCGTCGCTTGGGCCGCCACCACAGGGCATATCCACATCAAAAGTGACGGCACTCCTTGGCGGCCAATTGTGCATATCGAAGACATCTGCCGCGCCTTCATTGCTATATTGAACGCCCCCAAAAATCTGGTTCATTGCGAAGCATTCAATGTGGGCAGCACGCAGGAAAACTATCAAATCCGCGATTTGGCGGACATTGTTAACGAGACTGTCCCGAACTGCAAAATCGAATACGCAAAGGATGGCGGGCCCGACAAGCGCTGTTATCGCGTCGACTTCAGCAAAATCGCTCGAATATTGCCGAGTTTTAAACCCCAGTGGACCGCGCGAAAAGGGGCCGTGGAGTTGTATGAAGCGGTTCAGAGGGTTGGCTTGCGGCTCGAAGAATTCGAAGGGCCCCGCTATATGCGCATTTCCCATATACAAGGGCTCATCAGCAAAGGTGCCCTCGATGCTGACTTGCGCTGGCGCGTAGGAGTGGGCGCCAAGAGTTAGAAACTCAGAGCTGGCACCCAAAGACTGATCCTACGAAACTATGACATCCAAGAAATCGCTAAAAGTTGGGCAATGGGTCGAGGTTCGAAGTAAGGAAGAGATTCTTCGGACGCTCGACCGTGAGGGGCAACTCGAAGGAATGCCCTTCATGCCGGAGATGTTTGCGTTTGTTGGAAAAAGATTTCGAGTTTTGAAAAGCGCCCACAAGACCTGCGATTACAGCAAGCCTTATCCCTTTTATACCCGCCGGCTCCGCAGAACAGTCCATCTCGAAACGCGCTGCGACGGCGGAGCTCACGACGGCTGCCAGGCTTCCTGCCTGCTCTATTGGAAAGAGGATTGGCTGAAACCTGTCGGCGAACGCGAAGATTCAGCAGCCCCGAAAATTCCTGTTTCTGCTAACGGTGGAGGCAACGGGAAGCCGCTCGCAAATTGCACTGAAAACGACATCCGCGATCGGGTGAAGGCTCCTGCGGCGGACGGCGAAACTCCAAAATATATTTGCCAGATGACGCAAATACCCTTCGCAACCACGCCCCTTGCCTGGTGGGACCCGCGCCAATATTTGGAAGACTATCTCTCCGGGAATGCCAGTCTTGGCCGCATTATCAGCGGACTGGTATTTTGGGCATACTACAGCATCAGCGAATCAGGTATCGGTGTCGGGCGCCCGATGCGCTGGCTATACGATCGGGTCGTTCCGATCTTCGGCGGTTCTCTCTTTCCCAGGAAACCGGGCGTCATTCCCGAGGGCCAATTAACTCCCACTCAGACTTTGAATCTCCAGCCCGGGGAATTGGTTCGCATCAAATCGCACGAAGAGATTCTTCAAACCATAGACTCTTCGAATCAAAACCGGGGTATGCATTGGGATGCGGAGTTGGTGCCGTACTGCGGAAAAACCTTCAAAGTACGCGACCGCGTGACGAAGATCATCCACGAGCGCACGCAAAAAATGGTGCAGATGAAGACGCCCTGCATCGTGCTCGAATCGGTGGTTTGCCAGGCGAGATACAGCTCTTGTCGTCTCTTCTGCCCCAAGGAAATGTACCCCTACTGGCGCGAAATTTGGCTGGAGAGAGTCCAGCCGGAGGGCGGTAACGCTCCCAGATCTGAGGAGCCGGCGCTGGCGCTCTCAAAGAGTCAGACCTATGAGCGATAAACCTTTGGTCAGCGTAGTAACCCCTGTCTACAACGGTGCCGCCTATCTGCGCGAATGCATCGAGAGTGTTTTGCGCCAGACTTATTCGAACTGGGAATACATCATCGTCAACAATTGCAGCACCGATGCAACCCAAAAAATCGTGGAAGAGTACGCAAGGAAGGACAGCCGCATTCGTCTGCACAACAATGACGTTTTCTTAGCCATCATTGCGAATCACAATAAAGCTTTTCGGCTGATTTCCCCGGGCAGCAAATACTGCAAGCAGGTGTCAGCCGATGATTGGTTGTTTCCAGAATGTATTGAACGGATGGTTGAACTTGGCGAGGCGAACCCGTCGGTGGGGATTATCGGCTCCTACCAGCTCAAGGGTGACCAAGTTATGTGGCAAGGCTTCGAATACCCCGCCAATGTGTTTCCCGGGCGTCAGATCTGCCGAAGAATTTTTCTGGGGGGTGACAAAACGTTTGGATTCGGCTCTCCCACGTCGATTCTTTACCGAGCCGACCTGGTAAGAAACAGCGAAGAGTTTTTCCCCAACCCGTCGCCGCACGCTGATACCAGCGCCTGTTTTAAGAATCTACAAACCTCATCTTTTGGATTCGTTTATCAAGTACTGTCGTACGACCGCATTCACACGGCTACTGAGACATCCCGCTCGAAAGATCTAAATCGCTATTCGTCCGCTTGTCTGAACGATCTTATCCTTTACGGCCCTTCCTATCTTGACAAACAAGAGTTCGCACGGCTGCTGAATAAGAGCGTCCAGGGTTACCATCGGTTCTTGGCAATCAATTATTTTGCCGGGTTCAGAGACAAGGACTTTTGGAATTACCACAAGACTAGGCTCAGAGAATTAGGCTATCCCTTTACCCTGCCCGCTTTGCTGAAGGCCACGGGGCTTGCCTTTCTTGAAGCTGTTCTGCACCCGGGATGGACAATTCGCAAAGTGTGGGAACGTTTCGAGCGCGCTCCTTCAAAACGTGAAAAGGAGCGAAGCTTCGTTGACCCCGAAAAGCCCGGCGAGAACCTGCAGGATTCCAATCTTTCAGCCCCACCTCAGAATGCCCAGTAGAGAAAAATACTCAACAGGGTTCGTATGGCCGCTACCATACCGCGAAAGTCCTCTTCTTCAGTTGCCGCTCAGGTCTGAATCACCTGAGGCGGAGTGAAAAACTTAAAGGAAAAAACGATCCGGGGAGGCGGCGCCCGCGGTGCCGCCCTTGCATCCAACTTTCTCGTCCGCGTGGGATCGTTGATGATTTTGGCACGACTATTGGGGCCCAAGGATTTCGGGTTACTCGGAATGGTTACGGCTTTCACTGGAGTTTTGAGCTTATTCCGCGATTTTGGACTGTCTGCTGCAGCTATCCAGCGAACCGATGTGACGGAAGAGCAGACCTCCACCTTGTTTTGGATCAATGTGCTGACGGGTGCGGCGCTTACTCTCGTTACCGGCGCGCTCGCCCCCGTTGTGAGCCGTTTCTATCACGAACCTCGGCTTTGGGCGGTCACGTGGGTGGTGGCCCTCGGGTTTCTCATAAATGGGGCGGGCGTGCAGCATTCCGTGCGTCTCCAGCGTGAGATGCGCTTCACGACCTTGGCCTCGATCGACGTCGTGTCGTTGGTTCTAAGCACGGCCATCGCAATAAGTGCGGCGAAGGCTGGGTACGGAGTGTGGGCTCTCGTAACCACGACTGTTAGCCTTCCTCTCTTTACGACTTGTGGCCTCTGGCTCATGACCGCATGGATCCCGGGGAAGCCACGTCGGAGGGTCGGAATTCCCTCTATGATGCGGTTTGGCGGGGCGCTTACACTGAACGGCTTGGTGATGTATCTCGCCTCTAATGGCGAAAAAGTGCTCTTGGGCCGCTTTTGGGGAGCGGAGGCGCTCGGAATCTACGGTCGTGCGTACCAGTTGATCCGAATTCCTACCGACAATCTCAACTCTGCTGTTGGCGACGTGGCGTTTTCAGCTCTTTCCCGGATCCAGGGCGAGCCAAACCGCTTACGCAGCTACTTCCTGAAAGGTTATTCGCTTGTTTTAGCTCTTACGGTTCCTGTCACAATATCCTGCGCGTTGTTTGCGGATGACACCGTTCTCGTTCTGCTGGGGCCAAAGTGGACAGCAGCCGCCAGTATCTTTCGCTTGCTCGCGCCAACGATGTTGGTGTTCGCGATCTCGAACCCGCTTGGGTGGCTGCTCTCCTCGATCGGACTGGTCGGACGAGGCCTCAAGATTGCCCTGGTCCTGGGGCCCTTGATGATCGTCAGCTATCTCCTGGGCCTCTCGTTTGGGCCAAAAGGCGTTGCATTTGCATATTCGGCGATCATGACGCTGTGGATGGTTCCTGGCATCCTTTGGTGCATCCACGGCACGGTGATTTCGTTCGGGGATATCGTCTCGACGGTGAGCCGTCCCCTGTTCTCGGCGATTCCGGCTGCAGGATTGGGGTATCTGGTAATACTTCTTTTCGGTGAAAAGATGTCTCCTCTGGTCCGGCTCATAACAGCCAATGCCGTTCTTTTCCTCACATATTTTTCGGTGCTGTTATTTGCTGCCGGGCAGAAGAGATTCTACGTGGACCTTTTGCGCGGAATGATGGCCACTGCCTCGAAAGAGCGGGATGCGGCTTCCGCTTCGTAATTTCGAAACAACCGCCGAAATTTTGCTTACGATATCGCGCGACTACTGCGAAAGTGTTGTTGCCATGGCAAGATTGATTCACGCCGTCAAAACGCGCCGTCCCATTCCATGCGCCACCTAGCCCTGCCATCCGGTTCCGCATCGCCGCTCAAAATACTCTGCTTGGGCGCGCATGCCGATGACATCGAGATTGGCTGCGGCGGCACGATTCTTCAGTTGGCCGGCCAGTATCCGAATTGCATTTTTCATTGGGTTGTTTTCAGCGCCAATGGAATTCGCGCAAAGGAGGCCGAGCAGGCGGCATCGTTATTTGCCGGATCGACCGTGATTCGAGGCCCGCAGATCAAAAGCTTTAAAGACGGGTTTATGCCTTATTTCGGCGCGGAGGTGAAGGCGACCTTCGAAGAACTAAAGGAAGTCTCGCCGGATCTTATTTTTACTCACGCTCGCCATGACGCTCATCAGGATCATCGCCTGCTAGCGGAATTGACTTGGAACACGTTTCGCGATCACCTGATTCTCGAATACGAGATTCCCAAGTATGACGGGGACATGGGACAACCCTCTATTTTTGTGCCACTCGACGCTACCACCTGCAAGAAAGAAGGTTGATTCCATCATGGAAGCCTTTCAGTCTCAGCATGATAAGCGTTGGTTCCAGCCCGAGACGTTTTACTCCCTGATGCGGCTGCGAGGAATGGAGTGCAACTCGCCCAGTGGATATGCCGAGGCTTTTTATGGACGCAAGATAAGATTGCACTTCGGCGCCAATAGTGGCTGAGATCCAGGTTGTGTGGGCGTTCAACCCAAGCATACTGACCATAGAGACAGGTACCAAACCTGTCCCTCAGCACGGTATTGCGAATCAGCCAACCTTGATAGAATCAGGTCAATAAACTCGGGGTCAGCGAGACCAGACATCGAGCCCTGTGAAGTCGAATGAGAGGCTGGTTATGCAGGGGCAGTAGCGTCACTTTGAAAATGGGAGCGTTCCATTGAAATATCTCGTACTTTCGTTCTTAGTTCCCTTCTTACTGGTGCCCGCGGGAGCGCCACCCAAGACTTATCAGACCAGTTTCGCTGCGACGGAAGATCCCATTTCGGAGAACAATAATTGGATCAACGGCGCGTTAACAGGTCTCGACTGGGGAAATGTGCAGACGATACCGGGACACGTATTCGGAACGAACGTCAATCCCGGCTGTAGCGGGAGCGACCCCACCGCTTGCAACGATTCGGTCGCCGCTCTAACCGGCACATGGGCGGCAAATCAGTCGGTATGTGCGACTGTATTCATAGGTGCTGGTCTAAGCCGCAGCTCGGGAACTCTACGAACTTGAAATCCATCTTCACCGAACGATTGCCAGCCACGACAGTAGTGGCTACGAGTTCAACTATTCCCTATTCAACAATGGCAACCAGTACATGCAGATCGTCCGATGGAATGGGGCTTTAGGCAGTTTCAATGTTATGCGGGGGAACGTCGGGCGCTCCAGTCGCACTCAACAACGGTGATGTATTCTGTGCCTCAGCGAGTGCGGGAGTGTTGAAGTCGTGGCTTGTTCGCGGAGGGGCGGTTGTTCAGAGCACAAATCCTATCACCGATACAACCTTCACTGGTGGTGCTCCAGGAGTGGGATTCTTCAATGGTTCTGGAACCTTGGCGGACAACGCAAACTTCGGCTTCACGAGTTTTCAAGCGTCCGAGCTCAATGGCTCCGCACCGGCACCGCCGACGAATCTTCGGGTAACCGGAGTGGAGTAAATGGAGTTGTTTTCGCGCTAGGTGTACCAACTCTCGTAAATCGTAAACCTGGCTATGCGCGGTCGTGCCAGGCACCGATCAAGGCAAAATCGCTCCAGCTGTACACTCCTGCATGTTCGATTCTTCCCCGCTGCTCATCTGAGCACTCACGGCCAGCACGTGTTTTCCGCTTCCGATGGTGAGAGGCTGACTCTTACCGACAATATCCCTGGTTAGTGAGTGGGCCCCCGCTGGTGCCGGAATGGAAAATAGCTTGACGGGTTTTCCCGCCCCAATGTCGTAAATGTTGAATTGAGCTATGCATCCCATCAAGATTGTCGGCGAGCACGCGGTAGTGTTGGTGAAATCGTAGTCGAACGTTACGCTTACTACGTGCTTCTTCGAATCCGTTCGGTTACAGCCTGCACAGAGAAGGGCGGCCGCGATCAGCCAGACCAATTGCCAACTCAAGGGGCGACCCAGAGTTACGGACGCTGCTGGCTTGCCAACTTCAATAGGCATTTGAGTGCTTTAGGGGAAGACTACAAGGACTGATTCTAATTCGACTTGGTCGAGGCCAACAAGAAGTTTAGCTAAACGGTCTGAGCTTCCGTCAATCTCATAGCGCCTACGGACTTGGGACCGCTACCTGTACCGGCCCATCGACGGCGCTCTCAAGGCTACCTGAGTCGACTGACGTTACCTCGTAAAAATACGTCTGCCCGCCCTGCACTGTGCTGTCCGTGAAAACGAGCATTGCGCTAGTTGTTGACCCCACCTTTGTGAAAGACCCTGTCGAACTGGTGCTCCGATATAGGTTGTAGCTAACCACGTCAGTGGAAGTACTCGCGTCCCAAGCGAGCGAAACGCTGTGCTTGGGGGCCGCGACGCCGGTTCCTGACAGCGGAATATTGAGAACGGGTGCGTTACTCGAGACCGCAACATTACCCGACAATTGCGCCGCCGTTTGTGGATTGAAGCTGACCGTAATGGTGACGGACTGATTCGGGGTCAAATTCGTGTTCGAGCCTCCGCTTACGCTGAATCCTGTCCCCGTAGCCGAAACAGTTGTGATGTCAACTTCAGCGTTCCCCGTATTTGTGAGTTGAACATTCTGGGTTGTCGTCGTCGACACTGTCACGCTGCCGAATGCCACGCTTGACGGATTTGCCACCAGCGTCAGGATCGCTGCGACGCCGGTGCCGCTAAGCGGAATGTTCAAAGAAGGAGAATTGCTGGCGTTGCTCGTGATCGTCACGCTTCCTGCCGCCGCTCCCGTCGCCGCCGGTTGAAACGTGACCGTGAAGCTCGTGCTCGCCCCCGCCGCTACCGTCACCGGCGCTGCCAGCCCCGTCATGCTGTACCCCGTTCCGCTCACACTCGCCTGCGAGATTGCCAGCGCCGCCGTACCCGTGTTCGTTACCGTCACCGTCTGGCTCGTCGACGTCTTCACCGTCTGGTTCCCAAACGCCACCGCGCTCGGCGTCACGCTGATCGCGGGCGTCGAGGCTGCCACTCCCGTGCCCGTCAAGCCGATCGTCAGCGGTGAGGGATTCGCGTTGCTCGTGATCGTCACACTTCCCGCCGCCGCTCCCGTCGCCGCCGGTTGAAACGTTACCGTGAAGCTTGTGCTCGCCCCCGCCGCTACCGTCACCGGCGCTGCCAGCCCCGTCATGCTGTACCCCGTTCCGCTCACACTCGCCTGCGAGATTGCCAGTGCCGCCGTCCCCGTGTTCGTTACCGTCACCGTCTGGCTCGTCGACGTCTTCACCGTCTGGTTCCCAAACGCCACCGCGCTCGGCGTCACGCTGATCGCGGGCGTCGAGGCTGCCACTCCCGTGCCTGTCAAGCCGATCGTCAGCGGTGAGGGATTCGCGTTGCTCGTGATCGTCACACTTCCCGCCGCCGCTCCCGTCGCCGCCGGTTGAAACGTGACCGTGAAGCTCGTGCTTGCCCCCGCCGCTACCATCACCGGCGCTGCCAGCCCCGTCATGCTGTACCCCGTTCCACTCACACTCGCCTGCGAGATCGCCAGCGCCGCCGTCCCCGTGTTCGTTACCGTCACCGTCTGGCTCGTCGACGTCTTCACCGTCTGGTTCCCAAACGCCACCGCGCTCGGCGTCACGCTGATCGCGGGCGTCGAGGCTGCCACTCCCGTGCCCGTCAAGCCGATCGTCAGCGGTGAGGGATTCGCGTTGCTCGTGATCGTCACGCTTCCTGCCGCCGCTCCCGTCGCTGCCGGTTGAAACGTGACCGTGAAGCTTGTGCTCGCCCCCGCCGCTACCGTCACCGGCGCTGCCAGCCCCGTCATGCTGTACCCCGTTCCACTCACACTCGCCTGCGAGATCGCCAGTGCCCCCGTACCCGTGTTCGTTACCGTCACCGTCTGGCTCGTCGACGTCTTCACCGTCTGGTTCCCAAACGCCACCGCGCTCGGCGTCACACTGATCGCGGGCGTCGAGGCTGCCACTCCCGTGCCCGTCAAGCCGATCGTCAGCGGTGAGGGATTCGCGTTGCTCGTGATCGTCACGCTTCCCGCCGCCGTTCCCGTCGCCGCCGGTTGAAACGTTACCGTGAAGCTTGTGCTCGCCCCCGCCGCTACCATCACCGGCGCTGCCAGCCCCGTCATGCTGTACCCCGTTCCGCTCACACTCGCCTGCGAGATCGCCAGCGCCGCCGTACCCGTGTTCGTTACCGTCACCGTCTGGCTCGTCGACGTCTTCACCGTCTGGTTCCCAAACGCCACCGCGCTCGGCGTCACGCTGATCGCGGGCGTCGAGGCTGCCACTCCCGTGCCCGTCAAGCCGATCGTCAGCGGTGAGGGATTCGCGTTGCTCGTGATCGTCACGCTTCCCGCCGCCGCTCCCGTCGCCGCCGGTTGAAACGTGACCGTGAAGCTTGTGCTCGCCCCCGCCGCTACCGTCACCGGCGCTGCCAGCCCCGTCATGCTGTACCCCGTTCCACTCACACTCGCCTGCGAGATCGCCAGCGCCGCCGTCCCCGTGTTCGTTACCGTCACCGTCTGGCTCGTCGACGTCTTCACCGTCTGGTTCCCAAAGGCCACCACGCTCGGCGTCACACTGATCTCAGGGGTGGACTCGGCGACACCTGTCCCATTCAAGGTGATGGTAACTGGCGTGCTGGTGGCATTACTACTAATCGAAATACTCGCCGAAGCAGTGCCGGCTTTCGTGGGTTGAAACAGAACCGTGAAGTTCGTGCTCGTACCCGCAGGTACGGTCAGAGGCGCGGTTAGGCCCGACACGCTGAAACCCTCCCCGCTGATAGTGGCCTGCGAAATGACGAGGTCCTTGGTGCCCGGGTTGGATAGCCTCAGGGTTTGGCTTGTTTGGGTCTTGATTTTTACATTGCCAAAGCTGACGAGCGAGGGAGTAACGGTAATTGAAGGGTCGGCAGCTGGCGAAGAGCCTTTAGTTGTTAGAGCGCAGCCACCTAGCGACAAAATGCAGGCAATGCACGCAATGCACGCGATGACATCGAGAATGATGTGGGCAGGGCGTCTCGACGCAGCATTCACCGTTCGCCCCATCCCAGAACACTCTCCTCGGCTTTTTCATTTCCAAATCCAGACTAAAATTTTATAGGACAGAGCAAGGCTCATCTACTGTCCCTCAGTACATTTTAAGGACAGGTGTGTCGTTTCTCTGGTTTCGCTAGATTTTCGCCTAGAACAACACGAACAGAGGCGTGAAGAAGTTGTCTCGATAGCGGTCGATCAGCGAACTCCTAGTGGTGGATGATACACCAACCTACTAGCCGTGAGATGATCTTCCGAAGCGGCGGCGGCTCTCGCACCCTCGATATTCATACCCCACTGCAAACTGCTGGCGCGTAGGTGTTGTGACACTTTTAGTGAAGCAACTGCGTACCCTACCGCAAACCCAGTAGATCGTGTACTTCGAGAAAGTTTGGACCACAGTCCATCGTTGCGCAAACACCTGGTGTTAGACTTCAAAGCGAAAATAACTCAAACCAATGAACAATCAGGCGTCAGGATTGCGGCCCAAGGATGCTTCCAGCTGGTCAAATCGTATTCTAGCGATTTCAGTCGCAGGCATCCTCTTTCTCACGCTTTATCCTTTCCGATTCTCTCTACACGCCAGTCCTCCGTTGAACGGATCTCCGTTTCTTCTCGTGAGTGGGCTAAAAAGCAGCGGACGGCTTGCTGCTTTCCTGAATATGTTGTTGTTTGTCCCTTTCGGATTTGGGCTTTCGCAGAAGCTCCGTGAGAAGGGCAAATCCGAGACAGCAATTCTACTGTTGACAACGGCAGCAGGCGCATTCTTCTCATATTGCATTGAGTTCGCGCAAATCTATATTCCGACTCGTGATTCAGGATGGGAAGATATTTTTACAAATTCGACGGGAGCAGCGGTCGGCTATTTCACATACGCTCTGGTAGGCAAGCCTGTCCTAAATTCCGTATCCGAGATTGAAAATCATTTCGAACAATTCCTTACAATGCGGCGAGTGCTATGGCTTGTTCTTCTTTATTTTGCGATTTGGTTTGTTGTGTCTGTTCCATTGCAAGCTGAATCGCGACTGTCAAATTGGAGCCGCGATTCCCGGTTTGTAATTGGAAATGATGCGACAGGTCATCCCGATAGAGCATGGAGGGGAGACGTCTCATTAGTTCAATTGTGGAGCCGGGCACTGCCTTTGAATCTTGCATCGGAAATTGCGGCCGGGCACTTGAATGCGAAAGCGGAATCAAATTCCTTGGTGACATATTCGTTATCGGGCTATGGCTCTTTCGAAGACAAAAAGGGATTTCTTCCCGCACTGGCATGGACTCCCAGCATTCCTGATATCCGAGACAATGGAGCGCTCAATCTCGACGGGAACTCTTGGCTCGTCTCTCGGGAAGATGTCTCGAATCTAATCCAAGTCCTTCAAGATACTAATAGTTTTTCCGTTCGCGTGGTTTGCACACCGGCTAAAATCGAAGGATCCGATGGCCGAATCATTTCAATTTCCAGTCACGACGGGATCGCAAACTTGAGCTTGTGGCAGCGAGAAGGCAACTTGGTGTTCTGGTTTCGCAATTCTCTCTCGGTTCGGCGAGACCAGCTGCCCTTGAACATCCCGGAAGTTTTCACACAAGAACGGCCGCGTGACATACTAATTTCTTACGACGGTTCGAATCTCGTGGTCTATGTCGACGGCAAGCGAGATCCTCGGAGGTACGAGCTAACGCCGGGGGGCCCTATCGCTCAAATAGTTCGACACATCAAGGTAAATGAGTTAGAAGGCTATACTTACATCTATTACGCTCTGGTTTTCGTTCCTGGTGGTGTGTTGTTGGGCCTGGCTACAAGGCGAATAAAATGGCGAGTTAAAGAAGCGCTATCTTTGGTGGTTGCACTCGTCTTGCCGTGCATCATTCTGGAAATGATATTAATTAAGGTAAGCGGGCGCGCCTTTTCCTTTGGCAATGTTTTTGTGTCGGCTTTCTTCACGATAGCTGGGTTTTTGTGGATCAATGCTGATCGGCAGCGGTCGCCCCGCGTCGACGGCAATTGGCCAAGAGTGGCAAACCAACAGTGAGACTCGTTTCCAGAGTTTATGAGGCCTGGTTTATACTTCTAAAATGAATCGAAGTACATTACATGAGGATTTCGCCCGGAAACAGGAGGGTCAGGGCTCGTCCGACCGGGCGTTTGCGTTTGTTTTCGCCGTTTTCTTCGGACTCGTCGGCCTCTCGCCATTGCGGGCTCATCACCCGATGCGTTTGTGGGCGTTTCCGATTGCCGGATTGTTTCTTCTTGTTGGAATTCTGAGGCCGATTTGGCTGCGCCCCTTAAACAAGTATTGGACAAAGCTAGGGCTGCTCATGGGGCGCGTCGTCAGTCCAGTGATTACGGCAGCGCTGTTCTACGCAGTTGTGACCCCCACTGCGCTGCTTTTCCGGATAATGGGAAAGGATCCGTTGCGCCTATCGCGCGATCCCGAGGCGCAGAGCTACTGGATCCAACGACAGCCGCCAGGTCCGGCACCTGAAACGATGACGAATCAATTTTAGGAGGGTGCAACAATGTCGTTTCTGAAAGACTTCTGGGCTTTCTTAAGCACGCGCAAAAAGTATTGGCTGCTGCCGATCCTGTTAATGATGCTAGCGCTCGGAGCACTCCTGGTATTTGCGCAAGGAAGCGCGATCGCCCCGTTCATTTATACCCTGTTTTAACGATCGCCGACGGATGCGAATTCTAGGCATTTCTGCTTTCTACCACGATAGTGCGGCAGCGCTCGTGCGGGATGGAGAAATCGTCTCCGCGGCCCAAGAAGAGCGGTTCACACGCAAAAAACACGACTCGCGGTTTCCATCAAACGCAGTTGAGTATTGTCTGTCGCAGGAGGGCATCGCTCTTTCTGATGTTGATTTCGTAGCGTTCTACGACAAACCCTTTTTGAAATTTGAACGTCTGCTCGAGACGTACGTTGCGTTTGCCCCGCGAGGGCTCCGCTCGTTCGCGATGGCAATGCCGCTGTGGGTGCGCGAGAAACTATTTCAAAAGAACCTGTTACACAACGAGCTAAAGCAATTCAGCAAGGAATTCGACTGGGAACACAAACTCTTATTCGCCGAACATCATCAGAGCCATGCGGCGAGCGCCTTTTATCCTTCACCGTTCGAAGACGCTCTGATTCTCACCATGGACGGAGTCGGCGAATGGGCCACGACTTCCGTCGCGCTCGGCAGCGCCAACAAATTGGAGATCATCAAGGAAATTCATTTTCCGCATTCGCTCGGGCTTCTCTATTCAGCCTTCACTTACTATACCGGCTTCAAAGTCAACTCGGGTGAATACAAAGTAATGGGCCTCGCGCCATATGGTTCGCCGCGATTCGCCAAACAGATCTGGGACCACCTCATAGATCTCAAGGCCGATGGGTCTTTCCGACTCAACCTCGATTACTTCAACTACTGCACCGGTCTAACGATGACGAACAGCAAGTTCGATAAGCTATTTGAGGGGCCGCGCCGCAAGCCCGAGGAACTTCTCACGCAAAGGCACATGGACCTTGCAGCATCAGTGCAAGTTGTGCTGGAAGAAGTGGTGTTGCGCATGACGCGAGCTCTGGCGGGTGAGACCGGAAAGAAAAATCTGTGTCTGGCTGGAGGCGTGGCGCTTAACTGCGTGGCGAATGGGCGGCTTCTGCGGGACGGTCACTTTGAAAAAATTTGGATCCAACCGGCGGCCGGTGATGCCGGAGGAGCTCTTGGCGCAGCGCTCGCCGCCTATCACTCGTTCAATGGCCAACCTCGCAAATCAAACAGGTGCTGCGACAACATGAAAGGCTCCTATCTGGGCCCTGAATTCTCACAGGCGGACATCGAACGACGCTTAACTGCCGCTGGCGCAAAGTACATGGTGCTTGGCGACAATGAGCTACTCGATGCTTGCGCCGGCGCCCTCGAATCTGAGAAAGCGGTCGGTTGGTTTCAAGGGCGAATGGAATTTGGGCCGCGGGCACTCGGCGGACGCTCAATACTAGGCGACGCTCGCTCTCCCAAGATGCAGTCCATGCTCAACCTCAAAGTGAAGTTTCGTGAATCCTTCCGTCCGTTCGCGCCTTCCGTATTGCGGGAGCACGTGTGCGAATGGTTCGAACTCGATCAAGACAGTCCTTACATGTTGCTGGTAGCAAATGTGCTGGAGCAGCGGCGTAGGCCTATGACTGAGGCTGAACAAGGGCTGTTTGGCATCGAAAAGCTCAACGTGCCACGTAGCGAAATTCCGGCAGTTACCCACGTCGATTATTCGGCCCGTATTCAGACCGTGCATAAGGAAACTAATCCCCGCTATCACGCTCTCATCCAGCGATTCAACAGGCGTACCGGATGCCCTGTGATCGTTAACACCAGCTTTAATGTCCGCGGCGAGCCCATCGTAGGTACGCCAGAGGATGCTTTCCGCTGCTTTATGGGTACCGATATGGAAGTGCTGGCCATCGGTAATTGTTTCCTCCGCAAGGAAGATCAGGATTCAAGACTCACGAAAGACTACAAGTTCGCCTTCGAACTCGATTAAGACGATCTTATGACGTCTGGCCCCCGGACGTGGTTGTCCAATACAGCACAGGTGCCGAAAGGTCTAGGACTTCTAGTCCCCGACGATTAGATTCGGTTAGCGTTCGCTTTCATACGTCAATGCCATTGTGCTATGGTCCTTTAGCTGCTACTCCGCCGCTTTGGCATTACTAACCGAACCCAGGGGTTGTCCAAATGTCGACAACAGATTCACCTCTCACGGCTACACGCATCCTTGAGGGCATTTTCAATTACCTCTTCCATTATAAGAAATTAGGTGCATTCGTTCTTTTCTGCATAGTAGCAGTGCCGGCCTTCGGGCAGACTCCGGTTCTGACGCAGCACAATGACAATGCGCGAACGGGGCAAAACACATCGGAAACAATTCTGACCACGACCAACGTCAATACCAGTCAATTCGGGAAACTGTTCGCCCTGCCAGTCGATGGCCAGGTGTATGCCCAGCCGCTCTACGTGCCGGGCGTTAGCATCAACGGCGGGGTTCACAACGTGGTGATCGTTGCCACGGAAAATGACAGCGTGTATGCCTTCGACGCTGATTCCAGCAGCGCTGTTCTTTTGTGGAACACGAAGGCCAGCTTGGTGGATGCAGCGCACGGCGCTGGCGCCGGCGAGACGGCAGCAACTTCAACGGAACTCGTATGCGGAGATCTGCAGCCACAAGTTGGCATTACCAGTACACCGGTGATTGATCCCGCGACGAAAACCATTTACGTGGAAGCGAAGTCGAATAATGGGAGCGGCTTTATTCACCGTTTGCATGCTCTGGACCTTCTTACGGGGAATGAAAAGAGTCCTGGGCCGGTTGTGATTGCAGCAACGGTGAGTGGAACCGGGGATGGGAGTTCGAACGGCGAACTCTCTTTTGATAACTGGCATGAGCTGAATCGCCCCGGGCTTTTGCTTCTGAACAGCACGCTCTACCTTGCCTACGGCTCGCACTGCGATGGCAGCCCTTATCATGGATGGCTTTTTGCCTACGATGCGGGATCGTTCGCACAGAAGAGCGTGTATGTGACCACACCGAACGGAGGACTAGGCGGATTTTGGATGAGCGGAGCAGGGGTGGCAGCGGACGGGAGCGGAAATATCTTCATCGCGTCTGGAAACGGCGATTTCGATACGACCAATGTCCCGGCGAGAGAGACGGGCGACACGATATTGAAACTCGGCACCACCAACCAGATTCTGACGCAACTGGACTACTTCACGCCGCATGATCAGGCAGGCATGGGGAGCGGAGACGGGGATTTGGGTTCAGGCGGGGTTGTGCTACTGCCTGACCAGCCGGGATCGTTCCCGCACATTCTGGTGGAAGCGGGGAAAAACGGGAAAGTCTACGTTATCAACCGCGATCAGATGACGACGAATAATTCTCACTATTGTTCGGGATGTACCAGCGACACGGAAATTATCGAGGAGTCGGAAGTCGCCTTCCTAGGCTGTTGCTCGCTAGGCATGTTCAACGCTCCCACGTATTGGAACGATACGCTGTACTTCTGGGGCGCGAAGGACGTACTGAAATCAGTTCCGATCGCGAACGGGCTACCTGACTTCGCGCATTTCACGGCAAGCACTCCGTTCATCACTTTTCCCGGTGCTGGCACTTCGGTCTCTTCGAATGGGACGGCAGCAGGGAGCGCGATTGTCTGGGCGATCGACAGTTCGCAGTACGGTGATCCGGGACCGGGACCTGGGCCAGCAGTGCTCTACGCGTTCGATGCCACCAATGTTCAAACGGTACTCTACAGCAGTGCGCAAAACGCAACGCGCGATAAGGCCGGAAACGCCGTAAAGTTTACGGTTCCCACGGTTGCCAACGGCAAAGTCTACGTAGGCACTTCGACTGAGGTTGATGCCTACGGTTTGCTTGGCGTCAGCGGACCCAACATTTCGTCTATAAGCCCGACAAATGCATTGGCAGGCGGACCGGGCTTCCCTCTGACAGTCAACGGAACCGGCTTTGTCTCCGCGTCAGTCGTGAAATTCAATGGAGCCGCCAAGACCACTACGTTTGTGAGTGCGACGCAGTTGACTGCCGCAATCACCGCCGCAGATATTGCCACCGCCGGATCAGCAACTGTGACCGTCACGAATCCAGGCTCGCGGCGGAACATCCAATGCGGTGTCGTTCACGATTAATGCTGCTTCAGCACCAACGCTTAGTGCGGCCGCACCAACCTCCACCACAGCCGGCGGAGCAGCCTTCCCATTGACTCTCACAGGCACGGGCTTCGTCGCCGGTGCTACGGTGAATTTCGGCACTAGCCCTGCGATTACTCCTACTTCTGTTACCAGCACCCAGATCGTCGCCACGATCCCCGCCGGGGATATCGCTACCGCAGGCACTGTAAACGTAACCGTCACGAATCCGGCGGGCGGCGGCACGTCCAACGCTCAGACGTTCACGATCAATAATCCGGCACCCACCGCAACCTCTCTCTCCCCAACCAGCGCCACTGCGGGAGGGGCTGCCTTTACTCTCACCATAAACGGAACCTCTTTTGTGTCCACGTCGGTCGTGAAGTTCAATGGAGCCGCCAAGACCACCACATTCGTGAATGCAACGCAGTTGACTGCGGCAATCACCGCCGCTGATATCGCCACTGCTGGTACGGCCACTGTGATTGTCACGAATCCCGCGCCCGGCGGTGGCACATCTGGCAATCTATCGTTCACCATTAATGCTGCTTCAGCACCAACCCTTACTTCGCTCACGCCTACCTCTGCCACACTAGGAGGAGCAGCTTTCACATTGACTCTTACCGGCACGGGCTTCGTCGCCGGCGCTACGGTGAATTTTGGCACCAGTCCTGCGATTACTCCTACCTCTGTTACCAGCACTCAGATCGTCGCCACCATTCCGGCCGCTGACATCGTCACCGCCGGGACGGTGAACGTCACGGTTACCAATCCTACGGGCGGTGGCACTTCCAATGCTCAGACCTTCACCATCAATAATCCTGTCCCGACCGAAACTTCTCTCTCCCCAACCAGTGCGACTGCTGGAGGCGCCGCCTTTACCCTGGCCGTGAACGGGACGGCTTTTGTCTCCACATCGGTTGTGAAGTTCAATGGGGCAACCAAGACCACTACGTTTGTGAGCGCAACGCAGTTGACTGCGGCAATCACCGCCGCTGATATCGCCACTGCTGGTACGGCCACTGTAGCCGTCACGAATCCGGCTCCCGGCGGCGGCACATCCGGCAATCTATCGTTCTCGATTAATACCGTTTCAGCTCCGGCGCTTACTTTGATTGCGCCAGCGACAGCTACGGTTGGAGGAGCAGGGTTTACACTCAATATGACCGGCACGGGGTTCGTTGCCGGTGCCACCGTAAACTTCGGGTCTAATCCCGCGATTACTCCTTCGTCCGTTACCAGCACTCAGATCGTTGCCGTTATTCCGGCCGCTGACATCGTCACCGCCGGGATGGTGAACGTCACGGTTACCAATCCGGCGGGCGGCGGCACGTCCAACGCTCAGACGTTCACGATCAATAATCCGGCACCCACCGCAACCTCTCTCTCCCCAACCAGCGCCACTGTGGGAGGGGTCGCCTTTACTCTCACCGTAAACGGAACCTCTTTTGTGTCCACGTCGGTCGTGAAGTTCAATGGAGCCGCCAAGACCACCACATTCGTGAATGCAACGCAGTTGACTGCGGCAATCACCGCCGCTGATATCGCCACTGCTGGTACGGCCACTGTGACTGTCACGAATCCCGCGCCCGGCGGTGGCACATCTGGCAATCTATCGTTCACCATTAATGCTGCTTCAGCACCAACCCTTACTTCGCTCACGCCTACCTCCGTCACACTAGGAGGAGCAGCTTTCACATTGACTCTTACCGGCACGGGCTTCGTCGCCGGCGCTACGGTGAATTTTGGCACCAGTCCTGCGATTACTCCTACCTCTGTTACCAGCACTCAGATCGTCGCCACCATTCCGGCCGCTGACATCGTCACCGCCGGGACGGTGAACGTCACGGTTACCAATCCTACGGGCGGTGGCACTTCCAATGCTCAGACCTTCACCATCAATAATCCTGTCCCGACCGAAACTTCTCTCTCCCCAACCAGTGCGACTGCTGGAGGCGCTGCCTTCACTCTCACCGTAAATGGAACAGGGTTTGTGCCCGCATCAGTCGTAAAATTTAATGGTGCGGCCAAAACCACCACATTCGTCAGCGCAACGCAGTTGTCCGCGGCAATCACCACCGCTGATATTGCGACTGCCGGTACGGCCACTGTGATCGTCACGAATCCGGCCCCAAGCGGAACGTCGAATGCGGTTTCGTTTGCGATCAACAATGCGGCTCCTACGATCAGCTCGCTATCCCCTCCGAGCGCTGTCGCCGGCTCAGCAGCATTCACACTCACTGTTAACGGAGCCGGCTTCGTAAGCGGCGCCACTGTGAATTTTAATGGCGCCGCCAAGCCAACGACATTCGTAAGCAATACGCAAATTACTGCGGCAATCTTGGCTTCGGACATCGCGAGCCCTGGAACAGCAAACGTGACCGTGACTAATCCGGCTCCAACTCCCGGGCCATCAGGGGCTCAAGTATTCACAATCAGTAGCCCTAACAGCCCGGCTCCCACAATATCGAGCCTCGGCCCAACCCATGCCTCGGGCGGCGCTGCTTTCACGCTCATGATAAATGGTACGAATTTCGAGGCAAAGTCAGTCGTTAACTTCAATGGCAAGGCTGAGACGACTACGTTCGTTAGCGCCACCCAGATTTTGGCCGCGGTTCCAGCGAGCGACGTAGCGACGGCGGGCAACGCGAATGTAACTGTGACAAATCCGCCCCCGGGCGGCGGCACGTCGCCGGCTTCTATTTTCACAGTGGACGGCTTTAGCCTCGGCGGACCCTCCAACGCCTCGCTTACGTCCGGACAGCCATCGATGATTCAAGTTACAGCGACTCCGACTGCAAACGGATTCACGAACTCCATTTCATTCAGTGTGTCCGGGCTGCCTGCGGGTACTACGGCATCATTCAGTCCGAGCATGCTCATCCTCAACGGAACTGCGAAGCCGACTATCTTGACGATAACGAGTGGCACCCCGGCTGTCTCCCGGCAAAGTGCAGGGATCAATGGATCGGGGAGGCTGCTTGAACCCCTGCTGATCACATGGATCGTTGCGATTCTCGGATGGCTTTTCTCGCGACTCCAGGTTCACGCGATTCAGCTGAAGCGCTACACAGCTCTCTCTCTTTTGGCTCTAGTACTCCTAGCCGGAGCCATCCTGGGCGGCTGCGCGCTCGGTGTCACGAGCTCGCCAAGCACCAACACTTCACAGTTAACTGTGACGGCCACTTCGGGATCGCTCACGCAAACATTCGGAATTGCCCTGCAGGTTACTCGCTAGTAGTTGGGAAGGGCCAGGCGAGTCTCAGCCTAGGTCTTTAGGTCGTCGATGCAGTACCGATTGTCTTGGATCACCGGCACTTGCCACAGCAGGGTTGTTTTATACAGGAACTGTCGTTATTCGTCGCGGCGGCCGATGGTTCTGCAGCTTGACAAAACTTTTTAATTTTTCGCTTTTTCGCTTACTTTCGCCCCAGCCGTTGTGCTAGGGTTTGGCACCCCCCTCCGCTTGAAGTAGGTATTCCAATTCCAAAGGTGCGAAATGCCCAAGACAGAATTGTCTTTCGCTGCGTTCGCTGGAGCTCGCGTTGGGATCGCCCGCATCCGGAATTTGTTGCAAATAGTATTTATCGTACTCGTAGCAGTGCCGGCCTTCGGGCAGACTCCAGTTCTGACGCAGCACAATGACAATGCGCGAACGGGGCAAAACACATCGGAAACAATTCTGACCACGACCAACGTCAATACCAGTCAATTCGGGAAACTGTTCGCCCTGCCAGTCGATGGCCAAGTGTATGCCCAGCCGCTCTACGTGCCGGGCGTTAGCATCAATGGCGGAGTTCACAACGTGGTGATCGTTGCCACGGAAAATGACAGCGTGTATGCCTTCGACGCCGATTCCAGCAGCGCCGTTCTTTTGTGGGCAACGAAGGCCAGCTTGGTGGATGCAGCGCACGGCGCTGGCGCCGGCGAGACGGCAGCAACTTCAACGGAACTCGTATGCGGAGATCTGCAGCCGCAGGTTGGCATCACCAGTACACCGGTGATTGATCCCGCGACGAAAACCATTTACGTGGAAGCGAAGTCGAATAATGGGAGCGGCTTTATTCACCGTTTGCATGCTCTGGATCTTCTTACGGGGAATGAGAAGAGTCCCGGGCCGGTTGTGATTGCAGCAACGGTGAGTGGAACCGGGGATGGGAGTTCGAACGGCGAACTCTCTTTTGATAACTGGCATGAGCTGAATCGCCCCGGGCTTTTGCTTTTGAACAGCACGCTCTACCTTGCCTACGGCTCGCACTGCGATGGCAGCCCTTATCATGGATGGCTTTTTGCCTACGATGCGGGATCGTTCGCACAGAAGAGCGTGTATGTGACCACACCGAACGGAGGGCTAGGCGGATTTTGGATGAGCGGAGCAGGGGTGGCAGCGGACGGGAGCGGAAATATCTTCATCGCGTCTGGAAACGGCGACTTCGATACGACCCATGTCCCCGCAAAGGAAACGGGCGACACAATATTAAAACTGGGCACGACCAACCAGATTCTGACGCAACTGGACTACTTCACGCCGGAGGATCAGGCAGGCATGGGGAGCGGAGACGGGGATTTGGGTTCAGGCGGAGTCGTGCTACTGCCTGACCAGCCGGGATCGTTCCCGCACATTCTGGTGGAAGCGGGGAAAAACGGGAAAGTTTACGTTGTCAACCGCGATCAGATGACAACGAACAATTCTCACTATTGTTCGGGGTGTACCAGCGACACGGAAATTATCGAGGAGTCGGAAGTCGCCTTCCTGGGCTGTTGCTCGCTAGGCATGTTCAACGCTCCCACGTATTGGAACAATACGCTTTACTTCTGGGGCGCCAAGGACGTACTGAAATCAGTTCCGATCGCGAACGGGCTACCTGACTTCGCGCATTTCACGGCAAGCACTCCCTTCATCACCTTTCCCGGTGCTGGCACTTCGGTCTCTTCGAATGGGACGGCAGCAGGGAGCGCGATTGTCTGGGCGATCGACAGTTCGCAGTACGGTGATCCGGGACCGGGACCTGGGCCAGCAGTGCTCTACGCGTTCGATGCCACCAATGTTCAAACGGTACTCTATACCAGCGGACAAAACGCAACGCGCGATAAGGCCGGAAACGCAGTAAAGTTCACGGTTCCCACGGTTGCCAACGGCAAAGTCTACGTAGGCACTTCGACTGAGGTTGATGCCTACGGTTTGCTTGGCGGCCACCCACTACCCCAAATTACGTCAATAACTCCATCAAGCGCCGCTGCAGGGGGAGCAGCTTTCACACTGACTCTTACCGGCACGGGGTTCGTCGCCGGTGCCACTGTAAACTTTGGGTCTAATCCCACGATCACTCCCTCGTCCGTTACGAGTACCCAGATTGTCGCGACGGTTCCAGCCGCTGATATCGCCACCGCCGGTACTGTGAACGTGAGTGTCACGAATCCGGCGGGCGGTGGCACATCCAACGCTCAAACTTTCACCGTCAACAGCTCCGGGCAGGCTCCGGCAATTACAAGCGCTAGTGGCACGACCTTTACAGTAGGCACCGCAGGGAGCTTCACTGTAACGACAACCGGATCGCCGACTCCCTCCCTGACTGAAACGGGTGCGCTGCCGAGCCCGGTCATGTTCAAAGACAATGGCAATGGCACTGCCACGTTGAGCGGGATACCCGCGGCAGGGACGGCAGGCAGCTACCCCTTCACCATTAAAGCCAGCAACGGCGTGGGCACCGCAGCCTCTCAGAGCTTTACGCTCGCGGTCAATGGTGGTGGCGGAAGCGGGTCCGGCTTTACCTACGTAACCGGCAGCGTGACGGGTGTGAATAACCGAGGCACCGTTTCCGGCACGACTGTCTCCGTCGCTCTTCATCAGATCCCTAAAGCGGGAGACCTCTTGATTTGTGCGGCGAACTGGCAATCGGGCAACGCGACCGCTTCAATGAGTGACCCCAATAATGGCACGTGGAAACCAATTGGGTCTGCCAAGCCAGGGGTGGCGACGAATGCAGCCTTCAGCGGCCAGATGTTCTATGTTCCTTCGGCTGTCAGCGCTTCAACTACTGTAACCCTTACAGTGAGCACTGCTGTCGCGTTTCGAGCATTTGAATGTGCCGAATATTCCTATAGCGGCACGATCTCCTTTGACGGAACACCTCAATACAGCACGACTCCGGCTTCAGGAGGGATAGCGACGATCAGCGGGCTTACGACCTCGAATTCCAATGATTTGGTGTTCGCTGCGTGTTTAGGAGTAACCACGACTTGCACAACCGGAACTGGATATACAGGGCTCGATGACAAAAACACGTTTGATGTAACCAGCGGAAGTTTTGGAAACAGCTGGGTAGGACTGAACGGGCAGATGATTCAATACAAGGTCGGGGCAGCAGCCGGAGCGCAAAGCGCGACATTCGGAACGGGAACTCCCAAAGACGACGTGACCTTGGGACTCGTGGCAATGGCGGCAAGCCAGGGAAACCAAGCTCCGGCAATCACCAGCGCTAACGGCGCGACCTTTACGGTGGGCATTGCGGGGAGTTTTACGGTGACAACAACGGGATCTCCAACTCCGTCGCTGACCGAGACTGGTACCTTGCCTAGCCCGGTGGCCTTCAAAGACAATGGCAATGGCACCGCCACGCTGAGTGGAACACCCGCCGCAGGCACAGCAGGCAGCTATCCAATTACGATCACGGCGAGCAACAACGTGGGCACAGCGGCCACTCAAAGTTTCACACTAACAGTGGCTAGCAACGGTACGGCTCCAACGATCACCAGCGCCACGAGTACAGCATTTACGGTGGGCACCGCGGGGAGCTTCATAGTGACGACGACGGGCTCTCCGACTCCGTCAATCACTGAGACGGGTGTGCTACCCAGCCCCGTGACGTTCAAAGACAATGGGAATGGCACCGCCACACTGAGTGGAATCCCGGCAGCGGGTACAGCCGGCAGCTACCCCATCACCATTAAAGCCAGCAACGCCGTGGGTACAGCGGCTACTCAGAGCTTCACCCTGACGCTGAATCAAGCTCCGGCAATTATCAGCGCTAGTAGCACAACGTTTACAGTGGGCACTGCTGGGAGTTTCACTGTAACAACAACAGGATCTCCAAGTCCGTCGCTGACTGGGACTGGTGCCCTGCCTAGCTTGGTGACGTTTAAGGACAATGGCAATGGCACCGCTACGCTGAGTGGAACTCCGGCGGCAGGAACAGCAGGCAGCTATCCCATCACCATTAAAGCCAGCAACGGCGTGGGTAGTTCAGCCTCGCAAAGCTTTACGCTAACTGTGAATGGCACTGGAGGCGGTAGCTCCAACTTTGCCTATGTAGCCGGCAGCGTGACAGGTGTGAACAACCGGGGCAGCGTTTCAGGCACGACTGTCTCCGTGGCTCTTCACCAGGTTCCCAGTGCGGGAGATCTTTTGATTTGCATGGCCAACTGGCAATCGGGCACTGCCACTGCTTCCATGAGCGATCCGAATAATGGCTCTTGGAAACCGATTGGGTCGGCAAAGGCAGGGATAGCGACGAACGCAACCTTCAGCGGCCAGCTGTTCTATGTGCCTTCGGCCGCCAGCGCTTCGACCACAATAACCTTAACTGTCAGCACCTCCGCCGCGTTCCGCGCGTTTGAGTGTGCCGAGTATTCTTACAGCGGCACGCTCGCTTTTGATGGAACACCTCAATACAGCACGACGCCGGCTTCCGGAGGGATCGCCACGATCAGCGGAGTCACGACCTCGAATCCCAACGATCTGGTGTTCGCGGGGTGCATAGGAGTAACAACAACCTGCTCAACGGGAAGTGGATATACAGGGCTCGATGACAAGAACACATTCGATGTGACGAGCGGAAGTTTTGGGCACAGTTTCGTCGGATTGAACGGACAGATGATTCAATACAAGGTCGGGGCAGCAGCTGGGGCTCAAAGCGCGACATTCGGAACGGGAACTCCCAACGACGACGTGACCCTTGGACTCGTGACATTCTGAGACCATGATGGGCACTCGGTGGCGCTCAATTTTAGGAGACCCGCTCTTCGATTCTGGCTAACATTGAATCTCACGGAAGTTATTCACAGGCCGAGGCCAGCGACTGCTGCGAAGTGACGTTGATGCGGCTGAGATTCCCGTTCTTAATCAGAACACCCTTCACAGCCATCTTCTCGCCTTTGTGACTCGAGGGGTTGAAGACGCTTGCGCCTACAAGCTGGTACTGTTGCTCGCCCAATTGTTTCGCTGCCTCTTCCTTTAATTCCTTCGTCGATGTTGCTTGCGTTTTGCTCACAACAGGATCACTCCCATGGGTGAGTGTCCACGTTCCAGAGGCGCTCTGCTCCAGACAACCGACCACTGCCACGATGTCGAGAGCGCCCTCATTTTTCTCCGGAGGAGCGGCATTGCTCTTCCCGCTCATTCCCTCTTGAGACTCCACAGTCTGCGTCACTTTAGCCGGATTCTCGCTGTCGATTGAATACTGGATAAAGGGGCTGAACATTTCATCCCAGCTTTGGTTCTGATCGCGAAAGTGAACTTCTTTGCCGGGCCCAGGATTGTGCGCGGGATTAGAATCCTCGTGCCCATGGTGATGCAAGAGAAGCTCGTTCTTCGTGGAATTGTCGTAGTGGGCGGTAATCACCAGCTTGCTGCCCGCTGGAAGCTTCAGCGGGGTTGCGAGGTCATAGGCCAGCTGCCAGTGAAAATTGTATTTTGGCACACTGAGCACACTTTGCTCCCGCCCGTCCGGATAGACCACATCGTATGTGAAGTCCTTGCCTCGCAAGTGGGCGTGCGGCTGAAACTGATAAATGGTCACTGCTTCGGTGTAGGCCGTAATCCCGATCACTTCATAGTTCTCCGTGTTCGGTGGAATCGGAGGAATCGCCACGCCGGTACCTTCAGCTTTCTCCCCAGGAGCGTCAGTCAGCAATTGCTGCCCATTGGCGAGGAGGCTCTCGCCTGAGGCGGGCACTCGAAACAGTTGGTGTTTTGGTGTTTCCTTTTCGAACCAAAAACCGATCTTGGTTCGGTCCCTCTCCGGTTCCCCTCTCATCTGGTAATGTAAATTGCAATTAAGATACAAATTGTCGCCGCCCTTCAGGAGTTTGGCGCTTCCATCTTCGTACATCTCAAACGTCGTGCCCGGCGTGTACACTCCAAGCATGTCGTACACTTTGGAGTTTCCCGGAACCGCTACTGCCGGCCGAATCCCAATCGCACTTTCCGGCAAACCTTGCTGATGGACGAACGATGTGAGCTGGTTCAGGTTGCTGGGTGTCACGTTCGCGGGAAATGCCAATTCCGTGAACGCCATGTGGTGAACAAGGGCCGGATTACCGGGTCTCACCTGGATGGCGACAACCCACTTGTCCGTGGGGAACGGCACCTTCACCAGGTACCTTAGATATGGGATGTCACCAGGCGCTCGGACCTCGAACTCCGGCAATGTGATGACGGCATCTGGCGCGAGCCCTTTCGGATGCAGCCACCCTTCCGCGAAGGTTGGCGCGGGTGGCAAGTCGGCATCATTACCTTTCGGAGCGCCCGCCTTAACCCAATTGACCAGCGTTTCGATTTCTTGTTCGCTGAGTCGAGGGTCGTTGCGAAATTTCACGCTCCCCTTGGGATCCGCTGGCCACGGAGGCATCTCTCGTTTCAGCACCTTTTCTTTGATCGAATCAGCCCAAGGCCGAGTGCTTTCGTAGGTCAAAAACGAAGAGTCACCAGCGATTTGCCCCGGACGATGACAGTTCGCGCAGCTCTTGAAAAGGATCGGCGCGACTTCCTTATCGAAGGTCGGTGGCCCATCCGCTGCGATCGCAATCCCCGGGGAACCGAGTGCAATCGTGCCGGCTCCCAAGGCTATCCATATCAATTTCCTCAGCCCCACTGTCTTCAAAACCAAAGCCCTTCCGCCGCTAGGTGCGTTCAGAAATCTGCGTTTGGTATAACAGGTCGGTGAGGTCGAGTTTTTCCGACATTCAGAGCGATCATCGCTCACCTCTATTAAGCCTACCGCTGCGATCGCATCACTCAGTGTTTCCCGGTGTTCTCAAGAATCCATTGCTCCAGTTGATCGGAAACTAAATTATTTGCCTTCGCGTTTGGATGGTCGTCGAGAGCCGTGACCCAAAGAGTTTCTTCCGGGCCGTGATCTTTGATGCCATCGATTAAATCAAGAACTGAGACATTTTCGGTAGCCATCACATCTTTGATTTTCTGATGTGCAGCCTTGAATGGGTAACTGTCGTTATTAATCTGGTGCAACTCGGGAAGTATGGCCACGAGAAGCTTTGCATCGTGGCTTCGAGTCGAATTGGCCAAGCTTACAAGGGCTTTTTTGCAGGCTTGGAATCCGGGCCGGCCATCGTCGTAAAGCGACGCGTAGTATGTTTTCCAGTCCGGCCGTACGCCTGCGTGTCGCATGAGACCATCGATACGGTTGGTAGCAAACGCGATGAGGTACGAGCGGTCGATGAGAAACCCCTTCTTTTCTATGGGCACCGGTTCCGGATCGTTGATAAAAAACACCAGCACGACCAGATCCGGATGATATTTCCACCCAATCGTTTCGTAGTACGTTACTTCCTGAACGGTATCGTAGTTCCCGACGCCGGTATTCATCACTTCCACATGCTTATACCCCGCGGGTAGATCAGCGTTCAGTTTGCGTTCCAGGAACTTTGCCGCGGTATCTTCCTCTTTCACACCCCATCCAAACGTAGTCGAATCACCAAGCATCATCACGCGATAAACGCCCGTGGGCTTCTCAACCGAAAACTCTCGATCCCGAAGTCCTTCGGAATTGATCGAAACAGGAACGCCCATAAGAAACGCAGAGCGATTCGGTGCATGAACAAAACTCAGGTCCGGATTCGCAACAGGGCGCTTTAACTTCACGGCGTATTTCCACATTTCCATCGAAAAATCTAAGCTGTGGGCAAAAATCACGCGTAGAGCCACTTCCATGGCTACGCATCCCAACAAGATGGCAAAAGCCAGCACGACTATATTCAGAAGGACGCTCGGACGCCCTGCAGGGGGTGGCGTTTCACCGGTCATTTGGAGTTTGTCGGCTACCGAAGTGGTGCGAACTGCCTCACTCATTCAATCTCGCTGTTCTGTTTTCATGCGCAGATCCCAGGCGCTGCGATCGTGTAGTCCTGGAAAGGATCCCGCGTCGTGTTTCTATTCTGTCCACGAAATTAATTCTACCGTGTTTCTTCAGCGCGGCCTACTGCTCCTCCCCTTGTGTCGCTTTGCAGCCCGGCGAGCGTTCGGGCGTACTAGTGAGTGTAAAGTTGGTCGGGAGGCCAATATTTTTGACCACTACCTTAAAGCAATTCCCCCGACGTGGTTGTCTCAGCCCTCAAGCCGTGGCGCCGGACCACACTTCACGAGAAGGAAATTTCATCAACTCCGCACTGCTTGGCATCGTCGTCAACATCTTCACGCTGGTCGGCATGGCGGGCGTCATGTTCTACATCAATTGGCGCTTTACGCTCATCGCGCTTTCGATTGCTCCTGCTCTGTTTGCGCTTGTTTACTATCTCACCCGCCGCATCAAGAAAGCCTCCCGTGAGGTGCGCAAGAAAGAAAGCGAACTTGTGTCAATCGTGCAGGAAGTGCTGACATCCGTCCGAGTGGTAAAGGCTTTCGCGCGCGAAGATTTTGAATGGAAGCATCGAATCACAAAGTCTGGAGAATGTGGAAACGGCTCTGGAGGCCCGCAGCCTTAAGGCAAAGCTTTCGCCAATCGTCGACGTCATGGTTGCTGTTGGAACTTGCCTTGTACTGGCCTACTGCGCGCGCCTGGCGTTGAGCGGGCAGATCAGTGCCCGGCGACGAACTGTACTTCGAGACCCTGTCTCGGGTCGGCAATATAATCGATGCCGGAACTCTTCCACGAGCCGTGCGCCCTTCTGCTTCGAAATCAGATTGAATTTGTTCTTCAAACAGGCGCCAGCTTTACTTCGTCTGGACACAGCCAGGAACGGAAATCTCCTCGAAACCACAGAAATAGGGTTGCATCAAGACCGTGAGCGTGCATATATTTAAATCTGGGCGGCGGGCACTAGTGGCACCTACTAGCGCTCTTTTTAGGACGCCGGTTTATGTGACTAACCTGCTTTGGCGTGCATCCAACCTCCGAAGCAGAAGTGGGGCATCCTAGCTCAGTCCTCGGGGTTTGGATGGTGTCAATTCGTAGATTCGAAGGATTTGGCGGGACACTCCGCCCAGCACTCCGCACCAGCCTGCCCTCTGAAAGACCCTGGCGTCACGCAATCCAATTTCTACACACCACTACCAACCCCACGACATCCCGTTTTACAGCAAAAATAAAAATCCTAGCGCACGGAGGACTTCATGGCGACGAACCTCGTCCAGATTGGTAACGATTCTGAGATGGAGATTAAGAAGCGCTTAGAGGCGGAACGAGCACGGCTACGAAAAATTGCGGGCCTTGACAAGGCAGAGCATTTCCATCGCCCAGTTGAGCGCGCCTTCACGGCAGAACAGCGCAACCATGTGACGATTTTGTTCGGCGGGTTCACTTGGAAACATGAAGACTTGATTCGCGCTGTCTTCCAAGGATGCGGTTACCGCTGCGAAAAGCTTCCGGTTCCGGACGTCCCTGCTTTTCAAACTGGCAAGGAGTTCGGCAACAACGGCCAATGTAATCCTACTTATTTTACGGTTGGCAATCTTGTTCAGTACTTGCAATTCCTCGAAAAAGAAGGCCTGTCGCGCCAGCAGATTCTCGACAACTACGTCTTCTTCACGGCTGGTTCGTGCGGCCCATGCCGCTTCGGCATGTATGAGGCGGAATATCGCTTCGCGCTCAAGAATGCCGGCTTCGACGGCTTTCGAGTCCTGTTGTTCAAAGATAGCGATGGAATCAAAGCTGAGTCCGGAGAGCCGGGACTGAAATTTACGATTGATTTCGGCTTCGGTATGTTGAACGCCATGCACATGGGCGACGTAATCAACGACATCATCTACCAAATCCGGCCCTTCGAGGTGACGAAGGGTGAGAGCGATAGGATTTTCCGTGAGGCTGTGGATGGATTGTGCGAGGACCTAAGGAATCGCAAATCGTTCGAAATCGAACAGGCGGCTCCCGATTGGGCAAAACCGAAATTCAAGAGCAACAAGATCCTGCGCAACACGGCCAACGTGTTTGGGAAATGGCACGAGAACATGTGGGGCAAGGATTACCTGGGCGCGCTGCAAGCTGCCCGTGAAAAGCTCAATTCAATTGAGGTGGACCGTACCAAAGTGAAGCCCGTGGTGAAAATCACCGGCGAGTTTTGGGCCCAGCTCACGGAAGGTGACGGCAACTTCCACATGTTCGAATTCCTCGAGCGCGAAGGCGCGCAGGTCTTGGTTGAGCCAATCGCCACCTGGGTCGCCTACCTTATGTACCAAGCCAAAGCTCACGCGATTGCCAAATGGCCGGTCAATCGCCCGCACCGGAATCCGAAGTGGTACGAAGCCAAGAAGCAGTTCTTCAACTACATCGGTTTGCACAAGAAGCTCTGGGGCATTGGCGCCGGCCAGCGCATGTGGAATTTCTTCTATCATCGCACCATCAGGCAAATGGGCGGGATCACCCACCACCTCGTGCCCCAGAACGAACTCGCTGATCTCGCGAATCCTTTCTATAACCAGTTCGCAAGAGGCGGTGAAGGGCACCTCGAGGTGGGAAAGAACGTTTATTACACCATCCACAAACTGTGCCACATGGTGCTAGCGCTGAAGCCCTTCGGCTGCATGCCTTCGTCGCAGTCTGACGGTGTGCAATCCGCCGTAATCAACAAATTCAAAGACATGATCTTCCTGCCTATCGAGACTTCGGGCGAAGGCGAAGTCAACGCGCACAGTCGCGTGCAGATGGCGCTCGGAGAAGCCAAGGTGAAAGCCAAAGCTGAATTCGAGCAGTGCCTGAAATCGACAGGCAAGAGTCTGCAAGAGATCCAGACTTACATTGAGGACCATCCCGAGCTGAAGCGACCTTTTTATCACGTGCCGCATCGCGAAGGGATTGCTGGAACCGCCGCGCAATTTATTCTGCACGTGAGCGATCGGATCGATCGCAATACGCGGTTCTGGAAGAGGGCAAGAGTTTCAGGGGTCGCAATACCAGCGGCATCCCGCAACTAAGAAAATTTGGCAGAGAAATTCGCGTCGCCCAGCGGACAAGGATCCGTGGGCGTCAAAATTAACGCCGGCTCTAACGTACAAGCCAATGAGGACGCGATGCACGACCACAACACTTCGCAACTAGTTCAGATTGCTCCGCTTCGGGCGCAAGTTCAGCAAATCCCTCGGGCACAGAAGCCGCACGACCACGTCACTAAGTTTCTGGTTGGGCTCGACATTGGGTCGACCACGGTTAAGGCAGTGATCGTGGACGCGGCGACCGACCAAGTCCTCTGGCAGGATTACCAGCGCCACGAAACGAAGCAGCCTGAGAAGAGCCTCGAGTTCCTGAAACGTATGGAAGCCGAGGTCGGCATTAATCGGCGGAACACCCGTATGTTCGTGACAGGCTCCGGGGGCGGTGGGATCGCGGAGCAAGTCGGTGCTAAATTCGTTCAAGAAGTCACCGCGGTCTCGCTCGCGGTCGAAAAGCTTCATCCCGAAGTCTATTCGGTGATCGAGCTCGGAGGTCAGGACGCGAAGATTATCGTCTTTAAGAGATGACGACGAAACCGGCCGCAAGAAAAAGATTCCCTCGATGAACGACAAGTGCGCCGGTGGAACTGGTGCGGTGATCGACAAGATCAATGCCAAGCTGAAGATCCCCGCAGTTCAATTGGGCGAACTGAAGTATCAGGGAATCAAGCTGCATAAAGTGGCCGGAAAGTGCGGTGTTTTCGCGGAAACCGACATCAACGGCTTACAGAAAGTGGGGACGCCACCCGATGAGCTGATGGCTTCTTTGTTTGAAGCTATCGTCCTACAGAATTTGAGTGTCCTAACTCGCGGCCATACCTTGCGGCCACATGTGCTGCTTCTCGGAGGCCCCAACAGCTTCATTCGCGGCATGCGCGAAGCATGGCAGGCAAATATTCCGCGCATGTGGAAGGAGCGTAAAGTAGCGATTCCGGACGGTGCGAAGCCGGAAGATCTAATCAAGGTTCCGCAGAACGCACAATACTTCGCCGCGCTGGGTGCCGTCGAGTTTGGCCGCAGCGAGGACGACTGCATCGGCTGCTACCAGGGCTACGACAAACTGCTCCGATATATCGAATTCGGCCGCCAGGAAGAAAAGGCCAAGGCCGGAGGCAAAGCGCTGGTCGGCGATCCCGCCGAACTCGACGTCTTCCGCGAATCCTATCGGCCTAAGAAGTTCACGCCTGCGACATTTCAGAAAGGTAGCACCGTAGGTGGTTTTATTGGAATCGACGGTGGATCTACTTCCACTAAAGCGGTTCTACTCAGTGAGAATGGGGACATTCTCTGCAAGTCCTACCAGCTCTCAAACGGGAACCCGATACAAGACACGATTGAAATGTTTGAGAACCTGCGTGGCCAAGTCGAGAAGCAGAGCGCCAAGCTGGAAGTCCTCGGCGTCGCCACCACTGGCTATGCGAAAGACATACTCAAAGATGTTCTCAAAGCCGACGTCGCCTTGGTTGAGACGGTCGCACATACCGAATCCGCGCTGAAGTTTTATGAAGACCCGCACGTGATCGTGGATGTCGGCGGCCAGGACATCAAAATCATCATTCTGCACAATGGCCGCGTGAAAGATTTCAAGCTGAATACGCAATGTTCCGCGGGCAACGGATACTTCCTTCAGTCCACGGCTGAAGGATTTGGGCTTAGCGTGAATCAGTTTGCCGACCTCGCTTTCTCGGCACAGGCTATGCCCGTGTTTGGCTATGGCTGCGCGGTCTTCATGCAGTCGGACATCGTGAATTTTCAGCGCCAAGGCTGGCAGGCGGAAGAAATTCTTGCTGGCCTCGCTGCCGTGCTGCCCAAGAACGTCTTCCTTTACGTTGCGAGCATTCCCAATCTCGCAGCGCTGGGCACCCGTTTTGTGCTGCAGGGCGGGACCCAAAATAACCTCGCCGTCGTAAAGGCCGAAGTGGATTTCATTCGTAATAGTTTTCGCGCGGCCGGCAAAAAACCTGAAATCATCGTGCACGAACACTGCGGAGAATCAGGAGCCATCGGCGCGGCGCAGGAATCGCTACGGGTGTGGCGCAATGGCCAGCAAAGCACCTTTATTGGCCTCGAGGCCGTGCGCAAGATCGAGTACCGCACCACCCGCAATGAAGCGACGCGCTGCTACTTCTGCAAGAACAACTGCCTCCGGACTTTCATCGATGTGCGGACCGAACCGGCGAAGAATCTTGTGCCTCTCGAGAAGGTCACCAAGGTTCCACTCATGCTTGGCGAGCAAAGGTTGATTATCGCCACGTGCGAGAAAGGAACAGTGGAAGATTTGAACGATATGAAGGACATTAAGGCCGGACTCGACCAAATTCGAGACAAACATCCGAATTTTGTCGACTACGCATCGAAGGAGGTCTTCCGTCCCACGAATGCGAAGAGCGTCGCTGATCCGATTCCTGCTCGCGCGTGGACGAAGGCCGCCAAAGAGCGCGTAACCTTGATGCAAAATCGCGGCAAAGTGCGCATCGGCATTCCGCGCGTGCTGAATATCTACACGTACGCGCCTCTATTCAACGGCTACTTCGAAAGCCTTGGCGTGCAGCCGGAGAATATTATTTATTCCGATTACACCAGCTCGGAACTCTACCGCGCCGGTGCGAGTCGCGGCGCGATCGATCCATGTTTCCCCGCGAAGATCGGAATCTCGCACGTTTACAACTTGATTCAGGAGAAGCATCACAAAAAGCCGCTCGACGTGATCTTCTTCCCGATGTATGACGTTCTGCATTCGCCGCTGGTGAAAATCGTTGGCGCGAATGCCTGCCCCACCGTGACGGCAACACCAGAGACCGTAAAAGCCGCGTTTACCAAGGAAAATGACGTCTTCGCCGAATACAATCTGAAATATATCGATCCGGTGCTTAACTTCGCAGATCGCAAACTCTTTGCCTACCAGATGCTGCAGGCTTGGCAGCCAGTGCTCGGACTCTCTCCTGAGGAGAACGATCGCGCCGTGGAGGCCGGATTCGCGGCACTTGAGGACTACGAATCCAGTATCCGCAAACGCGCGCGCCAGGTGCTCGATCAGTTGGAACGCGAAGATCGCATCGGTATCGTGATGCTGGCTCGCCCCTATCACCACGATCCAGGACTCAACCATGAGATCCTCGACGAATTCCAGAAGCTCGGTTATCCCATATTTTCGCAAAACACCCTTCCCCTGGACGAGGACCTACTTGAGAGGCTTTTCGGTGAAGAGGTAAGGGCCGGCGTTGTCACCAGCCCACTCGATATCACCGACGCCTGGAAGAACTCCTACTCCTGCAGCACCAATCACAAAGTGTGGGCCGCCAAGTTTGCAGCGCGGCATCCCAATCTTGTGGCTCTCGAAATTTCGAGTTTCAAGTGCGGACATGATGCGCCCATCTACGGCGTTGTAGAAGGCATTGTGGAACAGTCCGGTACCCCTTACTTCTGCTTCAAGGATCTCGACGAGAATAAGCCTTCCGGATCTATCAGGATTCGCGTAGAGACGATCGATTATTTCCTGCGTCGCTACCGCGAAGAAGTGATCCGCAAGCACAAAGCATCGCAAGACATTGAGGCCGAACTCGCCGCGCTGGAAGCCCAGTTGCGGAGAGAAATGGCGGAGGCCGCAGCGCCAGAATTGGTGCAGCTGCAGCTTGCCGGCAACAATTCCGGGCCGATCGCGAATGGAATGGCAGCAGACTGATCATACAAATTTGGATCAGTCTCTGAAGCATCTTCCTGCCATAGATCCAAACTCGAGTTTGGCAGCGCTAGGGTGACCTCGCGACACCTGTTTTGCAATTTTGTTGATTCAGAAACCGCTCAGCTTCGCTGCAGGACGATAATGGCGAGCTTCATTTTGCTGAGTGGAATTGCAGAGCCGGCCAGAACAACGTGATCATACGCACGGATGGGACGGTAGCTCCGTGCTTCCCTATGTACGCCTCAACCTTCGATTGGGGAAACATTGACGGTCACAAGTTCGAAGCAAATCAATTGGCCGGAATGAAGAAGACTTGTCAGCAGCATTGCTTCTCTACCCTCAATCACAATCTTGCTTATCGCTACAACGATGCGCGGGTGATTAAGTTCGTTTGGACGAACCTGGTGAAAAACCGCATGCAAGGCGGAGCCCGAAGCTTTGAAGACCAATACGGCCACAGTCTGATTTCGACTAGCTACTCGCCGAAGTGAGTTTCTACGTGAGGGCACGCGTGGACTCTCGAACGACGAGTTCAGGCGCCAGCTTGCGGCGAACGGGTTTGAATTCCCGGTCCTCGGCAGCCGCATTAATCCCCTCCATGATGATTCCCACAGCCGTGCTGCCCAGCGCCTCCATCGGCTGCCGAACGGTGGTCAACGAAGGCACGGAGAGCCCTGCAGGAAGCACATCGTCAAAACCGATCACGGAACAGTCATCCGGCGTCTTCAAGCCGGCCCGAGCGAGCGACCGGATTGCTCCGAAAGCAGTCATGTCGTCGAAGGCCATAATCGCGGTGAAGCGCTTCTTATGCTTTAGCAGCTCTTCGGTAAGCCTGAATCCGCTTTCGAATGCCGAATTGGGGTCCAACGAATCGGGCAGCTCTGCCACCAGCATCGGATCGATCGGCAACCGGACAGATCGAGCGAAGGAACGCACGCCTCGCCAACGAGGCGCTGCATCAGCCAGCAGCTTCGGGCCCCGAATAAAAGCAATCTTTCGATGCCCCAGTGAGTAAAGATGCTCGATCGCGAGGTGCGCACCCGCTTCGTTATCAACCATCACAGAACTCATGCTGCCGGATTTCAATTCCCTCGCGATCATAACGGCAGGAATATTTCGCTTTTCGAGATCAGCCAATAAATCAACGTCTACCAAAAGCCAGTTTGCAATGATGATCAGGCCCTCCACGGGACGAGCCAGCAGCGTCTCGAGGTAGCGCTCAAAGCGTCCGCGCTGGTTGTGCATGTCCGTAAAAATGGGGAGGTAGGAACTTTCGTAGAGCGAACTCTCGATCCCGCGGAGAATCAGGGTGCAGAAAGGGTCTGTGACGTCAAACACCATCACTCCAACGGTGTGATTGCTTCTGGCGTTCAGAAAATGAGAATTAGACTTGGGACGATAGTGCAGCCTTTTCGCGGCTCTCTCGATGCGATCCTTGGTGGAAGGCGGAATGTAGCGCGCGAGGGGAGCATTGTTGAGGACGATTGAGACCGTCGCGATCGAGACGCCACTGGCCTGCGCCACGTCCCGCAACGTAACGGCTGATCCTCTTGTCCTTCGCCGGCGCATCTTCGGTACCCCCTTAAACAGCAAAATCCAGATCTTTGAAAAATTAGCGCCCATCTTTATCACAACCCGACGGAGCGCGGCCATCACCATGGGCTCTAGGCATCGTCGGGCGGGATGTCAAAGCGCACCAGATCTGTCTTGAAGCCTTTCGTTTTGACGGCGCCGTACGCAACTCCAACCGCCATCCACACCGTGCCCAGAACGATGGCCCAGGGCCCCAGACTTCGCCAGATGAAAAGGCAGATGAAAAAACCGAGCACGGGAAAAGCGAAATTGGTCCAGCGCTTTTCACTCGAGCGCAAATAATAATGAACGAAGGCTGCTGCGTTCACGCCCATAAACGCGAGCAGAGCGCCAAAATTCAGCAACTCGGTTCCCTTCTCGTAAGAAACCAGAAAAGCACCGATAGGTGCGATCACCCCGACGAAGATTACATTGTTGCGGGGAATGCGATTCTTCGGATCGAGCGCCCCAAAGAATTTCTTGGGGATGCCGTCGCTACGGCCCATTCCATAAAGCAACCGAGCCGCCCCGAGCTGTGCACCCATTCCCGACCCGATATTCGCGATGAGCACGGTGAAGTTGAGGAGATGGAAAGAAAAAATCCGCCAATCCGCCGCGCCACCAGCGGGAACGCCGACTCAACCATGTCTTGCGGAAAAGGCTTCGATCCCCAAACGAGTTGTGCGGCATACACTTCGAGCGACGACAAGACACCCGTGATCACGCAGACCAGCAAGGTCGCAAGCATCACGTTGCGCCGCGGATTTTCGACCTCCTCCGACAAAGTGGAAATCGCATCGAATCCGATGTAGGTAAGCACTGCGATCGACGTACCGCGGAACACTCCGTGGAAACTGAATGTCTCTGGATTGTAGTAAGGGCTGCGTAAAAAAACCAGCGCCGTATTCGTGCAGGCCCCAAATGAAACGAATAACAAACGCGAAAAATACGACCACCACAATCGACATTCCTGCCGCGAGCACATCATTAATGCGCGCTGAAGTTTTGATCCCCCGAAGATTCAAAAGCGTAAAAAGCGTGGCGTAAGCGATGGCCAGCACCCAATAAGGCATGCCCGGCAGGATATTTTGGGTCAGCTTGCTGCAAAGCACTGTGCAGATCAGAGGATTCAAGATGTAATCCATCACCATCGCCCAACCAGTGATGTATCCGAGCGCGGGATGAATTTCTTCTCCGACGTAGGTATAGGCGGATCCAGCGCTGGGATAGGCGCGGGCCATCTTTCCGTAGCTGATCGCCGTAAAAAGCATCGCCACCATGGCGATGAGGATCGTCGTGACGACGTGTCCACCCGCGTTGTTATTGATCACGCCGTAGATTCCCATGGGCGCGATGGGCTGGATAATTACAATGCCGATGATAATCAGATCCCAGAGTTTCAGCGCTCGCTTCAGTTGTACCGGCGCCGAGTTGGACGTAGCAACACGCGGCTCGTTCATTCGCGGACCACAGCCTTGACGAGGTGGCGAGGATGGTCCACGTCACAACCATTCATCGTCGCAAAGTGATAGGCGAAAAGCTGCAGCGGCACCACTTCGAGGATTGGCAAAAGCAATTCAGGCGCCGAGGGGACAAAGATCACCTGGTCCGCGACCTGCAAAACTTCATTGTCGCCTTCAGTGGCTATGGCGATTATCCGGCCGCCGCAACCCTTCACGTACTCGAGGATGCCCAGGGTTCTCTGGAACCGCAGCGTGGAATCGTAGTCGGCGGCGTCTCGCGTCGCGAGTGCGACAACGGCAAGCTTTTCATCGACGAGTGCGCTCGGGCCGTGACGTAGTTCACCGGCCGGCATACCTTCCGCCTGTACGTACGAGACTTCCTTGAGCTTTAAGGCGCCTTCACGGGCGATTGCGTAATGTATCCCGCGGCCGAGATACAGAAATGCCTTGGCATTCTGAACGAAGCTAGCCGCCATCGCCGTCTGTGCGTCCCAAGACGGAAGCTCTCTCTCGATTTCGTCAGCCATTCGAGCCAGTCGAGTAAGAGAACTCTGGACGAAATCCGAATCAATGCGGCCTCGCTCCTGAGCAAGAAAAAGATTGAAGAGATGCAGCATTGCAAGCTGAGCAGTGAAGCTCTTTGTTGCAGGGACGGCACATTCTGGCGCAGCGTAAGTGATCAGAGTATTGCTGGCTTCGCGCGCAATCGTCGAGTCAGCGACATTCGAGATAGCTACAGTTTTTGCACCGTGGCGAAGCGCTTCACGTTGTGCAGCAATCGTATCCGCGGTCTCGCCCGACTGTGTGATGACGACCACTAAAGAATCCGCAGCAGCGCGCGACGAACGCAGGGAATATTCACTGGAATATTCTACGTCGACCGCGACGTCGGCCAAATCTTCGATCATGATTTCGCCGGCCAGACCGGCGTTGCGGCTCGAGCCGCTCGCAGCGACGACGATTTTTCTGGCGCCCGAGAGAGCGCTGCTGATCGACTGAGCCGCAAAGGGAAAGATCTTGTTACCTTCGACGTTGCGTTGAATCGTTTCGCGCAAGGCTTGAGGCTGCTCGTAAATCTCCCGCAACATCGCAGGAGAACTCTGCGACGAGCCCAACCGCGAACTTACGCGAGAATCTTGTGGCTGGTCACTCACAACTCTGACGTCCGCCTGATTGGGGGTTTGCCCCGATAATTCTACTTGACAAGAACGCTATACTGAACGTAAATCCAATTTCAATAAATTTAATAAAACTGAAGTCTAACAGAACAGCAAGCGCGCGAAGGGCCATTTTTAGAACCATAAGAAAAATAACTTTTCTCCGGGGGTACACCGATGCGGAAGCGCCGAATCATCCTTCTAGCTGCTGTCGTCGCGCTCGGATTCTTGGTTAACTCAGCCCTCGTCTGGGCGAGCATCACTGGGAGCATCTCCGGCATTGTGACTGACCCGAGTGGCGGGGTGGTCGTGGGCGCCACAGTTACTGCAATTAACACCCAAACCGGTGTTCGCGCCGCCATACACACGGACAAGAGCGGCTTCTACAATTTTCCGAACTTGTCTGTTGGCACCTACGATCTCGAAGTTGAACAGCAAGGATTCAAGACCTTCCAACAAAGCAGGATCGTGATTGATGCCAACTCCGCGATCAAAATTGATGTAACGCTGGAGCTCGGCGCAATAAGCGAGAAGGTGACCGTAGAGAGCCAAGCCGTTCACGTGGAAACCCAGAGCACCCAGATGGGTGAAGTAATCAACTCTCAAAAAATGACGGCCATGCCCTTGAATGGCCGCGACTTCACGAACTTACTTTCCCTGCAGCCAGGCGTAGTGCCTTTCCAGTATGCCAACGCGCTCCAGGATTCGAACTTGAGCGATCGCACGGTAGGAGGCAGTGGTGTTTTGAACGGCGGAAATCAATCCATCAATGGCCAACGCGAAACTTCCAACGGGTTCATGGTCAACGGCGCCAACGTCGAAGAAGGAAAGAACAACGGGACCTCGATAATTCCCAACCTCGATTCAATCGAGGAATTCCGCATCATCACGAACAACTTCGATGCGGAGTATGGGAACTACAGCGGCGGCCAGGTGAACGTGGTCACGAAATCGGGCACGAATTCGCTGCATGGAAGCGTTTTTGAATTCAACCGCAACACCGCGTTCAATGCCCGAAACTATTTCAACATGCCCACTGACCAGGATCCGAATCCGAAGGCCGCCAAGTTGATTCAGAACCAGTTTGGCGCGACCGTTGGTGGCCCAATCAAGCGCGACAAGCTTTTCTTCTTTGCCGATTACCAAGGTACGCGGCGAATCTTCGCGCCGACGCAAACCGCGTTCGTTCCCGATGGAACATTCGACGGAGTTACACCGACGGGGCAATCGGGCTACGCGCTTTCTCCCACTGAATCTGCAAATCTCTCGGGAGGCGCCACCGTCCAGGGACAGCAACTGGCGAACAATCTTTCCGCGGCTCTCCCCTACCCAGTCGCCGTTGGCGAACCTTACTTCTTTGCTGGCTGTACCAGCGGCTCGGGCGCCACTCCGTGCGTTTTTCCGGGGACCGCATCGTTCCCCGGCGGAGTTGTCCCCACGGCGGCCTTTTCGGCGCCGTCAGTGAAGCTTTTACCTTTCCTTCCCGGTCCCTTTCCCCCAAATGTAGGTAACGGGCCAAACTTCACCACTTCCGCATTCGATCAAAGACTCCGCGACGACAAGGGCGCCTTTCGCCTGGATGCCAATACGCGATACGGGATGCTTTCGGCGTACTACCACCTTGATGACGACACCTTACAGAACCCATTTCCAAATTCCGGAGCCACCGTGCCCGCTCCGAATATCGGCCCATACACAGCCACCGACACGACGCGCGCGCAAGTGCTGGTTCTGAGCGACACGAAGGCATTCGGATCTACGGCCGTGAACGAGTTCCGATTCAGCTACGTCCGCAATGCCGCACATCTCTTCACCCCAAGCGGCGGCCTCACACAAAATGGCCAGCCGATCACGCTCACCTCTTTGGGCTTCACTGCCCCAGCGGGATCCGGGAGCACCTTTAACGGCGGCGTCGCGCCAATCGCCCCGCAATTTGAAGGTGTGCCGAACATCGCCTTCGCAGGGGAACTCTCAGGCACAGTAATCGGCGTGCCGGCCGACACGCCGAATCAGTTCAACAACACATTTCAATGGCAGGACAATTTTTCAAAAGTGATCGGGACGCACAGCATCAAATTCGGTGGCCAATTCCACTATGACCAGATCAACGATCGCAACCTCTTCGGCGAAAACGGAGCTTACACTTTCGACGGCAGCGAGACGGGCTCCGATTTCGTTGACTTCCTGATTGGCGCGCCCGCCTTCTTTATCCAGGCAAGCAAGCAGATCCTCGATTCCCGTTCGAAATATATGGGTCTCTATGGGCAGGATAGCTGGAGGGTAACGCCGAATCTCACCTTGAATTATGGGTTGCGGTGGGAATTCAGCCAGCCCTGGTATGACACACAAGGAAAATTAGAAACACTGATTCCGGGAAGGCAGTCCGTGCTGTTTCCCGCCGGCACGTGCGACGGCTGCACGGGAGCACCGACGGGATGGGTGGTTCCCGGCGATCCGGGCGTGCCCAAGACGCTTGCGCCAACGCAATATCACAATTTTTCACCGCGCATCGGCATCGCCTACTCGCCCGCGTGGGACTCAGGTCTTCTCGCCACGCTCACCGGCGGCCCCGGAAAGACGAGCATAAGGGCGGGCTTCGGCCTCTATTACTCCGCGTTTGAAGACCTCACCGGGTTCCAGGAGATCGGCGATGCGCCGTTCGGGTTGTTTTGGTTCCAAAGCGGCAGCTTCTTCCAAGCGCCTTTCATGGACCGCGGCGACGGATCGGCGGTTCAGCGATTTCCGTTTACCTTCCCGCCGGTGCCCGTGAAGCAACCGGACCCGAACTTTAATTGGGCGCAAGTGGAACCGATCTCAAGTTCGCTGGCGTTCGAGCACACTAACAAGCTTCCTTATAGCGAACACTACGAGTTGTCCATAGAAAGGCAATTCGGTTCAAACACCGTGGTGTCAGTGAGCTACGTCGGGAATCAAGCACACCGCCTGCTCACCTCGATCGAAGCGAATCCGGGAAATGCCGCCCTCTGCATGGAGGTGAATACCGTCTACGTGAACGCCGGCCAGTCCGCCCCCTGCGGCCCATTTGGAGAAAGCAATGTGTACCCGCTTCCCCCCGGCACTCCTTTTTCAGCTTTACCTCAGGCGGTGACGAATCCGGCCGTGCAGCTCACGGGACAATCCTGTCAGCCCTTCAGCGGTGCGACCAATTGCAACGGAATAAACGGAACTTACACGGTTCTCGCTCCCCAAGGGGGCACACCGCAAAACGGGACTCAGGTCTTCGGCAACAATCCCTTTGAAGCCACGATCGCGCAGTCGTCTTACAACTCACTGCAGGCCAGCGTGCGCCACACAGGAAACTATTCCACGTTCCTGTTCGGCTACACGTATAGCAAATGCATGGACGACGCATCCGAGCTCATCGAAGGAATCAACCCGTTTGATCCGAAGCTGAGCACATCTCTCTGTGCCTTTGACGTGAAGCATAACTTTGTCGCCAGCTACGAAACGAGGGTGCCCTTCGATCGATTGTTCCACACTACCGAGGGTTGGAAGAATAAGCTCGCCTCAGGGTGGGCCGTCTCCGGGATTACCACGTTCGCATCCGGCCTTCCTGTTAGCCTGTCCGACCCGAACGATAATTCCCTCACCGGGACTGCAGGCACATCCGCGCCGATTGACTTGCCGGACTTCACGCCCGGCGGACCAATTCTGCAAAATACAAATCCGCGGAAAGGCGGGACATACTTCAACACCGCGCTTTTCAGCGATGAGCCTCTCGGTCAAATCGGAAATGCTAAGCGGAGGTTCTTCTACGGCCCCGGGCTCAACAACTGGGACATGGCTCTCCTGAAGGATACAAAGCTAACCGAATCGAAGACGCTGCAATTCCGTTTCGAAGCGTTCAACATCTGGAACCACACTCAATTTTCCGGCCAGCTATCGCCGGGTTTCGGTGTATTTGGTTCCAACGGCTTTGGAGTTATTTCCGCGGCCTACGATCCCCGCATTCTGCAGGCAGGCTTGAAGATTCTTTTCTAGGCAAATGCTGTCACGCAAAAACGCGCTCGCTCACTTTTCCTGTGGATTCATCGCGGTTCTCTTTCTGCTCGCACCGTCGTTGCACGCGCAGACGATTCGCGTCGACGCGACGCCGAGCCGTTCGACCAACTCGATCGTCCCCGCGCAGGCCTTGGGCGCAGGCATCGACCGGCTACCTTACGGCGCCACCGACAAAACTTTCGTCGAGCCTACGATCAAACAAGTGCTCTCCTCCGGATGGCAGACGATCAGCTACCGCCAGAACACCGAACTTCACATGGAAGCCTGGCACTGGAATCCGCAGGGCACGTGGAGTGATCCCGCGGGTAAAGGTTATTTCACCGGTAGCACCGCCCTTGGTGAGCCCATTCGCCATTCCTACGGATATCCGTTGCCTCACCGCGGCGTCACTCACGATGACGGCACGGATATGGTCGGCTACTCCCGACTCACCGATGGCGATCTGAACTCCTACTGGAAGAGCAACCCATACCTCACGCAGCCGTACACCGGCGAAGACGATTCGCTTCATCCGCAGTGGGTGATTGTCGACCTGGCCGCTCCGCGCCCGCTCAACGCGATGCGGATCGCCTGGGCCGAGCCGTTCGCTAAGCAGTACGTGATCCAATACTGGAACGGCGAAGATCCGATCAAGAAGCCGGCACAGGGCGCGTGGATTGCCTTTCCAAACGGTGTGATCAGTGACGGCCAGGGGGGCAGTCCCACGCTTCAGCTTTCCGTCGCGCCCCTGCCCGTGCAATACATTCGGATCTGGATGACCCGATCGTCGAATACCTGCGACACGCACGGGCCTGCAGACCGCCGCGATTGTCTGGGTTATGCGATTCGCGAGCTCTTCATCGGCACCACAACGGCTGACGGAAAATTCCACGACCTCGTTCTACACGTTCCCGATCAAGGGCAAACCAACACTTACTGCTCTTCCGTCGATCCCTGGCACGAACCCTCGGATCTAGACGAAAAAGCGGGCGACCAAGTAGGTTTCGATCTTTTCTATACCAGCGGATACACACGCGGCCTGCCGGCCATGATCCCTATCGCCATGATCTATGCCACGCCGGAGGATTCTGTCGCCGAAATCGCGTACGTCGAGAAACGAGGCTATCCGATTTCGTACGTCGAGATGGGCGAGGAACCCGACGGGCACTACATGGTGCCGGAGGATTATGCCGCGATGTACGTCCAATGGGCCCGGGCACTGCACAAGCTCGATCCGAAGCTCCAGCTAGGCGGCCCAATCTTCACGGGCGTGAACAAGGACATCGAGACATGGCCCGATGCGCAGGGTCGCACGTCATGGACGGCGCGTTTCATCGATTACCTGAAAGCGCACGGGAGCCTGGCGGATCTCAGTTTCTTTTCCTTCGAGCACTACCCGATGGATCCCTGCAAAATTCAGTGGAGTAATCTCTACGACGAAGCAACCCTTGTCACTCACATGCTCGACATCTGGCATCGCGACGGTGTTCCCGCGAATATTCCCATGTTCATCACGGAGTCGAACATCGCCTGGCAATCGGAAGAAGCGTTTATCAACACCTGGGGAGCGCTCTGGCTGGCCGATTACGTGGGCTCGTACCTCAGCGCCGGCGGTAACGCGGTCTATTTCTTTCACTACATTCCGCTAGGGGTCCATCGCGGTTGCAACAACTCTCTGGGAACTTTTGGGCTGTTTTCGACGGACACGAATCTGAAGATCGAGCAGCCGCTCTCGCAATATTTCGCGAGCCAGCTCATTAATCTGGAGTGGGTGGAACCTGCTGGAGCCGCCCATCGCCTCTTTGCCGCCTCGAGCGACATTCAGGACGACGCCGGTCACACGCTCGTGACCGTCTATGCCGCGCTACGCCCCGATGGGAAATGGTCACTGCTCATCGTCAACAAAGACCAGGAAAATTCGCATGGCGTTCGCATCGTCTTTCACGACGCGGAAGCAAATCGCGATCGCGAGTTTTCGGGCCCGGTGGATTTCATCACCTTTGGCAGCGAACAGTATCAGTGGCATCCTGGCTTTGACGATGGCAAGGCCGACCCCGACGGCCCGCTTGCGCGTAGCTCGATCAACGCGGCACCGGCGAGAGTGTTCGAGCTTCCAAAGGCGTCCGTTACCGTAATCCGGGGCGTTGTCGCGCCATAACGGTTCGTAGCGCGCCGAGTCCGTTTCTTGATTGAATACCGCTTCAACTACAACCCGCATATGCGTTACTCTCGATTTCGCCACGGTAAGAATTTAGGAAAGCACTCTCATTCAATGAGCTGGCCGAACTCCGTGAAAGTTACCCCGGATCACATGACGAAGCGGATAGGTGACTAATGCCGGCTGGACCTCCGGGCCCGACTCAACAAAGAAGCTCCAGTCCCCTGCAGAAGGTAAAATATTCTGTAATTAACGTTTTCCTGCTCTTTCACATTCTCGCCATATCCTGCTGGGCTTTGCCGCTCAACAACCCACTAATCTCCTCATTCAGGAATCTGGTGCGGCCATACTTCATATGGTCTGGACTTTTTCAATCCTGGGACATGTTTTCTCCCGACCCGAAAAGAGTTAACAGCTACCTCGAAGCGATCGTCATCTATAAAGACGGATCGAGCACATTGTGGAGCTTCCCAAGAATGGAACTCCTCAGCGCCAATGAACGCTACGCAAAGGAGCGTTATCGCAAATTCGAGGAAAATCTGCAGAACGATCAATATTCCGGTCTGTGGCCCGATGCAGCTCGTTACATCGCCCGCCTGAACAACCAAAAAACAAGCCCGCCAAAAACGATCATGCTGGTAGTAAGGTGGTCGGAAATTATCCCTCGAACGGATGACAAATACGATCGCGGGCCATGGAACTCAAATATTTTCTTCACCTACGATGTGCAACCTGAGGATTTTGAAGTGAAGCTGAAGTCTCTGGGTGACGCATGGAACGCGTTTTTCTTCGAACCAAAGTCACCGATACCGATCGCGCTGTTTCGTATCCTATATGGTTTGCTCGTTATCGTTACCCTACTTCTGCTCCGGCCTGACTGGCTCACCTGGTTTGGCACTCATGCGTGGGTGAGTCTCAAGACGATGCACACACTTGAGCCTGGCTCCCGACTCAACCTGTTCATGATGATTCCGCAAAACGATAACTGGATCGAAGCGCTGTTCTGGATATTTCTTGCCTCGGCGTCGCTTCTCACCGTGGGCCTCTTCACCCGTTTCAATAGTTTGCTTGTATTTCTTTGCCTTGCGTCCATCCAACAACGGAATCTCTACATCACCAGCGGTGGTGACACGTTCTTAAGGCTGGCCGGGTTCTTTTTGATCTTCGCTCCAGCAGGAGCGGCTCTTTCCGTGGATCGCTTGATTCGAATCAGGCGAGGAAAGGAAGGCGCAAGCGTATTGCCCCGCCCACCATGGGCCCAGCGTATGATTCAGTTCGAACTAGCGCTACTTTATTTCAGTTCGTTCTGCTGGAAAGTGCAGGGAGCTCCCTGGGTTCAGGGCACCGCGCTCTACTATGTGTATCACCTTGATGAATTTCGCCGGTTTCCCCTACCTTCACTATTTCTCCGCCCGGCTTTGCTCAAATTGGGTAGCTGGATGGCGCTCGTGCTGGAATTCTCCCTGGGCACTCTAATCTGGATCAAAGAATTTCGTTACACCATCTTGTCCCTCGGCGTGCTATTCCACCTATGGCTTGAATACTCGCTGAATATTCCTATGTTCGAATGGGATGTTCTGGCCGCGTATGTTTTGTTTATCGAGCCAGAGGATTTGACTCGCGCTTGGAGTTGGATTCGTGGCCGCGTCGCGGTGAGGGCTCTTCAACGCTCGTAAGACGCTGGTGTCGTCGCAGCCCCCACAAAATCGTTCGAACAGGGCTGGAAATCTTGTTTTCGAACATGCCGCTCGGCTCGTCACGGAATCGTTACCCACATGGCAGCCGCCGGCGCGCTTGATTCTTCCCCGCTGTCCTTCTGCGCCGTCACCGCCACCAGGTGTTTTCCTGATTCGAAAAGAAGCGGCTGGCTTTCTCCTGAAATGCCCCTTCACGGCTCCGCTCGCATCAGCAGGAACCGGAATCTCAAACAGCTTGTAGGGTTTCCTCCCGAGATATCGTAAACAACAAACTTCGCGATGCATTTCTTGGTCACTTTTTGCGAACATGCAGGCGTGGCCGTAAAGTTATAGTCGAACTTCACACTAATCGTGTGTTTGACCGGCTGGGTTTCTGCGCTGGGCAAGCTCCCGTCCGATGGCGCTAGCAACAACCACAACAACGATATTTCAGACCTCGCGATTTTGTGAAACTCATAATATCCCTCATTCTACATCGAGTTGCCTCTACAACCGCATCATGCGGAAGGAGTTAGCAGCTGCGCGCCGCGGCTCGATAAAAGGCATCCCGCTGATCGCTGCTCAAACGGCCGGGAGTCACCGGCTGCCGCGAAATGCTGCCGCTTTCCGACGTCCGCGCTCAATCTCGATCGTAATGCTGCCAAATAAAACGTCGTACAGCCGCTCGGCGCATTTGCTTCATAATTGGCATGGAGCTCTCTAGCGAGCATTCGGAAGGAGAAAACACCGTGAAATTGATCACCGGTCCCGCAATTTGCGCGAATCCTTGATCATTGTCTCCATCTCAGCTTCGTACACGCAGACCGCTAAGAAAAAAACTTCACCGGCCAACGGCTCGCGAATCGGATATCGCGCGCGGAAAATATCTCGTCGAGGAAGTCGCCAAATGCGCGGAATGCCACACCCCGCGCGACGCCCAAAATCAGCTCGATTCCGATCGCTGGTTGCAAGGAGCACCAATCTGGATCACTTCGGTCAAGCCCGCACCCACATGGGCGGACCGCGCTCCCGACACTCGCCGGTTTTCCCGGATATTCAGACAAAGATGGCTTCGACATACTCGAAAAAGGGATCGGTGCGAACGGCGAGGAGATTCGTCCCCCGATGCATATCTACCACTTGAAACACGAAGATGCCGTCGCGATTATCGCCTATCTCCGTTCCCTCCCCAGCGGTCCGAAGTAAGCAACCTCGAAGCCCCGCGCCAATTCCTACTTCGAGGTCTTGCGACGACCCGAATGGCGAAAGTTTTCGCGGGCCTTCCGCTTAGGCAGACGGCGGAGAACGAGGAGACGCGGCGTTGCCTTTCATATGTAACGCATAATGAAAGGGAGCACGTCTAAGGAAGAGCGATTCTGAGGCGGCAAATCGTTAAGGCTTGGAAAGAGTAAGTGTGACAGGAAACTAGGGTGGTGAATGGGTTTTGCGCGACATAGATTCGGCGGTCTGGATTGTTTTGTGCGCCGCGTGCGTCGGCTGTAACGGCGTTCGTTGCTGCTCCGGACTCCGCATCCGCAGTCGCGCTCAAAATTCAACAAGCGCCAGCTCAGACCCCCGTAGCGAAACAAGTAGGCGCAGTGAAAAGCATCAACGGAAACGCGCTCATGTTAACGACGGACTCGGGTGCGGACGTTGCAGTGCAAATCGTAAGCAGCGCGAAAATGGTACGCGTCGCACCAGGCCAAACGGATTTGAAGAGCGCGACGCCAATTCAACTCGCGGACCTCCACGTCGGTGACCGAATCCTCGTGCGCGGGCAACCATCAAGCGACGGGAAATCATTCGTCGCCGTCGGCGTAATTGCGATGAGCCGGTCCGATGTGGAAGCAAAGCACCAAAGCGAGCGCGAAGACTGGCAAAAGCGCGGAATCGGCGGCCTCGTAGGTTGGGTCGATCCCGGCACCGGCACGATCACCATATCCGTCACGACTGCGAGCGGAAAGAAAACGATCGCCATTCACACGACCAACGCCACAATCCTGCGCCGTTACGCACCGGACTCGATTTCATTTGACGAAGCCAAGCCAGCGCCGCTCGACCAGATCAAACCCGGAGATCAACTTCGAGCGCGAGGAACGCGCAGCGCAGACGGAAACGAATTCGCGGCCGAGGAAGTCGTCTCAGGAAGTTTTCGCAATATTGCTGGAACTATCTCTTCGATCGACACCAATGCAAATACCATGAGCGTGATGGATCTCATCACTAAGAAGCCGTTTGTGGTGAAAATTACAAGCCAATCCCAATTGCGCCGTTTGCCGCCAGAAGCCGCCCAACGCATTGCCTTTCGTCTGAAAAGCGCGGGCGCAACTGGCGATCACGCTGGCTTGGGTCCAGGGGGCGCTCCGGGACAAGCTGGAGGTGCCGAGCGGCGGCACCTCCCAACATCCTGAGGGCGCTCCAGGCGCCGGTCGTACCGGCGCCGGCCAAGCCGACTTCCAGCAGATTGTGAACCGCATGCCCGCGGCCACACTCGAGGATTTCAAGAAAGGACGAAGCGGTGATGATCGTTGCCACAGAGGGAACCGCTTCCGGCCAGGCCACCGCTATCACCTTGCTCGGCGGCGTCGAACCGATTCTCGCCGCCGCACCGGCTGGGAGCCAGGCAGTGACTCTCTCGCCGTGGAGCTTGGGCGGCGCTCCCGCCATGGCCGGTGACGCTCCATAAACTCATGCGCCGGCGCCGCACCCAAATTCAACTCAGGGACACAATGAGACTCCGCTACAAGGCAAGCCCCGTTGCATTCGCGATTATCGTTCTCTTAATTTTTGGCGTCACCCCGCGCGCGGCTGCTGCCCAGACGACAGGTCTCGGCGCGCTTCACGGACAAGTACTCGATCCCTCCGGCGGTGCGGTAGTGGGAGCGTCAGTCGTCCTCACCACACCCACGGGTGACGCTCTCGTCGCCACAACGGATCAGCAAGGCATCTTCGACCGCAAAGGCCTCGCCCCGGGCAAATACTCGGTTCAAATCATCGCGAAAGGTTTCGCAATTTATAAAAACGACGACGTCGAAATCGCCGCCGATAAAGTCGCAGCTCAAGGTCACCCTGGAGATCGAACAGCAGCAGGAAAAAGTAGTTGTCTCTGATGAAGCTCCCACGGTGGACGTGAATCCCGCAAACAACGCGGGTGCTATCATCATTTCAGGCAAAGAACTCGAAGCGCTTCCCGACGATCCCGACGAATTACAAAGCGACCTGACCGCTCTCGCGGGCCCGTCCGCAGGCCCCAATGGCGGCCAGTTCTATATCGACGGCTTTACGGCTGGTCAGCTGCCGCCAAAATCCGCCATCCGCGAGATCCGCATCAACCAGAATCCATTCTCAGCTCAATACGATAAAGTCGGCTACGGCCGTATCGAAATTTTCACCAAGCCCGGCACGGATAAATGGCACGGACAAATTTCCGTAAACGGCAACGATTCCGCACTTCAACTCGAAGAATCCGTTCTTTCATCAGGACAGTTCTGCAACACCTTATCCACCCTACTACTCGGTGCAGTACAGCGGCAACATCGGCGGTCCGTTGAGCAAGAAAGCATCGTTCTTCTTCACCACAGATATTCGCGACATCAACGATCTCTCCATCGTCAACGCGCAAATCGTGGACACCACCTCGCCCGGTTTCCCAATCGTTCCATTTTCCGATGCGGTGCCAACTCCGAAGAGACGCTACAACCTCGGTCCACGCGTCGACTACCAGCTTTCCGGCACGAATACACTTTCAGTTCGTTATCAATACTATCGGGACGATCTCAAGAACGATGGAATCGGCGCATTCTCTCTTCCAACGCAGGCCTTCAACCTTCTCACCACAGAACACACTCTGCAGGTAAGCGATACCCAGACGCTCGGACCAAACGTCGTCAACGAAACGCGTTTCCAATATCTCCACCAGGCCAGCAGCCAGGTCCCGCAGAACACCGCAACCACTCTGTTGGTACAAGGAGCGTTCGTCGGCGGCGGCAGCAATGAGGGAACCATCCTCGATACTTCCAATCGCTATGAACTGCAGAACTACACTTCGATCTCACACGGCACTCACTTCATCAAATTCGGCATGCGCCTGCGCGGTATCACCGATTCGAATTTCTCGACAACCGGTTTCAACGGCGAATACATCTTCCCTTCCATCCAGGCATATCAAGCCGCATTGGCCACCGGCGCCCAAAACGCATCGCAATTTCTGCTCACCGCCGGGCCCACAGCTGGGATGCCCGGAAATCCGAATGCGAGCGTAGGACAAGTAGACGTGGGCCTCTACGCAGAAGACGATTGGCGCATCCGCCCGAACATCACGTTGAGCTATGGCTTGCGCTTCGAATCACAAAACGAAATCAGCAATCATGCCAATTGGGCGCCCCGTCTAGGCTTCGCATGGGGCCTCGGCGGTGGAGGTAAGGCTGCGCCGAAGACTGTTCTGCGCGCCGGCTTCGGAATCTTCTACGATCGCTTCAACTCTTCCTACGTTCTGCAAGAAGACCGCCTCAACGGAATCCGCCAGGCGCAATTCATCTTTACGAATCCCGACTTCTTCCCGAACATAGTTCCCACCAGCACCGTAAATCCGAGCGTCTACGCCCAAGCCTCGCACTTACGCGCGCCCTACGTGATGCAAACCGCCGTCAGCCTTGAGCGCCAAGTCACGAAGTTCGCCAACGTCTCCCTTTCCTATTTGAATTCTCGTGGCTGGGATCAGCTCTTCACCAACAACATCAACAGCCCTGAGCCCGGCACCTTCGATTTTCCGTTCTACACAAGCCCAACGCCGGGCGTGCGCCCGATCGCCGGCTTCGAGAACGTCTATCAATTCCAATCGGAAGGCATCTACCGCGAAAATCAGATGTTCCTGCAAGCCACAATTCGCGCCGGCGCAAAGCTCACGCTCTTCAGCTACTACACGCTGACCTACGCCAACAGCGACACGTCATCGGCCACCGCGTTTCCCTCCAATCCCCGCAACATATTGCAGGACTATGGCCGCTCTCCTTTCGACATCCGCAATCGCTACTTCCTGGGCGGCACCATCGGCTTGCCGCACAATTTCCGGCTGAGCCCGTTCATGATTGTGAGTTCGGGTACGCCTTTCAACATCACCCTCAGCCAGGATCTGATCGGCACCGCGCAATTCAATCAGCGACCCACTTTTGCGAATGGCGCCGTCGGGCCGACGATCGTCACTGTGCCAGGAATCGGATCGTTCAATACGGTACCCGCGGCGAATGCCACACCAATTCCAGTCGATTTCTTAACGAGCCCATCAAGATTTACCCTGAACGTCCGCCTCAGCAAAACGTTTGGCTTCGGAAAAGAATCAGGCACGGGCGGGCGACAAACCGTCTCTGGCGGACCCGGCGGTGGAGGCGGCGGCCGGGGCGGCGGAGGAGGACGTGGCGCTGGTGGGCCATTCGCGGGAGGAGCTGGCGGACTCGGCGGTGGCAACACGAATCGTCGCTACAATGTCACGCTCAGCGTCAATGCCCGCAACCTCTTCAACCACACTAACGCCGACACCCCGAGTGGCGTGTTGAATCCGCCGACGGCAGATGTGCCGCAGGCCTCCGCCTCTCCTTTTTTCAACGTGCCAAATCACCTCGCCGGTGGCCCGTTCTCGGCCCAATCCGCAAGCCGGTTGATTTACCTGCAAGCGGCGTTCAGCTTCTAGCGTTTAGCCCGAGTCGCGATTCACTCCTAGGTCTCTTCGCGCAAAACTGGATTAACCAGAGCTCGCGCAACCGGATAAACTGGCACACGTGGAACAAGCGAACGTTGTGATCATCGGCGGCGGCGTGGTCGGGTGCGCGATTGCTCGGGCGCTTTCGTCTCGCTGGAGCGATGTTTTCGTTTTAGAGGCTCTGCCGAAGATCGGGATGGCCGCCAGTTCGCGTAACAGCGGCATAATCCACTCAGGCCTCTACTACCAGCCAGGTTCGCTGAAGGCTCGGCTCTGCGTGCGCGGCAACGAGCTGACATATGAGTTCTGCGAGGCGCACAGCGTCCACCACCGCAAAACGGGCAAATTAGTCGTCGCAACGTCTCCCGCTGAATCCGAAGAGCTCGTTGCGCTGATGAAGAATGGTGAAGCCAACGGCGTCGAAGGCATGCGCATCGTCGATCGCGCAGCAATTTGCGCGCGCGAACCGCACGTGAACGGCTTCGAGGCCATCGAAGTTCCCTCCACGGGAATTGTCGGCAGTGAGGAGCTGACGAAAGCCTACGCTCGCATCGCAAAGGATCGTGGCGCGAATATTGTCACCAATGCAAGCGTCGAGCGTCTGGAGCACACTCACGACGGAATCCGCATCGTGAGCGCAGCCGGTGAAATTGAAACGCGCTGCCTGGTGAATAGCGCCGGTCTCTTTGCGGACGAGATTGCGGCTAAGCTAGGTTCACCGCTCGCGGCAAACAAAATCTACCCGGTACGCGGCGAATATTGCGAGCTCATCCGCTCCAAACAACATTTGATTAGCGGCCCAGTGTATCCGCTGCCACACCCCGAGGGAGTCAGCCTCGGCGTCCACTTCACAAAGACCGTTTGGGGCAATGTTCTGCTCGGCCCTACAGCTGTATATCTCGACGACAAGAACAACTACGAACGCGATCGCCAATCAGTCGAGCAGTTCGCACAGGGCGCGAAACTTCTGCTGCCAGAAATCGAGCCTTCCGACCTGATTCTGGCGTACTCCGGCATTCGCGCCAAGCTCACGCCACCAGCCAAGCACGGAGAAAAGCGCGTGGCCGATTTCATCATTCAGCGCGATCTGGAATTTCCCCAAGTGGTCCAGCTAATCGGCATCGAATCACCCGGCCTCACGTCGGCCCCCGCCATTGCTGAACACGTAAGCGGCCTCGTGGCTGAGATTCTCGCCTGAATTGCCCCCCTAAGAACAAGCCTCAATCATTTTGCCCTCGTCAAATAGTTCGACCAAGGTAAGCTGGAACTCACCGGAGAACCAATGCAGCGAGTCGGGTTTATCGGATGGCGGGGAATGGTCGGCAGCGTTCTGATGCAGCGCATGCGCGAAGAAAATGACTTCGCAGGTATCGAACCCGTCTTCTTTTCGACATCCGCCGCCGGCGGCGATGCGCCAAAAGAAGCAGGCGGCGGCGATTCTCTACGAGACGCCAAAGACCTCCAGACACTGTCCACTTGCGACGTTCTGATCAGTTGCCAGGGCGGCGACTACACGACTGAAATCTACGCTCCACTCCGAAATCAAGGTTGGAAAGGTTATTGGATTGACGCAGCTTCCACACTGCGCATGAGGGACGAAGCAATAATCGTGCTCGATCCAGTAAATGAAACCGTAATTCGCGACGGCCTCGCGCGCGGACTCCGCACTTTTGCCGGGGGCAACTGCACCGTCAGCCTGATGTTGATGGCCGTCAGCGGGCTTCTCAAGTCCGGCCTCGTTGAATGGATTACCACGATGACCTACCAGGCCGCCTCGGGCGCGGGAGCAGCCAAAGTCTTGGAGCTGGTGAAGCAAATGGAGTGCATCACGGACCCAACCCGCGCCAAGCCATCCGACAACGCCCTTGAAGTCGATCGCATGGTCACGAAAGCACAGCGATGCCCGGGCCTGCCTACAAGTGAGTTTGGCGCGCCTCTCGCAGCCAGCCTGATTCCGTGGGTCGATCGAGAAATGCCGGATGGTCAAACCCGCGAAGAATGGAAAGGCATGGCCGAAACCAATAAAATCATGGCCCTCGAGCCGCCGGTTCCCGTTGATGGCATTTGCGTCCGTGTTGCAACCATGCGATGCCACAGCCAGGCGCTTTGCATCAAACTCACAAAAGATGTGCCGCTCCGGGATATCGAAGAAGTTCTCCTGAACAGCAATCCCTGGGTCCGATTAATTCCCAATGACCAGGAATCAACCACGCGTTGTCTCACACCCGCCGCAGTTTCCGGCAGCCTCCATGTTCCTATCGGCCGCCTTCACAAACTGAAACTCGGTCCGGAATTTCTGGGAGCCTTTACAGTGGGCGATCAATTGCTTTGGGGCGCAGCCGAACCGCTCCGGCGCATGCTGAAGATTGTCCGCGAAAACTAGAGGAGACAGCGGGGATATCAACCGCGAACGGCAAGACAATTCCTACGACGTCGGAATCGTCACCGAAACCTCAACGGAAAAAGCACTCTCCAGGTCCCCCGCCGCTACCGCCGTAACCACGTAATCGTAAGTCGCACCATCGACAACATTGCTGTCCGTGAAGCTCGTTAAAGAATCGACGCTGGAGTCCAACCTCGAAAACGTACCGGTTGCTCCAGTCCTCCGATAAATGAAATAACCAATCACGGGTGACGTGCTCGCAGTCCATGTGAGCCCGACGCTGTGATTTCCGCCCTGCAGTGCCGTGCCGGCCAGCGAGATTTTCACCGTCGGCGCGTTGCTTGAAATAGTCAGAGTGCCGGCCAGCGATCCCTTACTCTTGGGATTGAAGTTCACCGTGAGTGTTTCCGACTGATTCGGCGCAAGCGTCACATTCGATCCCCCACTCACGCTGAATCCCGCACCGGAAACACTCACCCCCGCAATGCTGACGTTCGCGTTTCCCGAATTTGTGATCGTGACGTCCTTGCTTTGGCTATTGCTCACAGGAACATTTCCGAAACTTAGGCTGCTCTCGCTGACGGTCAGTTTGACCGACTCCTCCACCCCGGTCCCGCTCAAATTCACTGTCGCGGGATTTTCACTCGCGTTCGTTTTGATCGAGACAGTCCCTTTCTCGGTTCCTGCCGCCATCGGCTTAAACGCCACGTTGAAAGTCGCGCTTGATCCAGCTGCCAGTTTCGCAGGAGCGCTTATTCCAGACAGGCTGAACCCTGTTCCAACAATGTCGGCGCTAAAAATCTTCAGTTCCCCTGTTCCCGTGTTCGATACTTTGATCGTTTGTGTCGCCTCGTTCTTCACGGTCACACCGCCAAAAGCGGCAGCCGACGGCGTGATGCTCAGCGCCCGGGTCCTCCCTCCGGAATCGCCAACGGAGCCGCATCCGGAAAGTGACAGCCCAGCGGCTAGTATTGCGAGTATTGCGACGGGAACGGCCAAATTGGAGGTGAGACGACGAATTCCTAGGGCGGGCCTGAACACTCAAAAGCCTCCAAACCTGAGATCGCTGGACGCTTCGATTGTGGGGGGAGGGTTCGTTCTGAAACTACTGGACACAAGTACATAAACGGGACAGGTAGTTAACCTGTCCCGTTCCAAGCACTTATAATCTCAGTCCTACTTTTGCTTAGTACCGCGTCCTTGAGCTGTCGTGCTCGGCTCTCAAGGGCGCTTCTCGCCTTTACAAACCCGCTCGTTACGGGACAATCGCTTGCACTTCCGAGGAGTTGACGCTTTCCGTTCCCGTGTTATCCACTGACCGCACCACGTAGAAGTAGTTCGTGCTCGATTGAACTGTCGAGTCGGTGTATCCGTCGGTCGTCACTGGAGCCGAGTCAAGAATCGAGTACGGTCCGCCGCTCACCGTGCTCCGGTAGATGTTGTAGCCGACTACACCGGTCGAGTCGCTCGCAGTCCACGTCACGGCCACTGTGTGCGAGGTCTGCTGTTGTACGCCGGTTCCCGCAAGGATGATTGTCGGCGAATTGCTGGCATTGCTGTTTACCGCCACGCTTCCGGATACCGCACCCGCACTGGTCGGCGCGAAGGTAATGACGACTGTTGCCGTTTGGTTAGGCGCCAGCGTCGTGCCGTTCGCGCCCGTGGCGCTGAAGCCCGCTCCGGTAGCGGTGGTGCTGGAGATCATGACATTCGCGTTTCCGGTGTTTGTGAGTGTCACATTCAGCGTGGCGCTGCTGCCGTCATTCACGCTGTTGAAATTGAAGCTCGATGGATTGGCGCTCAGGAGCTGAGTCGATGCCTGGCTCGTTCCGCTCAACGCGATCGAGATCGGCGAGTTCGGAGCATTGCTCACCACTTGAACCATTCCTGTCGCGTTTCCGCTCGTTGTAGGCGCAAACACCACGTTGAACGTCTTAGTCGCTCCCGCATTGACCGTGATCGGCATACCGGTCATGCCGCTCATGCTGAAGCCGGTGCCGCTAACGTTCGCTTGCGAGATGGACACAGGTGCGGAGCCGGTATTCGACAGGGTAATTGTCTGCGAGCTGCTGCTGCCCGTGGTCACCGTGCCGAAGCTAGCGGCTGAAGGATTCGCAATCAGTTGACCCTGGATCCCCGCTCCGCTCAGCGTAATGGTCGCCGGCGAATTTGGAGCGTTGCTCGAAATCAAGATGCTTCCCGTCGCGTTGCCGGCTGTCGTCGGTGCGAAAGTAGCAGCGAAAGTGACGCTCGCACCCGGATTGATCGATTGCGCGCCCAATCCGCTCAAGCCGAAACCTGAGCCCGAAGCTGTCGCTCCTGTAATGTTCACCACCGCATTTCCGGAATTGGTAAGCGTGACGTTCTGCGAAGAGTTGCTGCCCACCGCGATATTTCCAAACGGCACGTTCGTCGGATTGATCGTCAAACCCGGCTGTGATTGTGTAGCCGTTCCGCTAAGTGGAATCGCAAGCGGCGAACCCGGAGCGTTGCTCACAATCGAGACGTTACCTGTCGCTGCTCCCGCCGCTGTCGGCGAGAATTTCACGCTGAACGACGTGCTCTGACCTGCGCTCAACGTCGCCGGAGAAAGCCCGGTGATGCTGAACCCGGCTCCAGACGACGAGCCCGATGAGATCGCCACGCTGCCACTGCCCGTATTGGTAAGAGTGACTGATATTAATGAGCTGTTGCCGACTGCCAGGCTGCCGAAGCTCACTGCCGTCGGGTTCGCGCTGAGGTGTGGCTGCGTCCCCACGCCAACCAACGATACCGTCAACGTCGGATTCGATGCATTGCTCGTAATGCTCACCGATCCCGTTGCGCTTCCCGTTGCGGTTGGCGCAAACTTGGCCGCAAACGTTGTGGTCTGGCCGGCATTCAGCGTCATTGGATTCAGTCCGCTGATGCTGAAGCCCGTTCCCGATGCGGCTCCTTGCGAAATCGCAATCGCGCTCGCTCCCGAGTTCGTAAGCGTCACCGTTTGGCTTGCATTGCTTCCCACCGTCACGTTTCCAAACGAAACGGTACCCGGCGTCGCTACGAGCGCCGCATTCTCCCCCGTGCCAGTTCCCGTCAATTCAACGCTCTGCGTCGAATTCGGTGCGTTGTCCACAAACTTGATGCTACCCGTCATTCCTTGCTGCGCTGATGGCGCGAACTTCACATTGAAAGACACATTCTTGGCCGCCGCAATCGTTGTCGGAAAAGTAAGGCCGCTCATTGCGAAACCCGCGCCGGAAATCTGCGCCGAGTTCAGGACCAAATCGACGTTTCCATTGTTCGTCAGCATCACTGGCTGCGTCGTGCTCTGTCCCACCTTCACGTTTCCAAATTGGATCGTTCCCGGCGCCACAACGAGCATCGGCTCCGTGCCCGTGCCCGTCAATGCAACGTTAACAGGAGAATTTTTTGCATTGCTCTCGATCGCAAGGCTTCCATTAATGACGCCCGCAGAAACCGGCGCCAATTGTACCTGGATCGTTGCGGACTGCCCGGCCGGGATCGTAAGCATCGAATTTCCGCCCGCCACCGTGTAGCCTGCGCCTGCAGCCGACGCCTGTGACAGATTGATCGCAGCGCTTCCGTTATTCGTGACCGTCACACTCTGAATTTTGTTGTTCCCTACTGCGACATTGCCGAAGCTCAGGCTCGTTACGCTTGCTGAAAGCATTCCGGTGCCGCCTGAGCCTTTCTTGGCGTTCGGTCCCGCGTTCGTGAGGCCAACGCAGCTCGAGAGGCCCACCATTGCGAGGACCATTGCCAGGCTCAGCAGCGATGCGAAAGGACGGCGCGTCGACAAATTGGATGAAGTTGATTGGTTGCCATAATTGGCAGAGATTGGCGCGAAGGTCGTATGATTGCGAACTTGAATTTGTGTTTTCATGACGAGAACAGTGTAGGGACCGCACTGCACTGCCATCTACTGGTCAGGGGAACAAACAATGGACAGCGAAGATTCACTGCTCGGAAGGTCAACTGTACTGCCCATGGCCGAAGTACAGCGTTTGCAGAGGAGATAACACTGATGGTCGCCGGTCACTTCACCCGGCGGAATTCGGCAAGCTCGCTCATGCCCTAAAAAGCCCTGTTTAGGCCAATTTCAATGAGTTTAAGGTCGTCGCTCGTTGCTTGCCTGTCAGAAACACCCTCAGGATTTTCGGCCTCGTAGTACGAAAGGGCAGGTCGCGTCGGGCGAAACTGCAGCGCAACAACCCACCCGATCCGCAACGCGTCTGAACGGACCCTGTCCTTTCACGCTCAAATTCCGTCAAAAAATCGCTTTTCGGCTTGCGCGCCCCGTTTTTTTCTTGTAAATGCCCTGCATCCTGCGGACTCTCAATTCAGCGCCGCACGCAACCACCAGGCGATACAAATTCGAACGAAAAAACATGGGAGACAACGACATGCCATCGGGCCTTAGCCGAATTCAAGCAGCGATTCTCGCTTTCAGCCTTGTATTTCTCGCCTCAACCGGTGCACGAACCGCATCAGCAGCTCCCGCCGGCGAGTCTCCGCAAAAGGTCCTCATCGATTCGGATCCTGGCACTGACGACGCTCTCGCCATCCTCCTCGCCGTCTATTCGCCCGAGGTAGACGTAAAGGGAATCAGCATCGTAGCCGGCAACGTCACCGCCGAGATGGGCTTCGACGATGCCCTCCGTGTCTTGTCCCTCGTGAACCGTTGCGACATTCCCGTTGCAAAAGGCGCCGAGCATCCTCTTCTGCAGCGCCTCGTCACCGGAACGTATTGGAACGGAGCCAACGGTCTGGGCGGCGCCGAAACTCCCACGAGTAAGTGCCAGGGCGACCATCGCTTCGGTCCGGATCTCATCATCGATCTCGTCCACAAATATCCCAATGAGCTCACCATCATCCCCATCGGCCCTCTCACTAATATCGCTCTCGCCGTCCGAAAAGATCCCTCGATCGTTCCGCTCGTGAAAGGCGTCGTGCTCATGGGCGGCTCGATTTCCGGTGGCAACGTCAACGGCGCTGCCGAATACAACATCTACCAGGATCCCGAAGCCGCCTCGATCGTCTTCAACGCAGGTTGGCCCATCACGATGGTCGGCCTCGACGTTACCGAGAAAGCTGCCATTCTCCCCGCCGACGCGAAAAAGCTCGACGAAAAAGCGGGACCCGTTTCGCATTTCGCGGCCGCCGTCGCTCGCTATCAAATCAGCATCGGCGAAGCCGCGGGCGGAGGCGCCGTGCACGACGCTCTCGCCGTCGGCGCCGTCGTTGACCCAACTTTGCTTCAAACCAAATTCCTGCGCGTCGACGTCGAAACCGGCGGCGAATTCGCCCGCGGTGAAACCGTAGCCAACCGCTTCGGCACTATAGAGAAAAATATCCCCGCCGGCGATCACTGGGACACAGTCGGCCTCACGAAAATTCAGCCCAATGTCCATGTAGGCGTCGACGTAGACGGCCGCCGCTTCATCGACATGCTAGTCACCCGCCTAAGCAACAAGTAGGCGGATGCTGGTTACCAATTTGCGTCCAGACGGATGCTGGTTACACGTTTTGCGCCCAGGCGCATGCCGAATACACGTTTGCGCCCAGAGATCCGTAGGGGCACGGCATGTCGAAGACCCGCCGCAGGAGGGCCGTGCCCGCTCGACCGATGAAAGCCACCTTAGCCAACCTCACGCACGCTCAATCAAGAGATGCGAGGTAGCCACGACGACGCATTTCTCGTCGTGGGCCTTTTCCGAATTTTGCTTGATTTCAAAACGGAGGGAAATCACACACCGACTACACTCGAAACAAAGCAGCACTGGCGGCGACACCGGTCGCCGCCAGCCCCTAACTAAGCTGTCAGCACTCGCCCCGCAGAAAAACGATCGCTCCTCACCCTGTTCTGTATCCGCAGATTCGGATTGGAACTAACCGCGAACGGCCCCAACCCCCGCCGATCAGGCGCCTGACTAGTCTCTTGCACCAGACAGTCTGGCCCTCGCCGCCCGGCGTTTGCAGAAATCCCGCGGCTCTTCGCGCAAGCTCGATCCGATTCTCAACTCCGAATTTGCTCAGCAAAGCCGAAATGTGAAATTTCACCGTCCGCACCGTAATATTCAGCACGGAAGCGATCTCTTTATTCGCCTTGTTACGCAAAACCGAGTAAAGAATCTCTTTCTGCCGCGGACTCAACGACCCGGGACATGCAACCGCCCGCCCTTCCTCCAGCAACGCTTGCGCCCGCGATACCAGCCGTTCCACCAAAATGCCCTGCGCCGGAACCATCACCTCGAAGTCTCTCGGTTCCTGTCCGCGCACAAGGCACTGCATCGCCAGCAATCCCGCGATCCGTTCTACTGTCGATTCCAGCCCTGCGTCCGACTCCGCCCGAAACTGCGATACGCCCGTCGTCTTGTCGCAAAACACAAACAGATTCGCGGATTGATTTTCCACCCGCTTCTTTTCCTGTCGAATGAGTTTCGGAAATGCTGCAGTTTTTTTCACTATAAGCCTTCCGTCTGCTTGCCCAGGACTGCCTTCGGCAAAGCCTTTTGGGTTTTAATTTCGTCGTGCCCTGAGGAAATTCGTTGACCCGAGAGTCGGCAAGCACTGGATAATAGAGGGATGGTACAAGCCGAGCGGCCCCCTCCATATCCGCGCCGTACCACGAAAGACCAGGACTTACGGCGTAACCGTTGGCAGGTATTGTGCCATCGCCAATATTTTTCGTAACTTACACTCATCGTGTGACATACGATTTTTCAGACGTACAGTGATAACCCGACCCCTGGTAGAAAGTTCACCTACCCTGCAATTTCTGCCGCATTTTATTCGCTTTCCGCATCTGGCCGCTTCATTGGCCCTTCTTTTCGAGACGGGCTATAATCCGCGCTCTAATTCCAAAGTGAATTTTTTTGGAGGTCGTGTGTCGATTCATTACAGATTCAATAACGCAGTTTTAGCTTTCGCAGTCCTGGTAGTCACAGGCCCTATCGCCGCCCAGATTCCTCCTCCCAAACCCGCTCCCCTCGCGCCTCCGGTCGGGTCGGGCGGCTGCTCGCTGCAAAAAGGCTGCTCAGAACTCGCGCCAGCCATGATTCAAAGCGCTCTTGGCGCCTCGCCCCTCGAGGAAAATCTTCGCTATCTGACGGACACCATCGGCGGCCGCGTCACCGGTTCCCCCGCAGCCGATCGCGCCGTTGGATGGGCCGTCGAAGCGTTTCGTCACGCCGGTGTAGATGATGTCCACGCCGAAAAATTCTCGGTAGCAGTCGGCTGGAGTGAAGGTCACACCCGCATCGAAGTCCTTTCGCCCGAGCCCTTTCCCGTTCGTGCGGTCTCCATCGGCTGGTCTCCCGCAATTCCCGGTGATGGTATTTCCACAGAAGTCGTAGACGTTGGCACCGGTGACGATGCGGGATTTGCAAAGGCGGGCGCCGCAGTGAAAGGTTCAATCGTTCTCGTCCATCAGAATATTCTCGTCACCTGGGAAGATCTGCTCGGCGAATATCAGGTAGCGCCCCAAATTATTTCTCGCGCCGTCAACGCGCACGCTGCCGCGATTTTTTGGATGGCCACGCGCCCCAGCCTTCTCCTCTACCGCCACAACGTTTCGGTCACAGGTGAACTCGAAAAATTGCCGCAAGCCGTCGTCGCGCGCGAAGACGCCGAGCGCATGGCCCGCTTCATCGCCGCCGGACAAAAAATCCGCGTGCATTTCGAGCTTCCCAACCACATCACCGGCCCCGTCAATTCCGAAAACGTCGTCGCCGAAATTCGCGGCCGCGAGAAGCCGGATGAATTCCTAATCCTCGGCGCCCATCTCGATTCCTGGGAACTCGGCACCGGCGCGCTCGACAACGGCTGCAACGCAGCCCTCGTGATTGACGCCGCCCGTATCATCAAATCCTCCGGCTCGATTCCCCGCCGCTCGATTCGCTTCATCCTGTTCACAGGAGAAGAGCAGGGCATGCTCGGCTCATGGGCTTACGCCAGAAAGCATCGCGACGAGCTCGACCACATGATTGCCGCCGTGATTTTTGATTCAGGAATCGGCGCCGTCACCGGCTATTCGCTCGGCGGACGCAAAGACACGCTGCCTGCCGTTCGCGAAGCCCTCGAGCCAATCGCGTCACTGGGCGTAAAAGATTTCACCCTCGATGCGGAATCCGGCACCGACAATCTCGATTTTCTCCTCGAAGGTGTGCCCACTCTCGTCGCCAATCAAGAACCTGCCAACTACATGCTCAACTATCACGCCTTTTCAGACACATTCGACAAAGTAGACATCCCCCAGCTCAAAAAACACACGGCCATCGCCGCCGTCACCGCCTATGCCCTGGCCGACCGCGAAGACCGCATCGGCCCGCGCCAATCCCGCGCCCAGGTCGAACAGCTCCTCAAAGACACCGGCCTCGACAAAGCCATGCAGGACCAAATCATGTGGCCCCTCTGGCTCAGCGGCGCCCGCGGCCGCCAACCCTAATCCACGAGAGGGGTTCGCACTAAATCGCAAGGATCCGTGCTACCACCTGCGCGGCATTTAGTCCTAATCTTGGATAGGACAAACGATCCAGAAGGAGTGAAAAATGCAAAAGCGCAAACTCGGAAAAAGCAATCTGGAAGTCTCGGCGATTGGCCTCGGTTGCATGGGAATGACGCTTCCTACGGCCCGCCCAAAGATAAAAAGGAGATGAACGATCTCCTCCACGCTGCAGTCGACCGCGGTGTCACGTTCTTCGATACCGCCGAAGTCTACGGCCCCTTCACCAACGAAGAGCTCGTGGGTGAAGCCCTCGCTCCTTTTCGAGCGCAAGTCGTCATCGCCACCAAGTTCGGATTCAAACTCGATCCAAGCACAGGCAAACAGGTCGGCCTGGATAGTCGGCCCGCGCACATCAAGGAAGTCGCCGAGGCGTCGCTGAAGCGCCTCAAGACCGACGTCATCGACCTGTTCTATCAGCACCGCGTTGATCTCGACGTCCCGATCGAGGATGTTGCCGGAGCGGTGAAAGATCTGATTCAGCAGGGCAAAGTGAAGCACTTCGGGCTCTCCGAGGCGGGCGCGAAAACCATTCGTCGTGCGCACGCGGTTCAGCCCGTCACCGCGCTCCAAAGTGAATATTCGCTCTGGTGGAGAGAGCCTGAAGCGGAAGTGTTCCCCACGCTCGAAGAACTCGGAATCGGGTTCGTTCCTTTCAGCCCGCTTGGCAGAGGTTTCCTCACCGGAACAATCAGCGAAAATACCACTTTCGACAAAAACGATTTCCGCAACATCGTCCCTCGCTTTACTCCGGAGAACCGGAAATCAAATCAGGCCTTCGTCGATATGCTTGGCGAATTTGCGCATCAGAAGAAAGCTACACCCGGCCAGATCGCGCTTGCCTGGGTACTGGCACAGAAACCGTGGATCGTGCCAATTCCGGGCACCACCAAGCTCCATCGCCTGGAAGAAAACATCGCAGCTGCCAACGTGGAGCTTTCGCCCGACGATCTCCGCGAACTGAACACCGCCGCCTCAAAGATCGCCGTACAAGGCGCCCGTTACCCCGATGAGCTGCAAAAAACAGTCGGCCGCTGAGCAGCAAGAGGCAAACGAAAATCAATCCGGCGCCGAGGCTCAAGTTTTCGACGGTTACTTGTTCTAGCCTTGCACTCCTTTAACATCGAAGACTATATTGATTCCAATGGTTCGCATGGTTTCCAGCCCAAGGGTACGGGTTCCGGTTTTGGCCACTTTGTGCGCCCTCCTCTTCGGACCGGCGGCTCAGGCTCAATCACAGCAGGAAGAACCCTCAAAGTGTTCACCTTCTTGCGTGTCCTCGGGGGAGTTCAGGGACGAGTTCAGGGAAATGATCGGGAAGAAGGTCTACCCGAAAATCATCGTTGACAGCGTGAAATTCGATACCTCCGCTCATCTGCCCGATTCAAGCGAAGAACCAGAGATTATTTCCGAGATCAAGCAGCATGTTCGACTACGGTCAAGAGGGGCTGGACGAGGTTCTGGAAGTGCG
>CAWBRH010000023.1:0-269182 GCA_963790945.1 uncultured Acidobacteriota bacterium
AACTTCGGAACCTCCGTCTCATTCTCATTCGTCTTGGGAATGGTCTTGTTCGGATCCACCGGTATTGATTCCCGAGTTTCTGCAAAGCAGCCTCGGCTACACCGCCGAACAGGCCGGCCTGGCGCTGATGCCTGCCGGTTTTGTGCTGATGTTCATGATGGGAGTGGCCGGCCGCCTGACCGCTACGAAAATCGATCCGCGTCTGCTCATCTGTATTGGCTTCCTGGGCACTGCCCTCGCGCTTCGCCTGATGACCAACATCTATCTCCAGATCGGCTTCACCACCATTGTCCTGCTGCGCTGTTTTCAGGTAATCTTCATGCCGCTGATCTTTATTCCCATCAGCACGCTCAACTATGTCGGAGTGCCGCGCGAAAAGAACAATCAGGTCTCGGGCATCTCCAGCTTCATGCGCAACATCGGCGGCAGTATCGGAACCTCCGCTCTCAGTGTCTTTCTGACGCGCCAGAACCAGACCCACCAAGTCGCTTTCGCCTCGCACACCAGTATGGGCGACGCGAATTTCAGCCGGTATCTGAGCGGCCTCACCGCGATGTTCGTCTCCAAGGGTTACGACGCCTCCACTGCCGCCCAGAAAGCGCTCGCGATGGCCTACTACACAGTGCAAACCCAGGCCACCGCCCTCAGCTTCAAAAACAGTTTCTTCGTGATGTCCCTGGTGATCGCCTGCCTGAGCCCGCTGCCGTTTATCATGCGGCGCCCCAAGACTGGCCAGGGCCGCGCCCCCGCCGCGCACTAAAAGGACAAATTGGCAAGGACAAATCCGCAATGACAAATTGGCAAGGACAACATGGACACGTTGGCGCGCCTCGCCCATGACAGCTTGTCTTCGCCACTTCTAACCCCTTGAAAATACGAGGTATGCTCGTTGGCAACCGAAGTGCTTTTAAGAGGGCATGACATCCGAAATGAACATCCTGCTCGACAGACTTCAGCAAGCTATCGATGATGCAATCTCGGACTCCGACCGGATTGGCGGCATCGTGGATGAAATGAAACGCTCGGGCTACGACCTCTGCCTGATCGTGCAATCCAGCGCCGCCGTCAGCCCCGTTCAAGGCATCAGCCCTATCGAAGATCCCCAGTTCCCGGACTTCGTTCCCGAGCCGCGCTTGTCGTCCAACGTTTCCGGCGAGATCGAATTGACGGGCGAGGATATGGCATTTCTCCAGGAAATGAATATCAGCGTCGGCGCGTGATCGCTGCTAGCGACCGGACAACGCCTCCCTGACCATTTGCTCGGGTTTGGTCTCAAACACCGTATACACCGCGCCCGCCAGCGCCGCACCCACGATGGGAGCCACCCAAAACAGCCAGAGCTGCTGCAGCGCCCACCCGCCCACGAAGATCGCCGGAGCCGTGCTGCGAGCCGGATTCACCGACAGGTTGGTCACCGGAATCCCGATCAGTGGATCAGCGTGAGCCCCAATCCGATTGGGATCGGAGCAAATCCCGGCAGCGCCCGCCGGTCCGTCGCACCCAGGATGATCATCAGGAACATGAAGGTCAGGACGACCTCGGCCGTCAGACACGCGCCCAAAGCATAGCCCCCTGGAGAATGCGCGCCGTAGCCGTTAGCGGCGAAGCCGTCGGATAGGTTGAACCCCTCCTTGCCGCTGGCGATCAAGTACAGCACCGCCGATCCTGCAATTCCTCCCAGCACCTGGGCGATCACATACCCCGGAAGTTCTGAAACTGGGAAGCGTTTCCCCACCACCAGCCCCACCGACACCGCGGGATTCAAGTGGCATCCCGAGACGTGGCCGATGGCATAAGCCATCGTCAGCACCGTCAGGCCGAACGCCAGAGCGACACCCGCAAATCCTATTCCTAAGCCTGGAAAAGCAGCCGCTAATACGGCGGCGCCGCAGCCGCCAAAAACCAGCCAAAATGTTCCGATGAACTCCGCAAAACATCGTTTTGAAAGAGACATGTAAGTGGCCTCCTGATTGCCACAAACGCCGACCACAGATGCTACTATACTCCCCATGAAACGCCGCTCCTTCCTCGCCATGGCAATCGCGGGAGCGGCTGCGTCGCAAACATCCTGTCAATACGTGCCAGCGTCGGCGGAAAGCCGTGCCGATTTCGAACTCGACGAAATCAACCTTGCTGATCTCGCCTCCGGCCTGCAAAAGGGCAAGTGGACCTCCGAGCGCCTGGTTCAGCTTTATCTCGCGCGCATCGACGGTATCGATGGAATGGGCCCAAGCTCGGCGCAGTGCTCGCACTAAATCCCGACGCCGCCGCCTTTGCCGTCCAGCTCGATCGCGAACGCAAAGACAACCATCTGCGTGGACCTCTCCACGGCATCCCCATCCTGGTCAAGGACAACATCGAAACGCGCGATCCCATCAGCACCACCGGCGGTTCGCTCGCTCTCGCCGATTGGCGCGCACCGCAGGACGCCACCGTGGCCGCCCGCCTCCGTCTAGCCGGCGCCATCTTCTCGGCAAAACCAATCTCAGCGAGTGGGCCAACTTCCGCTCCACGCACGCCACCAGTGGATGGAGCGGACGCGGCGGTCAAACCAGGAACCCCTACGCGCTCGATCGCAATCCCTCCGGCTCCAGCTCGGGTTCGGGTGCTGCCACCGCCGCCAGTCTTTGCGCCGCGGCCATCGGTACCGAGACGGATGGATCGGTTACCAGCCCGTCTTCGATCAACGGCATCTGCGGGATCAAGCCCACTGTCGGACTCGTCAGCCGCTCCGGCATCATTCCCATCTCGGCCAGCCAGGACACCGCGGGCCCGATGGCGCGCACGGTTCGCGATCTGGCGATTTTGCTCGGCGTGATGGCCGATGCTGAAAAGGTCGCCGCAGATTAACCCGTTTCCTCGATCCCAACGGTCTGCGCGGAGCGCGCCTCGGCATCGCGCGCAAATTCTTCTCAAACAATGCCCCGCTGGATGCGTTCCTCACGGGCTGCGTCGATGCGTTGAAGAAAGCCGGCGCCGAAGTGATCGATCCCGCCGACCTCGCGACGCACGGTCAAATTGACGCGCCCGAGGAAGAGGTGCTGCTCTACGAATTCAAGGACGGCATCAATCGCTATCTCGCCCGGCTGCCTTCCGGAAGTCCCGCGCGCACGCTCAAGGACCTGATCGCCTACAACGAAACGAATCGCGGCCGCGAGATGCCCTTCTTCGCGCAGGAGCTGTTCATGCAAGCCGAAGCCAAGGGCCCGCTGACCGATGACGCGTACCTCAAGGCCCGCGCCGATTGCATCCGCCTGTCGCGCCAGGACGGCATCGACGCGCTGCTCGCGAAGTACAAGCTGGATGCGATCGTGTCTTTGACTTCCGGTCCTGCCTGCCTCACCGATTATGTCAACGGCGATAACAGCACCGGCGGCTGCACCACTCCCGCGGCTGTCGCCGGTTACCCGCACATCACCGTCCCGGCCGGATTCTACAGCGGCCTGCCCATCGGTTTGTCGTTCTTCGGCGCCGTCTGGAGCGAGCCCACGCTCATCAAGCTCGCCTACGCCTGGGAGCAGCAGATGAACGCCCGCCGGAAACCGGTATTTCTCGCCAGCGTCGCTGGATAGAGCGCTCGTCTCCGATAGCTTGAGCCGGGCCGCGTTCACCAATCTCCCTCATCGTTCATTCCGTTTCAGGCCGACCACTTAGCAACCTCCGCGTCTGCCGGTCGCCAGCCTCGCCCTTATACTCGGACTGAAACACCATGCCTTCCTCTCACCGCAAAATCAAATCCGCCCGCGCCATCGCCTTCGACCGACGCGTAAGTCGCCCATTCCCACCAGCCACCAACAACCAATAACCAACAACCCACCCCCCACCAATAGGTAGTGCGCTAAAAGTTGGTTGATCTCCCGACTTGCGGACCTTCAAAATCTACCCCAGTAGTTTCAAGGATTGCTTGTGCCAGTCTGAGGGCTGCGGGCGATGTGTTGAATTGAAAAGAGCAGTCAACAGAAGAAAACGCCGGCTAGCCTTGCTGGACCGCCATTATAGACAACGGTTGCGCCACGTATCACAGCGTGCTTCAGAAACCATTCATCAAGATGTAAGAAAACCGGTGGCTTGGTCACCACAAAGAACACAAAGGAAGCCCCGGTCTCGTTGCCTTGATTGAAATTACTTCTCGCGAGCGACTCTGCCCTAGCAGCGTCGGAAGCTGGCAGGTGTGGGGGAATGGCCAGCAGACTGATCTGACCACCGGCAGGATGCTCCCATTGACGGGTAGAAAAGTCAAATTTCCAACTCCCTTTTGCTCCGGTTATGGGATACGAATTCTCTAGACTCGGCGCAAACGGTGCATTTTCAAAAGATCGGTATGAAACTAGTGCTGCTATAGCATCGAGAGCAGGTTGAGGCTGTGTGAGTTTGGGGAGGACCGAGATAGCCGAGGTTCCGGCGTTGGAGAGTTGTTCTGGCGAGACTTGTTGCTGCTTACCATCGGACTCTTGTCGGGCCTGTTGTGCAGTTTCGGCAGTAAGCTCCAGAGCTGCTTGCAGCTTGATTTGATTGTTGCCAGCGTCTTTCAGGAGATTGGGAATCTGGCTGATTACCGCCGCCGCATCTTTTGAAGTAATCTTCAAAAACGTTTCGATCTTCGTCAGGCGAATATCAAACGGGCGTGAACTTTTTTCTATTGAACTATCTATAACCCCAGGAAGATGTGACGTGAAGTACCACGTGACCAAGCCTATTGCAATTCCACTAAAAATGACAACGAGTGTGTTGATGAGCCACGGCGGTACCCGTATGCTGTCCGTACTGCGTTTCACCTCGGGCAAGTATACTACTTCAACGACTTCCAAAGAATTGACACAATTCTCTTGCATCGGCTATGCTCCAATCAGCCGATGTAGCAACGGCAGGAATCAATGGGCGGGAACCCGGCCCTGGCAGGAAGAGTTCCCTTTGATCCCCAGTTTACACCCCGTAGTCAAGTGACGGCGGTCGCGGCCACAGAGGAAAGCAGCCAATCAAGCCGCCTCCAGCAATTCCCGCACGCTCCAAACGTGATCGGTGATTCCAGCGGCCATGGCAGGCGTACTCGCAGCGACTTGTGAACGCGGCAAAAGTTGTAGAACGCGAACCAGCAGCGCGACAGCGGCCCAGTGGTTCTCCCACTTCTTGCTGAAGGCGTTCGTGAGCCGCGTGAATCGGCGAATGCCCATGCGAGTGCTCAGATTGCTGCGCTCGACAATCGAAGTGCAGATACGTTCGGGATCGGGTTGCCCCATCACTGGGACAACCTCCGTTGACGCACTTCGGCAGGGCTGTAGCGGGCTTCGCCCTCTTGCGGGGATCGGTAGACCTTGATGAGTTGCGCGAAGTCGTCAGCGGTCATGCAGCGTGGTCGTGATCGCGGAGCGATACGGTGCGAAACCATCCGTGGTGATTTGGAACGGCATCGCGCGCCGTCGCATGACGGATGCCTTCAATGAAGGCGTCCGTGGTGCGCTGATCGCGCTTGCCCATCGCGATGTTGAGCACCAGCTTCGAGTGGCGTTCAATCGCAACGAACGTGTAGCAGTCGCCAAGGTTCTGATCGTCCTCGGGCCGCACACGCTTTTGCTTCTTGCCAATGAAACTCCAAAGCTCGTCGCATTCCACGTCGCGCACTTCGACGTTGCGGATCTTCTCGGCCATGATGCGTTCGCACTTCTCGCCCGCCAGCACCAGCAGCTTGAGAATCGTTCCGTGATGGACGTCGGTAACGCGCTCCACGGTCGAAACGCTGTTGCCTTCGAGCAGGAGCTTCAGAACCATTTCGGCCTTCTCGATGGGCAGATACATGCCGTCAAGCGTCTGATCGCGGGTATCCGTGAATACCTTGCGGCATTGGTTGCACTGATAGCGCTGGCGGTTCCGCGCTTGCCAAATTTACGGCATTCGGTACGGCAATTGTGGCAGGTCATTGTGAATCTCCTTGAGATCCACAGCCAAAATGCCGATAATGAGGTTGCGGGTCGCTTCGGCTTCGGCTGTGGTGATTACAGCCCTGGGAGAGGTTGCAGCCTCAACTAGGGCTTTTAATTGGAGCCGACGGCGGGATTTGAACCCGCGAAGCTGGAGAGCACCCCCTTGCAGAGGGGACGGGTTTGACCACTTCCCTACGTCGGCACTTGAACGAAAAAGGCCAAACGTGGCGGCTTCTATCCGCTGTGTTTGGCCTTTGTGGTTCAATCTGTTAACGATCACTGGTGCAATGTTAGCACCTTCTCAACGGGCAGTCAATAGGGCAATGTGTTGTGCAATTGTTTGCGCTCAAATTTGCTATTGATTTTGACTGCTTAGTATACTAAGATAGTGTTGGCCGGAGAATGCACGAAAGGAGCCCTTCTGCGCACAACCATGATCGACGGTGTACCATACATAGATACTTCAATCTCGGATATCGGCGTGAGTCAGCTTCGCAAGCTGAACGCTACCGAACTGCGGAAGTCAAAGAAAACATTAGTTGTTAGAGAGAACAATGTTCCTTTGGCTGTGGTCCTGAAGTATGAACAGTTTCTTGTTATGCAGAACAAGCTAGAAGCTGCTCTCAAGACAGTGGATTTGCTCACCAAGCAAAAGGATGTCCAGGCTGTGATCGAAGCCCTTAAAGACGCTGCTCAAGGGAAGGGCGTTGATCTTTCCGAGATTGCACCTGAGGTGACCAACAGGAAAGTAGAAAGCTAATCAGAATACCGACTGCGTCATGAGGGGGGCACTGGATTAGGACGTGGAAGACGAATATCGAATTAAGTTGATGCCACGGGCTGAAGAGACCTATCGCGCTTTGAAGGCAAGAGCCGCGAGACTTCCGTCCGATCCACGGGCCCCTAACTTTTACGAATTAAGACCATATGCCAAGATGCTGGAACGTGTCAACTCGATCTTCCGTTCACTCATAGACCCTAATCAAGCCTACCTCGACCAACCCCTTCTAGAATCTCTCGCTTATATCCACACCAGGAATGTTGAAGCAACGCTCGTATACTTCTTCAGATTGACCACCGAAAGGCGCATAGGTATTCTCCACATCACAGACTGTGACGGCACTACATCCTATGCACGCTTCCACGCGTTCATGCAATCGGAAGGGCCGCGTGTGCTTGCCCAAATCGGAGTCGATCTTCCATTCCAAAGCCTCGGATCGTCCGCGATGCTCCAATAAATCGGCAAACCGATCAACCAAGATTTAGCGCACTACCCACCAATAACCGGCCCCAGCCACTGTGCTCTCATAGAGATATGCGGCAGCTCCTCCTCGGCCTTACAAGTGCCCTCGCGTTCATGACGTCTCTTTTCGCCGGAACGCCACTGTTCACCGCCTCATTCGACAGCCCCACACCATCCTGGAGCACGCTGCGCGGCGTCGCCAGTACCGATCCCGCCGTCACCCGCGATGGCCAAATGTCCATGCGGCTCGAATCGGGCGCCAACTCAGGAAGTGCCGCTCGTGACGCTCGCATTCAGTCCCCTCCCGTCACGCTTACTATCGGCAAGCCGTACGAGCTCTCCGGCTGGATCCGCACCGAGAAACTCACCGTCCACGATCTTGACCGCTCGCCCATCGCCACTGGCGCCGCTCTCAGCATGGCTTCCATGCCCTTCGACGTGCAATCGGAATCATCGGCGGCTCCCGCGACTGGACCCGCGTGCATCTCCGCTTCATCGCCACGCGCGCGCAGGATAATCTCATTCTTACCATCGCCTACGGTGGAACATTCGAGGGTAAGGCCTGGTTCACAGGCGTTGCCCTGAACGAAGCGCCACCGAACACCGCCGCAGATCCTTGGCCCGCGGCGTCCGCCGTCACAACGTACGGTCCCGCCTATCGCTATCCAGTTGGCGGATGGATCTATCTCCACATCGAAGGCAAGCCTTATGAGCGCGGTTACCAGCACGGTCGCCTCATGGCCGCCGAAATCCCGCGATACATGGAGCGCTGCGCCGCTCAACTCGATCCCAAGGGCAGGAACAAAAGTTGGGATCTCGCCCGCACCACTGCCAGCGCGCTCTTCCTGCACGGCTTCGATCAGGAAATTCTCCAGGAGATGAAAGGCATTGCCGACGGCGCATCCGATGCGGGTGCCCGCTGGGAAGGCCGGACCATTGATCTCACCGACATCGTCGTGGTCAACACCACGGTCGAGCTCGGCGAACTCAGGGAAGCGCTGCCCGTCACGCCCAATGGCCTCGAAGGTTTGCACCTGGCGGCTCCCGACTATGGCAATCGCAAGCGCGAAGCCTTGGACCACTGCAGCGCCTTCGCCGCCACCGGCGCCGCCACTCGCGACGGCCGCATGGTCATCGGGCACACCACCTGGTGGCCGCTCACGCTCGCCGAACAGACCAACGTCATGCTCGATATTCAACCCGCCACAGGCCACCGCGTGCTGATGCAAAGTTATGCCGGCGGCATCGAGAGCGGAACCGATTGGTACCAGAACGACGCTGGTGTCGTGCTCACGGAAACCACCATCGCCCAAAGCCCGTTCAATGTCAACGGCACTCCCATCGCGTATCGCGCGCGCAAAGCCATCCAGTACGGCGGCGACATCGATCAGGTGGTTGAGATTCTCAGCACGAAAAACAACGGCCTCTATACCAACGAGTGGATCATGGGCGATGCCAAGACCAACGAGATAGCGCTGTTCGAGCTGGGCACTTACAAGACCCGGCTCTATCGCAGTTCCAAGAACGATTGGTTCGGCGGCACCGAGGGCTTCTATTGGGGCGACAATAACGCCAAGGATCTGAGTGTTCGCCTGGAAGAAAACGCCCGACCCGAACAGCCTGCCCGCCTACCTCCCCCTACGTGCCCATGGATCGCGATCTAAAGTGGCAGGATCTCTATCGCGAGAACAAAGGAAAAATCGACGAACAGTTCGGATTTCATGGCCTTCCACACCGCGCCGCTGGTAAGCATCGGCGCGATGGATGCCAAAGTAGTCACCGCCGACATGGCTTCGCGCATGATGGTGTGGGCCGAATTCGGCCGCCCCAACCAGACCGAGCGCGTGCCATCCAAATCGGATGGGGAGATGACGCCGGCAACGAAGGTCTCTATCCTTCCAGCTACCGTCTCATTTCCGTCCGGCCCTGGCGCCTGCCGCCGTCTCAAAGACGTCCGAACCCTCAACTCAAAGTTTCTATCACGGACACTCCCAAGCAGCGGTACGGAGATCGATTGTGGACTGGCTGGGTTCTGCCGGCATCCGACGCCGATATTTGGTTCGCCTCTGGCTCGGCCGCTTACTACCAGGATCTGGATTCCAAGGATCTCTCCCAAGCCATGGCCGTACACTGGGCCAGATATCGTTCGCTGAGTATTTCCGCGCCGGATCCGAAGCAGCAGTTTGAGCTGGAGACGCAAAAGGGCGCGCTGTTCCTCGACCAGTTGCGCCGCGACATCGGGGACAATCGTTTCTTCAAGCTGATGTCCGATTTCTTCTTCGCGGCTCACAAAGCCAGAGCCGTTACAGCGCAATCGTTCCTGGACGCCGCGGGCGCGAAGTTCGCGTTGCCGGCCGATCCGGGCGGGCCGATGTATGTCCTCTCCGACTTGCGGGAGCGGTTCGGTTCCACGCTCATTGTCTATGGCACGCTCAGCGAAGCGGGCGCTAATCGCTACGCCGCCGAGGAACTACAGAAGCGCTTTTACCGCGCGCTCGAAACCCAGGCGTCCGTTCGCAAAGATTTCGAAGTGAGCGAAGCCGACCTGCGCACGCACGACATCGTATTCGTTGGACGGCCCGAAACCAATTCCGCTCTGGCCGCTTTCCATGCCGAGCTCGGACTCGACTATTCCGGCGCGACGTTTCGCATCGCCGGCAACTAACATGCTTCCGAATACGAAGCGCTTGCGCTCGCCGCCCCCAATCCGCTCGATCGCCATCACATGGTCCGCGTCCTGGCCGGCAACAGCCCTTTGCAAACGGTGCTGCTTTCGACCAAAGGTGAATTCGACGACACGCAGTACGAAAAAATCTTCGACGCGGGCAAGGAAACCGCCTCCGGATTTCTGCCCTCTAGCGGTCTGACTGCTGCAGCGCGTTGATGACGGCGACTGCCGTGGTCAAATCCACCCCGGCCGCTTGCTGGGTACCTCTTCATTGTGTCTTTATTCTTCTGTCCCCGCCGCAGAAAGTCCCTCAATTCGCTCCGTAGCGGATCTTTCACATCGGCCAGCAGCTGAGCCACTTTCTTTCTCTGCTCAGCGCCTTCGACCAACTGCTTGCGGAAGTATGCCATGCCCTTTTCATTGGGGCAAAGTAAGACTTCAAACCACGATCCGTTCGACTCGGCCAGATACTCCACCATCAGCTGGCCCTGGTCGAAATCCACCTGTATCTCATATGTCGGCTGCACCGGAATACTGAACCCGTCCTCGGGAATTAAACTCGTCGGCACGCTTTTTAAGGGCGCCAGCTTGGTGACATGCTCCATGCCGCGTGTGTCCGAGTGCGCCTCTTGATCCAGCATGTAGTCGAAGTACTCCTGGGTGGCTGGATTGACGCACGCGCGAACCGCCGGATGATAGAAACGCTCGATCCTCGCCTTGTCCTTTGACCGCAGCGCCTCCACCCACGGCTTTACGAACGTGTTTTGGATCGCGGCGTCGTCGGAGGCGGCCCATGCTTGGAGTGCCAAAACCGCGAACGAAATGGCGAGTTTTCCCATCGCTTGAACCATCGGCGATTTGGTGCGAAGCTTTACCCGGAGCGCACAGCGCGGGACACGGTTGCGGTGGGGTGGAGATGATGGTCGTATGTCATCCTCTCCACAGCCACAGGCCCCGTCGCCAGGCAGATCGCGTTCGATACTTTGCAGGCTTTCCAGCGCAGCGTCGCGCTGCGTGGCGCGATCGACCTGGATTTGTTTACCGCCATCGCCGACGGCAACAAGTCCGTGACCGCGATTGCCGCGCACATTAAGGCTTCCGAGGAGGGTACTTGTATCTTCTGCGATTATCTGACCATGCTGGGATTCCTCGTGAAGAAGGGCGGCGAGTATTCATCTAATGTCTGACTCCGCCGCTTTTCTGAATCGCCATTCGCCGGGCCTACATGGGCACCATGGCAAAGTTCCTGATGAACCCGGAGATCACCGGACTGCTCGATGACATGGCCGGCGTCATTCGCCACGGTGGAGCGCTGCCGAAGCGCCACGGAGTCTTGAAGCCGGATAACGCCATCTGGGTGGAGTTCGCTCGCTCCATGGCCCCCATGATGCAGATGCCCGCGCAATCCATCGCCCAGATGTTCGGCGCATAAGAGACAACGAAGCCGCAGCGATCGATTCATTTTCGAGCGGCGCCGTGGCGGGCGCCTGACTGCTTCCTAATCCTGAAAGCTGCGAAGCGCTTCCTGCTCGTCGGAGAAGTCCGTGAACACGGTGTGAAGGTTGGTGAGGCGCAGGATTTCCTGAGCGCGATTGCTCAGATCGACGGCTCGCAAGTCCGCATCATTCTTCCTCGCGGTAAAGACGGACCGAACCAGTTGCCCGATGCCGGAGCTATCGAGGTACGTTACGTTGCGAAGATTCAGTAGGACGCGCTTTCGACCGTCTCGAAAGAGATCTCCGAGCAGTTCGTGCACAGCCTCGCCTTCGATCAGCGTGAACCGGCCGCTGACGTCCACGATCGTGATGTCTCCCACCTGCCGGGTACTGGCACTAAAACTCAATTCGTTCTCCTGTCGTTCGAGTCGGTTATTCTATCGTATGCAAGCTTCGTTTCCTAAGTGCTGAGTGAAGCTCAAATCCTGGAGCGGCTGCGCAAGATTTGTATGGGTCTCCCCGGCGTCGCGGAAGGAATCACCTTCGGCCATCCTACATTTCGGGTCGATGGCAGAATGTTCGCTGCGCTCGAGGAATACAAGGGCGAGTTGGGAATTTGCGTTAAGGTTGAAATGGAACTGCAGGGGATTTTTCTCGATGATTCCCGTTTCTTCCGCACGCCCTATATCGGGAAGTACGGCTGGGTTACGCTGAAGGTCTACGCGGCTCGCCTCAATTGGACTGAAGTGAGAGATCTGGTGCGCGGCAGCCATCGTCTCGTCGCTGCGACAGGTCCAAAGCCGAAACGGAAAGCGACGCATACGCGGACGAGAAAAAAAGGAAACCTCTAAGCAGCCAGTTCGGCGAGCCAGGCATCGAGCGTCTTCAATTCGCTATCCGCAATTTCGAGGAACGCCACACCCATTCCCATGCATTCCTGCGCGTAGATAATTTTCCCTTTGGTTGAGAAAGTACCGAGGTCGCGCAGAACCTTCAATTGGATCAGCGTGCCGGGCGGCAATGTGATGAGAACGTCGATATAGCAGCCTTTGCGGCTGATTTCCGATACGCGGCCGGCGATGTGCGTGTCGCTGGCCGGTTCGATTACTTCAACGTGCGCGATAAAACTGTATCGCGGCACCGTTCTTTTTTCACGATAAGATTGACCTGCGTTAATCGGCAAGTCGCTCGTTTCGCCCATCGCGGTGCTCCAGCTGTTCCCTCAGATTCGCACAATCCCCAATGCCCGGCGAGACTCGCTTCTTTCTTGTGACGCGTAAGGCACCCTGTCCGTCCGGACGGCGTCGTAATAAGTTCATTTACCGGCGTGGCCGGAACGAAAACGGGCCCTGCGCCATCGGTTTTATCGCGGTGAGGCATCCGTATTTATGCGGTTACCGGCTTCCCAAATCGGGAATCGCGCTCCCATCCTGCTTTCAATACGAAGCATCTAACCGAATAGCCGCTCTTTGAGGGCAACAACCGTCCCAGCCCGCCAAATTCCAGCCGCCTTACAGATAATCGTCCCAACGGTTGATTCACTTGACGAATCGTTCTAGGCTGAGTGGCGGTGCCGTTCAGAATTGAGAGTTAGTCGATGCCCTGCGCTCCACGTCCCGGAGATCAGCTCAGAGAACTTCGCAATCGCCTTGGCATTACGACCAGGGAGGTCGAAGAGCTCACCCGGAAGCTCGCAGAGAGAACCGGCAACGACGAGTACTACATTTCCAATGCCTGGCTCACTCAACTGGAGAACAAGAATTCCGTCCCAAGTATCTATAAGCTCTTTAGTTTGAGCGTTATCTACCGTTCGACGTTTTCCGATCTTCTGGGGGTCTTCGGAATCGATTTAGCGAATAGCGCCCGATTTCAACTGGATGTTCCGCTCGCCAATACCCACCGAGTCGCGTTCGAGACGCCTCATCCCGCATCCGCTGTAACGTTTCCGATACGACTCGACCGGAGCTTCAGCCTCGAGAAAACGAATCTGGTATCGCGCGCTGTCGAGGTGTGGGGAAACGTGCCTGCGTCGCTATTCCAGCGGCTGGACCTGCGCCATACCCAATACGGCTACATCGGCACATGCGATTTCACCATGTATCCGCTGCTTCGCCCCGGAACCTTCGTTCAGATTGACAGCGAAATCGCCAGCATCCGGCCATCCGCCTGGCGAACAGAATTCGACCGGCCCATCTACTTCATCGAATTGCGGGATAGTTATGCCTGCGCCTGGTGTGATTTGGCGGGTTCGCAGCTGACGCTCTTGCCCCATCCGCTTTCGGCGTGTTCGGTTCGTCAGTTTAGCTATCCTGACGAGGCCGAAATCGTGGGGCAGGTGACCGCCGTGGCTATGCGACTGGTATCGGCTCCAGAACCCGTGAGTTTTGATGCTCCAGGATTGCCAAAGCGACCTTGAGATTGGAAAACAGAAACTGCGCTACAGTGAGTCTGTTCCTACGGGAACGGCTACTCGATACGGCTCAAGCTCTCTCCACGTTCGCAGAAAATCGTCCGACCCGGTGCCTGTGGATCGCATGTACACGTTCAGTTGTTCCGTTAAGTCCTTCAGCTCTAACGATATCAATTCTCGGAAACATTCCTGATGGCAATCAGCCAAAGCCTCACAAGCTACTTCTGCCGAAAAACGAGCGGCCAGCCCCTGGTGGACATAGAGCCCCGTGTTGTAGTCCCTCATCGAAGCGAGATAGATCAAGCGATCCAGCGCACCCGAGGTCTGCGCCAAGGTGCGCCTCCGCAGGTCTTCAGAAGCCGCAATCACATCCCGTCTTTTGGCATTCGCTGCCATTTTGCACCTACACCATCGACCCGTCGGCGTCTGATTCAGTTCCTAGCGAGACGGGAATAGACGGCGTCAAAAACGCCAGTGATTGATCAAGGGTCGAGCACACTCGGCCAGCCGCGGCTGCGGTCCGGCGTGCAAAATTGGGCGCAGCGTAGGCCCCGCGCCATTGCAGCAGAAAATGCAAGACCCCGCACCTGATCTCAAGACCTGTGAAATCGAGCGCTAACGAGAACTCTTTCCACCAGCTCATCTTGGTAAACATGCGTGAGCGACTGACGTGGAACTCTTTCAACGCGCGAACTTGTCTTCGAACCATGCGGATCCACATCAGAGCGAGACGCTTTCTCTCCGACAGCAAGAGATCACGAATGTCTTTTGATCCCATTTTTTCAACGTAGGCCAGGTCTCGCTGCCCAAACACTTGCTCCACAAGCTCGGGTGGAAGCAATCCCGATTGCAACGATTCCAGTGTCTTTTTGGCTGTGACCAGCTCGCCGGCGCTACCTGCGGCGCGCGCGGGCTGCCGGCGCATTGCGATCACGAGAAGGACTAAGAGTCCCACCACGACTGCGAGGAAAATAATGAGCTGAATCATGGCCGGTCCACCTTACTCACAGCCGCTTTCATCGTTCCTAGCGCGTGCTGCGTCTGTCGTGCAAATGCCTCGTAGCCATCGTCAATTTCCGGCGGTATCTGCGGAGCCGCCGCAGGCGCATACGACCACAGCGCGAACGTCCAAATGAGCAGGGAAGTAAGATATGTGTACGGCTGAATCGCATTCCATCCGGCGTCGAACGCCGGTCCGATATAGCTTCGCAGCTCATGGCTCAAAATTATGCTTCCCACGTAAAACCCAAGCCCCATCATGATCCCCAGCAAATTTCTACCCACGTCGATTCGATAATAGGAAATTACGATGAGCAGGCCACATAGCGTTAGCGCCTGGACGGCCCGAAAGTCATTTTCAAGGCCCGAGAAGCCTTTGTAGACAGTTGGAGACGATGGCAGCAACCGGAACACAAAGTAGGCGCAAAGCATCGCAAACATCATCACTAAGACAGTCGTCGCAAATTTCCGAGCACCTGGATACCTCTGAAAGCTTTTCTGCACGATTTCGAAAAGGACCGTGAAGCCCGCCAGCAGGCCCAGGAACTGGCTCATCCAGAAGAACTGTGGGTACAAACCGCGGTGGTATTGATAAACCGGAGTAAGCGCGGCGCTGAAGAAACACACGATGGCCATGTAAGCAAAAAAGAATGGATAGTGTGCATACAGCCGGCACTTGAGGAACCGGAATAAAATCACCAGCTCCAGCACAATTCCGGCAATCCATAGAAGTGAGGTAGCCATGTACCTCCTATGGACGTACATCCTAACACAGTTCCAAGAGGAGAACCTACGTTCTCCCCCTGATGTCGAGTCGGAATGGCCTTAGCCCGGGTAGGGCGGCATTGGTTGGGTGCCGTCCATGTGCGGGGTGGTCGAAACCGTTCCGGTAAAACCCGGGTAGGGCGGCATCGGTTGGGTGCCGTCCATGTGCGGGGTAGCCGAAACTGTTCCGTTAAAACCCTGTGCAGCTACGGACGGGCCTTTTGCAAAACTTGTAGCCGGAACTGTCAACACTGCGATGGCGGCGGCAGCGATCAGAATCACCCTCTTGGCCTGCTTCATTTTTCTTTCCTCCCGATCGAATTGGCCCTTGGGCCACGGAGAAAATAAAAGAAGGGCTCGAGGCGGGTAGCGAATCGGAAAGAAATGCTTGGGAAACGAAGCAACGGAGATCCGTTTGGCGCCAGGGGACGCGCCAGAATTCCAACCGAACAGCGCCTAACGAAGCTCTAGCGAAAAAGTCAAAAAAACGGCGCCACGATTATCCCTATCGCACGAGTAAAAGGACAGTTAACGGGATTGACACCGCTGCGGAATATACGGATGGAGTTTGCAGTCGAAGCCTTGTATTTCTTATTGCAGGCACATTAGCCCTGACAAATGACTGACACACGAGAAGTATCACCTGCCGAGGCTTCTGTTCCGCGCCCGGAAGAAATCCAAACGCATTTGAAGCATCTCGACCGGCGCCAGTGGTGGCTATGGTCGAGCACGGTGGCCGTCATTCTGTTATCCTGACGCTTGCTGTAGCCTCTTTCGCATTCCCCGCTATGCTGAGCCGGGACGAAGGCACTTATTCGTTTTTTCTCAATCAATCTGTGCGGGCGCTTGTGGGGATGGTGCTGATCTTCAGTGTCTACGTGGTGTATCAGCAAGTGCTGATTCACCGCGTGCGCCACCAGCTCGCTGAGCAAATTCAATCCCTGGCGAAGGTCGAAAGTCTTGCCTCGGAAGTTTACAAACTGGCAGCGCTCGATCAGCTCACCGGTCTCTACAACCGACGATCCGGCGAACAACGGCTTGCGCAGGAAATCAGCCGCGCGCAGCGCCATGGCCGCCCGCTGACCGTCTTGCTTCTAGACCTCAATGAATTGAAGGCTATAAATGACAAGCACGGTCATGCGGCGGGTGATTTAGTCATCAAGGGATTTGCGGAGCGTTTGCAGCGCGCCATTCGCGGCTCTGACCTCGCAGTACGGCTTGGTGGCGACGAATTCATGGCCTTGCTGCCCGAATGCCGCGCAGAGGAAGTCGGACATGTTCTTGGGCGCGTCGAAGGACTCGAATTGGAATATCAGGGAGAAAGAATTCGCTGCCATTTCTCGAGCGGATTCACGGATTACAAATCGGGCGAATCGTCTGCGGAACTCCTCAAGCGCGCCGACGACGCACTCTACGAGCACAAGCGTTCCGGAAAGCGTATCGTCAGTCCGGCAATTTCAGCGGCGGTTCCACAGTCTGTTTCCTGATTTTCGGCCAATGGGGCGAACAAATCGTGGTCGTTTTCTCGGTGCCTTTCCTCTCCTGTGCAACCCGGTGTTCATCACAGGAACATGGCTTAAAAAAATATTCTTGCGCACCTACCGGGGTTACTCGTATGCTACGCCCGGTTGTCAGGATTGCCACTATGCCAAAAGAGAAGCCCAAGGTAAATATTGGTGAAGTGATTCGGTCGTATCGCAGCGATCGCGGCCTTTCCCAGGGCGACATCGAACGCCGCACCGGCCTGCTGCGCTGTTATCTCTCCAGGGTCGAGAACGGCCACACCGTACCGTCCCTCGAGACGCTCGCGAAGATTGCAGAAGCCATGGAAATCAGCCTCGCCGATTTCTTTCCGGGCAGCGACACGCCTCAGGATCGCGAAACCCGCAAAGTGCTGGGGGAACTGTCCGAGGAAGAAATTCGATTTCTCGCCGACATCAAGAAATATTCCACCACTCTATCGGACGACGACAAAAAGCTCGTTCTCGCGATGATCCGCAAGATGGCCACGGTAATACCGCCGCCGCGCAACGGAAAATCAACAAACGCCGCTCGCCGGCCCGAATACTAAATCGCTCGATCTACCAAATTTTTTAATTTTTAAAATCTGTCATCCTGAGCGAAGCGAAGGATCTCAGCGCGCAGATTCGTTTCGCAGCATCACTTTGCGCCGCGCTTTGCCTCGCTCAACCAACCACTCGTCAAATCAGCGGCGGCTCGTATACGTACGCCATTCCATCGCGCGTCACCGCATACGCCCGCGAACCGTCCGCACTCCATCGCAAATCGGCAACGCCCTCCGCGGGATATTCGTCGAATGCATTCGAGCGGTTCAAATCGATTAGGAATAGACGCCCTTTCGCCGAATTTTTCAGCCAGGAACTGAAGCATACGCACAGCGGCAAGTGTGGATGGCACACGCATAATTCCGCGCCAAAGGGTAGAGGTTCAGAATTCACGCTTTGCGGTTCCAGCCGGTACGCCTGGCCCGCTGCACAATAAACAATTTGCTCGCTGTCGGGCGTCCAGGTGAGGTCGGTCACGTGCCCTCGCGCGTCAAACACTTTGCGCCGCGAAAGCTTCGTAACGTCCGCCACCATGATCGATCGTCCGCCCACTCGCCTTTGATTTCAATCACGCTTGCGAGCGCTTCTTCGTTCGGGCTGAATATGGCCTTCCCGTAGCCGCCAAATGAACCTTCCTCCGCGAATTCCTCTCCAGCCTGTTGAGGCTCGATCCAGTCGGGTGTTGCGAGTTCTCTAGCGGCCTTGCCTTCGGGAGGGCCTCCGCGCTGTTCCCAAACTCGCAGCGCCGCCCGCTTTCCTCGCGAAGTCGCCACAAAGTAGTCGCCCGAATCGGACCAGGCCAGATTCGCGGGAGCGATATCCGCACCGCCGATTTTTCCTAGGTAAAGCTTGCCCTGCAGGTCGAACAGATGCAGCCCAGAAGGCCACGCGCTCGACGACCCAGCCAAATAACGCGCGTTCGGCGACCAGGAAAAAACGGCTCCGGGTTCTGGCGGGTTCGAAACTTCGCCCGCCGGCGGGGCCAGCGTCATCGTCGGCACACTCAATTCGATATCGTAGAGTGCAACTTGCGAAGTGCCGTGATGCACATGTTCGGAAATTGCGCACACCTGCCCCACTGGTGAAATTGCGAGATGCTGCGATCGCCCGGTGAAAACCTTCTTGATCAGCCAATTCGAATCGCGCGCGAGATCGCGCAATCCCCGGGCCACGAGCGCAGACGAGCGCACTGCAAGCGCTCGCGTCCCGGCTCGCGCAATCTGTGTGGTTGTCGATGTGTCGTGAGTTGCCATCGCTCCGTCAGATAATCCTTGGCTCGCCGCCTGCCTTTGGTTTTGCCAATCGCTGCTGCGCTTGCTCGATTTGCTCGTCTACCTTTGCGACCATTTCCTGCAGCACATCGCGCCCCACCTGCTGAGCCTCATCAAGCCGCGATTTCAGCTGGAAGAGATCCGATCGCAGGAGTTCTTGCAGCTCCGCTTCCATCTCTGCCAACCGGCTGCGCATTTGCGAGATGCGGCGAATCACTCGCACCAGTTCGACACCCGGGCCTTCGCCTCGTACTGCCTCGGGGCTGTGTTCGTATTCCGTAAGAATCCTCGCGAGTTGCATTTCGTCGCCGTGCTCGTATGCCTCATTCGCCTGGCTCATCAGCTGCTGCCGTATGGCGCGGTCGTCGCGGTCCGACGTCAAGTCGGGATGGATGCGTTTGGCGACGGTGCGGTACATGCGCTTCATTTCGGGTGAAGCTTCAAAAGCGCGTGGCGCCGTCTCAGCGCGTTCGCCTGCGGCGGATTTGGTTTCGTTCGCGCGTGCGCGAGCGTCGCGCGCTGCTTGTTGCGCTCGCTCGTTGTCGGGTTGTTCGTGAGCAAGCTGCTCGGCGATGCGAGCTTTGAGCTCGTCCAGCTCCGCATAGCGCGCGCCGACGAAGTGCAGGTAGCGGCGCTCGAATGCGCCTAGCTCGGCGCGCAAGTTCGCCGTGCGCAGTTCGCGCTCGGTGAGTTCGGTTTCAAGGGTGGTTTGCTCGAGCGCCTTGCGAGCGAGCTCTCGCTCTTCGGGTTTGATCGGTGCGACGTCGGGCGATTTCAGCGCCATAGCGTTTCTCGCTCATTAAATTGTAGCCTGCGGCGGAGTGCGCGTTTTGCCTACGTCACATCAGTTTCCAGAAAAGAAAATAGCGCCGGCTTTGCGTGCCGTGACGCTCCAATACGAGACCGTTGCTGGCTAACAGTTGAAATCCGCGCAGCACAGGCATTGCGTGCCTGGTGCCTAGCCTTCATTATCGAGCAAGTCCGTTCCTGCACTGCTTTTCCGGTTCCCTATGAACGATGTTGCCGCAGATGATCTGTCTACAGGGGTATTCCCGAGTGCCTAGGTAGTCCACCTGATTCACCGCGATGAAGGTAATGTAGGACCATCCAGACAGAAACTCAGCGCCCGGCGGGTTGAAGCGTTCGGGGAATAGAGAATCCCGTAAAAGCGTGAAATATCCTCTTATGAGTTTTTCTCTCCTTATATGACTATGCGGAATCTGATGAGGATTCGTCTGGCACCAATCGTTGTAATCCTGTCCCTTCTACTGCTGACCTCCGGCGGTGATCTGCAAGCGTTTTCGGTTCTCACCCACGAAGCGATCATCGACTCGGCGTGGAAGGATTCGATTCGGCCGCTTCTTCTCCAGCGCTTTCCAAAAGCGACGAAAGAGGAACTCAAGGACGCGCACGCTTACGCCTATGGGGGTTCGATCATCCAAGACATGGGCTACTACCCATTCGGGAGCCACCTGTTTAGCGATTTGACTCACTACGTGCGCACCGGCGATTTCGTGGAAGCGCTTGTCCGGGATTCGAAAGATCTAAACGAATATGCGTTCGCCCTCGGGGCGATGGCGCACTATGCGGCGGATAACAATGGACACAGGATCGCCGTAAATCGCTCAGTGCCGATTCTTTATCCCAAGCTGCGAAGGAAATATGGCGAAGTTGTCACCTACGACGAAAATCCCGCTGCTCACCTGAAAACGGAGTTTGGATTCGACGTGCTGCAAGTAGCGAAGGGGCACTATGCGCCCGACGCCTATCACGATTACATAGGATTCGAGGTGGCTCAGCCGCTTCTCGAGAGAGCGTTTGAGGAAACATACTCGATCCAGTTGAAATCAATCTTCACGAATTACGATCTTGCCATCGCGACGTACCGGCACACAGTCAGCGGCTTAATTCCCAAAACAACGAAAGTCGCATGGGACCTGAAGAAAGATGATATTCAGCGCACGACGCCCGGCATTACTGAGCAAAAATTTCTGTATCACCTGTCGCGCGCGAGCTATGAAAAAAACTGGAAGGGCAAATACCAGCAACCTGCTTTTGGCACGAAGTTTCTTGCGTTTCTTATTCGCGTTGTCCCCAAGATTGGGCCTTTCAGAACCTTGTCGTTCCGAACGCCGACTCCCGAGACGGAAAAGATGTTTGAGGCAAGCTTCAACGAAACCATCGTCAATTACGGAAAGCTCTTGCAGCAGCAGAAAACAGAAGGTCGAGCGCAGCTATTGAATGACAACTTCGATACAGGGAGCGTTACCGGACCGGGGGAATATCCGCTGGCAGACAAAACCTACGCAGAACTTCTCGATCGGCTCGCCAAAAATCACTTCGCACAAGTGTCTCCCGAATTGCGTTCCGCGGTCCTTTCGTATTACAGCGATTTGAATGCGCCTTTTTCGAATAAGAAGAACAAGAAGAATTGGCAGCAGGTAGTCCGAAATCTGGATGAACTTAAGAGCTCAACTGAACTTAAGCCCGTCACGCCCGCCGACTAAAGGACTAGACCGAGATGCCTGCCATCTCAGGAGGCCGCTTTGTGCCCGCTCTTCTTGGCCGTTGATCCGCCGATCTTATTCAACGTTTCCTGAGCCTTTGCTTTATAGGGACTGTTGATTGACACCGCTTCCGTCAGCACGGTTCGGGCTTCGGGTGTACGCTGCATTTTGGCGAGAGTAAATCCCAAACGATAGAGATTGCGGCCGTAGCTGAATGCGTCGGATTTCAAGAGTGGACTCGCCTGTTTAAATGCATCGACCGCTTGCGCATTCTGGTTATTATTCACATACACTTGGCCCAGAGCGGAATACGCGAGCCCCTTCTGAATCGAAATTTGCTTTTGCCATTGATCATCGGAGACGTTGTCAGGCTTTTTGGCCTTTCCCAGCAAGTCCAATGCTTTCTTGGCATCGGCTCCCGCTTTGTCTAGTTGCTGGCCGTTCTCGCTCCAGTGGTCTGCTAGTAGAAGCAACATCGAAATGTTATCAGGATCCTTCGTGAGGATAGTTTGCGCGGTCTCAATCATCTTCGGAGCATTCTGCGCCTGCTGGTAAGCGATCGCAGTTTGTTCGCGAACGGCCAGCGTGTACTGCGAATCCGGAAAAGCTTTGGCGTACCGCTCCAGCAGTTGGATACGCGGCGGCAAATCTTTGGTCTTATATGCTGCGTTGAGCATCGTGTATTGCACGTAGTTGAGATCCGGCTGGGCATCTTTTAGATTCTGGGCCTTCTCTGCGGACCATTGATCGTCACCCATACCGGCAGGTGCGGGAGATGCCTGGTAACGCGCAAGCAGAGGTTCTACTTTCTCACCGAGGGCGTAAATTTTCTGAGCGTCGCCTTGTTCGTCGGCCGCGTGCACCATCAGGGTCAGGGCGGAGAAATCGTCGGGATCGAGCGCCATAGCTTTGTCGCCGTACTCGTACACTTTTGCGTAGTTCTTCTGCGCGAGATAGGTTTGCGCATAGAGCTGATCGCCGAGGAGAGCGAGATCGCCGGTGCCGTGGTCGGCCATGAATTTATCGAGCAGCGCTACTTTTTCCGGGCCATCGGGGGCGGCATAAATCGCGGCGAGATCTTTGTCTTCAGGTGTTCCGGCTGCGACGGAAACGCTTTTTCCAATCTGCGCCGAGGCAGTCGTTGTGAGAACTAAGAAGACCCCGAGAAGAACTGCGCGCCGCTTCATACGTTCCTCCTGATACCCGCAAGACCCCGACGCGCGCATCTTAATCGAACTGGTAGGTAAGCGTAAGCGATTTTAGAATCAGTTGACTATTTGCTACGCGCGAAAGGCATTGACGATTTCTCCCGTTCGATAGACGATTTGAGCGCAATCAATCTTCAAGAGAAGAGGTGCGCGATGCCGGTGGCAACGCCATGGGAAAAGGTTCAAACCGACAAGTTGAGCGAAATCATTACTCGACAGATGGTAAGCGGCGAAGACGGGACGCTCGCGCGGGTTCTACTCTCGCGCGGCGCGCTCGTACCGCGCCATTCCCATCGGAGCGAGCAGTACACAATGATTTTGGCGGGCGCGTTAAAGTTCACTTTTGACGGCGGCGAAACAACTACAGTTCGCGCCGGCGAAATTCTGGTGATCCCGGCACATATGCCGCACGAAGCGGTGGCGCTGGAAGACACCGTAGACATCGATTTCTTTGCGCCACGGCGGGAAGAGTGGATTCGCGGCGACGACGCATATCTTCGTCAGGGAACCAAAAAGGAATAAACGATGGATCTCGGGCTGAAGGGGCGCGTTGCAATCGTAGCAGCCGCCAGCAAAGGGCTGGGTCGCGCGGTTGCGGAGGAGTTTGCCAAAGAGGGTTGTCATGTGGCGATTTGCGCCCGCACGGCTGATGAACTCGAGCGCACCGCCACGGAAATTGAACGAGCCACCGGCGCGCAGGTTTTTCGACAGGCGCTGAATGTGACAAGCTTTGAGTCAGTAAGCAGCTTTGTTGACGCAGTGGAACACAAGTTCGGACGAATCGATATATGTGTCACGAATGCGGGCGGACCACCTGCTAAGAAATTTCTCGACATCACGCTGGAAGAGTGGCGCGCCGCGATCGACCTTACGCTGCTAAGCACGGTCTACTTCGCGCGCGAAGTGCTGCCGCGCATGCGGCAAAAGCGTTGGGGACGCTTCCTGACGATCACTTCCGTGTCCGTCAAGCAGCCAATTGATGGACTGCTTCTTTCCAATTCGTTGCGTGCCGCGGTGACCGGTCTGGCCAAGACGCTGGCGAATGAGTTTGGAGCGAGCGGAATCACCGTGAACAATGTGTGCCCGGGATATACCCTGACGGAACGCCTTGATGAGTTGGCTGAAAAACAGGCGCGGATTGCGGGAGTGCCGCGCGATCAGATTTACGACACATGGAGTTCGGAAATACCCATCGGACGCTTGGCGCGACCGGAAGAATTCGCAGCGCTTGTCGCTTTTCTTGCGTCCGAACGAGCCAGTTCGATCAATGGCACAACGATCGCGGTTGACGGCGGGTGGGTGAAGGGGCTTCTCTAACCGCGGGCCTACAAGGGCGATCTAGTTAGTGTGCGATCAGAATTCGCAGGTCGCGCAAATTATTGCCAGTCGGTCCGGTGATAATCGCATCGTCGAGCGCCGAGAAGAAATTGAAAGCATCGCTGCGTTTCTGAAAGTCCACCGGATCAAGACCTTTTGCGCGCGCGCGAGCCAGGGTCTCGCCGTCTGCCACGGCACCTGCGGCGGGACTGTTCCCGTCGATGCCGTCAGTGCCTGCACTGAGCACGGCAATATTTTTTACCCGCAATTTTCGGTACGCATGCCAGAACGAAAGCAGAATTGCGGCCACCCATTCCGTCTCCCGTTACAGGGCTGCTCACTTCGCCACCGGAAACAATTGCGCAGCGTTGCTTCGGGTCGCTCGATTTCGTCGATTCCAGCAAGGCCAGCAGATGATCGGCAGCTTTTTCGAGGGGCCAATTGTCGGTCGTGTTGTCGGCGATGCAGTAGATTCCTTCGCCTTCCAGGGCATGGTGGGCAGCGTGGAGCAAATCGTGCGTTCCAAGAAGCAGCGAGAAATGCGCGCGCGCAAACACAGGATCGGATTCCTTAGGTGTTTCTTGCAAGCGCTGCTTCTCGAAGGCTTCCCGAACGGATGGCGGCAATTTTGGCAGCAAATCATATCGAGCGACGATTCGATAGGCGTCGGCAACTGTGGTCGGATCAGGCAGCGTTGGCCCTGAAGCAAGCGCAGACTCATATCCTTGCGGCACATCGCTGACACCCAACGTGATCTTCGTTGAGCGCGGGGCAGCGGCGGCCAGGCGTCCTCCTTTCGTCGCTGAAAGATGTTTTCGCACGACATTGATCTCTTCAATCGGGGCGCCGCAGGTAACAAGCACTTGATTCAATTTTTCGAAGTCTTGCTCACTCACCGAGGAATCGAGAGCCTGCTCAACCAGCGCCGAGCCGCCGCCAGACACGAGGAAGAAAATGAGAGTTCGCTCGTCGCAGCCCGCCAGCCGTTCAAGGATGGCGCGGCCAGCGATAAAACTTGCTTCCGTCGGAATTGGATGGCCGCCGATGAAAGTCCTCCAGCGTGGCAGAGTGCGCGGGGGAGCGGCAGGCCCAACCAGTATTCCTTCCGGGGAGCAATCTGAAGGGAGAACATTGACCAGAGCTTCCGCCATCGGAAAGGCAGCTTTGCCAATCGCGATCGCGACGAATTCAGAGAAATCCGAAAGTTTGATCGTGCGGCCTTCGACGCGAACGGATTTGCCGTCACAATCGAGCTTGCGCTCAAGCGCCGCATGGATATTGATTGCGGCGAGCGTTTCACGGAAAACACGGAGGGCCGTTTCTTTCACGCTGTTTCAGGCGAGTGGCGAAAAATGGGGCATGAGTTTTGTCATTTTAGCCCCAGCGCGTCGGCGTTAAGGGAATTGGGAGGCCGCTTGCCCTCGAAGCACGCCACGAGGTTATTCGCAGCCATCACTGCCATTTTCGTCCGCGTTTCAACTGAAGCGCTGGCGATGTGCGGCGTCAGGATAACGTCTTTTCGTCCGAGCAGAGCCGGGTTGGCTTTTGGCTCGGCTTCGAACACGTCGAGAGCCGCCCCGGCGATTTTCTTTTGCTGCAATGCATCCGCGAGCGCCGCCTCGTCAACCACAGGCCCGCGCGATGTGTTAATCAAATATGCGGTTGATTTCATTTTGTCGAGATTGTCTTTCGAAATCAGGTGCCGCGTATCGGGCAAGAGCGGAACGTGAAGGCTGATGAAATCGGATTCTCGAAAGAGGCGATCGCGGTCGACAAATTCCGCACGCAGCTCTTTTTCGACATCCGCAGAAGCCCTTACCGCGTCGCTGTAGAGCACTCTCATCCGAAAGCCTTGGGCACGCTGCGCCACACCGCGCCCGATTCGGCCAAAACCGATAATGCCCAGCGTCTTGCCCCACACATCTCCGCCGAGCAATTGATCGAAGTCCCATCCCGGCCAAGTTCCCGCCCGCATCGTTTCATCGCCTTCGAGCACACGCCGGGCAATTGCCATCAAAAGCGTCCAGGCAAAATCCGCGGTCGTATCATCGAGCACCCCGGGCGTATTTGTCGCAATCACTTTGTGCTTTGTACAAGCGGCCACGTCGATGTGGTCGAAGCCGACCGAAACAGTTGCGGCGATGCGCAGCTTCGGCGCGGCGGCGAGGAGCTCTTCATCCACTTTTTCGGTGAGTAAGCAGATAAGCCCTTCCTTATCGGCTACACGTTTCAACAATTCGCCACGAGAAATTTGTTCGCCGGGCTTTCCGTAATCGACTTCAAAGTGCTTATCTAAGATGTTGCGAGCCGCAGGGAACAATTCGCGTGTCGACAGGATTTTTGGCTTACTCACCGGCCACCTCATGCAGAATCGCTACAAGGAAACTAATATACACCCGAAATTGTACTGGCACGGGCGCCGGCGTCCCTTGATAATTCGGTGATTCGAAGCACCGGGACGTGCGTTGACTGCCCCTCCGCACGCGGCTATAGTTGCGAGGTTATCGGCAAACAGGCAAGCGAAAAAGAGCGGTAACAGCCACCCCTAGGGGCCAAACTCATATAAATCCATGGAACTCCGGCTCCTCCAAGACTTGAAAAAGCTGCTCGGCTCAGACTCCGTGTTGCACGAGCCAGAGGATCTCATCCTTTACGAATACGACGGCTCCGTGGAAGTGGCGCGTCCGAATTGCGTCGTATTCCCGCGCACCAAGGAGCACATCGTCGGCCTCGTCGACATTGCCAATCGTTACAGGACTCCTATTGTTGGCCGTGGAGCCGGCACAGGTCTTTCAGGCGGCGCGCTGGCGAGACGCGGAGGAATTCTCGCGATTTTCTCGAAGATGAATCGCATTCTGGAAGTGGACGTCGAAAACCAGCGAGCTATCGTCCAGCCGGGAGTGGTGAACGCGGACCTGAGCGCAGCCGTCGCACACACCGGTCTCCATTTCGCGCCCGACCCCTCGAGCCAGAAGGCATGCACGATTGGCGGCAACGTTTCGGAGAATTCCGGCGGCCCGCACACGCTCGCTTACGGCGTCACGACGAATCATGTGCTGGAACTCGAAATGGTGCTGCCGACCGGCGAGTTGATCCGAATCGGAAGCTCTGCGCTCGATTCGCCAGGATACGATTTGCCCGGATTATTTGTTGGTTCCGAAGGCACTCTCGGGCTTCTTACCGAGATCACAGTGAAGCTCACGCGCCTGCCCGAATCCGTAAAGACCTTGCTCGCAATTTTTGACACGCTCGACGACACCACCGAGACCGTAGTCGATATCACAGCGCGCGGTATTACGCCCGCCGCGTGCGAAATGCTTGACGGCTATACGCTGCGAGCCGTGGAGGCCTATGTGCATGCCGGCTTTCCAATTGATAGTGCCGCTGTGTTGTTGATTGATGTGGACGGTGTGCGTGAGGGCGTTGAATCGCAGGCCGAAGAAGTGGCGGAAATCTGCCGGGCGCACCGTGCCCGCGAAGTAAGGGTGGCGAAAGATTCGCGCGAGCGCGATTTACTTTGGAAGGGACGCAAGAATGCGTTCGGCGCCGTCGGCCGGCTCTCGACAACCTACTACGTGCAGGATGGCGTGATTCCGCGCACGAAGCTGCCCGCCACCCTCCGCCGCATTACCGAAATAAGCGAGCGATATGGTTTTCCAATTGGCAATATTTTTCACGCCGGCGACGGCAACCTTCACCCGCTGATTCTCTTTGATGCGCGCGATGAGAATCAGTTGAAGCGCGTGATCGCCGCCGCGGATGAAATCATTCAGTTCTGCATCGAAATGGGAGGCTCGATTACCGGCGAGCATGGAGTCGGCATGGAAAAAGACCGGTTGATGCCGCTGCTGTTCAGCGAAGCCGATCTTGATTTGATGCGAGGAGTACGCGACGCATTCAATCCGATTGGGCTGCTCAATCCCGAGAAGATCTTTCCCAACAAAAAAGGCTGTGGCGAAATTCACATTCGTCCTCTGCCGGTGGCGGGAGCTTCCGTCGCGTGACGACCGCGAGCAAAACCGCTTCTTCGCGCCTGCCCGACATTAGTGGGGGCGGAACACATCTCGACCGATCCGGCGGAACTCAGCGCGTATGCAGTCGATGGAAAGCTTCCATCCGTCACTGCCCGCCCCGGTTCAACCGAGGAAGTCATCGAAATTGTAAAGTACGCAGCAGCCGAGAAACTTGCTTTGGTCGCGAGTGGTGCGCGAACCAAACTCGGAATTGGTTCACCACCAGCGCGATACGACGTTGCGCTCGACATGACGCGCTTAAACCGCATCATTGCGTACGATCCAGGCGATCTTACTCTCAGTGTCGAAGCCGGCGTTCCGCTGCGAGAAGTTGCCAAGGCGCTGGCTGAGCATCGTCAGTTCCTGCCATTGGCAGTCCCGTTTTTCGACCGCGCCACCGTGGGTGGCAGCAATCGCCTCAGGCGTCGATACTCCTCTGCGACAGTTTTACGGCACAGCTCGAGACTATGTTCTAGGGATGGAATTTGTTTTGGGAGAAGGCGTCCGCTCGAAAAGCGGCGGCAACGTGGTGAAAAATGTCACTGGCTACGACTTGCACAAATTGATGATCGGCTCGTTGGGCACGTTAGGTGTAATAACCCGCGTGAACTTCAAGACCTTTCCGATGCCAGTGTCGAGTCGAGGCTTCGTGGCCACGTTTGAAAGTCTCGACCGCGCCATTGAAATGCGCAATCGCGTCGCGCAGTCGCCGCTTACGCCGATGACATTCGATCTCCTGAGCCCGCGCGTCGCGGATCTTTTCTCCACCCCAGGCGCCGAGCGGCTTACAACGAGCCCGATGCCGGCTGGCGTCCTTTCGCCCGGCCATTGGGCTCTAACGATTGGATACTCCGGCAAAGAGAATGTTCTTTTCCGCTACGAGGCCGAGCTGCGCCGTATGGCGGCGGAATCCGCGGCGGCCAATGTGACCGTAATCGGGGATCGCACTCGTGAGGCAGCGTTCGCGCGCAAACGCGAGTTTATCCCCATCGCACTCGAGTCATCGCCCGCGACTACGATCGTCAAGATCAGCGTCTTGCCCGGGCGGCTGAAAGATGCTCTCGCATCGGCGATAAAGGCGGCTGAAACGAACCAATTGCCGTGGGCAGCGATGGTTCGAAGCCTAGGCGTAATCTATTTCGCTTTGCTCCCGCCCGAACTTAGCCAAGCGTCACATCGTCAAGCAGTGGCTGCAACAAATCAAATTCTGGCTGCCGGCGCATCCTTTGGTGCGAATATGACGATTCCGTGGTGTCCGTCGGAATGGAAATCGGCGCTCAAAATTTGGGGACCGGAGCGTCACGATCTGGCACAGATGCAGAAGGTAAAAAAAGTCTTCGACCCGCTCGGTATCTTTAGTCCTGGCCGATTCATAGGAGGCATCTAGAATCGTGGCCGCGTCTCCACAGCAAAGTCACGAAGAAGCGCAGCGCGAATTCGCTTTGACGCTCAGCGGGTTTACCGCGATCGATAAGCCTGAATACGAGGACTATTCGCGTTGCGTTCACTGCGCGCTGTGCTCGAATCAGTGTCCCACGTACCGCCTCTGGGGGCGCGAGGCGGATTCTCCGCGCGGCCGGATTCGCCAGATGGCGCTTGTCGATCAGGGTCGGCTCGAGCTTGGCGATTCCTTTGTCTTGCACATCGATCGCTGCCTGAATTGCCGCAATTGCGAGTCCGCGTGCCCCTCGGGCGTGGAGTACGGGCAATTGCTCGAACGCGCCCGCTCTCAAATTGAACAAAAGTACAAGCGGCCACTTTTTTCACGAATCGCGCGCGATCTCGTGTATCGCCGCCTGCTGCCTTATCCGGGCCGCATCGCCGCAGTCGCCAGGGCGCTAAAAATCTATCAGCGCAGCGGCTTGGCTGCTCTTGCGCGTGGAACTGGAATCCTGCGGCTCCTGGGATTGCAGGAACGCGAACGCCTGATGCCGCAAATCGATTCGAATTTCTTTTTCTCGGAACTCGGCAAGACGTTTCCCGCCAAGGGGCCTCGTCGCGCGCGCGTCGTGCTTTTTGCGGGCTGCATCGCGCAGGTCACGTTCAGCGAACTCAATCGAGCAACAATTCGCGTTCTCCAGGCCAATGGCTGCGAAGTAGTCGTCCCGCGTAATCAGGTGTGCTGTGGCGCCCTTGCAGCGCACGCGGGAGTCCGCGATGTCGCTCGCAACCTGGCACGCACGAATCAGGAAGTTTTTCTATCCGCGGACTTCGATGCCATCATCACCAATGCCGCAGGCTGCGGATCGACTCTCAAGGAATATTCCGAATTTTTCGCGGACAGCGACCCTTCGCATCAGCCGGCTGAGAAATTTTCTGCCAAAGTGAAAGACGTCACTCAATTTCTCGATGAACTCGGCCTTGTGGCACCGCTCCGCTCGATGCCTCTGCGCGTTACGTACCAGGATTCGTGCCATCTCTGTCACGGGCAGCAGGTTCGCGAAGCTCCGCGCAAGTTGATTCGCTCGGTTCCCGGCGTCGAGTTAATTGAGATGCCGCTTTCAGAACAATGTTGCGGTTCAGCTGGTGTGTACAACGTGACGGAGACGGACGCCTCGATGGAGCTGCTAGCGGTGAAGATGGAAAACGTGCAAAAGACAAAGGCGCAAGCGATTGTGACCGCAAATCCCGGATGCATTTTGCAATTGCGCGCCGGCGCTGCGATTTACAATACCGGCCAGGAAGTGATGCACGTCGTCGAACTGCTCGATCGCGCTTCTCTTCAGGGATAACTGCTGCCACCTGGACGAAAAAAGGAAGCTTGCGGGCGGAGCGTGGTGGGGAATCCGCCCGCAAGTACAGCGAGTATTACGGGGTGGGTGTACTCGAACTTGTCACAGGCGCGTCCGGAGGAGGCTCCGGCGACCCGGTCCGAAAGTCCGGTGCATGCCTCTCACGTGCGGACCGCCTTGTTCGACTGTGTAATCCGCAGGTACTTGAAAAAGTGTCGCAGCAGGCTCCGTGCGCTGGATATTGGTCAGTTGAAAAACGGTCTCGCCCATGCGCGGATCGCTGCGTTTGGTCATCACCGTTTCTTGCAGATCGGGTGAATACCACTTCTCGATCGTGATCACGATTGGTTTCTGGTTGCCGATTTCTCCGGCGGGAATCGTTCGAGTAACACGCGTACCCTCGGCGCTTACGCCATTGATCGTCTGAGTTCCGAGCGAGGTTGTCGTCGTTTCTTTTTGTCGCTCCTCAGCAAACGCTCCACCTAGCGCCTGTTCTTTGTAAAAACGTGACCTTCATGGACATCTCCAGACATCTTATGGGCGACTTTACGATTCGCGTCCAAGCGTGTATTGTGTGCCCGCCACGGGATCGTTGATGAATGTGAATTGGGGCGCAGGCTTACCCGATGCGGCCCACGGTCCAATGGCCGGTAAAGTCGTGTCGCGGCGCGTTCGTCCCTGGCTGTCGCGCGCGATACTGCCGGTGGCGCTGCGCTGGATTTGATTGCCGTCGGCAAGCGCTTGCGTTGTCTGCGTCGAAAAGCTCGCGGTAAAAGGCGCACCCGTAACCGTCTTCCCGTTTATGCCTCCTTCAAATGCCACGAAACCGATCACATCTGGTGGCCCACCCGGTCCCGGTCCCACGGCTTCAAAAAACACGTCCGGCTCGTCCGGGGACTCTGGCACGGCAATTCGCGCGTTCTGTGCAAGCGCGCTGCCTACTATGAGCAGGCCCGTGCTTATCGCTGCCACTCCTCGGAACCAATTATTCTTCATGAACACTCCTCCTGGATGGTGCTACAAATCTTAATGCTGCGAATCTTAGTCCACGTTCTGCGCAACGAAACGAATCGCCTCGGGCGTTCCATCCGCGCTCACAACCAAATCCGCCGCGATCTGTTCTCTATTTCCGACTCCCGAAAGGGGCATGCCGAATGATGCCAACGCTGACCGCGAGAGGATCACGCGAACCACCGAGCCACCTTCCATCATCGAGGGGTCATCGGCGTAGGGCAGCGGCGTGAAGTTCTGAGCTAGTTCGATCTCATCCGACTCATGGGAGGTTTTCGCTACAACTTGCGGCGTCACCAACTTGCTCTCGCTGCTGTGTTGATCAGTGCTCTCTTGAATTGTCTTCTGCGGCGGTGCACCAACGGAGGTTGAGCTGTCCGCTGCACTCTTCGCTATGTTCGCCTCTGGTGTCCCGCCAAGCTCACGGGACGGAGCGTAGTGGCGCTGCACCGAAAGCCCCAGAACAAGGAACAGCGCTGCCGCCACTCCAATTACCGCGATTCGCCATTGCATTCGCTTCTGCGCTGATTTTCCATTGACGCGCCGAAACTCCTGGAGCAGGGTAGTTTCTACGCGCGACGGCGCATTTTCCCTGTCCGCCTCATTAGCAACCCTCTTTAAGGCAAAGTCGAGTGATTCGGTTTCGGTCAGCAGTACGCCGCAATTGCCACACGACTCCGCGTGAACCAAAGCTTCTTCGCGAAGCTCATTGCCCTTAGTCCCAGGGCGATCGAGCTCATGGAGGATCTCTTCGAATTCGGCGCACTTCATGAAGTTTTTGTTTTCCATCATCGCAGCTTCTGTCCGACCTCTCGCTCAAGCGAATTCAACTTCACTTACCCGCTTCAATTTCTCGCCGATGTTCCTCGCACCATCACTGGTTCGCGCAATTTCTCAAGCAACAGCGCCCGTGCTCGGTGCAGCCGCGACCGTACCGTGCCCAGCGGACAATCGAGCGCCACCGCAGCTTCTTCGTAACTCATCTCCTCGAGTTCGCAGAGCACCACCACCTCGCGATAGTTCTCCGGCAGCGTCGCAATCGCCTGGCGAACACGCCCTACCGTCTCGAGCGATTCAAACTCGTGGTGCGCCTGGGCCGCTGTGCTGAAAGCGCCGTTTCCGTTGCGACCGCCATTCGCAGAGCCGGCGAATCCACCGATTCCATGTCCGGCGACGGCATTAAATCCGCCTTGCCTCGTCTCGCCGCCTTCGTCGGGCAGCGGGACACTCCGGCGATCCTGATCCCACCGCTTTCGCACATGATTTCGGGCGATGCCAAAAAGGAAGCCGGTCAGTGTGCCGCGTTCCGGATCAAACCTTTTCGCGTCGCGAATCAAGGTCATAAAAACTTCCTGCGTCACGTCCTCTGCCACCGCTGCATTCCCGCTCATGTGCAAAGCGAATCGGTAAATTGACGGATGCCTGCGGCGGTAAAGAAGCGTGAACGCATCTTCGTCTCCCGCCAGCATCCGCCGAAGCAGGCCGTCGTCGGTGATCGGTATGGCCTTATTCATTGTGTTGCTTTGGACGGCCCGTTCTGCTTCTCGTTACATATTCCGCCGAGCGCGCCGTTTAGTTCCCACAAGTAGAACACGGCCGCGACAATCGGGTTTCGATTGGGAATATCTTTTCAGAGGAGAAACGCGAGAACTTAATAACCGGAGCTCACTGGGCTCAGGCTAAATCATTGTTCTTAGGTGGGTTACGGTTCAGGTAAGGTAAGATTACGAGGTCGAGGGCCGCATCATCTTCGCCGCCATCTTCACAACAAAGCTCCTAGGGGCTAATCGTTCCGATTCCATCATCAGCCGATTCCTAGCGCCGGAGATCACGTAGCTCTTGCCAGCGGCCAGAGCTTCAAGGCCCACGCGCGCAACCTTCTCCGCGGTTTCCGCCGAACGGAAGACCCGATCCGGCTGCTCGGCCACCTGCTGAAATTCCGTGTCCGTCGAGCCAGGACAGAGAGCGCATACTCGTACTCCGAACGGCCGCATTTCCTCAGCAATGCCCTCCGCGAAAAGCAAATCGAACGCCTTGGTCGCGGCGTACACCGAATTAAACGGAACTGCTTGAAATGCCGCCGTCGAAGCGAGGATCAAAATGTCGCCATGATGACGCTGGACCATGCCCGCAATATACAGCCGCGTCAGATGTACCACCGCGGAACAGTTCACCTGGATCATCTCAAGCATTCGCTCCGCAGGAATTTCGTGGATGAAGCCGTATGCACCAAAACCTGCATTATTCACGAGCAACTCGACTTCAATTTGCTTATTCGATGTGAATTCGTGAATCTCCCTTGGGGCTTCTGGGCGCGTCAGATCGGCCGCGAATATTTCCGTGCGTACTTGATGCTTTCCTGCCAATTCAGAGGCGAGCTGTTGCAGACGGTCGGTCCGCCGGGCCGTGAGAACGAGGTGCGCGCCACCTGCCGCCAGTTGCTTGGCTAGTTCCAGGCCAATCCCGGCACTCGCGCCCGTAATTAACGCCCATTTGCCTCGCCAGCGGTCGTTCAAGGTTGCCTCCACGTCACAACGAGGGCATGAGACCACAAAAAGGAATGCTTCGGAAGCAGGAATATACTGCGGAGGCCTAAGCGCGATCGGCGGACATGCGAGACAGAATGTTGTTGCGGAGGCGAAGGCCGTGGTCCTTTAGCCGGTCGCCTTGCTCTTTCATATGGTCGAGCAGCTGCCGGGCCCACACAAACTCAGCCGCCAGCACACCCAAGGCGAAAAGGATCACCAGCCATCCCGGACCTGGCGTGACGATCATTACGATTCCTAGTACGAGCAGCGTGAACCCGAAAAGTATCTTCAGGAACCGCTTCGTCTGTTGGAGAGACTTCAAAAACATATGTGCTGCTTCTTCCTTCCGAAGCGGCCAGAACTGCGCCACTCGATACCTTAGATGCAGTAGCCAGCCGAATGAATCAGTAAGCACGTTGATTTCCATCGCAAAAGTGCCTTACTTTCGATATTAAGCCGCTCGATAGCGAGTGCATGCCCGGTTGCAACCCGAATCGGCCTGTTATCCCCGTTGCTTGACTCGTTTTGGGAAATTTTCTGCCGGGCAATACGCAACAATTTCAGCCGGCGAGGCTGCCAGCAGGACCCGTTTGGTGCTCCACAGGACTTATTTGGAAAGGGGCAAATGAAAGGAGAAGAAATCAGGCCAGATGCTTGCCTAGAATTTGAACACAAACCCAGTTGAGACCTTTGGGCTGAACTGGTACGTCGAGAAATAGTGCGATCCGATCATGTCGCCGCTTATCCGTATCGCCCACCTCTTATAGTGCCCGCCGATATCCACTCCACCGCCGGCTTCGTAGGCGAATGCCTCCTGCGGTCCAAACGCAGTTTGCGGGGTGAAATGTGTTCGTCCGAAGAGCACATGTCCCCAAAGCTCTAGACCTCGAGGCCCAGACCATCGAAATCGCGGACCGCCTCCTCCAAAAAGGAACCAGGAATCCTCGTTGCTTTGATGTCCGTAGGTCGCTGACATCTCCCCGTCAATTCCCAGCCAGTCTTTCCAGTAATACTGGATCGACCAGTTTGCACCATTTTGGGTCTCATTATGTGTCGGATGCGACGTTTCATAAAACCGAAAGAACGTGTAACCCGCGTAGGCTTGCCATGCGTAGCGTCGGAATACACCCTGCACCTGCTGCGGACCTGGATCCGGATCTAACTCTGCCGTGGAACCTGCCGGTAAGCCAAGCATGTTCGTCCCATGCAGGGTGTCCGGTTATCCGGCGAAATCGGTGCGTTCAGGTTCGCGGCAATGGAAAGCGCGACAGTTTGCTGGAATCGGCGTGTGAACCGTCCGAAGGCGTGAACGGGCTTGCAAACGGCATCGCCAGCAGTAACGAGTTGTTCGGCACCCCTTGTGCCGGCCGCACTTAGGCCCACGACAAGCACAACCCCGATCAGCGCTCAGTCCATATCGCATCGCACCCTCTCCCGGACATAGTGCGTATTCGATTCACATATATAATTTGACCGATCTAGCGCTCGGCTGTCCACTGAATTGATTATTGAGGATCCCGTTATTCCGTGGCTCGGTCGTCTTGCAGACTGCAATTTCGCTGCCACAGGCGGTCACATTTACCTTTTGAGTGACCGCGTTCAACCCTTGACTCCGTTTCGCTATTTGCTATCATTTTCCCGCTGGCTTACCACCAGCGCTTATCCAGAGTGGCTGAGGGGACAGGCCCTTTGAAGCCACAGCAACCTGGTCCATGTGCCAAGGTGCTAATTCCTGCCCGTGGGGAGAGATAAGATCCTCAGTCGACCGGAACCCCGGTCGTTGAAGATTCAACTCCCAAACTGCTGTTAACTACGGCGGAGGCATTCGCATTTGCGAGTGCCCGGTTGCGCGTGCTCAAACTGACGCGCGATCCAGCATCCGCCTTGCCGCTATTGGAGCCCGAGTTCGCTGCATCTTTTGCAGCGTGCCCGGCAAGACGCGGTGCGCGGAGCGAATCTGCTCCGAGCGCAAGGGAGACTTGTTAATGCCAGACAGCTTATCGGCCAATTTTGCGCTTGCCGTGATTAAGATTGGCGGCTCCATCCTGAAGAACGCGCGTGCATATCGGAGCGCCGCCCGCTATGTTCGCAATCGGTACGCTGCCTCTCCGAGTGAGCGACTCGTAGTGGTTGTTTCGGCGCAAGAGGGCGTCACCGACCGGCTTGCCGCCATCGCTCGTCAGGTCGTCTCTCAGCCAAACCCCGCGGCCCTCGATTTGTTGTGGTCCACCGGCGAGCTGCGGTCGGTTGCCCTACTCGCCCTCCACCTACAAGCCTTGGGGGTTTCCGCCGCCGCGCTGAATATTCACGAAGCGGGTCTGGCTCTAGGTAATACCCCCCGCGCCACGGCTTCGACTTTGGATGAAGTTGGACTCAACTCGCGCCGTCTCCGGTCGGTGTTAGTCCAACACTCCGTCGCAGTCGTCCCTGGATTCTTCGCCACAGATGCCTGTGGCGCGGTGCATTCTCTCGGCCGCGGCGGATCAGACTTGACTGCCGTTCTGCTCGCCAAGGGACTAGGCGCGTCTCGCTGCGAGCTGCTCAAAGATGTTCCCGGTTACTTCACGAGCGACCCGCACGGCAATCCAAATGCGCGCCATCTGCCACGTCTCACTTTCCAAGAAGCGCTGGCCCTTGCAAACGGGGGTTGCGATCTGGTCCAGCGACGGGCAATTGAGGTCGCCGCGCAGTGCAATCTGCCCCTCGTTGTTCGCAGCCTCGACGAGTCCGCGCCGCTCAGCCTCGTCACCGCTCAACAAGAATCAACGTCCCCTAACGCCGGCGTCTTCTCGTCGGAAGGCGTAGCCGCCACCTAAACTTAAAGGAGTGATTATGACGAAGGATAATTTCTCAGGCCCGAACTCCAATTCTGAAGATTCAAGAAATTCCGTAATCGAAAGGAGCAACAAAATGAAATTTGCAACCAGGACGATTCACGCCGCACAACCCTCGGAACCGGAAACCGGCTCGCTGATAGCACCTATTTTCCAGACGTCCACCTACGAGCAGGAATCCCCGGGACATGACAAAGGCTTCAACTACTCACGCACAAATAATCCGTCACGCCAACGCCTCGAAGCGGTGCTGGCTGAGCTCGAAGGCGTCCCGCACGCCGCGGTCTTTGCCTCCGGTCTCGCCGCCGAAAACGCAGTCTTTCAAGCCTATTTGCGCCCCGGCGACGAAATCGTGCTGCCGACCGACGTTTACGGCGGCACCTATCGCATCCTCAACAAGGTCTTCCAACCGATTGGCGTCGTCGTCCGCCAAATCGATTTTCCGATGCCTCGGCTCTCGATGCAGCGATCACTTCGAGGACGAAACTCGTTTGGATCGAATCGCCCACGAATCCGCGCCTCCTCGTCTACGACATAGCGGCCATTAGCCTTCTGGCGCACAGTCGCGGCGCGCTCGTGGTCGTCGACAACACCTTTGCCACGCCCTGTTTTCAGCAGCCCTTCGAACTCGGCGCCGACATCGTCGTTCACAGCGTCACGAAATATCTCGCAGGTCACTCTGACCTGATTCAAGGCGCGGCCCTCGCCAGGGATCCAGCCGTCTTCGAGCCGATAAAATTCCTCCAAAATGCCACCGGTGCCGTCCCAGCTCCGTTCGACTGTTGGCTCACATTGCGCGGACTGAAAACACTCGAACTCAGAATGCAGCGCCACGAAGAGAACGCTGCAGCTATTGCCAAAGCGCTCGAGCATCACCCGCTCGTCAGCCGCGCCTATTTTCCGGGACTTGCTTCCCACCCCGGCCACGATATCGCGCGAAAGCAAATGACCGGCTTCGGTGGCATGATTTCTTTCGAACTGAATGGATCGAGTGACGAGGTCGTCGCCTTCGCCTCCTCGCGCCGCTTCTTCACGCTTGGCGAAAGCCTCGGAGGCGTTAAGGCCCTCCTATGCCATCCCGCCACGATGACGCACGCCTCGATTCCTCCCGAAGCGCGCGCCGAACTCGGTCTCTCTGACAATCTGATCCGTCTCTCGCCTGGTTGTGAAAATGCCGAAGATCTGGTCGAGGATCTCCTTGAAGGCCTTTCCAGCCTCGAGCGTGCCCGCGAAGCCGGAAACGAAGGGCAAAAAGAGAGTGATAAGGCCGTCACCGCGCGGGCTTGACCCGCTCCAAACCTTTGTCCGTGTTGGACGCAATTACCAAAGTTCGCGTCCAACACTGACGCATTGAACAACTTGCCTGAATCATTGAGCTGCGCTTCTCATTTCATGCGCTAGCATGGAATTATTCCAGCCGTTTGCGAGGGAGCGGGAATGCGCGTCTTCGATCAGGTCGATCCCCAGCGAGTCGAACGCCGGGAACTTCAGTTGACGATGTTGTCGCTCTCCGTCAACGTGATTCTGGCTGCAGGGGCCGCGCTTCTGATGTATCCCACGATCTCGGCTCATCCGGTGATCTTTGGCGCCAGTACTTCCCGCGCCATGTTTGTCGGTTTCTGCGCCCTATGCGTGCTTCTCGTCGGCTATCTGTTCGACCGCCAGATTGTGGTTCGTCGGCTTCGGAATGAGATCGCTCAACAGCATCTTAAATACACGCAACTAAGGCTCCAAGCAGCGCGCGATCTTCTGGGCAGCCTCGCGGGCTTAAACCACTTTCAGGATCGCCTGGTTATGGAATTTAAGCGCGAACTGCAATCCGGGGCCGCGCTTTCGGTGCTGGTCATCCGCCTCACTCCTGCCGATTCGGTGGAGGATTCCAACGAAGTAACCGTGGCGTACGGAGACGCGGCGAAAGCCATGATGCGCAAATTGCGCCGCGAGGATTCGCTCTACTATTTCTCGCTGGGATCCTTCGGAATCCTGCTGCCGAACACGCGCGTCTTGGACGCCCGCGAATTCTCAGCGCGAATTGCAGAAGGCTTGAGTGACGCCGCAGGCGTGATTGGCCGCTTCACTTCAGACATCAAAACCTTCAACTACCCGGAACACGTCGAAACCGCCCACGAACTCGAACTCGCCGTCCGCTCCCTGCTTCCGCGCGATATCGTCAGCGAACCAGCCATAGCCGACGCATTCGCCCTTGCCGACCGCACCTAGTCCGCCACAAGACCACTTTTGCGCGTCAGGATCGGGATTCTTGTAATTCCGCTCGGGGTTTCACAACGAAGATCAAAATGGCGGAGAGGGTGGGATTCGAACCCACGGTTGAGTTTCCCCAACACTCGCTTTCGAGGCGAGCTCTTTCGACCGCTCAGACACCTCTCCTCGTCAAGTCTAACAAAGCGGCGAATCCCTCACAACTTCGCGCGAAAGAAACTCAAACAAGGATTTTCTCGGCGTCACTCCATCTCAAACGTCACATAGGAAAGCTTTTCGTCGCGCTCCACCTGCAACACGCCCGCGCCGCCCGGCGGAATCGCATTCAGCGCTGAGCGCAAGCCATCGACCGTTTCCACGCGTGCTCCATTTATTGCGTGAATTACGTCACCGACTTGCAGGTCTGTTTCGATTCCAGAAAGGTCTGCAGAAAGGGCGGCGACCACGATTCCTGACGGAATACGCAAATCCTCCACGTCGTCGCCCAGCTTTGCATCCACCTGCACTCCAAAAATCCCGAGCTTCGCCACGAGTGATTTTGCAGGGTCGACGAGATCAGCCAACCGATCGATTTTCTCTTTCTGCTCCGCCACCGCAATGTTCAGAGACACTTTCTGCGTTCCGCGCAGAACTTCAAGGTGAACGATAGCCCCCGCAGGCTTGGTCGTGATAATCATCTCAGCGATCGGCAGCGCGCCGATGGGCCGCTCATCCAGAGTCACGATCACGTCGCCAATCTTCAGCCCAGCCTTTGCGGCCGGACCATCCGCCAGAATATCTGAAACGATCACGCCTTCCTGCCGCGGAAGCGAAAGCCCCGACGCAAGATCGGGTGTGATTTCCTGCAAGGTGGCGCCGATGATGCTGCGGTGCACGCGCCCGTATTTCCGCAGTTCTCCATAAACGAATTCCACCAGGCTGCTGGGAATCGCGAATCCTAGCCCCTGGCTGCCGCCGGTTTCCGAGAGTATGAACGTGTTGATTCCCACCACTCGCCCCTCCGTATCCACGAGCGGTCCGCCGCTATTTCCCGGATTGATAGGCGCGTCGGTTTGAATGTAGACAGTCGCCGTGCTGGGATCCGCTTGCCGGGCTACAGCGCTCACGATTCCCATGGTCACCGAATTTTCGAGACCCTCCGGATTCCCGAATGCCAGCACGATTTGACCCTTCTTCAGATTTCTGTAGTCGGCGAAGGGAAGCGTGGGAAGGTTTTTCGCCTCGACCTTCAGCAATGCCAAATCAATCGTCGACGCGATGCCCACGATCTTCGCCTCGAGGGGAGCGGGATGTTCGCCGATTCCAAGGCTGCTTCGAACCTGCGACCCATTGTCCGATCCGGGCGTCAGGAAAACGCGGATACGCTGTGCTCCTTTCACCACGTGCGCATTCGTGATGATGTAGCCATCGGGATCGACAATTACGCCTGAGGCGAGGCTGCGCTGTCGCCCAATCATGCCGGTCTCATCTTGATCTTTATCTTCCACAGCGCGATAGCCTGTCACGCGTACTTGCACGACAGCCGGCGAAACGCGGGCGGTAAGTTCATCCATCGAATCGCTGAACTGGTTGAGCAGGGTCTGATGTGGATCTGGAGTCTGGGTCTGTGCGGGAGTCTGTGCGTGCAGGGAATTAGCTGCAAAGATACACAGTGCGGCAGCATTGAGCCAAGTCCATAGGATTTTGCTTCTAGTCCTCTTCTAGATCCAGGTTGGTCATACGTCGCATTTCCTCCAGAGCGCACGAAACTCTATGTGAATCAGAAAAGTGTAATCAAATCCCGAGCCGCAAGCGAGTGGAGTTCGACCGCGCATTACGTTCGAAACATGGCGAAGCAAGATGAGGTTGGGCATCGTTCGCGCTAAGATAGCCACGCCTCCGAGGCGCGCTCGATGAAGCGATCGCAACCTGTTACTTACGACACGGTCCGGCGCATGGCGCTCACGTTCCCAAACGTTGAAGAGGGCACTTCCTACAAGACGCCCGCGCTGAAAGTGAAAGGGAAACTCTTCGTGCGTTGGCGCACTGAGGCGGATCCCGATACGATCGTTCTCAAGATGCCGTTTGATCAGCGAGAAGAGCTAATGGCCGGCGATCCGGAAACTTATTTCATCACCGAGCATTACCGCAATTATGCCTGGGTGCTTGTAAGGCTCTCGAAGGTCCATCCCGATGCGCTGCACGAGCTCTTGCATATCGGCTATAGCAATGCGTCGCCGGCAAAACCACTTCGGAAGCTTACGTCTCGCTGATCCACGCGCACCTTTCTATCATCGCCTCACCTCGAAGAACGCACGCAGCAACTCAACCGACTGCTCGGCCAGGACGCCGGATGTCACATCCACGCGATGATTCAGCTTTTCATGCTCGAGAACGGAAAAACAGGATCGCACGGCTCCCGCCTTCGCATCGTCTGCGCCATACACGAGCCGCGCGACGCGGGCCTGAATCATTGCGCCGGCGCACATCGCGCACGGCTCGATCGTCACGTACAGGGTAGTTCCGAGCAGGCGGTGATTTCCGATCTTGTGCGCGGCTTCGCGTAGCGCGATCACTTCCGCATGCGCCGTGGGATCGCGATTTCCAATCGTGCGGTTACCGCCGCGCGAAACGATAACGTCATCCAGAACGACAACCGCCCCAATGGGAACCTCGCCACGGCTTCCCGCCGCTCGCGCCTCATCCAGCGCGGCGTTCATGAACTCCACGTCGTTTGAGTTTTCGTTCATAAGAAGACTTTGAGAATAGCACGGGGCTCTCAACGAATTATTCTCGTCAGAATGGAAGCCCAGCGGATTTGTTCAGGCGATGCATCGCTAGCTCCTTTTGGGGATTGGTAGGATACTGATAGGAGCACGACGGTGCTCTGCACTGCTCGCGCGACGCTGAAGTTTGCACACCTTTTCGTTTCAAATCTAGGAGGAATTCAATGGCTGAGCCGAAGACCGCTGCAACCGAGACCGAGATTTCCCGCGACCGCCTCGCAGAATTATTAAATGAAGATCTTTCTCGCGAATATCAGGCCATCATTTCGTATGTTGTTTACTCCCAGGTCTTGAAGGGCGCCGAGTATATGGACATTGCCGACCAGCTTCAGATTCACGCGAAGCAGGAGCTCGATCACGCGCTGACCATCTCGCGCCAGATCGACTACCTCGGCAAAATGCCCACGGTGACCCCGAAGCCCGTGCGCACTTCGGAAAAAGCCAAGGACATGCTGCGGTTCGACCTCGAGAATGAGAACGAAACGATACGAAATTATCGCGATCGTGTTCGCCAGTGCGAAGCGCTTGGCGAATTTGCGATGGCCGAGCAGATTCGTCAGATTCTAATGCAGGAGCAGGATCACCAGATCGATTTGGCAACCGCGCTTGGTGAGGAAGTTCCCAACGTCAATAGTGGTCCGCAGAGTCGAAGCCAAAAGCGCCGCTAACCGCGTCGCTGACTTCCGGTGAGGATTTCGCCGCCCCACCCTCCGCCCAAAAAGCGGAGGGTGGGCGTTTCGCACTAGGCCGCTGCTTTCGTCAAAATCGTTTCAATCTTTGCGTCCAGATCCCGCGCCACCTTCAACGCTTCATCATTTCCATATGGAGCGAGAAAGCTCGCCATTCGATCGTAGGAGAGCCGCACTCCGTCTGGCCGCTCATCCACCAGAATCGTTACCGGTGCATATGATCCGGCATCCGGTGAGCGCTCGAGCATCTGTTTCATGATGAGCGGATTGCCAATCAAATAGCGCAAGCTTCGTGGCGCGCTGTCGCCTCGCTCTTTCCGAACTATCTCACCCAGATCGAATCTCACAAATTGCATCAGTCCAGAAGGGGCCGTTGCGGCGTGAATCATCTTCTCGAGATCGGTAAATGACTTTGCGGAGATGATGTCGCTCATAAATGTGTTCATGATTGGATGACCGACGGATCCTTCGAGCGCCTTCACCACTTCGCCGAACGGCTTCGCAGAGGTAATGCTGAAGCGTTCCACGCTGATTTGTCTCGTTGCCATCAATGACCTCCGATTGTGCTTGAACTCGACGAACTGGTTACGAAGCTCGCTTCTGAGAAGGTCGAGTCCCTGAAGCTCGAACCCTTTCCTCCAGATACTGGTTCAGGAAAGTTTGTGCATCTTCGAGCGCTCTATCGTTTGCCTCGATCCGGCTGATCATGAGCGCCCCTTCCAACGTGCCAATAATCAGCTGCGAGAGCTTCCGCGCGTCCGTCCGCCCATCAATTTCTCGTTTGCGTTTGCCTTCTCTCACCAGTTCAGCGATTCGTTCACTCCACTTTCGTAGCGCTTTCCTGGCCCGGCCGCGAAGCAGCGCATTGCCGTCGTCCGACTCAATCGCTGTATTCAACAGGGGACAACCTCCTGCCACGAGCCCTGATCGCTTCTCGACAAAATTCGCGATCATTTTCTCGATTCGATCGACACTGTTTGATATGTCTTCGACTCCATCAAGCCGCCCACTGACAGCCTTTCCCCACGCATAATCGAACGCCTCGCCCGCCAACTCTTCCTTGCTCGCAAAATGGCGGTAAATCCCGCCCTTTTGTAACCCGGTTGCGGCCATCAAGTCCGAAAGGGAAGTGCCCTCATACCCCTTCGTGTTAAACAACGGCGCCGCATTCCGCACAATTTCCTGCCGCGTTCGCTCTCCCTTAGTCATGCTCACCTCTCAATTAGGCCTCCGCCTCGGTAGGGGCACGGCATGTCTGGGACCCGCCTCAGGAGGGCCGTGCCCGCTCGACCCGTGGCGATGATTAAATCCTTCAGCCAATCAGTTCATGGTTGCGACCGACTGGTCTTGCAATGAAGTATACCATAATATGCGACCGAACGGTCTCTTAAACATCCAATCCGCCAGGTAAACGATGAGCGAGTCCATCGCAGTCCCGGCCTCCTTCCCAGTGCCCGCTCAGCGAGCAGCCATCAACCCATGGTTCATCGCGATCACCGTCACCCTCGCCACCTTCATGGAGTTGCTCGATACCGCGATCGCCAATGTCGCCCTGCCCCACATTGCCGGCGGCCTCGCGGTCAGCTACGACGAAAGCACCTGGGTGCTCACCAGCTATCTAGTCGCCAACGCCGTCGTCTTGCCGCTATCGGCGTGGCTCAGCCGCGTCTTCGGCCGCAAACGCTACTACATGGCGTGCGTTGTGCTCTTCACTATCAGCTCATTTCTGTGCGGGATCGCCCCGAGTCTCGGCCTGCTGATTTTCTTCCGGATCCTCCAAGGAGTTGGAGGCGGTGGACTCGCGCCCGTCGAGCAGGCAATCCTGGTTGACACGTTTCCCGCATCCAAGCGCGCGGCCGCTTTTGCTCTCTACAGCATGGCGATTGTCACCGCGCCGGTCGTCGGTCCTCCGCTCGGCGGCTGGATCACAGACAATTGGAGCTGGCGCTGGGTTTTCTTTATCAACATCCCAATCGGAATCATTTCAGTGATTCTCACCAGCCGGCTTGTCTCTGACCCGCCGGAGTTTACTCGCGAGGTGGAAGCAGCGCGCCGAGGCGGCAAGCTGAAAATCGACGGCCTGGGAATCTTGCTCATCGCGATTGGATTCGCGTGTCTCGAGGTTGTCCTCGATCGCGGCCAGATAGACGACTGGTTCGAAAGTCGAATTCATCTCGGTTTTCTTCCTCATCGCCATCACCGCGCTGATCGTTGCGGTTGTATGGGAGTGGCGTCATCCCGATCCAGTGGTGGAAATTCGTCTACTCCGCGACCGGAATTTTGCGCTTGGCGAGCGTTTTCTATTTTCTCTTCGGTTTTGCTTTATTCGGTTCCACCGTCCTGATCCCACAAATGCTCCAACAACTTTACGGCTATACTGCGACGGACGCAGGCCTCGTCCTCGGCCCCGGTGCCCTCGTAATTGTGGTGCTGGCTCCGGTGGTGGTTTCGCTCTTGCCAAGAGTCGGTGTGCGGCCATTAATCGGCGTCGGTTATTGCATCTTTGCGATCGCGATGTGGCATTTCGCGAGCTTCGATCTCGGAGCCGACTATCGCCATTTCGCAATGGCTCGCGCGCTGCAGGGGCTGGGAATTGCGCCCTTATTCGTCCCCGTAAGCCAGGTGGCCTATTCCTTCCTGCCCAAGAACAAAAACAACAAAGCCTCCAGCCTCACCAATCTTTTCCGAAACCAAGGCGCAAGCTTCGGCATTGCCTTTGTCACCACGATGCTGGCGCGACGGACGCAATACCACCAATCCATCCTCGTCGCGCACATCACGCACGGCGACGCGAACTACCGCAACACGCTCCATTCCTTCACCAGCTATTTCGCTATCCACGGCTTCTCGCCCGCCGATGCCGCCCACCACGCCCAAGCCAAACTCGGCGAACTTCTCCAGCTGCAAGCGTCATTTCAAGGCTCTCTCGATTGCTTCACGGCGCTCGGCTGGATCGTCATGATCGGCGCACCACTGGCCCTGCTCATCCGCAAATTTGACCTCGGCAAGCCCTCCTCCGGGCACTAAACGCCAATCATTTAACCGCTCACTTCACAGCCCACCATGAGTCAAAGTTAATCTACGGTAGCGCGATTATAAATTTTCGTAAGTGCCTAAAATCATGACGGATAGTGATTCCTAATCGGCAGAAAAATCGCGCTTTGGGGCACCAGAGCCGCGCGAACTTCGCAGCACGAAGTTGCGGTTCAAGGCCTCGCATGCTTTACTAAGCGCCCAAATTCACGGGCGCCAGATTGCGGAGATGCCAAGCAGGTACAGAAACTCGAAATAGAGGATGCGAATGCCCAAATCCGTTTTGCTGCTGCTCGGTGCCTTGATGTTCGTATCAGCGCTCGCGAGCAGTCGTCCGCCAGCGGATCAATCCTGGATCGCCATCAGTAACGGCTACGCAAATCAGCTCTTCGCCGTATCGATGAAGCATCACCCCGATCGCGGTACGCGAGAAGGGTTGAGCCAATACGATCCGCTCATCTCTCAGCCCACGCGAGCCGACGAAGATCTCGAGCGCAAGGAAACCGCCGAAGTGCTGGCAAAGTTGAAGGCCGCGGCGGCGCAGCAGCAGCAAAAGGAAGTGGCGGAAGATTTGCAAATCATGATCCGCGCAGTCGAGCTGCAATTCCGGGCTGAGGACTTCGACCGCGCGCACCTGGTGCCATTCATCAATGCAAGCAGCTACGTCTTCGCCGGCCTGCAGATTCTGCTCGACGAACAGACCGCCTCTGACCGCCGCCCCGCGGCCGTAGCACGCATCCGCAAATATGCCGGCATCGAACCCGGCTACGCGCCCATCGTGGAGATTCTAAAACAGCGCGCCATTGAGCAAATGGCGAAGCCCGGTATCGTCTATCCAGCCCGCGTGGAAATTGAAACCGAACTCTCGCGCAATTCAAACTACCTCGACGGAATCGCCGCGCTCTTAACAAAATACAAGCTGGAAGGCTGGCAGGAGCCTTTCGGTAAGCTCAAGGTACAACTCGCCGACTATGACGCTTGGATGAGGGCGAACGTGTTGCCGAAAGCGCGGTCCGACTTCCGCCTGTTGCCGGAAGAATATGCGCTGAATCTCGAGCAATATGGCATCGACATTCCACCTGCGAAGATCGCCGCTATGGCGCACGAAGCATTCACAGAAATGCAAGGCGAAATGCAGCCAATCGCCGCGCGTATCGCGAAAGAGCGCAATCTTCCCGTCAAGCGACTACCGCGACGTGATTCGCGAACTGAAAAAACAGCAACTCGTCGGCGACGCGATTCTTCCGTTCTATGAGAATCGGCTGAAGCAGATCGAGCAAATTATCGTCGCGCAGAAAATTGTGAGCCTTCCCGATCGTCCGGCCCGCATTCGCATCGCCACAGCCGCCGAGACCGCGCAGCAGCCCGCGCCGCACATGGTCGCACCGCCGTTCTCTGCACAATACCGGGCAGAAGGGCGAATTCGTCCTCCCGTTGAATATTCCCGGCCCCGCGGGCGAAAGCACCACCGATAAATATGACGATTTCACATACGATGCCGCCGCATGGACTCTGACCGCCCACGAAGCCCGCCCGGGCCACGAACTGCAATTCGATTCCATGCTCGAGCACGGCGTTTCGCTGGCGCGCGTAAAGTTTGCCTTCAACAGCACGAACGTGGAGGGTTGGGGTCTGTACGCTGAATATCTGATCGAGCCTTACATGCCGCCCGAAGGGCAGCTGGTTTCGCTCGATCTGCGGCTCCAGCGCGCCGCGCGTGCCTTTCTGGACCCGGAGCTGCAGTCTGGCAAGATTCAGCCGGAAGATGCCTATCGCGTGATGGAGAAGGATGTCGTCCTCTCGCACGCCTATGCGAAAGAGGAAGTCGAGCGATTCACCTACCGCGCTCCCGGCCAAGCCAACAGCTATTTCTATGGGTATACAAAGTTGCTTTCCCTACGAAAGGATACCGAGGCAGCGCTCGGCACCAAATTCAACCAGAAGGATTTCCATGACTTCATTCTGGCGCAAGGCTTACTGCCTCCTGACTTGATGCGCCAGGCGGTGCTTGGCGAATTCGTCGCGACGGAGAAAGCGCAGGCGGGGCACTAATATTAATATTCACTTGCGTCCCTTGCCTTGACAAAGTTTTCGTGCCCGGTCAGACTACGAATCGATGAAAGACCTTCTGCGCCGTCTCTTCCTCGTGGATTTACTCAAGGGGATGTGGCTGACGTTCCGGTATCAGGCGCCCAAGAATATTTACACCGAGCAGTATCCGCTCGAGCGCCCCATGGTGGCCGAGCGCTATCGCGGCGCGCCGCGCCTGAATATGAATCCAGAGACCGGCGAATCGCTGTGCATCGCCTGCAACCTCTGCGCTCTCGCTTGCCCTGAGAATCTTATCGTCGTGGGCTGGCTTCGCGACGACGCCACTCGCCGCAAGGTTCTCACTACCTTCACTTACGACACGTCGCGCTGCATGTTCTGCGGCCTGTGCGAGGACGCTTGCCCCACGGATTGCCTCGAACTCACCCAGGATTTCGAGATGGCCAATTACACCCGCGAAGGCGCCATTTGGGATCGGCATCGTCTCGAAGTCGGGCCCACGCCCACGCACTACACACGCTGACCTTGCATTTACCGTTCCGTCTCGCCGTATAACTTTTCACCACGTAACTCTCGTCCACAATGGCAACCAGTTCCTTTTGCCCGTACGCTACGGGCGTTGTAAGATGGCCGCCGCACTTCTCATACCAAAAAATGGAACTTCGTAAAGATCCAATTACTCGCAGTTGGGTTGTGGTCGGGCATCCGGAACGCGAGAAACCTCGGCCTGATCCGTGTCCGCTTTGCCCGGAAAATCGCTTGGAGACAAAGGCGATCCTCGACCTTCCGGCGCAGGGCCCCTGGCAGGTTCGCACCTATCCGCATTTCCGGCCGCTGTATCACATCGAAGGCGACACGTCGCGCACAGCGGAAGGAATCTACGACCGCATGGACGCGACCGGCGCCCACGAAATCATCGTGGAGACGCCTGACCACGCCCGATTCCTCGCGCAGATGCCGGACGAGCAGATCGAGCGCGTGCTCGAAGCCTACGCCTTGCGCATCGCGGACCTGAAGCGCGATGCCCGCTTCAAGTATGTGGCCGTCTTCAAGAATCAGGGCCCGCAATCAGGAGAGGAATGGTCGCATTCTCACTCACAAGTGACCGCGACCACATTTGTTCCTCGACGCATCCTCTACGAGCTGCGCGCCGCGCGCGAATGGTTTCGCGACCGCGAACGCTGCGTGTTTTGTGACATCCTCCGCCAGGAAGTGCGGCAGAAGAAACGGATCGTGGACACCATCGGCGATTATTTCGCCTTCTGCCCATACGCATCACGCGTGCCCTACGAAATCTGGCTGATGCCGAGGACGCACAATCACCAGTTCGAAGCGCCCTCGCCCGGAGAGAATCGGCGGCATCTCGCGAGCCTGCTGGGTCGCACATTGCGCCGCTTGCTGAAGATTTCTGACAACTACCACCTGGTCGTTCACACGCGCTCCGAACACGCCTGCAGACGAAGGGCGAGCTTAGCGACTACTGGCGGACGATCGCCGGCGATTACCACTGGCATATCGAAATACTTCCCATCGTCGAGGCGCGAAGCAAGTCCTACAGCATCAAGGAAGTTTATTTTAACGGGCTGCTTCCCGAAGAAGCGGCCGAGCGCCTGCGCGAGCTCGACCCTGCGAAATGAGAGCAGGCGAGACAAGATTCAAATCGATAGCCCACTCCGACCGAGGCGGAATTTTCTTTCGCCTCCTGTTTCTGATCTTCCTGGTGGTATTCGCGTTTGTAATCTATCTCGCGCGCTATCCGATTCTTCGTTCCGCCGGTAGCTTCTGGGTTGTTGACGAATCCCCGCAGACATCGGACGCGATCGTAGTTTTAAGCGATGACGACTATGACGCCGTGCGGGCATCGCGCGCAGCCGATCTCTACCGGGCAAGTTGGGCTCCGCGGATCGTTGCGAGCGGCCGTGTTTTGCGCCCCTACGCATCGATCGCCGAACTAATGCAAAGGGACCTCACCGATCGCGGTGTTCCTGCCACCGCCGTAGTTCGCTTCCCGAACCGCGCTCGCAACACCCTCGAGGAAGCGAACGCCGTCTCGGAGTTTCTTTCCACTCATGGATGGAAAAAAATCATCGTGGTCACATCCAACTACCACACCCGGCGCGCGCGATTCATCTACGAGCATGCCTTGGCACCCGGCACTGAGCTTCGCGTGGTCGCGGCCCCCGACCCAGCTTACGGTGCCAGCAGCTGGTGGCGTACTCGCGAGGGAGTGAAGACCTTCTTCTATGAACTCCTGGGTTACATCGTGGCTCGTTGGGAACTTCGGAATAGCGACGCGCACACCGTATCGGCGGCTTTGATTCCACACCCATCCGCCCGTGTCCAGTTGGGAAAAACCGCTGCAGTCTCGATTTACAGCTAGCCACCCCTGTACTATAGTTCGAGCACGTTTTGGATACGCCTGCCGCCCGGCCAGCGTTCCTGGCGATTGTGCTCGGGGAGGAAAGATTCTATGTGGCGTAAACCTGCGGATGCAAAACCGTCTTCGCAATCTTTAGAGTCAAACGCGGCCGTTCCGGGCAAGGCGCAAACCACGATTCCTGCAACGCCGCCCACTACAGCTTCCGCCGATGTAGCGCCGGCTGCCGCTGCGGTTCCGGTTCCGGTGGTTACTCCGCCGGTGCAAGCCGCCGCAACTTCAGTCGCTACTTCAGTCGCAAATCCGCCTCCTGCCCGCGGCATTTCACGCATATCTTCCGGAATCCGCATCAAGGGCGAGATCTCGGGCAACGATGACCTCTATATTGACGGTCAAGCCGAGGGGCAGTTCCACTTTCCGCAGGCCAAGGTAACCGTCGGGCCCAACGGCAAAGTGAAAGCCAATATCGAAGCACGCGAAATCGTGGTTGAGGGCATCGTGACCGGCGACTTGAAAGCATCGGCCAACGTGCAACTTGGAGGCTCGAGCCGCGTGCAAGGCAGCCTCATCACCCCGCGCATCGCAATTGACGATGGCGCGCGGTTGCGCGGTAAGGTTGAGATGACGCGCGCAGGCGACGCGAAACCACTGGAAGCTCTCGCGCCTATTTCGCCGCCGGCAACCGTGACAACGAACGAAACGCCGCGCGCCATCGCGCACGCCTCCGGAGAATAGGCTTACATGAATTGGACAGCTAAGACGCGTTCAAGCAATGCCGGTACCGCGGTTCAGTCCAAGCCCGGCGTTGGATCAACCGGCTCCGCGGCTTCTCCATCCGGGAATTTCCGTATCTCAAACGGCTTGAAGGAGTTCCTCCAGCACCTCGAAGATGAAAAAACTCCTCGTATCCTCGATCTCGGGCAAGTGTCGCAAGCCACCCTCAATTTTTTCATCGAAAAAGGCTATCGCGTCACCACTGAGGATTCGTTGCGCTCGTGGAAAGAATTTCTAAGCGCGGAGGAGGAGGGTCTGCGGCTTGCGCCCGTGGGTAACGGCCAGCAGAAAATCTCTCAGGCATATCTGGCTGAAAAGTTTCTCGAAACCGGTCTACGCTATGCGGAACAGAGCTTTCACGGTGTACTTGCCTGGGACTTGCTCGATTACTTTGATGCCGAGGTGTTGCCCCGCGCGATGGAAAGGCTGTATTCATTGCTGCAACCTTCGGGGATCATTCTGGCCATGTTCCACAGCCGGCCAGCTGAACGGTTTCACCGATACCGAATCGTCGACACGCAGACGATCGAAATGCTTCCTGCACCGACGCTCGCCGTGCACGCCCACGTTTTTCAGAACCGCGAAATTCTCGACCTATTTGGAAAGTTCCGCTCATCAAAGACGTTCGTAGGACGCGACCAACTCCGCGAAGCCCTCTTCCTAAAGTAAACGCAAGTAACCGCAACGAAGCGCACCAGCAGAACTCCGCGCAGCGCAACCAGCCCCGTCACCGTCCCGTCTAATAAGCAGGGAACATGGGAGGCGGCTATGCTGCTCTTTATAAACCCGCTTACGAGTGCTCCCTATAAATCTGTCCAGGTCAGTGCAATTTCGTCATACCCGCTGCGAAGCAGATTTTCTGCATATATCCCGTTATTTGCGGCGGCGATTTATTTCATAAAATCATATACAGCCTCAAAGGAGGTAAATTCTCATGCGCAAATTTTATCTCGGATTTTTACTCCTATTCATGTTCGGGTCGCTGCTCGTGCCAGTTTCAGCGCCAGCGCACCCCGGCATAGGCGTTTCCATCACAGTGGCGCCGCCGGTGATTCCGGTGTACACGCAACCGATTTGTCCGGGTCCCAACTACATCTGGACACCGGGTTACTGGGCCTGGGGCGACGACGGTTATTACTGGGTGCCCGGCACGTGGGTGGTGGCCCCAGCAGTAGGCCTGCTGTGGACTCCGGGTTACTGGGGTTGGGGTGATGGCGTCTACCTCTGGCACGCGGGGTATTGGGGACCTCACGTAGGTTTCTACGGCGGCATCAACTATGGATTCGGCTATTTCGGAGTCGGATATGATGGCGGCTACTGGCGTGGTCGAGAATTTTACTACAACAGGTCAGTGACCCGCGTGAACACCACCGTCATCCATAACGTGTATGACCGGCGGGTCAATGAACGATCCGTGAGCCGCGTGAGCTACAACGGCGGACGCGGCGGAATCGATGCGCGTCCAACAGGGCGTGAAGAGGCGGCAATGCGGGAGCGCCGCTTCGGCGCAACTTCGGGTCAGACGCGTCAAGAATCGCTGGCGCGCAGCGATCGACGTCAGTGGGCGTCAGAGAACCACGGACGTCCCGGCGTGACGGCTTCGCAGCGTGCTGGAGAATTTGGCAGCCGGTCGGCGGAGACTCGCAATACGAGAACGGCCACCGAAACCCGAAACCATGCTACTGAAACGAGACCTTCGGAAGCGCACAGGTCGACACAGACAAACAGGTCAACAGAGGCAAACCGATCGGGTGAAGCGAGCAGATCGGCCGAAGCTCGCAGGTCGGCCGAAGCGAACAGGACTGCCGAGACGCGCCGGTCTGAAGAAACCAGGTCCGCAGAGCAGCGCAATCGGGCAAGTGAAACACATGCCGACCGAGCGGCTCGCTCTCCGGAAGCAAATCATCACGCTGTAAACAACGCGCCGCGAGAATCGGCTCGCACAACACATCCCAACACCCCGTCACGGACGAATACCGCAACGCATAACACCGAGCATCATAATGTGAGTGCACCGCACACGAATCACGCGCAGACGCCGCATACGGCCGTGCGCACTGAGCCGTCACACACACACACAAACACAAACACAAACACAAACACGCATGCTGCTCGTCAGCCGAACCACTCCGAAGTTCGTTCACCTTCCACTTCGACGCACAATGCTGCGCCGCGACAGAACGTGAGACAGGAGCATAGCGCTCCGACTCATGCGCCCGCACAACATCAGGCGCCTCAGTCGCACGCTCCGCAGCATGCTTCGGGAGGCGGCGATCGGTCGGGTAGTGGCGGGCACGGAAATACGCCGCGCGGTGGTAAGTAAAACACTGGCGCCGATTTGCAGATCGACGGCCTGCAGGTCGCGCTCGGGGGGCCGCGCAAAGATTTCGCTTGCACGCTCCGCGGCACGGGAGTAAAAGCGAAGTTGTAGTCGCTAGTGCACGGAAAGGAGAGACGATGACTCCACCGGGCCTAGAATTTTGAAAGCCGTTTACACACCGCTTTTGCGGTGCGCGCCAGCGTCAATGTCTTCGACATAGGCGTGGGCATACGGAACAAGAAAAAACGGGAAGCCGCCCGGCTTCCCGTTTTTTTTATCTCCATCACGGCCGCCCACGGCTTTGCTCCGAACAAGCGGACCTCGAACATCGATCCTTGGCGAATACCGCCACATCGTTTCTTTGTCGCGCCGGCTTGTCCTGAGAAACCAAGGGCATCCTGCGCGCAGTTTGCGTCCCGCGCGAATTTCGCGGGGCGGGCTTTTTGCCTGTCAGCCGCAAAACTACTCCGCAAACCCCGCAAAACCGCTTTTTGCTGCAACCCACTTGCGGCAGTTGCAGCGCCACTTTTTGTCATTTTCTGAGTTTATTCTTCTTCAACTTTGGCGCCTGTGGGCGGAGTCGCCTGCGCCTGAGACCGTGCCTTCCACGCGGAATATACAGCCGGCAGAAGCGATGCAGCGACCACTGCGGCGATGACAATGTGGATCCGCTTGTCAATATTGGGCACACTGCGGCCCAGCGTGTACCCCAGGAGCGTCATGCTCCAGACCCACAGGAATCCTCCAAAGATGTCGTAGACGAGATAACGTGAGTAACTCATTTTAGCCGCGCCTGCCACGGGCGGACAAAAAGTCCGGATGATGGGAACGAAACGAGCGAGAATCACAGTCTTTCCGCCATATTTCTCGTAGAACTCATGGGCGCGTTCGAGATGGCGCTTCTTGAAGAAATGGGAATCTTCGCGCTTGTACAAGCTTTGTCCCGCCATCCGCCCTATCAAATATCCAAGTTGATCCCCGGCAATGGCGCACAGCGTGACGAAGACAAGCAACGCGGCAATGCTGGCGTGCCCGGCACCAGCGAATACGCCTGCCGTCACCAGCAGGGAATCGCCCGGCAGAAAAAACCCGACGAACATCCCGGTCTCAATGAACACGATTATGCAAACGAGCGCGGGCCCGCCCCATTCGATCAGGCCTTTCACGTCGTAGAGATGCGCCAGTAGTTGTTTAAGCGATTCGATCATTGCCCTGCTGCCGGGACGCTCGCTTCGAGTGCTGTCCCAAGACTGAGCTATGACGATAGCAGAAAAAGCGTACGGCTCGGGCTGCAAGGACGTGTCCTGTTTCGCTTTTTCCCTTTTCAGCTGCAATTATCTTTGTAACCGAGCCAGGTAGATGTAAGTAACATTGTTTCAGTGTTTTGCGGGATAGTACTACCCTCCTACCAAAGATAGCCCCCTGTACCATTGGTCAGTCCGTAGGCGCGCCTCAAACTTTCAATTGTAGCAAGCAGTTTCCTGAGGAGGGGCGAATGAAAGGTGGCTACTCAGACTGGATGGGGCAACCGGTGGTGCTTCGAGTCGTGGCAGGGAACCTACGGGTTCCGCTCCGCGGACGAATGCTGTCGGAGACGGACGACATCGTCAGGCTCCGAATCGCGGATAGCTGGGACATCGATATTTTCAAATCCATGGTTGTGTGCGTCGAGCATGACAACCCGGTCTACATGGTCAACTAGGGACGGGACCGCATGAGCGCTTTGGCAGGCAACCGTTGGGACGTAAGGCAAGAGGCGATCGGTAGCGCAGCGCCACTTTCGAAGCATTCAACATCGCCTCTGCAGAACCGTATGAACGCCGTGCGCGACACGCTCCTAGTATTAGGGTTGCAACTAGTATTTCGAGTGACGTTGATCCTGCGGCGCTGGAACTATTAGGCGAAGTGAGCGCGAGTTCGAAGTAAATAAAAAGTTTACCGGCCCAGGCCCCTCTCAACCCCCTGACCCGAGTCCGTCGCCCCCAACGGACTCGGGTCTTTTCATTTTATGTCGCGTTGAACGCCCGGTTGCCGTAGTATAGATAGGCAACCCTTGAGAAAGAATTTTCGCAAAATCGTCGTGGGTAATAAGCCCTTCTCGATGTAATATCCCCCGAGCCATCAAACACCCCTAGGAGCCTGACGAATGAGAATTGCTAGCGTTGCAAGTGCGTTTCCAGAGCACTACTACAAACAAGAGCTGTTGGTGGAAGCGCTCAAGAACGACTGGCGAAATCGGTTACCAAATCCCGCGATTCTGGATCGCCTTGATGAGAGCATGCAGGTCGAGGGAAGGTACACGGTCCGCCCGATCGAGTTCTACGTGAACATGGAAACGTTTGGGCAGGCCAATAATGTGTGGATCGAGTGCGCTCTGGATTTGGGCGAAAAGGCGCTGTGCCGCGCGCTTGCCCGCGCCGGAATCGAGCCCGATGAGTTGAGTGCGATTTTTGTCACCTCTGTCACAGGAATCGCTGCGCCCTCGATCGACGCGCGCCTCGTGAATCGCATGGGGCTTTCGCAGAACATCAAGCGCATTCCAATCTTCGGTCTGGGTTGCGTGGCCGGAGCGGCGGGAATATCGCGCGCCGCAGATTACGTGCACGGCTATCCGGATCAGGCAGCGGCGCTGGTTTCTATCGAACTCTGTTCGCTCACGCTTCAGCGCAACGATTTGTCGATGGCACATCTGATATCCGCTTTGCTCTTCGGAGACGGTGCGGCCGCGACGATCGTTGTCGGTTCCGAGCGCGAATCGAAGGGGCCGGAAATTTTGGCGACCAAGTCGATCCTTTACCCGAACACCGAACGAGTGATGGGTTGGGATATCTCTGAAAAGGGCTTCCACATCGTGCTCTCGCCGGAAGTTCCCGATACCGTCGTAAAGCATCTCGGCGGAGACGTTGACACATTTCTCGGCGAGCAGGGACTGAAGCGTAGCGATATCAAGAGTTGGGTGATGCACACGGGAGGACCGAAGGTCCTCGAAGCCACAGCCCAGGCCTTGGGCATTACAGCGAAAGACCTTGCCGCGTCATGGGAATGTTTGCGGAAGGTTGGCAACATTTCGTCCACTTCCGTGCTCTTAGTATTGGAGGATGTCTATACGCACCGGCGCCCGCCCGCCGGCAGTTACAGCATCCTTGCCGCGATGGGACCTGGGTTTTGCGCGGAATTGGTGCTCTTGAGATGGTAGGGGGAGCGAGGGCCGGGAGTAATGAAATCGGATGTTTTGATTGTTGGTGCGGGCCCGGCCGGTCTCGCGACCGCTATTGCGGCGGCGATAAAGGGTCTCCGAGTAACGGTAGCGGACGCCCGTCGCCCGCCGATTAACAAGCCCTGCGGCGAAGGACTTCTTCCTGAAGCGGTTGAGGCGCTGCGCAGCATTGGAATTGAACTAAATTCCTCGCTTGGCTTTCCGCTCAAAGGTTTCCGCTTTTCTGATAGCTCGCATTCCGTTAGCGCTCCGATCGAGCGGGGACGCGCGTTCGGCCTGCGCCGCACCGTGCTTCACAATCTGCTCGTGGCTAGAGCGGCGGAAGTCGGCGTGCAGTTTCGCTGGGGCGCTCGCGTCTCCGATTTTGCACCCGCAGCCGCCAGGATCAACGGCGAACTCGTCCACTTTCGCTGGCTTGTCGGCGCCGACGGATTGAATTCCTCAGTTCGCCGTTGGGCCAAATTCAACTGGCCGCGAATTAGCTGCCGCACGCGGTTTGGATTCCGCCGTCATTTCGCGATTGCGCCGTGGTCAAAATCCGTGGAAGTTTACTGGGGCGAGAAATTTCAAATGGTCGTCACGCCCACCCACGCTCAAGATGTTTGCGTAAGCTTTTTTTCGCGCGACCCAAAATTGCGAGTCGATGATGGTCTGGAGGAATTTCCCGAAGTCGCGCATCGGTTGGAGAACGCGTACGGAACAACTCCCGAACAAGGCACTCTTGTCGGGCTGACGAGTTCGTGGCGAGTGGCTTCGAAACGCGTCGCGCTTGTAGGTGACGCTTCGTGTTCGGTGGATGGGATCGCCGGCCATGGCTTGAGCCTGGGATTGCAACAGGCAATCGCGCTCGCCGACGCGTTGTTTCTTGGGGATTTGCGTTTCTATCGCTCAGCACACACCAAAATTGTAAGCATGCCTCTGCGCATGACTCGACTTCTGCTGTTAATGGACGCCAGTGCATGGGTTCGTCGAAAGACGTTGCGACTCTTTGAAAGCCAGCCAGAGTTATTCGCGAAGATCATCTCCGTTCACACAAGCAAACCGCAAGATCATGCGTTTGACGTCAGGGAAGTATTCAACCTCTCGTGGCGCGTTCTTCGAGCCTAGGGGATGAAGCGCGCTCCGCGGTTTCTACGGCTTAATGAGATTCGACGCGCCTTTCCAATTGTCGCGATAGCTGCGACCCTGTTTTGCTCGCCTTCCCTCTACGCGCAGGAATCGATATTCACGCTCGATCCCTCAAAGAGCACCATCGAGTTCACGCTCGGCGCATCGCTCCATACCGTCCACGGCACATTTAAATTGAAGCGCGGCGAAATTCATTTCGATCCTGCCAAAGGCACCGCAACCGGCGCCATCGTGGTGGACGCGCTCAGCGGCGAGAGCGGCAACGAAGGCCGCGACAAAAAAATGCACCAGGAGATTCTGGAAAGCCCGACGTTTTCGGAGATCGTTTTCGTTCCGAGGCGCATCCAGGGAACGATCGCGCCGCAAGGAACGTCCCAGGTAACCGTTTCGGGCGTCATAAAACTACATGGCCAGGACCACGACATGGCTCTCACCTTCGCGGTTCAGCCCGGGATGCCGGGGCAGGCGCAAGCGACCTCGAAGTTTTCAGTGCCTTACGTGAAATGGGGGCTGAAGAACCCGAGCACCTTCTTTCTCCGAGTGACCGACAGCGTCGACATCGATGTCCATGCTAGTGGCCAGCTTGCTTTAGCATCCGCACACCCATAGCGCCCTCAGTTGAGCTTCTCCTCAAAAAGTCTCAGGAACTTTCCATGGCTCTGGACGGAATCCTTAGATGTGACGTCAAATCATAGAGATTTCGGAATACGAGGAGCGAGATGATAAGAAACGAAATGGCAGGAAAACCATTACGACGAGCGACTGCAAGGCTTGGCTGGTCTCTGCTGGTGATACTTGGCACAGCGCTTTTGTTTACATTTGCAAGAGCCGCAGCGAAGGAAGTATCGGCGCTTGCTGCTTTGCAAGATGCGACTGCGAATACACCAAAACTAGCTGGCCACTGGCAGTTGAACAAGGATCAAAGCGACGACGTGCGCCAGAAAATGCAAGCGGCACGCGGCGATTCGACTGGCGGGCAAGGAGAGGGCGCTAATGGTGGTGGGCGTGGGCAGGGCGGCCATGAGGGCGCCGGGCGTGCTCAGCGAGGAGGCATGATGGATGAACTGCAGACACTCACAATCGAGCAGACCGGATCGAACGTGAAGATTACCGGAAAATCAGGACGCGTGCTCGCGCAGTATCCGTCCAGCGATTCCTCCGCTGAAAAGAACGCGGCACCGGAAGGAGAAAGCCAGAGAACCACCACGTCTCAATGGCAAAATGGCCAGCTAGTCGCCGTAACGCAGAGCCAGCGCGGAAAATCCACTCGCACGTACAGCTTGTCCCCCGACGGCAAGCAATTGTATGTCACCACAAAAATGGAAAATGAACGATTCAAAGAACCCGTCACATATCGCTTCGTCTATGACGCTGCAGGCGGCGCGTCGGATTAATATCAGTCGCAGTCTCTCGAATAGCGCGGTTGAAGCGATGATCCGGTCCGTGCCATATCAGCGAGCTAGCAGTGAAACTCCCCACTCGCTGCGTGTGGCACGGACCGGGTCGCCAATTTTGTCTGACGATGTTGCCGCTGTATGCGTATCGAGTTGAACGTTTTTCAGTTGCCAAAAGTAACTCTGCTCGCCTCAAGAGCGTCAAAGGATAATCGGGGTGGTGGTTTATATTATTCCAGCTCACAGGTAGGTGCGGCTGCCAATGGCTGCAGCAAGTCGGCATGATGTTGCTTCTGCTCGCACTGACTCCGATCCTGGCTTCTGCGCAAGACGCTCAACCTCCGGCGCAAGTCCGATCCGACGACCAATCGAAAGCGTCCTCTCCTGAACCGTCTGCCACGCAGCGTGTGTCAGGTCCCGCTGTGACAGGCATCGTCCGAAATCCCGAGACAAGTCCCATACCCGGAGCGATAGTTCGAGTCACAAACACGGACACAAAGAAAAGCTGGGTCAGCTGGACCGACGAATCCGGAAAATTTGAATTTCCCGCGCTCCCTCCCGGCCGTTGCCACATCGAGGCGAGCCAGCTAGGTTTCGTTCCTTCGTCGCTCGATGTTGAGCTTCCCGTTGTGCCTCCCGGGCCCATTCCAATGGTTTTGAGCGTAGCCACCCTCGCTCAGTTGACCGCGCCACCCCCCAATTCCGCTGGCGCCAAGCAGAGTTCCGAAAACGTTGCGTCTGCACCCAAACCGTCGACCGCGAATTCGAATGCTCCAGCTGCCACGGACGGAAAGGCAGCAGGGAAGCGAGCGAACGGAAATAGCGCCGGTGGAAATGGCAGTAGACAGCCGCTTCCACCGGGCGTGTCCAATGCGCTCGGCCAGGGACTGGCTACTGCAGCAGGACGCGGCGGATTTCAACAAACGGATCTCACCGGTGAAGGCACTGCTCAACCCGGCGAGACCACGACGCCGCAAAATAATAACAACGCCGGGCCGCAGCTCTCAGCGGCTCTCACAACCGGTGGCGCCTCGAGCTCTGGTGATTCATTCCTATTGCAAGGAACGATCGGTCAAGGATCAGCGTTCAACGGGCCCGCTGGGCTCGCAGACCTGAATGTGAGTGGTCCCGAAGGCCCCGGTGGTCCTGGCGGACAAGGTGGCCCAGGCGGCGCCGGTGGTGGTCGACAACGGTTTGGCGGCGGAGGCGGCGGTGCTGGCGGAGGTGGCGGAGCGATCTTTGGTGGCGGCGGTGGTGGAGCTGGGGGCGGGGGAGGCGGAGGCCAATTCGGCGGCGGGGGTGGCGGCCGTTTTCTTCGCCAGCAAGTGAATCGGATTCGCTTCGGATTTTACGATCGCTACGAAAATTCCGCGTTCGATGCGCGGCCATACTCGATTACCGGAGTCGAATCGCCGAAAGTCGGCCACTACGATAATCGTTTCGGCGCAAATATCGGCGGCCCGCTGAAAATTCCGCATATTTACAACGGCAGCGACAAGACCTACTTCTTCGTGAACTATCAGCACGAAAACGAACAGACCGCCGTGAACACATTTTCGACAGTGCCCACACTCGACGAGCGCAACGGTTTATTCTGCCTGGCGAACGCAGGCATCCCGACGCTCTTCGTTCCATTCAGCGCCACGAACACTCCTTTCCCAATGGTCGCCAACACAAACTGCGCGAGCGGCGCGGCACAGCAGATCGGCCCCATCAATAGCTCGGCGCAGGGTCTTCTTAATTTCATTCCGACGCCCAATATTGCAGGGACCGACCCGAATCAGGCGCAGAACTATCTTCTGCAAGCGGCCACGCCGCTATCGAGCAACATCCTGAATGTGCACGTTCTGCACACGATTAATGCGAAGCTCAACGTGCAGGTGGGTTACAACTACAACGGCTCGGGCTCCAACACGCTCGGCAGTTTCGCGCAGGTGGGCGGCACGCAATCCACGCGCAATCAGAATCTCGACCTCGGCCTCACGCAAAACTGGACTCCAAGCTTCGTCAACGACTCGCACATAAACTACAGCCGCAGCCGCATTCAGATTCTGAGTGACAATTCCTTTGTGAACGACATCGCCTCGCAAGTGGGAATCGAAGGTGGCAGCACGGACGCGATTGATTTTGGCTATCCCAGTCTGAATTACACGAGCTTCTCCGGTTTCGGCGACCCAGTACCATCGCTCACGCGGAATCAGACGCTGCGCTTTCTCGATACCCTTACCTTCGTGCATAAGAAACACACGATGAAGTTCGGCGGCGAAGTCCGCAGAATCCAGCTAAACACAGACACGAATCCCGACCCTCGCGGGCAGTTCTCCTTCACCGGCTTGCTCACCAGCGAACTCGTCAATGGCGCCCCCGTCGCCGGCACCGGAAACGATTTCGCCGATTTCCTGCTCGGTGATCCGTATTCCGCGGCCGGCCGCTTCGGAATTACAAACGACTATTTTCGCAGCTGGGATTTCATCGCCTTCGCGCAAGACGACTGGCGCGTGAATTCGCGCTTCACTCTGCTCTACGGGCTGCGCTACGAAGCCGTGACGCCTCCCATCGAAATCTCCAATCACATCTCCACTATCGATCTCGATCCGAACGTCATCAATATCTCCCCGCCATGTCCTACATGCGCCGCACAGGTGCTTCCTGGCGGCACGGGGCCATTCAGCGGCCGGTATCCGCAAGCGCTCGTCCATGGCGACTATGGAAATTGGGCGCCGCGCATCGGCGTGGCGTGGCTGCCTCCGAAGATCAAACCCAAAACGGTTGTGCGCGCCGGCTATTCAATTTTCTACAACGAAGCAGCCTATAACACGCTGGCGACGAACTACCTTGCTTACCAGCCGCCCTTCGCAACCTCCTCGACGCAGCTCACAACTCCTGCCGAGCCGCTGGTTTTGCAGACGGCCCTGTTGCAGATTCAAAGTGGCAACGCGGGAAGGATTCTCAATACGACCGCCGTGAATCCTTTCTATCGCGATGGCCGCGCCCAGATCTGGACGCTCGGTACCGAAACGACATTCAGCAGAAATTGGCTGCTGGATCTCACCTACACAGGAACGAAGGGCGACAATCTCGATATTCTCCGCGCTCCGAACCGCGCTCCCCCAGGCACCAATCCTCTTGATACGCAAGCGGAATTGAAAATTCCTGAGGCTGTTAGTTTTCTCTACGATCAGTCGGGCGCGCATTCGATTTACAATGCGCTGCAAGTTCGAGTAATTCACCGCTTCACCCACGGCTTCAGCTTTCAGGGGATTTATACTTTCTCGAAATCGCTCGATAATTCGAGTTCGATCGGAGGCACTGCACCAACGGTCGTTCAGCAGGATGGCAATGTCGCCGCCGAATATGGGCTTTCGCCTTTCGATATCCGGCATCAATTGCGGTTTTTCTCCGTGTACGAATTGCCGTTCGGCGAGCGCCACCGCTATGCGACGCACGGCTGGGAAGAACACCTGCTTGGAAACTGGCGCCTCAACAATGTAATCACATGGCAGACGGGCACTCCCTTCACCGTGTTGCTGGGCGGAAATGCCGCGAATAATTCCGGCACGGGCTCGAATTTTTCAGAGCGGGCCGATCTGTGCCGTCTCGATGGCGATTGCGAAGGGGCCGCGGGCAATCCAAATTTTGGCATTTGCGGAGGCTCGTCGCTCAGCTTCTTTAATACTGGCGCCTTCACGGTTCCCGCGACCGGTACTTTCGGAAACGAACGGCGTGGCTCGGTCGAAGGGCCGTGCAGTTTCACCTGGAATTTGTCGCTGGCAAAAGGGCTCCTATTTGGCGGGAGCCGGGAAAGGCAGCATCGTGTGGAAATGCGCTGGGAAGTTCAGAACCTCACCAATACGGCAAAGTTTACGGGACTCGGAACTACCTTCGGCTCGACGCTCTTTGGGCGCGTGACGAGTGCCGCTTCGATGCGCTCGATGGACGTGATGCTAAGATTTAATTTCTGAGATGAGAAAAACACTCAAAGCAATTTCGATCACGATGCTGCTTGCGGTGGGATTGGCGGTTGTTTGCATTTCGTCTGGGGCGCAAGCGCCGCAACAGTCAACCGCAAATCCTGCCGTACCCGCGCAGGCTCCTCCCTCGTCGCAAGAAGTTGCTCCGAGTCAAACGCCGGCTATCCGCGCATCGTCGGATCTCGTCCGCATCGATGTCGAGGTCACGGACAAGTCCGGCAAGGCCGTCAAAGGACTTACTCCCGAGCAGTTTTCCATCAGCGAGAACGGCAAAGCTCAGAAAATCTCGATCTTTACTTTTCAAGATATCGAAAAGATGGAAACAGCGCAGTCCGATGATACGAAGCCAATTGTCGTCGCCATTGATAGCCCTAACACTCCTGCAGCGGCAGAAGCGATAAGCAACCAGGTCCGCGATCGCCGCATGCTCGTCTTGTTCTTCGATTTGACTTCGATGCAGACGGACGACATCGCACGCGCCCACGATGCCGCCCTAAAATTCGTCCAGAAGCAGATGACCAGCGCCGACTTGGTCTCGATCGTCACCTATGCTGCCCGCCTGACAGTGTGGGCCGATTTCACCAACGATCGCGCCAAGCTCGAGAAAGCAGTGGCGCGACTCACACCCGATGTTGCTTCGCAGCTCGCCGATCTTTCCTATGCGGCGGCGCAGAACGGTGAGTACGACATCCAGCAGTACACCGGAGCGGCATACACAGCCGACGAAACCGAGTTCAACGCATTCAACACCGACCAGAAACTCTCTCGCCGTGCAGGGTCTCGTGAATGTTCTCGCCGCGATTCCCGGACGAAAAGCAGTTATCGAATTCACGGGTGGGATCACGCAGACCGGCGAAGAAAATCGTACGGAATTGCGAGCGGCCACAGACGCCGCCAATCGCGCCGATGTCTCAATCTATTCCATCGATGCGCGCGGTCTCTTTGCAGAAGTTCCGGGCGGCGACGCCACCACGAACGCTGCTACAGGCACGTCGATGTTCACGGGCGCCTCCGTATTTCACCAGACAGATGCCCGCCAGGATTCGCGCGACACGCTGGCGACGCTCTCCTCTGACACCGGCGGTCGAGCATTTTTCGACCTCGGCGATTTGAGCGAAGCCTTTCCGAAAATCCAACAGGAAAACAGGCGGCTATTATCTACTCGGCTACTATCTCGGCGCCAATGTGAAGCGTGACGGAAGCTGGCGAAGCATTCGCGTGAAGGTCAACGCGCCCGGAGTCCACGTTCACTTTCGCAATGGCTACTACGCTCCTCGCGATTTCCAGCATCTCAAAAAGAAGACCGGCAGCAGCAACTCGTCGAAGCAATGGGTTCTGAGAATCCGGTGGTCGAGCTGCCGATCGCGGTCGAAACTTCGATGTTTCGCCTGAGCAATGGCCAGACCTACGTTCCAATCGCAGCCAAGATTTCATCCACCGCTCTCGATTGGGCCGAAAAACACGGACGGAAAGAAGCCGCGTTCGATTTTGCAGCGCAAGTCCGCGCGTATCCAAACGGCAGATCCGTCGCCGAACTCCAAGACACAATTCAGGTTCATCTCGACCCAGCGCGATTTCAGCAGATTAATCAAAGGAGCCTGGTCTATCAGGGCGGAGTCGTGTTATCGCCCGGCAAGTATCATCTGAAGTTTCTGGCGCGCGAAAATGAGTCGGGCCGAATGGGCACTTTCGAACAAGATCTTCTCGTGCCCCAGGCCCCCACTGATCGCATCATGCTCAGCTCCGTGCTGCTATCGAGCCAGCTCGTGCCCGTCGACAAATCACCTGAAGTGGAAACGCAAGCGAAGGGCGTCCGCGCCAAGCTCACCGAATCGCCGCTCGAAATGTCCGGCGAGAAAATCGTCCCGAGCGTCACCCGCTATTTCACGCAAGGCCAGACGCTCTACGTTTTCTTCCAGGCTTACTATCCGGAAAAATCCGACAAGGCCGCCAAGTTCGACCCAGACACACTTCGCGCCGCTCTGATTTTCTTCAGGAATGGAATTCAGGTGAACGCAACGCCGCTGCTCACGCCCGTGCAGGTGGATCCGAAATCGCGCACCGCATCATTCCGGATCAGCCTCCCGCTCGCGAAACTTCCAGCAGGGCGCTACACAGCTCAAGCACTCGTAATCGCGGCGGGCACGCAACATTCCGCGTTCGGTCGCGCCTACCTCGCAATCGAACGCCCACCAGCAGTTCCGGCCGTTACGCCAATACCTTCTACGCCGGACTCAACGCCTCAACCGAAGCCGCCCTCACCGTAATCCGTGGAGCGGACCAATGACCGGCGCGGAGATCACCCGTAAGAACGCGCCAGTTGCTTCCTCCGAAGGAAAATTCCGACGAACCCCGCTGCGATCAACGCCCAAGTGCCGGGTTCTGGCACCGGAGTAGTGCCCGTCAGCAAGCTAAACGGGGGTTCTCAGGGCAGCAACGGCGAACTTCTCAACACCGTCGAATACGCCGGCTTTTTATCGGCTTGGAGACGACCGGAACCTTCTCGGGGCAGAATGGAGTCTTCATCGCGGACCTGACGGCCGGTACTGCAATCGGACCATTCTTCTACACGATCGCGGACTTGGATTCTGCCAATGCAATCTTCACGGTGCCTCTCAGCGCCCTCGTGACGTCGACAGGATTGCAAATGACGGTCTCCACTCCCTTCTCATATTCCGTTCTCGCGTTCGATAACTATTTCACCGGCAACCTCACGGATAGCATCGGTCCGATGGCCTATGAACTGGACATGCCCCAGGTCTATCCAGCCATCACTGATTTCACCGTGGCTCCGAACGCATCGTTGCCAATCCCGATTGTTCCGAACAACGCAGCCAATCCGTACTTTACAGGCCCTTACAATGGCAACTCTCCCTCGCAAACTGGATTGTTGCTGACGTACACGGATGGAAAAATGGCCAGGGAGACTGATTTCGTCACAGTGACGCCCTAGCGCTTCTGAGGGCGTCTCGCCAAAAACTGGCGTCCTTTCGTAACGCGGGAAAGAAGAAAAAGCCACGTCCGCTGGTATGCGGACGTGGCTTTTTTGTTAGACCGACGAACGTTACTTCGATTTCGGCGGAGGTTGTCGCTTTTCTTCCGTCTTTGTTGGCTGTTCCTTCTTTTGCTCTTCCTTTTTCGGTGGCTCGGATGCTCTGTTATTCAACGGCGGATGCACATCGTACTTGTCGTCCGACGCTCTCGCGGGCGGAGCAAACTTCACCGCGGGATGTTGATCGTATTGTTTCGGTTGCTCGCCCTGCGCGTTTGTGTTCCCGCGCGGTGGTGCTGTTGATGTTACGGACGGCCGCAATGGGGCAACGTTGTTGTGCGCATTCGGATTTGATTCGGCGTTGCTTTGCTGCGTGCGTGAGCTCGGCTCCGCGGGTCGCTCGGGCTTCGCCGAATCTACGATGTGCGGTTCGTGTCCGCCCGACGGAGGAATCGGCGGCGGAAGCTTGGCCACCACTTTGCGATCGGTGAACGACTTTGCAGGGCGCTGGGAAGCAGGTACCGGCTTTGCGGTGGACGCCACGTAACTGTTACGAGTAGGCGCCAGCGGTGCAGTCTCCACCACATGAGCCTTTTCAAACTGTTCCGGCGTCACACGAAGTGTCGCGTTTGCTACCGGCCGCGCATTCACGAATGTCTCGCGATCCACTACCGTCACCGCGCTCACATTCCTTGCGTACGTGTATTCATTCACGTTTTCAGTTCGATTCACGGTGTAGTTGTTATAGACGTTCGTTACCTGCGCCACAGTCACCACTCGCGTGTTCGTGATGTTCACGTTTTGTATGTAACGCGGGCTGCAGCGATATCCCGGTACCCACACGTCGCGCGGGCCCAGCGGAAACCAAGCTACTCCCGTCACGCCACCGCCGAATCCCACAGTCACACCAAATCCGCTGCCGCCCACAAACGCGACGAGTGCCGGTGCGTAGACTGGGCGCACAACAAGCGGCCCGGGCACCCAACCCCAGTTACCTCCCACGAATGCCCAACGTCCGTAATGAAAGGGCGCAAAGCCCCAAGGCTCATCGCCGATCCATGTCCAACCCCATGGCGCAATCCACACCCAATGACCGAAGTGATAGGGCGCCCATCCTGCCGCCACGCCCCGCGGAACCCAAACGCGGCCGTACTCGGGAACCACCTGCCAATCGCCGTAATCATCCAGATCGTAGTAGCCATCAATATCCCGCGACACATACTGAGCGGACGCGGAGCGATTCTCGCGTTGATCGCGCTGCTGGCACCAGTTTTCGAAATCATCAAAGCCGGGCGCAGGCTGCGCGTCGTAGGAGAGCTCGTCTGTCCCGCCAAACGTGTACTGCTGCCCGGGGCCAAGATCGTACGATTCACCGCCGCCAGTGATCTGCCCGCCGCCTTCTCTCACAATGATCAGCGTCGAGTCGCCGTTCGCGTCGGTCTCGATTCGATATTCTCCGGAGGCAGTGAGCGTGAAGGCGAGATTGGGCGTATCGATTTCAACTGCGTTGCCCGGTTCGTAGCGGCGAAGATGCACTTCAATGGTGCCTTGCGCCAGTTGAATCTGGACTGTGCGATCGTCGAGATTCAGAAACGAGATGCCGGTCTCGCTCGCCATGCGAATCGCGAGGCTCCCCACGTGAACTTCGCCGCGAGAATCCTTGTCGACCCACAGATTGTCGCCGGTGGTGAGCGGTCGGCTGGGATTCGCATCTATCCATTCCTGCGTGCCGGACGCCTCAAACGAAACCGACCCTTGCATAAAATTGAGCCGTGCTACACGGCCGGGAGGATCGTCCTGCGCGCCCGCTTGTTTCGGAAGCGCGAGGAAGGCGCCTGCGACGAAGAGGAACATTAGAAAGAGCGACAGCGTTTTTCGCATCGAGTAGCTTCCTTTTAGAAAGCGTTGTGCCGATAGCATAGCGAGATTCCTCAGCCAGTTGCTAAAAACAAACCATGTGAACCACAGAATGATACGAGCGTCGGTCATTTCCTTCTCTCCTGTTCATTAAACACTCCGGCAGTCGAGAAGTTTCTGAAATAGGCTGTGCGAAGGAAATTTCTTCGAGATACATTTCTGCGCCGTGCAAATTCAATCCTAAAAAAAACGACCCAGGGCCTCGCTTACTCGAGTACGCGAAACCCTGGGGTATGAAAATTATAAATCCTCGTTATTTGTATTAATGCTTGTGACTTCCGCCGCCACCGCCGCCATGCGAACCACCACCGCCACCGCCGCGATATCCACCTCCTCCTGACCCACCGCGCGATCCGCCATAATTTCCGCCGTTGCGAGGCGTAACAATCGGCTGCCTCATGTTGAGCGGAGGCCTGCTGCCGCCTCCCGGATAGCCGCCGCGCGCCGCAGAGTTCGGCCCTTGATATGGGCGCGAACCTCCGTTGGGTGCTCCGTAACCACCGCGATTTCCCGGGTTCGCCATCGGGCCGCGCATATTCGATTGAGCGTTAGGCGGTTGATATGGCCGCGATCCAGAATTCGGCGCTCCGTACCCGCGATTGCCCGGATTGTTCGTCGTTGGCCCGCGCGTATTCGATTGTGTGTTGGGCGCTCCGCGATTTGCTCCTGACGAAGATGGAGGCGAGAACGTGCGATAACCCGGACGCGCGGTCGAGTTCGGTGCGCCACCGCGATTCGCGCCGTTTATATTCGGTTGCGCTGAGCGCGTGCTGTTCGAATAGCCCGAGTTGCCACGCGAGTTGCCGCCCGAGTAGCCATTGTTGCGCTGATTTGATGTCGCGCCATATCCGCGAGATGACTGCGCTGTCCCGCCGGAATTATTTCGTGACGGAGAATAGAAGTGCTGCGAATTTGATGCAGTATTACGAATCGTCGACGGGCTGGCCTCGCGGCTCGATGCGCTATAGCTGCCGCGTCCCGGATTCACCGGCATCTTGCCCGAGACCATGCTCGCGTTTCGGAATTCTCCCGCACTCATCCCCGTCTGATGCGCAGGTACAGTCCCATGCCCGAAACTCCGGCTATCCATCGAACTCATTCCCGAGCGAACGTGGTCGTTTCGGAATGCCTCGTTGACGTTTGAGTATCCACGCCCGCCGCCACGAAGCGGTGCCCATCCGTTATGAAAATTATTGCCGCCCGCGCCGTGGAAGCCTTCCGCGTGAAAGCTGCCGCCGTAACGTCCGTACCACGGGTGATACCAGTCACCGGGACCGCAAGGCAGCCAGCCCACATGACCGAAACCAAATCCGAATCCAAAGCCGACTCCGAACCCAACGCCGCCCCCGAATCCGAAGAACGAGACATACGCTGGCGACCAGACCGGATAGTAAGCGGGGTACGCCGCCACCGGCCCCGGCCACCACGCCCAACTTCCGCCATAGGGCAGCCAACGCCCATAGTGATAAGGCGCCCAGCCCCAAGGTTCATAAGAAACCCAGGTCCAACCGAAATACGGCTGCCACACCCAGCGACCCGCGCGATAAGGCGCCCATCCCGGTGCAACATTCGGGACCCACACGCGGCCATAATCAGGAACCGTTACCCAGCGGCCGTAAGGATCGAGATCCTGCGAGCCGGTGTAATAGCGATTGGTGTTGCGCGAGCCTTCGGAATTCGTAAAGGTCCTGCTGCGCTCGTTATTCCAGTTGTCCCAATCGTCGCGCGAAGGAGCTTGCGAAACTTTGTACTGTGGATTGTCAGTGCCGGCGATTGTGATCATCTGACCGGCGTCGACGCGCGTGGTGCCTTGCGGAGTAGAAATGTCAGCAGAGCCGCGACGAATCACCACCTGCGTTTCGGCATCCGAATTTACCAGGATGCGATATTCACCTTCGCCCAGCGGCCGGATGGACGCATTAGGCGTGTCGATCTCAGAAGATGCTTCAGCGCCTCGATTTACCGAGTACGTCGCAAGTCCCTCGCCCACTTGCAGCAGAATCTGCGAGCGTGTCAGCGTCGCGATTTTCACGGTGACGCGATCGGATATGCGGAGCGTGTCCGCGTAGTCGAGTTGAAGTTCGGCGCGCGAGCGATCACCTGTCGAAACGCGGTCGCCCTGCGAAATCGGAGTATTCACGATCGCGGCGACCCATTCGCCGTTGTCACCGCGCTGTGTTGAAACGTCGCCGCGAATCCAGCTCACACGCGCAACGCCAGGCTGCGTCGTAGCTTGTCGCTGCTGTTCCTGCTGACTTGCTTGCTCGGATTGCTGATTGGCAGCTTCATCTTGAATTTGAATCTGGTCAGCCTGACCCTGATCGGGCGGAGGCGGCGCGTCGTCATCCTGCGCCTGCTGCTGCGCTTGCCGATCGTCCTGCGGCGGCGGAGAATCCTGCGCGCGAACCGCGACCGCTGCGCCGAGAAGAAAGATTGTCGCGAAGATTGCGAGATACCGTTTCATGGTCACCTTCCGGCGATGAAATGCCGGGCACAGCTGCAGCCGCAGAGCTAAATGCAGGCTGGCTGCCAAAGGCAACGAATCGCGACACGCCGTAAGCTTTGTTGAGTCAGCTAGTTACGTGCCACTGCGATTTGAACTAGAGTTGCAGTCCCGATTGGCGGTGGTGCTTCTCACGCGAGGCTGGTGGTTTTCGGCCAGCGGGATACTGAATTCGCTGGTGGCTACTCTTTTTCGGGTGGATCGGGGACGCCGATTTTCGAGAGGCGATAGCGGAGGGCGTTGCGTGAAAGTCCCAGGGTGCGCGCGGCCTGGCTCTTGTTTCCGTTGGCTTGTTTCAGAGCTTCGCGAATGGTTTCATCTTCCCACTGATCGAGCGTCATGCCGGCGGGCAGGACCGATGCGGGCTCCCGCGACAGCGCGAGACGCGCGGCGGAGTCGAGATGGATGTCCGCAGCGTCGAGCGTGGAGCCGGCGGAAAGCGTGACGCCGCGCTCGATGATGTTTTCAAGTTCGCGAACATTTCCCGGCCAATGAAAGTCGAGCAGCACTTCATCGCCGCGGGCGTGATGCCTCGAATGGGCTTGCCGGATTCGCGAGCGAATTTTTCGAGGAAGAAGTTGGCCAGAGCGGGGATGTCTTCTTTGTGGTCGCGCAGCGGAGGAATGTCGATCGCGACAACGTTCAGGCGGTAATAGAGGTCTTCGCGAAATGTGCCGTCCTCGAGGGCGGCGCGAAGATCGCGGTTTGTGGCAGCGATCAAGCGCACATCCACTTTCAGAGTTTTCGTTCCGCCGAATCGTTCGAATTCGCGTTCCTGCAGGACGCGCAGAAGTTTCACTTGAATGGCGGGCGGGACATCGCCGATTTCGTCGAGGAACAGTGTGCCTTTATCGGCCAGCTCGAATTTTCCCGGCTTGCTTCCGGTAGCGCCGGAGAATGCGCCTTTCTCGTAGCCAAAGAGTTCGCTTTCGAGAAGAGTTTCTGGAATGGCAGTGCTGTTGATTTTCATAAAGGGGCCGGAGGCGCGGTTCGAATGCTGGTGAATGGCGCGAGCAATCAGATCTTTGCCGACGCCGCTTTCGCCGCCGAGCAACACGGTCGAATTGGTCGGCGCGACGCGCTCGACCAGCGCCAGCACAGCTTGCATTTTCTCGCTTTGCGCAACGATGTTGTCGTATTCGTATCGCCGCCGAGAGCCTCGCGCAGATCGCGATTTTCTTCGCGCAAGTTGGTGCGAATCCAGCTCCTTGCGGATCACCAGCACAAGCTCGGCAAGCGAGAACGGTTTCATAACATAATCGCTGGCGCCGATTTTCATCGCTTCGACGGCGGATTCAACCGTGCCAAAGGCGGTCATGATGATGATGGGTAATTGCTGCGTTATGCGCGTTTGACGGCTTGCAGGAATTCGAGTCCGCTCATGCCGGGCAGTTTGAGGTCGGTGACGATCAGGTCGAACTGATTGGTATTGAGGAGTTTGAGAGCGGTTTCGGCGTCGGCGACGGTCTGGGCGCGAAAGCCCTGGTCGGCGAGTTCAAGCTCGAGAAGGCGGCGCATTTTGGCTTCGTCTTCGACGACGAGGATGGAGGGCTTTTCAGTCATTTTTCGGGTTCAAAAATCGCAATAATTTTGCGATTAGAAAGTGTCGCCGTTCTTTGTTGTGAATGACTTGCGAAGAATTCTAATTCCAGATTTGCGATTAGAAAAAAGGTGTCTTGCAGGGGCGGTTGTGCGGCAAGAATGGCGATGGACACCTCTCCCCCTCGACCGCCTAACTGCATGTTCCTTCCTTTCCGGGCGCGCAAATGAACCCGACTCATGTTAACACAGGCAATAGACGACTTCCATTGCGGAAACCGCGCACACACAGTCTGGGAAAAGTCCGGGTCCGCCCGACACGTTTACGCCCCGCACAAGACAACGTCCACCGGGTAGGATTGAAAAATTCGATCCGTTGTGAGCAGCGTCAACTGTTCCACCGTGGCTTGGGCGATGAGCATGCGGTCAAAAGGATCTCGATGCGGCGACGGCAAATTGGCCACCGCAAAAGCGTGCGCAGGTGTAACGTCCAAGGTTTGAATGCCAAAGGCGCGAATCCTTTCTGATAACCATCGAGGTGGAGAATCAGGAAGTACAAGCCTTCCCAGCGAATGCTTGATGACGACCTCCCAAATGCTTGCCGCCGAAAGAAACAACGAGTTGGACTTGTCCGCCAATAGCCTCAGGCACTGGCGGTTTAGAAGCTCCTTAGAACTCACCGCGCGCAACAGCACGTTCGTATCGAGGAGGAGTTCCATTCGTCTTATTTACGCTTTTTACGTCTTGCGGGCTTCCCAAAAAAACCGGCAAGAATATCTGGGGGCAACGGGGCGTCGAAATCGTCCGAGATATGCACGCGGCCTTTGTCCATTCCAAGCGGACGGGGGCCTTTGCGCCCTTGGGGGAAGGGAATCAGCTGAGCGACTGGAACACCGCGGTTCGAGATCACAATTTCCTCGCCGGCGGCGACCCGCTGCAGGAGCTTTGAAAACTTCGTCTTAGCTTCATAGACATTCACAGAAGTCACGGTCCGCCTCCAGTCCCATTCGGTTTCCAAGCCGTTCTGACCTAGTCTAGTCTACTAGACTAGGTCAAGTCAATCCTGGCGTTCGGGGAGGAACACGTGGAAGCGGGCGCCCTGGCCGGGAGGGGATTCGAGGCGAATGGAGCCGCGATGGTCGTCGATAATTTTGGCGACGATGGAGAGGCCGAGGCCTACACCTTCTTTTTTTGAGGTGAAGAATGGATTGAAGATTTGCTCGCGGGATTCGGCCGGGACGCCGGGACCCGAGTCTTCGACGATGACGGCGACGCCGGCCCTCATGTTTTGCGTTTCGGGAGCGATGGAGATGCTGAGCCGGCCCTGGCCATCCATGGCCTCATAGGCATTGGTGATTAGATTCACGAAGATTTGCTCGCAGAGCTGGGCATCCACTTGGACATCTGGCGTCGCCGGAGCGTAATTGCGGTCGACGGTGACTTGTGTATCTGGATGTTGATGCTGGGCGGATTCGAGAACGCGGTCCACCACTGCCGATAACTGGGTCGAGTGCAGCTCAAGGCGAGACGGACGCGCGAAATCGAGAAATCGGGTGACCAGGGAATTGAGACGATTCACTTCGGAGCTGATGTAGCCGGCAAGTTCGCTGGCGAGCGGATTTGACGCTTCGACTTTCTGACTGAGCATTTCGGCGGAGCCTTTGATAACGCCGAGTGGGTTGCGAATTTCGTGGGCGAGGCCTGCGGACAGCTGTCCAAGCGCAGCGAGGCGCTCGGAACGGCGGGCATCCGCTTCGGCGCGGCGCAACTGGCGATTTGTTTCTTCGAGGCGTTCAGAGAGTTCCTGATACTTGTGGACCTGCTTGCGATTCTCAGAGGCGAATCGGTTGACGATGACGGCAGCGATATAAAAGAAAAGGATGCGGGTGGCGAGATCGGTGGCGCCTTCTGCGGTGAACTCGTATTCCTGAAGCGCGGGGATCAGGAATGCGCAGTAGGTGAGGGATGTGACGGTGGTCCAGATCAGCGTGGCAATGGGACCGAAATAAACGGCGGCGGTTACGACGGGAAGATAGTAAATCGGGTAGTAGTTGCTGTTGATGCCGATGTCGCCGGTGTGGTCGAGGAGAAGAGTGGCGAGAAGGATCTTGATGACGACGGCGTAGGCGGGGCCGCGTTTTGGGAGCCAAGCGATGAGGCGCCCTTCGAGGAGTTGAAAAATGCCGATGGCAAGGAGGATGAACTGTTTGTGGATCTCGTGAACGGGAGGGAGGAGGGCGAGAGCGAGGAGGAAGAGGAGCCAGAGGATGTCGAGCCAGTCGAAGGTGGCGCGTTTGCGATCGAGCATTTCGGCTTGGAGGCTCCGAGGGTCAATCTAGCATGGATTGGCGGGTAGGAAGACGGTGCGTGTTGGGTAGAGCCGAAGAGGATGGACGGAACAGCAGATTCCTCTCTGCGGCCACCGCTTTGCGGTGGTAAAGAAAAAAACGCGCGCGGCTGCGCTCGGAATGACAGTTTTTATTTGCGGTGGCGGATGGCGATGAGAGGGCGGCGCGCGGCCATATGCGGAGAACATGGACAAAGCTGTACGGGTTGGTCCTGCGGGCACGGCCCTCCTGCGGCGGGTCTGCGACATGCCGTGCCCCTACGGATGTCGCGATGCGCTGCTTATCGGAGGAATTTGTCGGCGCCGAAGACGAGACCTAGCGTCAAGGCGGCGATTACGATTTCTCCTAACGCGCCTACCACGAAGGGGCGGAGGCCTTGTTTGCGCATGTCGCCGATGTTGGTGCGCAGGCCGACACCTGCGAAGGTGAGGAGGAAGGCCCAGCGGGAGAGATTCGCGAGGCTCGTCAACTGTTCCTTGTTGAAGACGTGAGCGGTGGCAATGGCGGAGATGAGCAGGAAGCCGAGGACGAATTTCGGGAATTTGTTCCAGAGGAATGCGGCTTTATTGCCGACGCCAGTGGTTTTTTCTTTGCGCGCCCAGTGGATCGCGTAGCCGAGGACGACGAAGCCGATCATGGCATTGCGGGCAGTTTTTGCGAGAACGGCTACTTTACCGGCGGCGTCGGAGTAAATATTTCCGGCGGCGGTGACTTCGGCGGTGTTGTCGATGCCGAGGCCGGCCCAGAGGCCGTAGCTCAGATCGCTCATATGGAGCCAGTGACCGATGAGCGGGAAGATGAAGAGCGAAATCGCGCCGAGGGTGAGAATCGCAGCGATGGCGAAGGAGGAATCTTCTTCGTCGGCATCGATGGCGCCTTGCGTGGCGATGATGGCGGAGACGCCGCAGATGGAGGAGCCGACGGCGAGCAGCGTGGTGAGTTTTGGTTTCAGGCCGAAGGCTTTGCCGAGAGCGGTCATGAAGGTGAGCGAGAGAGCGATTTCGATGGCAACGAGAACGAGGCTGACGCCGCCCAGCTTGAGGACATCGCCGAGAAGAAAGCGCGAACCGAGAAGGACGATTCCGGCTTTGAGCCAGAATTCATACGTGGCGAGGCCGGGTTTGAAGGCGGCGGGGACGCCGGTGGTGTTGGCGATGACGAGGCCGAGGAGAATGGCCCAGAGAACGTACTCGATATTCGGAAGAGTGAGGTGGTGGGCGCGTCCATATTGGGCGATTGAGCGCTCGATGAATTTTCCGGCGTAGCCGACGGCTACGAGCAGCAGAAGGCCGGGTATGAGCTGGCCGGCACGCTTGAAGGTGCTGAGCGGTTGCGATTGGGGGAGTGCGATGCTTGTCGCCATTTTCTTTTCAGTCTCCTCGGTCGGGTTGTGGCTGAGTTCGTACTTCAGGGGCTAAAGCCCCGCGCTGCTTGACTAGTTTTTGCCGCGGTTGAAACCGCGGCCTATAACGACGGCATTAGCGACATCGCGCCTCAAGAAGGAGACGTCCCATCTACCATGGGATGTGCTTGATCACTCCGAGCCAGACGAGAAGCGAGATTGCGAGCGACAGCGCGACGGCCCAGGTGTCGAGCGAGAACTTACTCCTGGCGCCGTTCGAGAGCGGTGATGAGCTTTTTTGCGGAGTCGATTGTGTGGTCATTAGGTGAGGCTCCTTTCAAGGCTTTGGTTCGGGTTTTTCTCTGCGATGCCGACTTCTACTCCATCAAGAAGCGATTCCCAGGTGAGAGGAACGGAATTGGTAACTGATCGTGCGGCATGCTCGAGAGTGCGGCCGATGAGAAGAATTGTGGGAGCCGGCATTGGGGGAGCGGTGTCGAGCTTCCTGACCGTGGTGCAATGCTCGCGCTGTTCGGGAGTGCTTGCGGCGGAGACGATTGCAGCAGGCGTGTCGGCGTCGAGACCTGCATCGAGCAGTTCCTGTTGGAGCGCGGCGAGATGGCGTCCAGGCATGTAGATAACGAGCGTTGATTTATCGGTGGCGAGGCCGCGCCAATCGGTGGGCGGCTCGTTTTCATTTTCATGGGCGCGGTGGGCACTTATCACAACAATGCGCGAACTCGTGCGGCGGTCGGTGAGCGAAACGCCGAGCGAGGCAGCAGCGGAGAGCGCGGCGGTAATGCCCGGGACAATTTCGTAGGGGATGCCAGCGGATTCGAGGGCATCGCGTTCTTCAGCGAGGCGGCCGAAAAGTCCGGGATCGCCGCTCTTCAGGCGCACGACACTCAAGCCACGGCGAGCGGAGGCGATCATGAGGCGGTTGATTTCGGGCTGGGTGATGTTTTTTGTGCCGCAACGTTTGCCAACATTAACGACCATTGCGTGAGGACTCGCGAGCGCCAGAATCGGCGCGGAGACGAGATCGTCGTGGAGGATGACTTGAGCGGCGCGAATCATCGCGTGGGCTTTCACGGTGAGAAGGTCTGGGTCACCGGGGCCGGCGCCGACTAGATAAACTTTGCCCTGCATCGAGGCTTTCATGGTTGCTCCTGAATGGCTGACGAGCTGTCAATCGCTGTCGGGCTAGCGAGAGCTTCGTGGTCCGCTGCATCTCGGGGATGCTCGGGGAGATGAACGTGGCGCCCAGCGAACTCGATCGAGCGAGATTCGATTTTGCAATCTTTCGAATCGCAAATCTGGCTGTAAGCGAGGAGGTTCAGTAATTTCTTGCGCTCTTCGGAAGGCGGATGATTCGCGAGGACGTGGCGGCGAAGGCTGCCGACGAAGCGAAGCCAATTGCCCAGGGAAAGATCGAGCGAGGCTTCGATCTCGCGGCGAAAGCGTTGGGCGACGGAGGGGCTTTCGCCCGCGGTTGAAATTGCGATTTGGAGATCGCCGCGGCGAACGACGGCGGGGAAATAAAAATCGCAGTGAGGTGGGTCGTCGACGGCGTTGGTGAGGATCCCGCGCGCTTGGGCTGCGAGGAAAACTTCGCGATTCACGGAGGCGCTGCCGGTGGCGGCGATGGCGAGAAAAATGTCGCCGAGGTCGTCGGTGTGGAATTCCCGCTGATGCCAAATGATATTTCCAGCCGCAGCAAGTTTGGCGACTTCGGATTTGGCTTGCGGCGCAACGACGGTGATGTGCGCTCCGGCGCGGAGCAGGGAAGCGATCTTGGAGGTGGCGATTGCGCCGGCGCCGACGACGAGGCACGGGCGATTTTCGAGTTTGATGAAAGCCGGGAATAGCTCGGAGGACATGTCAGTCTCCCGCTCCATGCGGGACTGGGCCAGCGGGAAGATCGCGCGTGACCGGTGCGACGATGCTCCCGGCTAGCTGGGCGCGGAGTGCGTCATCGGAATGGCGCGCGAAATAGGCGCGTAGGTTTTCGTTTACGTCGCGCGTGGCGAGATAGGTTTTGAGCAGGCGCTCGATCGCTTCCGGGACATTTTCCGCGGTGCAACGATATCCGACCTGCCGCGAAATGCGGGCGTGCTCGCCAACAGCGCCGCCTACGCAGAAATAATAGGCGTCGACGAGATTCGAGCCTTGCTTGATTTTCTTTCCTTCGAGGCCAATGTCGGCGATCCAGTGCTGGCCGCAGGCGTTCGGGCAACCGGCGACGTTTAGTTTGAGTGGCTGATCGAATTCAGGGACGCGCTCTTCGAGTTCTTCGACGAGCCAGCGCGTGAAGGCTTTCGTCTCAGTGATGGCAAGTTTGCAGAATTCTGTGCCGGTGCAGGCGACGGCGCCGCGCCAGAAGGAGGATGCTTCGACGTGGAGGCCGACAGCATTGAGTTCGAAAACGAGCGCATCGATATTTTCGCGTGGCACATTGACGATGAGGAGATTTTGCATGTTGGTGGTGCGGAGTTCGCCAGCGGCGTATTTGTCAGCGAGGGCCGCGGCGGCGTGCATTTGCGCGGCGGTAATGCGTCCGCGGAGGACAGCGGCGCCAACGTAGTAAAGGCCCGCCTGCTTTTGGGCGTGGATACCGACGTGGTCGCGATACGCATCTGGAGGCGCGGACTCTTCGGCGCCGGGATCAAGATCGAAGCCGAGGCGAGCGTTGAGTTCGCGGAGGAAACTCTCAGCCGTCCAGCCGTGCTGGGTGAAGAGATGTTTCAGGCGCGCGCGGTCGCGATTTTCGCGGAGGCAATCCTGGTCGCGGAAAATCTCTGCGATGGCTCGGACGACAGGGATGACCTGATCGTGGTGAATAAAAGCATCGAGTCGAACGGCGAGATGGGGATCGGCCGAGAGTCCGCCGCCGACGCGAACGGAGAAGCCTACTTCGCGTTGGCCATTGCGTTCGCGAATGGCGGGCGCGAAGCCGACGTCGTTAATTTCAGGATAGGAGCACCAGACGGGGCAGCCAGTGATCGAGACTTTGAACTTGCGCGGGAGATTGTAGAAATCGCTGTTGGCTGAGAGCAAATGCGCAGCTTCGACGGCGAGCGATGACGCATCGGTAAGTTCGTCGGAAGCAATTCCGGCGAGCGGGCAGCCGGTGATATTGCGCGTCACATCGCCGCATGCGCTTTTCGGACTCAGGCCAACCGCGCCAAGCGCTTCCATGACTTCGGGAATGGATTCGATCGTGAGCCAATGGAGTTGAATATTCTGGCGGACAGTGAGATCGGCAAGCGAGTGGCCGTAACGCTCGGAAATTTGCGCGATGGCACGTAGCTGATAGGAACGCAGCAGGCCATTGGGAAGGGCGATGCGCATCATAAAATACTGAGTTGCCTTGCCTTCGCCGCCCGTGCCGCCGATCGCGCCAGCGCCGTCACCTTGCGTATAAATGCCCCACCATTTGAAATAGAGATTGGCCCATTCAGGGAGGACAGCGGCGCGGCCTTGTCGTGCGAATTCTTTGACCTCGTCGAAATGCTCCCATGGGTTCTTCGAGCGTTTCAGGCGCTCGACCTTTTGTGCCTTCGTTTCTTTCGGCTGCTGAGTTCTCGCGATGTCTGCTGTGCTGGCCACGATGGCCTCCGCGTTTGTTGTCTAGAAATGCCGCCCAAAAACAAAAAACCCGCTACCAGCTGCGATTTGCTGGTGAGCGGGTTGCTAAAATCCGATTTGTGGCTAAGTTAGATCAGTCGGATTGCACACACCCGTGCCAGCCATGGCTCCGACAACAACAAGCGCACGGCAGGCAGTTTTTGGTCCGGGTGCAGCTTTCCATACGCGTATCCTAATCTCCGAACTACTGCTCCGTCAACATTAGACTTGGCTGGCGGGGAAAAGATTCCGGAATTCGAGCGGATTTTCGCGGCCGTCAACAGGCCCCATGGGTGGCGCGAGGTTCACGCCGGAGTTGCATTGCTCGAGCGCAGTAGTCGAGTGAAAAGGGTTTGCAGCCGGACTGCGTGTTCCTGACTCATGGCCATAAACTGAACGCCCATGCCCTCGCCCGGGGTGACGTTTCTGACCACCGCTGTGCTACGGATTTCGCCTTCGGGCACTGAGAACAGCAGCGTAATCGAAGCGCCGACGGGAGGCGGCGTTTTCGTGTCGATGAAGAGGCCGCCGATATTCAAATCGCGGACACGCGAGACACTTTGTGCCCCGTCATGCTGCCAGGAGACCCAGACGCCTTTCGGCGTCGGGATGCGCGGGTAGCGACGGTTGCTCTTCGATGGAGTAACCAACGGCGTTGAGAGGTCCAAGCGGTAATTATATCGGCGCGGCCCTATCTGGAAGGGAATTCGTTTGCGGCTGAGTGCGCAACATGGAACCGGTAAACGTGACCGGAAAGTAAGACCTCGTCTACGCGCAGTTTGAATGGCTCAACGTGAGCCTGATGCCGCATGCGTAAGCGCTTTTCCAAATCCGAACTGTCGGCGGCTTTGATCGGAAGCTCGTTCGCAATTTTTCAGTCGGAACCTCCTCATATACCCTCAATACATTTCGTTTGCATTGCTGGATTGCGCAAGCGGGTTCCCAGTAGTTTGCGCAGCCGCATGCGAGCCTTATGCAACTGCGACTTAGAATTCCCGATCGTGTAGCCCAGCCGCGCCGCGATCTCGTGGTGCTCGCAGCCGAGAATATCATGGAGCACAAAGACTTTTCGGCAGCCCTTGGGCAGTTTCGCCACGGCGCGCTTGAGGGTTAAGCGGTCGACAACGCCGTTCAAGCTCAAATCAGGAGCGCCGAAGTCACGCGGCGGCCGCTCGCATTCCTGGCCCTCATCGCCGCTTTCGTAGCTGATCTCCTTCACCCGCTTCTTGCGAAGCCGCATTAGAACCACGTTCACCGACAGGCGATGCAGCCAGGTTGAAAAGGCGGAGTCGCCCCGAAACATGTGGATTTTTCGGAACAGCCGCAAGAACGCTTCCTGAGTCAACTCCTCAGCCTCGGCCGTGTTGCCTATCATGCGAAAGCACAAGTGATAGACGCGCCGTTTATGTGCGTGATAGAGGGCCTCGAACGCTGACTCTTCGCCTCTCTGCGCGCGCGCTATCAATTCGGCGTTGCTGCATGAGGCTGGCATTGACTGATTTTCCTGGCTCACAACCGTATCCTCCACATTGAGCACATTGAGCATTGACCAATTCTTCGACGACATCAGCACGCTGCGATTTCAAAGAGCCCGAGTGCCACAATCACGCTGCCACGCAACCACGCCAGCGCTCTTCGCGACTCTCGATCGGAAACTGTGCGACTCAGAGTGGCCCTGAATTCCTGATCTGCTCGGTGATGAATGGCAACGCATTCACAATCTCCACTCCGCACTCGGACAGATTTTTCAGCAGGATGATTCCGGCTCGATCCAAGAAAGAAACGCCGCTCAGGTCTATCACCGCCCGCGCTGCGTTCTTCAGTTCGGCCGCGCAAGTGTTTTCCAAACACTCCACCCATTTGCCGCTCACTTTTCCCTCGAGATGCAGAGCAATAAGTTCGTCAGTCGCTTCGGTAATCGTGATTTTCAGCACTCGGGTTCTCGAAGCAGACAATTGCAGGTGATGTGCCATTCGAGCAGGAAGGCAAAGTTTCAAATGGTTTGTTGAATTGGAAGCTACTTACGCAAGAACTCGATTCCGGCAGGCTCAAGCGCGCCGCGAGACTTGGTGGTTTGCGCGCGAGCGAATTGTGGGAACTACGACCCGTGGTAGGCGCTGCGTTTCAATCCCAACTTCCGGATTCGATGGCGCAGCGTATTGGGATGTAGCCCCAGAATCTTGGCTGCCCCTCGCGGCCCCTCAACCACGCCGCTCGTTTGGTTCAGGACGGCGATGATGTGCGCTCGCTCCAGGTCTTCGAGAGTGGTCGGCGCGGCTGCCTCCACGCTGGCAGTCTCAACTGTCTCCGCAGGATTGTCACGAAGGCTAGAGGAGTCAGCCGGCAGCAGTTCGGGAATCAGATCCGGTTCCAGTTCAAGGACTGAGCTGTGCGAAAGAATCGCCGCACGCTCGATCACGTTTTGTAGCTCTCTCACGTTTCCCGGCCACGAATAGTTTGTGAGCCGATCAAGCGTCGCCCGGGGAATGCTTCGGATGTTTTTCCCGAACTTCTTCGCGAAGCGCGCAAGAAAAAACACGGCGAGTTGAGGAATGTCGGAGCGACGCTCGCGCAAAGGAGGCACCTCGATCGGAAAGACATTCAGGCGATAGAAGAGGTCAGAGCGGAACGTGCCTGCCTGAATCGACTCCTGAAGATTCCGGTTCGTCGCAGCGATCACCCGCACATCCACGCGTACGGGTTTGTTGCTTCCTACCGGTTCGAACTCCCGCTCCTGAAGAACTCGCAGGAGTTTTACCTGCGTTGCCAAAGGCAGCTCGCCGATTTCATCGAGAAAAATCGTTCCGCCATCGGCAAGCTCAAAGCGCCCGACGTGTCGTTCCAGGGCGCCAGTGAATGCTCCTTTGACGTGTCCGAAAAGCTCGCTTTCCACCAGGCCAGCCGAGATTGCGCTGCAATTGACCTTTACCAAGGGCCGGCTCTTACGATCACTGCGGTCATGAATCGCGCGCGCGATTAATTCCTTCCCCGTACCGGTTTCGCCCTGGATCAAAACCGTGGAATCTGTCGGCGCCACCTGTTCCACCTTGTGCAGCACCGCCAGCAAGGCCGCGCTGTTGCCGGTGATTTCTTCGAAGTTGTGATCTGTGCGAATCTCTTCCTGCAGGTAAACGTTTTCTTTTTCCAGGCGCGCCTTCAGTCGCTCGATTTCCTCATAGGTCACCATGTTGGCAACGGCCAGGGCCACTTGATTGGCCACTTCCTGCAAAAGCTCCATGTCCGCTTCGGAGTATTGGCTCTTCTGCTTGCTGGCAATGCCGATCGTCCCGATGCTCTTGCCTCCCACGATCAAAGGAACAATGCAATCTGAAACGAGGCCGAGCTCCAGAAGGCGGTGGTCGTTCGCGAATCGCTGCTCCTTCTCCAGGTCGCGGCGTATCCGTCCACGCTGATTCTCGAAGATTTCTGTGACCATTGATTCCTTGCGCGGTATTTCCATCCCGGCGCGGAGATAGTCCGTGGAAATCATGGTCTCCAGCGCGAAGGAGCGGAAGACATCACTTTCGGGAACGTAAAAAGTAATCACCGCGCCGTCAAAGGGAAGAAAGCGGTGCAGGATTTCTGTGATGGAATGCATCAAGTCGCCGCGATTCAGGTGGGTCACGATGGCGTTGTTGACTTCGAGGACTTTCCGATAGTGTTCCGCCGTGTGTTCGACTCTGGCGCTGAGCGCGGCGATCTCCTCGTAGGAAATCATGTTGATGACCGCCAGTGCGACCTGATTCGCCGCTTCCTGTAAGAAGGCGGCGTCCTCATTCGAATAGCGATCTCTTTCCTGGCTTACAAAGCTGAGCGTGCCGATACACTTTCCCTGGAAGATCAGAGGCAGGACGCACAAGGAGTGCATGCCTTCCGCCGCGAGCCGATGCTCGTTGGCGTACTCTCGCTCTTCTTCCAGATTGCACCGCAGGAGAGCCCGCTGATGATCGAACACCCGGCTGATGCAGGTCTCGCTGCGCTGGACCTCCAGCCCCGCCGCGAAATAGTCAGAAGGCCGCTCACCCTCTACGGCGAGAAAACGGAAAGTGTCGTTCGTGGGCTGATAGAGAGTAATGGCGCAGCGATCAAAGGAGATGACGCGATGCAAGGCCTCGGAAATAGCGTGCAAAAGGGCCTGTTGGGTGAGGTTCGTGATGATGGCATTGTTGATTTCAAGGAGCGTGCGGTAACGCTCTGCGATGGCGAGGGTCTTCACGCTCGATTGGGGACTCGGCATCTTGGCCGCCTATTTCAGTATTGCTCGCGTAAGGTTTTCGTCAGCGAGAAAGCCGTTGCCGCCACAACGGAATCTGTTGCCACATCTTAACCCAGGAACCTGAGCCAAGTCTCCTGTCCCACATTGCAGCCGGAGCTTCCTGTCATTCGACCAATCGGGCGCGGCACAAGATTCTTATTTGTGAGATTCTGAAATTCAGCACAGCCAACTCATCAGGAAAAAGATACACGGCAACCAAACTGCGAGCGAGGCATCTGAGCTTGGCCGAAGGGGATTCACACAACGCCGGCAACAATGCAGCGTTGAAACTCTAAAGTCCCCTACAAGGAGAAATGGTCGTGAAGAAAAAAATAGGTGTTGGACTCGCGTTTGTTGCGATCGTTGCCCTCTCAGCCTTCGGCGGAGGGAAGAAAAACAACTCGCTCAACTTTTCCGGTGCAATCGGTGTCGATCCTGTCTCCAATGTGGTCGTCAACGGAGCCACCACGACGGTCAGTGCCAATGTCGTACGGGGCATTTCACCAGCGGGCCAGATCTGGCGAATTTCGGATCTCGACGCGCGCGTTACCAGTGACGGACGCATCCGTGTTCGCGGACGCGGTCTGCTCCTGGGTGGCGGCAATGGCATCGGAACGAACGGTGGCCAGAGCGTATTCGCCACTCTATTCTGCGGGCCCGCAGCCAGCGCCACTGCTTCGAGCACAGAACAAACTGGCGTAGCGCTTGATTCCGATGGCGACTTCACAATCGATGACCTTCTCTCGCCGTTGCCAGCGAGCACTTGCGACACACCCGTGCTGCTCATCCGCACTGCAGCCGGAGCTCACCCGTGGTTTGCAGCAGGTATTGAAAACTAGGAGCGACGCATGTCGCATCACAGAACGTGCTTCAAAGTTGTAACGGATCAGGCCGGGTGTAGCGCTACACCCTTCCTGCTCCGTTTTTTTTTTCACTCGATGTCGAACGAAAGATTTGCGCGCCGCAGTATGCGCTCAGTTAGGCTTCAGGCCGTACACGTCAACTTCACCGAAGACTGTACCGGCACCCATTGTCGAGTCGTTGCCGCGAGTACCGACGTAAACTTTACCGTTGGCCACCGTAGGAACTGTGAATTTCACGGCGTTTCCGGCAGCGTCAGCGGGAACTTGGGAGCTGTTCCAAAGTTCGGTCGCTAGATTCGTGGCATCAAAGGCGTGCAGTACGGCGGGCCCGGCGGTCCCTGGTCCGCTGTCGCCTGTGCCAAACGTGTGCGCGTCAATCATCCACACAACTCCGTTGGTGCTCCCGTTTGAAGAAACCGATGGACTGGAACCTGGGAATGAAAACGAAGTTGAAGTGGTTGACGCGACTGCCGGATTGAATGTGTCGGAGTCTGGAAGAAACGTGTAGGCTAGCCCGGGTCCGTTAAATCCAAAAAAGTAAAGAGTGTTCTGCCAAAAGGCGGGTGTGGAGAAATCTGCCTCTGACACGTGTAGCGCCTGGACCACTTTATCGGGTCCTCCGCTGGTGAAGTGACCCATATTCGTGCGATCGAGAAGGTAGAGAACCTGCGACTTCCCGCCGCCAATTATGAGATGCGGATGAGGGCCCGACGTTTGATCGACGAGAACGGCCGCACCACCTGCTCCCAGATCCTGGTCGAATGCATCGAGAGAGAGCTGGCCCATCGGCGTAAACCAATCCGTGAGGGAAAGACCATTGGTGGTGCCGAGTTTAAGAAAACTATCGCCAAACGCTGACGTGCCGTCGAATACGCCGTTGCCGGTGATAACGTACAGGTTGCCTGCGGCGTCGGCTGAAGGTGCACCGCCTGACATCCAAATACCTGCGCGACAGTAACCCAAACCCTCTGCGGCGTTGGGCGAAGTGTTGAAGACGGAAACTCGGCTAAGAGTGGTCGCACTAAAACCGATGACCCATCCGTGATAGGGATCGTGGTCTCCGTATGAAGCCCATGTAATGTAAACGACGCCATTCACCAAGGCCAAGCCCGGCCGCTGGTTTTCCGTGAAAGCATTAAAGGCTATTGTGGAACCGCCTTCGCAGTTGCCTGGTACCGTGATCGAGTTATCAAGTTCAACCGGACTATTGGCAATTTCCGTACCGTCGGCCAAGTTGAGGGCATGCAGGCGCTGGTGGGCGATGATGCCGGGGCCGGTTGTGTTCTTTGTCTTGGTCACGAAATAGATCGTGTTGGACGTGCTATCAATCACCGGGGTGCCGAGGATGCCAATGTCGGGGAAAATGCTGTTAGTAAAAACGTCAAAGGCGCTTAAGAAGGTTTCACCCGACGGAATGAATTGCGTGTGCCAATACGTGACGCAAGGGCTGGCGTCCGCGTCGAATGCGTAAACTGTGTTGTGCATGGTGGCCACCACAACAATGTTGTGTTTCGCCCCGCCAATGGTGACGTTCGCGACCCAGAGTGGCTGCGTGTAAATGGCAGCATCGGCCTGGCAGGAGAACAGTTTGCCGAACGTGGAGTTGTTAACGTTTGCCGTGGTCAGCGCGTATTCGGACGTATTGATCCCGTCGCGAGACAAATCATTGTGGTAGGTGTAGACGCCTTTGAGATCGGTCACACCAATCGTGGCGGTCACCCTCTGCGTAACGTCGCTCGACTGCGTTGCAGTGATGGTGTAGGTGCCGGGAGTGGAAGGAGCCGTATAGGTGACGCTGGCTCCCGAGGCGCTGGAATTGGATGAAAAGGTGCCCCCGGTTGCGGACCATGAAACCGCTTTCTTGGACGTATCGTTCGGTACTCGTCGCGGAGACCATGAGCGTTTGCGTCACCGTGAGGCCTGCGCGTTTGGGAGAAATCGTAATACCCACTGCCGTCGAAGAGATCGTCAACGTCAGCTTGGCGGACTTGGTGGCCGGAGGCGTGCCGGAATCAGCCACTTGGAATGTTAGGGTTGTGCTCGTTACGGTTTGCGTAGGCGTGCCTGTGATCGCTCCCGTTGAAGCGTTCAACATGAGACCTGCCGGAAGCGTGCCGCTGGTTATCGACCACATATACGGCGGAGTGCCACCGGTGGCCGCCAAAACCGCACTATAAGCGACACCTATCTGGCCGGTGGGCAGCGAAGAAGTTGAAAGTGTGAGCGCAGCTGGGGGAGGGTCTGAAGGATTACCCGAACCTGAGCCGCCACCGCAGGCGCTGAGAAGGCCTAGAGCTGCGAATAGAATTATGGCCAGAAACGAGTTTCGCATGGGAGGTATGGAACGTGAGTGTAGGGTTATAGGTTTCATGGGTTTAGAGATTCCCATTTCGGTACACGGTATTTCAAGAGGGATATTCCTGTAGCCATTTAGCGGCGGGGAGGGGTTTGGGCCGACGATAATAGATAAAAAATTCAACACGCCGTAATACTTTGTGAGACCCCGTTTGCGGCACGTCGCCTCCCCATATCGAGAAAGCGATTTGTGATGGTCGAGCCTTCGGGCTCACTAAAGATATCTCCCGGGGCCGAAAGATTTCCATAGACCGCGTTCCAGGTGCCGGACTGTTTCATCAGCTTCGTATGTCGCCACGTAATTTGGCGGAAGTGCTGAAATGGATTCCGCTCCGAGACCCCTGTCTCGGCAACATTTGATGCCGAAGAAACCGTGATCCAGCCCGAACACCGAATAGCCAGGCTCCGAAGAAAGTGATGAGTAGGTGCAGGATAGTCACGCTGTTCTTCAAAAACGACGTAACGAATTCGGCGCTCGCGCAACATCTGTTCCATTCCCTTCAGCGCATCGAGTTCAAATCCTTCCACATCCAACTTGACCACGCTCACGTGCTCACCCTGTGAAAACACTTCATCCAGAGCTGGCTAGCTTCACCTCAAGTTTCGTGATTCCGCGGTCCAGTTCTGATGCAGCCTCTTCTTCGGAAGCGGCGGTCTCGATGCGGGCCCGTCCACCATTCCATTGAAACGAAGCCGGAATCTGAAGCGTTGCAGTACCTGATCGCGCCCCTAATGCAGCGGTGTGCAGGACAAATGTACCGCGCTGTCCGCGCTCCTCCCATTCAGTGACGTTACGCTGAAGCTCGCCAAACGAGCGGGGATCAGGCTCGAAACTGTGAACCTTGCCGCGAGTCCCGACGCGCGCGGCGAGGATGCTGGTCGCGTATCCGATATTCGCGCCGCCGTCGACCACGATATCGCCCGGTTGCGCCAGTCGCCAGAGCGCCTCGGTGAGCGGCATTTCATAGATTCCGCGTGAGTAAATCGCCCAGCCAATGGACTCCGCAGGTTTCACCATCATCGGATAGCCCCACGGCAACCAGACCTTTTTGAATTGCGAGCTCTTCGGGAGGGCCTCGACCCATAGCCTCCGCGCGATCTGGTGCGGTCGAAGCACATATTCAGGTTTGGCTGCGCGTGCGAGACTATCTAACGTCAGCAATTTGTGCCTGGCTCTCCTGGGATTTCAGAGTTGCGTGGTTTTGTCCGTATTCGCAAACGGTAAAGCGCCCACTTCACTCTAGCTTTAGATTCTTGCATGAATCAAGTGTCACAACGCTGCTGACTATCGCAGATACTTCTTGCGGAGCGGAGCTTTGCATAGGAGATTACGTAAGTGACGGAAGACTCGCTCCGGAAACCCATCTCGCGAAAGACTGTGTTGTTGGTCTCCTGCTTCGCCGCTGCGATTCTCACATATCAGGCGATTCGAATTTGGGTCGCCGATTATCTCGTCCATAAAGATCGGGTCGATCAAGTGGAACGCGGAGTGGCCCTCGAACCAGGAAATGCCGCCGCCTGGGAACGCCTTGGCCGCGTTCGCGAGGCGGATTTAGCAAACCCCGATCCCGCAGCAGCAGTGGCTGATTTCCAGAAGGCAGTCGCACACGTTCCGCTTTCTGCTCAGTATTGGATGGACTTGGCAATTGGATATGAGTCCATCGGAAATATTCCGGCTGCGCGACAAGCTTTTGGACGCGCGCGCGCCGCGTATCCCGCCTCATCTGTAGTCGCCTGGGTTTACGGGAATTTTCTTCTGCGTCAAGGCGACACTGACGCGGGCTTTGCGCAAATCAATCACGCCTTGCAAGCGGATCCGAGACTCAGCGATCCAAAGCTCGTGCCGCTTGCGGTTTCTCGCGTCTGGCATTTGAGTCAGGATGCGAACGTGCTCTTGAATCAGGTGTTGCCTCCCGATCAGGATGCTTATTTCCAGGCGATTGACTTCATGGTGGAAAACAAGCAGCCAACGGCGGCGCTCCTGATTTGGCAGCGATTGTTGTCTCTGGGCAAACCCGTCGAGTTGCGGCGTTCGTTTCCTCTTTTGTGGCTCTTGATTGAAAGTGACCTCGGCGCGGATGCGAGCCGCGTGTGGCGAGAAGCGCTGGCTGCCGCCGGACTTCCTCATGACGAGCCAGCGAGCCCGTCGCTAATTTGGAACGGGGATTTCGCCCGGGATTTCTTGAATGGAGGATTGGATTGGCGATGGAATTCTTCTCTCGTCGGCGCTTCGATCGGTTTTGAGGCGCCGCCTCCTTCGTCCGAAGGACGGTCGTTGCGGCTCGATTTCAGCGGGGGCGAAAACTTGGATCTCATGGAGCCTCAGCAGTTTGTTCCGGTGGAGCCCGGCCAGCGATACCATTTTCATGCGCTGCTGAAAACCGAAGGAATCACGACCGAGAGCGGAATTTCTTTTTTGATCAGCGACCCGAATCACGGCGCGGCCGTAGTGGCCACAGAAAATTTCACGGGCACGCGTCCGTGGACGCCGGTGGACGTGGACTACACGACGACGCCCGCGACGCATTTCCTGTCGATTCAGGTGCGCCGCGCTCCGAGCCGCCTGTTCGACAACAAACTTGAGCGGAACGGCGTGGATTGGCGAATGTCTCTTACACCGTGGGACGGAGCGGAACCGCCGCACACCAAATGAAAGCGAGGTGCGAGCGAAACAAGAAGTCGTCCGCGTTTTGCGGATGACGTTTCGGCGCCTTTCTCTTGCTTCGTTTTCGCCTGAATTTTTCATAATTTGCTGTCTTGTACCCCCCTTTTACCGCCTATTAGAATTTAGCAACTTGCTGATTCGTCGTCCTTTGCGCGACGTTTTAATCGCGGAACCGTAGATTAACTTCACTCCTTGCGGGATGGGCGAGCGCCGGTCGAGACAAAACTTGGCAAGCGGAGCGCTCGGGGACCGAGGGCTTGCGGAGTCTGGGCAATGCAGTCTGGTCGCGCGGGTGGGGCTGCGCAAGCGGTAGCGTCGTGCGGCGATCCGACGCGGGCTTTCGGATTCTGGCCGCAAGGTTCGAGCGGCAGTACTTGCGCGGGTGGGGCTGCGCAAGCGGTGATCATTGCCGGCGCGATATTGGCTCGCGAATGAGTGTGCGGCAATTGCGGAGGTGGTGACTGGTCGCGCCGCTGCACGGTGTTGTTTTGTTGACGGCAGAGCGGGGCCGGTGCTGCGGCGGCCGCGATGGCGTGGATTTGGCTGGCTGATTCGCCTGGTGGTGGTTGTGGCCATGTTTGGTTGTCCTTTTGTGGGTTGTCGGTTTTTTGGATTTGCGGGCCGCAGGATGCGGGCGCATGTTGTGGAGGCAGCGGCTTCGGTATTCTGTCAGCCGGGCTTCGTTTGGCGAAGGGGCCGGTCGATTTTACAATGCCTCCTTGGGCCGTTTTAGCGCGGCCCGCGATACTACAAGGTTGGACGGTGCGCGGAGGGAAGAGGTTGTCTGAGGGGGCTTCGGATGGAGCATCGGCACGATGCATCACCGAGCGGTTTCAGGGAACGGGTGGCAAAGGGGATATGGGTGCTATCCCCCTTCGCCACGCGGCATTGCACTGTTTCGGGTTGGGAGTTGATCAATCGACGTTAATGCGAGTGGCCGCCACCGATCCTGTGGCCTCCGCGATGGGAGTTCCGACGCCGACGGCGTCGAAGTTGGGCGGCCAGAGCTTGAAATCGAAGGTACCTGTGTAGGTTTGGCCGTTGGAGGCAACTTTAATTTTCTCGTCGTCGGTGAAGATGTTTGAAACCTTGCCGTCCGAGCCAAACATCAGACCGATGTGGTGCTGCTTGATTATGCCGTTGCTTGTCTCCTTCCAGACGCCGTAGCAGATGTTTCCGCCCGCGGGTGGCATAAACACGTTGTCGAATTCAGTTCCATCCGCGTGCCAGGTTTTAAATGATTCGGCGAACGGGAAGGGAACTGGAGGAAAAATAGGGGCACCGGATTCGGTCTCGGCGGTGTAATTCACATGCCACAAACCGACGATGGCACCAGGCTTATTAGGCTTGTCGCCATCCTGATCGTCGGCCCTGTGAGGACTCACGAAGGGAATGGAAGAGGTTGTTACCGTTTTGGATGGAACGGCGCAACCACCAGCCTTGGCGCCAGAAGCGGCGGACAAAAGGCCCAATCCTGCCAATACAACAAGGGCGAAGAACCGCCCGCTCCGAACTGCCTGGAAAATGTTCATTTTTTCTCCTTTTCGAATTGAGTTGATTCGGACTGCCGTTGCGGGAACAGGTTTCTGCGGGTTCGCGGCGAACGTCAATTCCCGTTCAATCCTAGTTGTGTCCCCCGGCATGCTATTGATCTCAAACACCTTATAGTTCTATATTCCGCACTTAATCGCTGTGCTACACTCGCGCCACCGTTCTAGGCAAGTATCGGAAATGGAACGAACACCTTCCAACCAGATCTCTCGCCTCATCCGTTTCGGCGTTTTTGAAGTGGATACGCATTCGGGCGAACTGCGCAAGGCGGGGATGAGGGTGCGACTGCAGGGCCAACCACTCCAGGTATTAACAATCCTGCTTGAACGCGGAGGCGAAGTGGTGACCCGCGAGGAGGTGCGCTCGCGAATCTGGCCCAGTCAATCGTTCGGCGACACTGACCACGCTTTGAACAAGGCGATCGCGCGCATTCGAGAGGCCCTTGACGACTCCGCTGACACTCCCCGCTACATCGAGACCCTCCCACGCCACGGTTACCGATTCATCGGAGCCTTGCATCAAAGCCCCTGCGAGCAGCCGATTCAAGAAACCGGGACACGAATCGCGCCTGAGCCTTCGATCGCGCCTGCCCCCTCGATCGCGCCTCACCCACGCCCTCAAAGGTTGCGAGGGTTCGCAGTGGTCTGTGTTCTAAGTCTTCTTCTTGCTGTTGGGTATCTGGCATGGCGGCACCGTGCAAGCAATGGTGAGCGAAAGCCGCGGGGGAATCGCATAGCGGTCTTGCCGTTCAAAAATCTTAGCGGCGATCCGAATCAGCAGTATTTCAGCGATGGGATCACTGACGAGATCATCACCGATCTAGGGCGTGTGGGCTCGTTACAAGTTCTGTCGGCCACATCGGTGAGGAGCTACCTGGGATCCAGCAAGCCCCTGCCTCAGATCGCCGGCGAACTCAACGCAGACTTGATTGTGGAAGGCGCAGCACTGCAGGCCGGAGATCGGGTCCGGGTGACGGTGCAACTCATTGATGCTCACGATGATCGTCATCTGTGGGCCCAAGAGTACGACCGCGATCTGCGCGATATCTTGAAGATGCAAAGAGAATTAGCCCAGGGAGTGACAGAAGTCATCGAAGGCGCCGTCGCTTCACGAGGGAACGGCAAACTGATGGACGCGCGGCAGATTGATCCTGAAGCATACCGTCTTTATCTGAAGGGGTCATATTTGTGCCTTCAAGAGATAAGCGGCAGCTTGCAGAAATGCGCCGAGTACCTTCGAGAGTCAATCACGATAGATCCGACATATGCTCCTGCCCACGCCGGGTTGTCGATGGCGTACGACTGGATGGTGACTGCCGGGGAGACGCCTGCCTCGGAGGGGATGCCGAAAGCCAAAGCGGAGGCATTGAAGGCCATCGAGCTCGATCCATTCAACCCGGCAGGGCACGCAGCTTTAGGCACTTTTCTGGACGATTACGAGTGGGATTGGGATGGCGCTGGAAAGGAGATTCAGAAGGCGATTGATCTCCAGCCAAGCTCGGAGATGGCACATCACGCCATGGGCTGGCATTCGGTGAATCTGGGGCATTGGAATGACGCGGTTCGTGAATTCTCGAAGTGCATCGAGCTGAATCCGGTCGGAGGGCTGCACCACGCGCATTTGGCGATGGTTCTCGCTGGGATCGGGCGTAAGGACGAGGCGACGCGGCAATTTCAAGAGGCTCTCGAGATCGAACCCAATTCCCCGGGAGTTCACTGGTCATTGGGCTACGCACTGCTGGAGCAGCACCGGTATCAGGAGAGTGTCGCAGAGTTTGAGCGAGAGAGAGCCCTGACTGGTGGCGCGTTTTTGGGATATCTGGGCTATGCATATGCCGCCAGCGGGAGGAAGCAGGACGCTCTTGCAATATTAGCGACCATAAATCAACGTCCATCCAACCAATACGCTCGTCCTTATGAAATGGCTCTCGTCTACGCCGGGCTTGGTGATGGCGCAAGAACATTCCAGTACCTTGACAAGGCTTACCAGGAGCGTTCGCAAGCCATGACGGGCATAGCCACGGATGTCGCCTTTGACGGCTTCCGGTCCGATCCTCGATTCCAAGAACTGGTCCGCAAGGTCGGGTTAGGGCCGTGAGCAAGACCAACACAGAAAATCCCCACCCTTCGCAAAGACCGCGAAGAGTGAGGCACCCGTAAAATCCAGGCTCAATTCCAAAGCGACTTGCTCGAGAGAAATCGACTGTAAGTTGTGATACCGCATACAAAGCAAAAAGCGTGGGGCACCCGGCGGAAGAGGTTGTTTGGGTTTGAGGCGGCCCCACCGCTGATAGAGCCTTACCCGACATCAATGTACAATCTCTCGGCCGGCGCCGTTGACTTTAGGCAGTTAGCAACCGGCTCCCCTTAAATGAGCAAATCGGAGGGATGAAACGTGATGGCATTTCTAAAGTCGGAGTTCCTGATGGCTTCGGTTCGCGTCCTGATCGTGATCGCTCTGAGTTCGATTGGGGCCACCGCTTTGCCCGCACAAGATTACGTGCGAGATTCGGGGCCGAAACTCTTTTCTTATGATGAATTGGTACAACTCAGCTCAGACCAGGAGATGAGCGCAGATTTGGCCGAAAAGCTTCGGCTCATCACGACCACTCCGTTCGTTAACAACGAGGCATATTTGAACGGAGCGAGACCGCGCCCGTTGGAAATTCCGCGCTTGGGCCCGTCCCTGCGAGTGGCCTTCTGGAATATCGAGCGCGGTTTAGAGCTCGATTACATCGAGCTGTTTCTCACCGACAAAGATGCGTTCATGGCCAAGATAGAAAAGGAGCGGAAAGAGGCAAAGGAGGGAAAGAAAAAAGCCCGCGCAGTAGATCTGGAAAAGATTCCTGAGGAAATTGAGACTCTGAAGTCTGCTGACGTGTGGATATTAAATGAAGTTGACTGGGGGGTGAAGCGCACAGAATACCGGGAAGTAATACGCGAGCTGGGCAAAGCTCTAAATATGAATTGGGCTTATGGAGTGGAGTTTCTGGAGATCGATCCGAAACAACTGGGCATAGACAAGTTTGACGATGGTGAAACTAAAGACGAGCAGCAGCAACTTCAGCAAGTGTTCGCAGTGGACAAAGATCGGCTGAGGGGAATGCACGGAAATGCCGTGCTGTCTCGCTACCCAATCAGAAACGCGCGGCTGGTGCCCTTCACGGTGGGTTACGACTGGTTCAAAGAGAGCAAGATCACGTCGTTGGAGAAAGGAAAACGCAAAGCAGCCGCATTGATTGGCGAAGATTTGCTGCGCGAAGTGCGCCGCGGCCAGCGAACGGTACTATACGTGGACCTGGACATCCCCGAGGCGCCGGGTCACCAAGTCACAATTGCCTGCACGCACCTGGAAAACCGAGCGAAGCCGAAGATCCGTCGCCAACAAATGCAGGAGCTCCTGAACGCAGTGCGCGATACCGCGAATCCGGTGATCATAGCTGGTGACATGAACACTACGGGAACGGATTCGACGCCAACGAGCGTACAAAACATGCTGTACAAGCGTTATGGCAGCACGGATTTCTGGACGACCAAAGGCGTTCAATGGGCCACGGGAGTTGGCATCATTTATGGTGGGGCGAAAGCAGCGATGAAAATTGCTGGTGTCCAGTACCGAGTTGACCCGACCTCGGCGAACATCCCCGGCGCTTCGCCTAATTTGGAGCGTGGCTTCTTTAGTTCGTTGGAAAAATTCCGATTCTCCGACGGCAAGGCGATTGATTTTCGCGGTGTCTCGCAGCGCACCATCAACGGAACCGCGGGCACGCTAGCGGATTCCAATCAGAGACTGGGCGCAGGATTCCAGCCGACATTTGCGGCGGAACTTATTTGGGGGAAGGTAAAGCTCGCGAAGTTCAAGCTCGATTGGTTCTTCGTCAAAGCTGACATCGAGTCGCCGCGCGACGTGAAAGGACCGTACCTCTTTGCGCCACACTTCCCACGAACGCTCGTGAACGTTAACAACGGTCCCGTAGAACCGATTGCCGATCATAGCCCAATGACGGTTGATCTGCCGTTCCAGGAGCCTATTCTGGCAGCAAGCAAGGAGAAAGCACCGAGATAACGTCTGGCGGGTGGCGCACTCGCTGAATCTCAATCTAGCTGTAGTAGGTTGTGATACCGGAACCCCGGCATCTGCGAAACTAGCGATAGAATTGGACCATGCTGAATTTCCTCTCCCGTCCGCGGCTTTTCTTCGCTTTCATAATTGTGTTCGTGTGCGCCGCCTCTGCTCGCGGTCAGGGAGCTGAAGCAAACCCACCCGCGGAAAGCCCGGCGCGTGGCGAGGTCGAAAGGTTGATTCAAAAATACGGCGCAGATGCCTCGGTGGCCTTCCGCACATTGGATGGCACGCAAGAGCTTTTTATCCAGGCAGACAAACCCTTCCGGTCGTCGAGTGCGATCAAAATCGCGACGATGATTGAGCTTTATGCCCAAGCGGAGGCGGGCGAACTGCGCCTCAGCGATACTCTGCTGGTGACGCCCAGTTCGCAAAACGATGCTCACCCGGGCACGCCGCATGCTGAGGCCAAGAATGACCCTATTCAAGGGTCAATCGGAAAGACCCTGACGCTCCGGGAGCTTTGCGAAGCAATGATTGTGCGCGGCAGCCTTCGGGCTGAAAGCTTGCTGATTGAAAGGCTCGACGCCGCACGCATTCGCAACCGTCTGCACGAACTGGGCGCGAATGGCGTGGAGTTCGTTGCCCCGGTGGAAAGCGACACAGGGCCCACCGAAGGCCCTCAGAATACCGAGACTGCGCGCGATCTGATGGTTCTGTTATGGGTGCTTGCCAAGGGCGAGGCGGTCAGCCCCGATGCTTCTCAGGAAATGATGGGCATGCTCGCGCGATCCATCCCGTATCAGGGAATTGCGGCAGGATTGCCGGGAAGTCAAGACGCAGCTCTGGGCACAGCTGGATTTGCGGAGAACCATCAGGAGGCCGCGATCGTTTACGGGCCGCACTCGTTCGTAATCGTGATAGTGATTCGCGACGTCCAAGATCGCACTGCGAGTTTCGCTTTGTCCGCTCAAATCACCCACGCCCTCTCTGTCCCCGTCTGGTAGACATTGCTGACATTTTGAATTGATGTCTGATAAACAATTTGTTTGAGATTGTGTGGGTCTCGTAAGTGATTGAAAAGAGTGGCGCGCCCGGAGAGATTCGAACTCCCGACCCTCTGGTTCGAAGCCAGATGCTCTATCCAGCTGAGCTACGGGCGCACTAGAGGCGAGTGTACCCGTTCATTTGAGGCGGTTCAACATGCGTTCAGCGCGGCTTCAATGTGGGGTGATGCGCTGACGGCATCGGGAACGGGTTAACGCTTCGAATTGGATGAGGAAAGGGCGGCTTGGAATTTCTGCTGTTCTTTCAGTAGCGCGGGGTTGCCGGGATAAAACTTCAGCATTTCGTTCACGAGAGCGAGAGCCGCTTGGTAGTTTCCTGAGTTGTAATATTGAGTGACCTGAGTTTTATAGGCCGAGACAATTTGCTCTTCTAAAGCTTTGCCTGCTGGATTGCCAGCCTGTCGCGCGAGGATTGCCCAATGTAGAGCGGAGTCGTTGACGGGCTCGAAGTAATGGTGCTGGCTGAATGCGGCTTGCGCTTTCTGATACATCTGCTGGCCTTGATCCGCGGCGGGCTCGGTGGGTTTTGGATGTTGAGCGGGCTGGCGTGAAGCGCGTTCCGGTTTTGGTTTGGGGGCCGCTGCTGGAGGCGCGGTGGTGGTTGTCGGGGGAAGTTCGTCGATCGCGTGAGTGGCTTCGGACGGTGCGCTGGCCTCAGGCGATACGGATTGCGCTGGAGGCCGGGCGGGTGAAGAGCCGGAGCCGCTGTGCGGATCTGGGTTCAAGACTTGGTAGGCTGCAACGCCGACGACGAGAAGGAGCGCGGCGGCAGCTGCTGCGATCATCAGCGGCTTCTTTGATTTTGCTGGTGTGCTCGGCGTTTGCGTTGGCAGATGAGCCGACGTTGGCGCAGAGGATTGAAGAATGGTTGGCGCTGGAACGCGCGTGGCGCCGATCGCCGGATTGCTTGGAACATCGGGGACCACGGTGGGGAGGGGAACAGGAGTGGCGAGAGAAGCCGCGGAACCAGAAGCCGCTGAAGACGGCGCGGGTATGGCTGAGGCGGATGGCGCTACGGGCGGCACCGCGGACACTGACAAATGCGGATGCGAAAGCGTGCTGCCGCCTCCGAGTGACATGGTTGGCGCGTCGGCTGGCGCGACCGACGGAGTATAGGCCAGCGAATCGGGATGCTCGAGGGCCGCGCCGAATTGCTCGACGGTTTGAAACCGCGCGTCAGAATTTTTTTCGATGGATTTGAGGATGACGTTTTCGACGCCATGGTTGATGTACGGATAGTATTTGGAAGGCGGCGGAGGCGGCGTGTAAACGTGGTCCTGCATGATTTGAAATTCGCTATCGCTTTCGAAGGGGAGATGGCCCGTCAACATTTCATACAGTGTGATTCCGAGTTCGTAGACGTCGGAGCGGATGTCGACATTGCGATTCTGGATCTGCTCGGGCGACATGTAGGCGAGGGTGCCGAGTTGGGTGCCCGTGCGAGTCATGCCGCGCGCGCCGATCACTTTCGCGATGCCGAAATCCATCACCTTCACGAGGCCATTTTTGTTGAGCATCAGGTTGCTGGGCTTGATGTCGCGATGGAGAATCCCGGCGCGGTGCGCATAGCCGATGCCGAGCAGCGCTTGCCTGAACAGCGGAATCGCTTCGACTTCCGGGATCGGGCCGCGGCGCCGGATTATTTGTGCGAAAGTCTCGCCTTCGACAAACTCCATCACCATGATTGCCGTGCCCTGATGAACCATGAAGGCGTAGAGAGTGGCGAGGTTGGTATGGTTCAGGTTGGCCTGGGCTCTTGCTTCCGCGCGGAAGCGCTCGACCAATTCGGGGTTCTTGGATAGATCCGGGTTCAGGACCTTCATCGCCACCATGCGGTCGAGGCCTGTGTCGACAGCTTTGTAGACCACACCCATGCCGCCCTGGCCGAGCTTCTCCAGAATCCGGTAGCTGGCGATCTCTGTGCCGATCATGGTTTGTCGCTCAACTCCCTACGGTTGTCGAATCTTCTTTTGCTGCGGCCGATGCCGCTTCGATCTTCACAACTTGAACCGTGATGTTGTCGGGCCCTCCGCGTTGTTTTGCAAGGTCAATTAATTTTCGGCATGCATCGCGGAGAGAGTTCTCGGTGGTGGCGGCGAGCATTTCCTCGTCGTCCACCAAGCCGTGCAAGCCATCGGTACAGAGCAATAGCATATCCCCGGCCAGCAAGGGTACAGGAGCTTCGGCAAAATCGGCTTCGACGGCAGAGTCGGAACCAAGCGCGGAGGTGAGGATATTTCTCGACGGGTGCGTTTTGGCTTGTTCCGCGTTGATCACGCCGTTGTCCACCATTTGTTGCACGTAACTTTGATCGCGCGTGAGCTGGATGATGATACCTTGCCGCAACAAATAGAGCCGCGAGTCGCCAACGTGGCCGTAGGTGACGTAGCCATCTTTCAGCACCGCGGCTGTGCAGGTGGTTCCCATCCCGGCTAATTCCGGATGCTCGCGAGCATATTCTTGAATGGCTTTGTGGGCCGACTGGTATGCGGTTTCGAGCGCTGTGGTGGGATCGTCGGCGGAGCCGTTCAGGAAGACGTCGCGCACGGTATCGACTGCGATCGTGCTGGCGACCTGCCCGCCTTCCTGGCCGCCCATTCCATCGGCGACTACCGCGAGCCGTCCGCGCCGCTGCATCTCGTCGTCGTTTTCCGGCTCGGCGTAGCAGTAGTTGTCTTCGTTCTGGCTTCGCTCGCAACCGACATCGGTTAGGTTGGCCAGTTCAATCCCGGGGCGAATCTTCATGAGGTGCGGGGTCCCTTATAGTCGCTTAAATTTAACAATAATTTCGCCGAATCGAATCATGTCGTTGTCTTTCAATTCCTCGCGAACGATTTTGCGATCGTTCAGGTAGGTTCCATTCGAAGAATCGAGGTCGGTGACGAAAAACTTCCCGTCTTCATAGCGAACGCTGGCGTGCTGGCTGGAGACGGTGGAATCTTTTAATGCAATCTGCGAATCGGTGCCGGAACCGACTGAATTCTTCCCGTCGTGCAGGCGGAAGTCTTCTCCCTTTTGATCGCCGCTCATCGCCACGAACCAGCCAACGACGGGAGGCTTGCGTTTTTCGGAGATGAGCACGGTCCTGCGGCCAGCGCCCCCAGCGGGACCCCCTGCGGCTTCTTTTGGAGCGTCGCTTTCCAGGCGCGTCTTGGCCGCCGCTCCGCCGGTGCCCGTCCCGCCCGGCATTTGATAGCCGGTCGTCTGGCATGTGGGGCAAGTCTCCCAGGAATCCTCCATCTGATGACCCTTGGCGCAAAATTTTGACATCCGAATCTCCTGTTCGCGAGTTCGCTCTACGAATTGAAATATGTGAAAACGTTTGCACCTTTTTTGCCAAGGAAGATTCGATCTCCATTGCGGAGTCCGATCTTGCTTACCTTCGGCGATTCCACCGAGTTTACATAGGTCCCGTTCGAAGAGCCTTTATCGATCACCACCACTTCGTTGCCGGAAGGGACGATCCACGCGTGTTCGCTCGAAACGGTATCGTCTTGCAAAACGACCTGGCACTTTGGCGAGCGGCCTATGAGCAGACCTTCTTTCGGGACCTTGAACGTCTTGCCTGAGAGCGCTCCGGCCGTGGCTTGAATGTTGCCATAAGACTGTCCTGGCGGGAGAGTTGGCAGTGCCGGCGCTTCGATCCGTGTTCCACCCGGCATTCCGCCCGCTGGCCTGGCGACGTTGACGGGTGCGTGCGCGGTGCGCGAACGCATCACCATCGCTGCGATGCCCAAAATCGCGATACCGACCAAGCCGTAGAGAAGCCACGGACCGGCTGGGCTGTCTGAAACCTTGTCGACGAAACCCTCGCTATCGACGCATTCGACAGCAGACGAGCGGAGGCGCGTTGCATCGGGGAGGCCCGGCATGAACTGAAGCACGTCGTCAAATTCTGGAATCGAGGAGCGGCACTTTTTTTCGTCGAAGAAATCGAGCGCCTTGCGCCAATGTTGAGTGAACGGGCCGACATCCGGCGCCACTCCTTCGCGGCGAACAAATTCCCACGCCGTATTGATGGGCACGAAAAAGTTGAAGCCCTGCGTTGCTTCCGAGCCAGCGGTGGCAATTCCAATCACTTCGCCCTGCGCATTGAACGCGGGGCCGCCGCTATTGCCGTGAGTGATGGCAGCGTCAGACTGAAGCACCGGAGTGCTCGTTGCGGCCAGCGTCTTGATCGCGGAAATGCTGCCACTCGTCACCGAGGGAACCAGGGCCGACTCGCTGCTGATGAGTTCGTTTCCGCCCCAATCGGATGCCACTCCCGGATAACCAATGACCATGATGCGATCTTGTTCGCGAACTTTATTTGAATCGCCGAGCGGAACGGACGGAAGATTCGTGCCGTTGATCTTGACGATGGCGACGTCTTTGCCGACTCCAATTTCAGGGCTGTAATTGGGAGTCAATTCGCCCGGTACGTGCGTGCCGTTCGCGAGATACACCGTCAGCGTGGGATTGTGGTAGTGAATCTGGACGGCGCGCGATTGATACAGTTCGAGTTTTTGCGCGTTGGTGAGCGGCGGGTGCCCTTTGCTGGCGAGAAACTGATCGAATGCCTGGAACACTTCGGCGTAAACTTTCGCGCGCAGCTTTTCTTCGAGTGCCTCCTTTGCCTGAGGGTCGTTGATTTTCGCGTTCTGAACCACGTGCCCGTTGGTGATGAGATAGCCGTCGTGGCGGAACAGGAAGCCGCTGCCCGCGGTGGTGAGGTACGGATTTCTGAGCTGGACCGGTTGACCTCGAAACTCCGCTTCGACTTTCACAGAAACCAAAACCAGCACAACCGCCGGCTTGAGCTCCAGCGTGCGCTTTTCCTCCGGCGTGAGCTGGGTCCCGCTCAGCGACGAAACCGAAAGAAAAGTGATCAACGCAATTAAACAGGCAAGCTTCTTCACCACCCACCTCCAAGATTTCCGCGAGGGCTGAAATGATTTGCCAACAGCGCTATTCAGCGACATTTCGATTGGAGCAACTCCGTACCAGACCTGTAGGACAACCGCATCACGATCGAGCTAGCGAGACAAATCTCACGCTGTTACTAGACGGCAAGCTGCCGGTGCCTACTGAGCATTGCGCAAATGTGCGGGGAAAACCGTCACATCGCTCGAATCCTCGATCTCCGAGCGCAAAGTCCTGTCAGTTGAGCGGGATTCGAGAGCTGTATATATAACCGTTTTTATGGGGTGTCAACGCGTTCAGTCTGCCGCTTGGGGGCGGCGGTGAGGGATTTTTCTTAAATTCGTGATACTTCTGGAGCGCGGGTTCGTCATAATAGCGAATATAATTCCAAGCTCAGTCTCGCGGTCGGCAGACGCAAGCCGCACGACCTGTTTCCAAGGACTAATTCATGAATTCAGCGGTTGGTGAGACTTCAACCCCACAAACAATCGGCGGCTTTTCCATCGAGGCGATTCGAGAAAAGTTTCCCGCTCTGAAGCATGCTGCGCCGTTTATCTTTCTCGACAATGCCGCCGGCGCCCAGATTCCACAGGCAGTGTTTGACGCGATAAATCATCATCTTCTCGATCACAACGTGCAACGAGGCGGCCGCTATCCCAAGAGCCAACAAGTGGACGCCACGATCGCGCGCGGGCGGCAGAGTGTGGCCGATTTTGTGAACGCGCGAACGCCGAATGAAATCGCTTTCGGGATGAACGCAACATCGTTCATCCGAATGGTGAGCCTTGCGATTGGGCAGACTCTCGGTGAGCGAAACGAAATCGTGGTCACCGATATGGATCACGAGGCGAATATTGCCACCTGGCTCGCGCTCGAACGAGACGGCGCGAAGTTTCGCTGGTGGAAAATGCGGGACGACGGGAATCTGTACGCGGATGACTTGCGCGAGGTGATGTCGGCTCGCACGCGGCTGGTCGCGGGCACGGTGACCTCCAATGCCCTGGGTTCAGTGGTGGATGTTGCGGCTGCGGCGAAGGTGGCCCACGCCGCCGGCGCGGAGCTTTTTCTCGATTGCGTGCATTTCGGTCCGCACGGCGTGATCGACGTGCAAGCATGGGATTGTGATTACCTGGTTTGCTCGGGATACAAAATCTTCGCGCCCCATATGGGATTCTTGTGGGGAAAGGAAGACTTGCTGCGAAAACTTCCGACGTTCCGCGAGGACTTTATTCCCAATGAGCCGCCGCTGAAGATCGAAGCGGGAACGTTCGTGTACGAAAACGTTGCCGGCATGGACGCCGCGATCGGATATTTGTCTTCGCTTGGTGAATCGCGAGCGGCAAATGCGTCCGCGTCTTCTTCACGCCGTGGAAATATCACCCGAGCCATGAACGCGATTCGGCAGTACGAAGAGACTCTGTCGCTCGAGATGTTACGCGTGCTCCGCGAAAGCGGCGCGATTGTCTACGGCGTCAGCACAAAGGAGAGAATCGCAGAACGCGTGCCTACTCTATGCTTCAATCTTCCCGGTGTGGCTCCCGCAGAGGTGACCGAAACGATGGCTCGCGCGAATATTGGCATTCGGGATGGTCATTTGTATTCACCCCGGCTCATGAAGCGACTGGGACTGAGCCTCGAAACAGGAGCCGTGAGGGCATCGCTGGTTCACTACAACACGATTGAGGAGATCCACAGCTTCGGCAACGCCCTGCTCGATTTGAGCAAGCATGCCTAACCCGCTCGTTCCGCTAAATTCTCAGCCGGCTGCCGCAACCGAAAAAAGCAGGAGTTCCCATCACTCCGTCTCGCTTGACGCTCCGCAGGAACTTCGTCGAAAACTCAATCAACGCCAGCTGACGATGCTTGCGATCGGCGGCGCGATTGGCGTCGGTCTCTTTCTCGGCAGCGGAGTGACGGTTCAGCTGGCCGGCCCCGGCGTTATTTTGAGCTACCTCATCGGCGCGATTGTTGCACTGATCGTTGCGTGCGCTCTTGTCGAGATGGCGGTAGTGCACCCTGAAGCGGGTTCTTTTGGCGTCTACGCGGAAACGTACTTGAGCCACTGGGCGGGATTCGCGGTGCGCGCCACGTACGGATTTGTCGAAACCATTGCGATTGGAGCAGAGGTGACAGCGGTTGCGATCTACTTCGCGTTCTGGTTTCCCGCAGTGCCGCAGTGGGTGTGGGTTGTTGGTGTCTCGATCGCGCTCATCGCGATTAACACGTTCCAAGTAGGCAGATTCGGCGAATTCGAATATTGGTTCGCGCTGATCAAGGTCGTTGCGATTCTCGTATTCATTGCGATCGGCGCGGCTCTGATTTTCGGAATCGGTTCGAGACAAGCGATCGGCTTATCGAATCTCACCGCGCACGGCGGATTTTTGCCCCATGGGTTGGTGGGCGTGTGGCTCGCGCTCACGCTTGTGTCGACGAGTTATATGGGCGTCGAAGCGATTGCCGTCACGGCCGGCGAAGCGGAAAACCCCGAGCAGACGATACCCAAAGCCATGCGAACGATAGTGGTTCGGCTGATCATATTCTATGTTCTTGCAATCACTGTGATGCTGGCGATGACTCCCTGGGATCAAGCCGGTGCGGGGAATGGACTCACTGCCAGTCCTTTTGTGCGGGCATTCGCAATCATCGGCGTGCCATACGCGGCCGGCATCATGAATGTTGTGGTGATCACGGCGGCGTTCTCGAGCGGAAACACGGATCTTTATCTCACCACGCGAATGCTCTTCTCGCTTTCTCGATCGCGTTATTTGCCGGAATGGGTTGGAAAGCTGAGCAAGAACGGCGTGCCGCTGCGTGCGCTGGCTGTAGCGTCAACGGGCATGGCCGCGGCAATCCTGCTAGCCATTTATGCCCCTGGGCGCGCGTTTCTCGCGCTGTATGGAATCGCAGTCGCGGGAATGTTTTTTGTCTGGACCGTCATTCTCATCACGCATATCGCTTTCCGCCGTTCCGTGGGAGAAGATCGAATCGCGCGGCTTCCCATGCATTTGCGGCTGTATCCATATTCGGCCATTCTTGGAATCCTGGCGCTAATCGGAATTGCGGCGGCTACTTTCTTCGTTCCCGGCCTCGAACATACGGTTCCGGCGTTTGCCCTTTTTCTGCTGGTGGTTACGATCGCGTACTGGATTACCAATCGCGCCGCCGCGCTTTCGCGTTAACCTCATCTGATCATGGCGACACTTCTCGAGGATTTCTGCGACGCGATTCGCTACGAGTTCAGAGGCGACTTGATTCGCCAAGGAAATCCGGAATTTGCTAAGGTAAGCAGAATCTGGAACGCGATAGCTGCGCGCACGCCCGGCGCGATCGCCCGTTGCTCGGATGTAGCTGACGTCAGGCTCGTCGTCCGACACGCGCGCGACGCCGGCATCCTGACGGCTGTGCGCTGCGGCGGACACAGTCTCGCAGGCTTCGGCAGCTGCGATGGCGGCTTGGTGATCGATCTGTCGCGGCTTCGCGACGTTCAAGTGGATGCTGCCTCGCGCCGCGCGAAATTTGGCGGCGGATGCCTCCTGGGAAATGTGGACACAGCGACCCAGCAGCATGGGCTCGTATTTCCAGCCGGAGTCGTTTCGCACACTGGGGCTGGCGGCTTGGTGCTGGGCGGTGGAACCGGGTGGCTCACTCGGCTGCTGGGGCTGTCGTGCGACAACGTTGCCGGTTTCACACTGGTCACGGCAGATGGATCGTTGGTTCGTGCGAGTGACACCGAAAATTGCGAACTCTACTGGGCATTGCGCGGAGGCGGTGGAAACTTTGGCGTCGTCACTGAATTCGAAGTGCGACTGCATCCGTTGACGTCCGTGGTGCTCGCAACCTCGTACTGTCTGCAGGACGACATCGTTCACGTACTGCAGGAGTGGCGCGAGTTCATGCCCGCAGCTCCGGACGAATTGAAATGGAATATCTCGCTCGCCCTCGCACCGAACGATGATCGCGCGCCAGAAGAACTTCGCGGAAAGCCTGCGCTGAGTTCGAGCATGGTGTGGTTTGGTGACGAGGCCACCGGCCAGCGCCACATCGATCGCATATTTTCAGTCGGCAGGAACGTTGGCCGCAGTATGAAAACCATTTCATATCTCACGCTGCAAACAATGGCGGATTCTGATTTCCCCCACGGTCGCCGCTACTATACGAAATCGGGATATTTTGCAGAGTTCACTGATTCCGTGATTGAGATCATGGTTCAGGCCCTCGCCAGCATCCCGTCGCAGAACACACAGATTGAACTGGCCTACCTCGGCGGCGCGGCTGGACGCGTGAACGCATCGGAAACCGCATTTGGCGATCGCAGCGCGCCTTTTATTTTGAATCTGCTGGCAGATTGGAAGGATCCTGCAGACGACGCCGCGAACGTATCGTGGGTTCGGAGCCTCTTTAACAGCTTGCGGCCGCACATGAAGCCCGGCGTGTATGTAAATTTCATGAGCGGCGACGAACAGGAACGCGTGCCCGAAGCGTATCAAGATCGCTGGCAGCGCCTGCTGAAGGTCAAAACGCAACACGACCCTTCGAACTTCTTTCGCCTGAATCAAAACATTGCGCCACTAACGAAGTAATCCATCGCCTTCAGCAATGCCCTAGCCTTGTGCAGGAAATGTTGCTGGAAAGCCCTCATGGGTGTACATTTCCACACCCTACCGGAGGTGGGCGATGAGGCCGCTATCTTCTATCCTGATGCTGTGTCTGCTCGCGTCTTTGGCGGTCGCGTCTCGAAGCAGCGCTCAGCGCGCACCGCGGGGGAAAGTGCATTCTCTTCAGGCGACCTCTGACAAAGGCGGCGAGCATCCTGCAAGCACGGAAATTTCAGGCCCTGCGACCGTTACTTGCCTTAACGGCGTTTCGGAGACTCCTAATACGCAGGTGTCCTGTTCTGTGAGCGGCCCGGGATTCACCGGAGTCTTGAGCAAAGGGAAGTCGGCAAATTTGACTGGCGCGGGAACCGTCACTCTGAAATGTCGCGGCCAAGGTTTTATGAGATGCGATGCGCGAGTAGACATCCCGCCGCCATCGAAGTGAACTGCATCTCATAGTAGTGAGCGCGGGCAGTTTTGGTTTTTGCATTTCGAATCAGTCCTGGGGGAACGCGCGGTGACGACCGGACGAGCCATGCCCGGCGAGAAGCCGCACGCTTGATTCTGACGCGGAGGCGTTAGATGGAACCCATCAAAGCATTCACCCTAAAACGCGACCTCGTCGCCGAGTATGACGAAGAATACTTGGAGATGAAGGTGAGCGATTTGCGCAACAAACTCGAAGCTCTTGCGAGAGCGAATTACGGTCCTCAGCTGGAGATCAAGGAAATTCAGAACAGCCTCAATCCCATCAAGGCAGGGGACATTCGCACGAAACGCGGCATCTATCAGCTCGCGTACCGGCGCTATATATTGATCTGCCCGGACGACGAACTCCTGAGCGTTATCCTGGAATTGAAGTCTCGTCTCGATCATCTCGATCGAAATGGCGATGAAATCTGGAGCCCGCGAAAGCTGGAAGCGATCGAGCATTCCATTCGAGCGCATGATGGCAACGGTCATCTTCGGGTGGAAGTAGAAGCGCTGGCCAAGGCGATCGACGAAGGCAGATTCCGCATGCGGCGGGACGACGACTTGCGGCGCGATTTCCTCGTCTTTGCGTTCCGGTCAAATCTGATTCTGTTTGCGGTATTGCTCTGCGTGCTTGGCTTGTTTGTAATTCTGAAGATTGATGTCCATTCGCAGTGGCGAAAACTTCCCGTGCTGTTGTTTGGCGCGTGCGGAGGGATGCTCAGCGCGACGATGCAGTACCGGCGTCAGCGCATTTCGCCCGGCGAGCTTCGCATCGAGCCTGTCCAGTTATTTTTCCGTTCGGTGCTGGGCGCGTTTGCAGCCGGCATTGTCACTCTGTTCTTGCAGCTCCGAATCGTGGATTTTCCGGTTCTTCACGTCGGGGCGGATGACGGAGCCTTTCTCACCTCCAGCGCGCAGTACATCGTGGCGTTCGCCAGCGGCTTCGCAGAAAGACTCTTCTTCCGTTCCGTCGAGAAACCTGCCCCAAAGCGAGCCGAAGCTCCGCCCGCAGTAGTCCAGCATACGCCCACACGCCCGGCCGCAAAAAGCGCAACCGCAGGCAGATAATCGTTGGATCGTGTTCATTGGGGAAATGAGAGAGAGTGGCGCGCCCGAGAGGAGTCGAACCTCCGACCTTCTGGTTTCCGCCGCAGGCGGACTCTATCCAGCTTCGCTGCGAGTGAGGCGCGAGGCAAGTATCTGCTTCAGTTCTTCACGTCCTTTTCCCGTTTTGAGCCATCGCTCCCGCCGCATCGCTTCAGCGCGCGTGGCAAATTGCTCTTGGTGGACAAGAATCCAGGTTCCTCGTCCTTTGGTCGATTTGGTGACGCCGGAATTGTGCTGCCCGATCCTTTGAGTGATGTCCGCCGTAAAGCCAACGTAGTGTCTGTTGGTTGTTTCGCTGCGAAGAACGTAGACGAAGAACATGGAATTAAAAGTGGCGCGCCCGAGAGGAGTCGAACCTCCGACCTTCTGGTTCGTAGCCAGACGCTCTATCCAGCTGAGCTACGGGCGCGCAGAAGTGCAAATGCGGTGAAGATAGATTACGACATGCCACCGCGAAGTTCAACCACACGAATTGCATTGAACGAGCGGCAAAGAGGGCAGAGCGCAACAACTATTGTCGGCGCCGCTAGTGAAAATCGTGCGATACAGTTTCGGCTCTCGTGATGGATAGCGACCGAATGCGCGCAGCTTTCACGGAAATCACGTTGTCCTGATTTTGCAGCGGTCCTTCGATCAGCAAAAATTGCTGATGCACTACCACCACGTGATCCTGCTCGAAAAGTTTCGGCGTGATGATAGCGTTCGAAATCCCCGTCTCATCTTCGATGCTGAGAAACACAAATCCTTTCGCCGTCCCAGGGCGTTGCCGCGCGATCACCGACCCCGCAATACGCACCCAGGTGCCATCCGGAATCGTGCCAAGCTCGTTTGCCGACCGTATTCCTTGCTTCCTTAATTCCGCGCGATGGTAAGCCATTGGATGTGGTCCCACCGTCATTCCCGTGCCATGGAAATCCGCCACCAGCCTTTCTTCCGCCGTCATCGGCAGCAAAGGAGACTCGCTCTCGCGCGAAGAAGAAATTGCTCTCAGCACAGCAGCGCTTGCGCGAACGTGAAGTTCCTGCTCCTCATGTGAATCGCTTCGAACGCCATCTGCCCCAGAATTTTCCAGCGCCGCATCTTCTAACGTAGCTCGCTCGAGCAAAGGTCCCGCACGCCGCGAAGCCCGCTCGATCTGCCACAACGCATCGCGCCGGTGAATTCCGCGCCGCCGGCCATCGTTTTCTGCAGAAATAAAATTCAGCGCGCCAATCGACGCAAGCGTCGCCATTTCGCTTTTCTGCAATCCCGGTACGCGCAATTTTAAATCCTCGATCGAAGCGAATGGCCGTATCGCGCGCTGCTCCAAAAGCTCGAGCGCAACCTCCTGTCGCAGGCCCTTCACATAGCGCAAACCGGTCCTCATAACCATGCGTTCGCCATCTTTTTCGAGTGTGCACAGCCAGTCAGAGCAAGTCACATCGATCGACCGCACTTTCAGCCCGTGCCTCTGCGCGTCCTTCACCAATGTGGCGGCATTATAAAATCCCATTGGCTGGTTGTTCAGCATCGATGCCGTAAACGCCGCCAGGTAATGGCATTTCAAATATGCGCTGGCATACGCAAGCAGCGCAAAACTGGCCGCGTGCGATTCGGGAAATCCATAGAGTGCGAATGAAGTGATGGACTGAACGATTCTGTCCTGCGTCGCGCCGAGAATTCCGTTCTGCTCCATGCCGCGGCGAAGTTTTACTTCCACCTCTTTCATTCGCTTTTCCGAACGCTTGAACCCAAACGCCCGTCGCAATTCTTCCGCCTCGCCTCCGGTAAATCCTGCTGCAATCATGGCCATGCGCAGCAGTTGCTCCTGAAACAGCGGCACGCCCAATGTGCGCGAGAGCACCGGTTCGAGCGACGGATGCAAACATTCAGCCGGCTCGCGCCCCTGCCGCCGCTTCAAATACGGATTCACCATCTGCCCCACGATCGGCCCCGGCCTTATGATCGCCACCTGCACGACAATGTCGTAAAAACAATTCGGTCTCAGCCGCGGCAAGCACGACATCTGCGCGCGACTCTCGATTTGAAACATCCCCACGGTATCGGCCTTGCACAGCGTCTCGTAAACCATTCGGTCATATGCCGGCAAGCGCGCCAGATCCACTTCCTCGCTATAATCCTCGCGAATAATTTTCAACGAGTCCTCGAGCACAGCCATCATGCCCAGTCCGAGCAGATCGATTTTCACGATCCCCATGTCCGCGCAATCTTCCTTGTCCCATTGCACCACCACGCGCCCCGGCATCGTGGCTGGCTCGAGCGGCACCACGGAATCAAGCTGCCCCTGGCAAACCACCATCCCGCCCGAGTGTTGCCCCAGATGACGCGGCAAATCCTGCACCATTTGGCAAAGTTCAAAAAATTTGCGAATGCGTGGGTGCGTCGGATCGAGCCCCGCGTCATGAAACTGACGCTCGAGCGTATCGTTTGCGTCCCTGTATTCCCACGCGCCCACCAAACCAGCCAAGCGGTCGAGCGTCTCTGGATCAAACGAAAGCGCCTTGCCGATTTCGCGCGCCGCCGAGCGCCCGCGATAGGTGATGACATTTGCCGTCATCGCCGCGCCAAGTTTCCCGTATCGCTCGTATACATATTGAATCGCTCGCTCGCGCTGATCTCCACTCGGCAAATCGAGATCGATGTCCGGCCACTCGCCGCGCTCTTCGGATAAAAAGCGCTCAAAAAGCAGATCCATCCCCACTGGATCCACAGCCGTGATGCCCAGCGCGTAGCAAACAGCGCTATTCGCCGCCGAACCGCGCCCTTGCACGAGAATGTTTTTTTCTCGGCAAAAGCGCACGATGTCCCACACGATCAGAAAATATCCTGCAAGCTTGAGCTTCTCGATCAGTTGGAGTTCGCGTTCAATCTGCTTTCGCGCGCGCTCATCATCGTTTCCGTAGCGCGCTACCAGGCCTTCCTGCGCCCGATCGCGCAAAAAACTCATCTCCGTCTCGCCCTCCGCCACTGGATAGCGCGGAAATTCATAGCCCAGATCGCTCATGGCAAATTGCAGACGCGAGGAAAGCTCCTGCGTGTTGGCAATCGCTTCGGGAAGATCGGCGAATAATTCCGTCATCTCGTCAGGTGATTTCAGATGGCGTTCGGAATTGAGCGCCAGAAGCCTCCCAGCCGTGGCGAGATTGCGATGGTTGCGAATACATGTGAACACATCCAGGATTTCGCGTTGCCGCGTCTCCGCATAACAAACGCCATTCGTGGCCAGCAGCGGCAACTTCAACAGCCGCGCGATTTCAATCGCAGCATGATTGCGCGCTTCTTCCTCGCGGCAAAAATGCCGCTGCAACTCCACGTAAACGTTCCCGCGCCCAAACAGTTCGCAAAGCCGCTGCACGCACTCCGTTCCGCGCGCGACGCCTCCCTGCGTCAGCGCATGCGCGAGCGGGCCCTCGTCGCCTCCCGTCAAAAAAATGAGTCCGCGCGCCTTTTCAGCTACTTCCTCCGCCGCAACATTTCCTTCACCTTTTCGCGCGCGCAATTTCATCCGCGTAATCAACCTGCACAGATTTTGATAACCCTCGCGCGACGCCACCAGCAACGGATACCGCCAGCCTTCCGCAGACGTCACTTCCGCGCCAATGTGCGCTTGAATCGGAATCTTCTTTGCAGCCAGATAAAAACGCGGCGCGCCATACACTCCGTCGCGATCGAGCACCGCCATCGCGCCCATTTCTTTTTCCTTGCACGCGGAAGCCAGCTCCTCTGGCAGCGCCGCGCCTTCGAGAAAACTGAACGCAGATCGTGCGTGAAGCTCCGTATAGACCGCTTCGCTCATCAGTCGTACATCCCCCGAACAAACCAGCTCCCGCGCTCCGAGTCGTAATAAATGCAATAAAGTCCGCTCTGCGCAGATTGCTCGCGCTCCTTTGACGAAAACAAATCTGAACGCGTAAGTGCTCCACGCTGGCGATTCATCGAGACCGGCCGCGAGGAAGAGAGAGGAGCAGAATGCGGCGCACAGGCTAAAACAAAACGCACATCGATATCCCACTCATCGTGTTCCCACCCATCTTCGCGCCACCAATCTCCCGAAGTTCTCCACGGTCCCGACGCCGCCACCACTTCGCCGCGCACTCCATTAAACGAGACCCGCGCCAGCCGTCCCTCCCGCATCTCGACGCTCGCCGGTAAAGAAGGCCTGTAAACACGAAAAGCCATTCGTGTCCGATGAGCATCCGTAAGCGATTCGCAATCGTCACTCGACGCCGCATTCCGCAGTTCAGCGCCTGTCTTTCGATTCGCGCCACGCATTTTGAAAGCAGTTTCTACCGCAATTCTCGGCGCCACAAACCGTCGCATCTGAAATGCATCCGGCCGATGCGTATCCGCCAACTCCGGCGCGCCCACATTCCCGTCGCCCACCAGATTCGCAAGCCGCGCAATCGTAAGCTCGAGTTTTTCCGGATCGGGCGAACTCGGAAGAAATAATCCCCCCTGCGCGAATCGCGGCTTAGCCGGCTCGGCCGCCATAAATATTTTCAGCACAGCCGTCTGCGGCGACTCCGCCTGCAATCGCAACCGCAGCAATTTCAGCAGCATCTTCGAATTTCGCGATGGCACTGGCAGCGTCAGAATTTTCTCGTACGTGGGTAATGCAGCTTTTCGAGCAGAACTGTCATTCAGCGAGCGCACATTATTTTCAGACACCGGCTCCAGCTCAAATCGCACCCGAATCGTCGAAGCGGCCAGCGCTCTCGCCGCCAGCCGCGCGCACAATTGGTCAAGCAGCCGCCCCAGCAAAAACGACAAAGGCTCCAGCTCCGGCACAGCATCCTCAAGCTCCATCTCCTCCTCAAAATGAACATCAGGCTCAGCCAGCACCATCGCACGCGTACTCGCCCCGCGCGCGAATTCGTGCAGCCGAACTCCCTCCTGCCCCAGCCGCTCCGAAAGCTCGAGCACAGGCAGCGCCGCAAGCCCCCCGCACGTGCGCACACCCCAGCTATCAAGCGTCTCCAGAATTTCAGCGCGCGGGGAAAGCCCATCCGATATGACAAGCACACTAACCGGCAAGCCGCCGAGCGACTTCGCTTCCTCGCCCGCAGGAATCAAAGTAACTCCCGCAAAACCGCGCGCCGCATGAATCGCCGTTTCAAGATTCGACGAGATCGCCACGCGCGCCGTCAATCCCAGCAGCGAAGCGCCCTCAATCAATCGCTCCGTAATAATTTCCTCCGAGCCCAGCAGGGAACCGAGCCCAGCAAGATCGAGCACAATCGTATCCGCCGCCGTATCCTCTACACGCGGCGAAACCGACCACCCCAGATCCATCAGCGCCGCATGCGCAGTTTTTTCCAGCAACGGCGATCGCAGCCGAACCTGCACCGCGCAAAAATCTTCAGCCTGCGATTCCGTCATCCCCAATTCAATTCCAGCTCGTAAACCCGCGTCATTCGCCGCCACCACCTTTCGCAACGGCGCCGCCCCCTCCAGAAGCGCAAGCGCGCAATCGTGCAACTCAGGCTCCGCCCGCATCACCGCCTGCACCATAAAATCCGCAACGTAAATCGCAGCAAATCCCATATTCAAAAATAAATTCCCTGCAAAAACAGAAATCGACCCAGACCTCAGTGGCTAATCAAGTCTCCGCCGCCATTCCGCAACGCCGGCTTGTCCTGAGGTACGAAGGGCGTCCCGCCGGCTCTTTAGACTTCGCTTAATCTTTTATTTTCGTCTTTGCTCAGTTTTTGCCTTCATTTGAAATCTGAAATTTTCAAATTTGAAATCGCCGTTCCGAACTTTCTCTGTTCGAAAAAATCGCCATTTCACTGCGGCTACAAAATTCGCAAAAAGAAAGCGTGTCATCCTGAGCGAAGAGTCGGCCGCCTTTTGCCTTCGTCCCGCTCTTGCGGGGACGACCGACTCGCAGTCGTAGGATCTCAGCGCTGCATACGCGCTCGCGTAGCGCACATCGCCTCCGCCTCAAAAATCCCCACACTCTCATCCACCCCCACCACTCCACCCCCAATCGCCTGCACGCTCGACCTCACCACTTCCGCCCGCACCCCCGCTCCCCCCAGCAAACGAGCCGACGAATTCGCAGCGCAAAAATCCCCCACCCGATTCTCACTCGCCGCCTCCACCCACCGCCCCCGCTCAAATCCAACCCGCAACACCAGCGACGCGCACGTCTTCGCATTCGCCTCCTGCTCAATCAGCATCAGAATCGTCGGCGTATCCTCCACAACGCGCCGAAAACGAAACCAAGCATTCAACGGAACGTGTCGCACCGTAGCCGCCGGAATATCGCTCAAGTCCACCGCAATCATCCCGAACCCGCCACCCTGCAACAGCAAATCCGTCGACCGCAGCGCCTGCTCGATATTCCGGCAGCGCACCCACAGCAACTGCTTCAACTCCACACCGGCCGCCGCCGCCCCGTGCGGATCGAAAGCATCGCGCCCATCCACAAGCGCGCACACCTCCGCCTGCGCCGTTCGCGAAGCCAGCGCCGAAACCAGCAGGCTCGTTCGCCCAGAGCAGGGAGGCCCGCAAATTTCAGTCAATCCGCCGCGCGGCAATCCTCCCGTAAGTGCATCAATCTCCGGAATGCCCGCAGACACCATCTCCACAAGCTTCCGGTCCCGATACGCAAAAGGCGCAGCAACGCGCCCGGCCAGCGCCGTCTCCACCTGCAATCGCAAAGCAGCAAGATTCCCAGGCATGACAATCAACGGCGAGGAGAAAGGTTCAGTAGGGGCACGGCATGTCGAAGATCCCGCATGGTCTCGCGGGGCCGTGCCCGAACGCGATGCTTGGCACCATTATGCCAAAATAACAGGTTCGCTTTTTCTTCGCCTACCCATAATTCTCACTCCCCCACCGTTCCTTGTCAAGCAGCGGGGAATCAACTCTTACGTCAGGGCACGGCTTCAGCCGTGCCACCAGCACCACAACAACACCGCGGCTTTAGCCGCTGAGGAAAAATCTGCGCGACCGCCGTTCTCTTTCTTTGTAGGTCACGGCTTTTTATCCTGACGTAGGAAGGGCAGCCGTGACAAAAAAAATCGCCGCGCGAAGCGCGCACCGAGACCAGAGCGAAGCGAGGGCCCCGGCTTCCCGCATCCGCAATCCATCGCACACCGCCTACAACAACTCCCCGATTCCCTCACACCTCCCAGCCCATTACGCTTCCCCATGGCCAAACGCACTGCCGCTCAACCAGCCCTCGCGCCCGCTTGACACTTCCCCCCGTGGCCATTAGGCTACCCGCACTGGCGCGCCGAATGCACTCACGTGCCGCGCCAGCGCGCCCAATGAAACGCGACGACATCCTCAAACTTCTCGAAGAAGTAGGCGCCATCCGCCAGGGCCACTTCGAACTCTCGAGCGGCCGCCACAGCGGCACCTACATCCAGTGCGCGCTCGTGCTCCAGTTTCCCCAGCACGCCGACTCACTCGGCCGCGCCCTCTCCGAAATTTTCCGCGATCACAAATTCGCGTGTGTCGTCTCGCCCGCCTTGGGCGGCGTAATCATCGGACACGAAGTCGCCCGCGCTCTCGGCGTTCGCGCTCTCTTCGTCGAACGCGACCGCTCCGGCCAAATGGCCCTCCGCCGCGGCTTTGAATTGACGCCCGGCGAGCGCGTCCTCGTAATCGAAGACGTCTGGACCACAGGCGGCTCCACGCGCGAAACCATCGGCGTCGTAGAACAGGAAGGCGGCCTCGCCGTAGCCGCCGGCGCGCTCATCGATCGCAGCGGTGGCGCGATTGAACTCAACGTCCCCTCCCGCGCTCTCCTCGAACTAAATGTCCCCAGCTACGAGCCCGACGAATGCCCCCAATGCCGCGCCGGCGGCATGCCCACCCGCCCAGGCTCCCGCTTCTCCCGCGCCCACTCCTGACTCCCTGCGCGTCCTAAGCCTCGTGGGTCGCCTTTAAGTAGCACAGGCATTCCTGCCTGTGCCCAAAGCCGCTACGCAGCCATCCTTGGCTCTTACGCGATTGCGTTCCTTACTCTTCACTCTTCTCCTCAGGTGGGAGCCCCCTACTTCAGTAGGGGAGCTGGACTTCAGTCCAGCGAAACGCACCCGCAAAATAGATCGGGGCTTTAGCCCCGGAAGCTTCAGCAACTTTCCTCCGGCATAAGTGTTTAATACGATGAGACTCCCATGACCCCGCGCCCGCTAATCAAGATCCTGAAAAACTTCGCCATCGCGAGCCTCGCCATCGTGCTCCTCGGCACCGTCGCCTTCCGCCGCGCCCTCAGCGGCGCACCCAGCCCAGGAACAAAATCTGAATCGCTCGCATCCGGCGGCCTGGATCGCAGCTATCTAATTCACGTCCCAGCCTCCTACGACATCAAAAAACCGGTCCCCCTAATCCTCGTTCTTCACGGCGCCACCCAAAGCCCCGCAAGCGCCGAGCGAATGTCGAAAATGTCGCAGAAATCCGAGCAGGAAAACTTCATCGTCGCTTACCCCAGCGGCACAGGCCGCATGCCCACATGGAATTCCGGCAGTTGCTGCGCCTATGCCATGAAGAACCACATTGACGACGTCGGCTTCCTCCGCGCCCTAATCGATAAACTCGAAACCGACTACTCCATAGACCGCACGCGCATATTCGTCACCGGAATCTCCAACGGCGGCATGATGTCCTATCGCCTCGGCTGCGAACTCTCTGACAAAGTTGCCGCGATCGCACCCGTCGAAGGCGCCCTCGACGTTGAGTGCAAACCAACCGCGCCCGTATCGGTGCTCATCTTCCACGGCACCGCGGACCATCTCGTCCCATTCAATGGAGGCTCCACGCCTTTTCAAATGGGCTCCAAGCGCTCCGATACTCCCGTCTCCGAAGCCGTCCAATTCTGGGTACGGCACGACGCCTGCTCCACCGAACCGAAGCACGAAGAAACGAGCGAGCTCCACACCGATGTCTATTCACCCTGCAAAGACGGCACGTCAGTGGTCCTCTACGCCATCCAAGGCGGCCACCATTCCTGGCCCGGCGATCGCCTAACTCCGCAAATCAACGCGACCGACACAATGCTGACTTTCTTCGCTAATCACCCGAAGCCATAAACGAATTCGCCTTAAGTAGCACAGGCAATCCTGCCTGTGCCCCAAGCCGCTACGCGGCAAAATCCTCAATGCTTGGCAGATTCGCGCCATCGTTCTTTTCGTACCGCCGGCGTCAGGCTTATCCTGAGATACGAAGCGCCTGTGCCGCAAGCCTGTGCGCTGAACGCCGTCATGCGCGACTCGACTGCTTGTCGAACCCACCAAGAGTCGAAGAAGGAGCAGGGGAATTTGGGTTCACGAGCGATCGTGCGGAAGCGGAGGAGCGAGGTAACCCATCTCGGGAACGGTGGCCACCACCGGCACTGCCTTCGGGTTGGGGCCGAACCGATTCTCGCCCGGGTCGCTGTCTCTCATCATAAGAGCTAGCAGCATTAGCGCACCGATTACAGGAATCAAGCTTACGAGAAACCACCACCCGCTGTGGTTCGTGTCATGAAGCCTGCGGACAAGCTTGGCGTAAGATGGGATTGTGGTAGCCAGAGCGTATAGAAACGGCAAGCCGAGGAGGTATCCAAATCCTAGCTTGCCAGCAAGAACAGCGACCACAAAGAGCGCGAAAGTAATCAGCGAATTGATCAGCTCGAACATCCAGAATTCCCGGCGCCGAGCCCGTCCAGTAAACACCGCGTATTTTCTAAGTCCCTCAAGATACCAGTTCATAAGTCAACAAACTCTACACTACTAGCCGCAAAAAATCGCAACAGATTGGCAGAAGTTTCCCAAAGCTCTGTGTCTTCGTTCCTCTGTGGCATCCCTATGCGAATAATTCACCCATCATCAAATGCGCCACATCAAGCTCACCATCGCCTACGACGGCGCCACCTTCCACGGCTGGCAAATCCAACCCGGCCAAACCGACTATCCAAGGCACCATCGCTGAAGCCGCCAGCCAAATCACCCAGGAAAAAATCTTCATCCACGGCGCAAGCCGCACCGATGCCGGCGTCCACGCCCTCGGTCAAGTCGCCCATTTCAAAACGCAATCCGTCATCCCCGCCGCCGAATTCCAGCGCGCCTTGAATGCACTCCTTCCGCCCGCAATCCGCATCGTCGCCGCCGAAGAAGTCGGCCCCGATTTCCACGCTCGCTGGCAAGCCCAGGGCAAAACCTACCGGTACCGCATCTGGCGGGGCCAGGTGCTGCCTCCATTCGAATACCAGCGCGCGCTCCACTATTCAGGCCCGCTCGACGAAGCCGCCATGGCCCAAGCCGCCCGCGAATTCGAAGGCGAACACGATTTCACATCCTTCTCCGCCTCCTCCGGCTCAGAAGACGACGATCGCGAACGCGAAGTAGTCCGCGCAATCTATTCCTCAGAAATCATCCGCGAGCCGGATCGCGACGAACTCGCCTACGTAGTTCGCGGCCGCTCATTCCTCCGTTACATGGTCCGCAAAATAGTCGGCACGCTAATCGAAGTGGGCAAAGGCAGGTTAGCCCCCGCCGAAATCCCCCAAATCTTCGAAGCCCGCGATCGCTCCCGCTCCGGCCCCACAGTCCCCGCCGAAGGTCTCTACCTCGTCTCACTCGAATACCCAGATCCCACCGACTCACTCGCCTCTAAGTCACGACACGAGAGCCTTGTGGGTCGCCCCTTCAGGGGCGACATAAAATAAAGCGAGAAGCAGGGGCTTCAGCCCCTGAAATACCGCGACGTTTTGATTCGCGCCAAAATTCTTCCGTCTGGGCACGGCTTTTTACCCTGAGGAACGAAGGGCAGCCGTGCCGCAACCGGCGCAAAAATCAGTGTGGCTTTAGCCGCTGGGTGGAGCTTGGCACTAGTCGCTGCACAAACCTCCTTGTAGGTCGCCCCTTCAGGGGCGACATAAAAACAAAGCGAGAAGCAGGGGCTTTAGCCCCTGAAATACCGCGACGTTTTGATTCGCGCCGAAATTCTTCCGTCTGGGCACGGCTTTTTACCCTGAGGAACGAAGGGCAGCCGTGCCGCAACCGATGCAAAATGCGTGCGGCTTTAGCCGCTGAAGGCGGCGCCTGTCGCCAATCGTCGCTACAAAACGCCTTGTAGGTCGCCCCTTCAGGGGCGACATAACCAATCCCAAGCAAGCAGGGGCGTTAGCCCCTGAAATACCCGGCTCTGACAAATTTTGGGCGACACCATCGAGTCCGAGTTTCTAACCTTGATACCCAGTTACTTTCATGTTAACCTCAGTCGTGCACGGTATTCACAACTCGGCGCAAGGGCAGAAGGGCACAGGCCGCCGGCTCCGGCGCCCCATCGCTCCTTTCATTCCCGCGCCTCGCAATCTTCCCGGCCCGCCGTGGCTTGTCCCCGCTTGCGGATTTCTAATCGCGAATCCGCGATTAGAAATTCTCGCATCCCCAACAAAACAAGCCATTGGCGCAAAGCCTAATCGAGAATGGATCGCCTTTTTCCCTTACGAGTCCCCTCGCCATCTGAGCCCACTGGACTTTTCACTGGAAATTTCTAATAGGAACAATCGGATTATTAGAAATTCACCTAAATGCAGCAGAATCAATACTTACGCATTTTCTAATGGACACAAATCCACATATTCCGGAATTTCCTATGATTCACTTCCGAGAGCTTTTCAAGTGCGAGAATTCAGCCCTCAGCATGCTGTCCGCCGGCCCTGTAAATCAGTTAGAATCCAAAAAGAAATGGCAGTCTCCCCTCAAGCTCTTCGCGCGCTATCAGTCGCCGGCCAAGATTTTGTAGATTCTGTTAATCCAGCAACCGGCGAAGTGGTGACGCGCATCCCAGCCACGCCGCTCACCGCAATTCCAGCAATCCTCGAAGCAGCTCGCGCCGCGCAGCAAGAATGGGCAGCACAGCCACTCACAGAACGCTGCGCAATGCTTCGCAAACTTCGCGACGCGATCTTCCAGCGCCGCGATGACATCGCAAACATCGTCATTCGCGAAACCGGCAAGCCCCGCGCCGAAGCCATCCTCGCCGAAGTGCTTCTCTCGCTCGACACCGCCGACTTCCTCGCGCGCCAGGCCCCGCGATGGCTGCGCCTGGAACGAGTCCCGCACCACAACATCGCGCTGAAAGCGAAATCCGGCTGGCTCGAGTTCGAGCCACTCGGCGTTGTCGCAATCATTTCGCCCTGGAATTTCCCCTTCGCGATTCCGATGACGGAATTGATTCCAGCTCTCGTCGCCGGCAACGCGGTGCTGTTCAAGCCGTCCGAACTCACGCCCGCCACCGGCGCGCTGGTAGGCGAACTGATCGATCGCGCCAACTTCCCTAAAGGTCTTGTACAGATTCTGCAAGGCGGCGGCGAGGTCGGCGCCGCAATCATCGAAGCCGGCCCTGCGAAAGTTTTCTTTACTGGCAGCGTCGCCACTGGGCGCCGAATCGCAGAAGCCTGCGCCGGCAAACTGATTCCATCCGTTCTCGAACTCGGCGGGAAGGATGCGATGCTGGTTCTCGCCGACGCCGATCTGGACGTCGCATCCAGCGCCGCCGTCTGGGGCGGTTTCACAAATTGCGGCCAGGCCTGCCTCTCCGTCGAGCGGATTTACGTCGAACAATCAGTTGTCGAAAAGTTCACTGAGCTCTGCGTTGAGAAGACCAGGAAGTTGCACCTGGGTCCGCCTGTCGATACCGAAGCCGACATTGGTCCCATGATTCGCGAGCGCCAACTCGAAAAAGTCGAACAGCAGCTTCGCGACGCCGAACAGCGCGGCGCCCGAATTCTCACTGGCGGCAATCGTCGCCCTGATCTCGGTCCGAATTTTCTCGAGCCTGCCGTGGTCACCAACGTGGACCACTCGATGCAGCTCATGCGCGAAGAAACATTCGGCCCCGTACTCGCGATTTGCTCCGTGGCATCCGCCGACGAAGCCATCGCTCTCGCGAATGACTCGCCCTTCGGCCTGAGCGCCAGTATTTGGACACGTGACGCTCGACGAGGCAGGGAACTCGCTTCGCGAATCCGCGCTGGCTCCGTAATGATCAACGACGTGGCGAGTTACTACGGCATCTCCGAAGCGCCGCACGGCGGCCCCGGCTGGAGCGGTTGGGGACGCACACATTCGCGCCTTGGACTGCTCGAGATGGTTCAAGTAAAATACGTGGACGTAGACAGGTTGCCGCGATTCGCGAAACCGTGGTGGTATGGTTACTCCGAGGATTTCGCTGCGGCGGCGGGCAGCATGGTCGAAGCCCTGTTCGCGCCAAGTTGGAAGCGTCGGCTTCGAGCGATGGTCGGCAAACGCGGCGCTCGCGGCCTGATTGCGCGGCGTCGCCGCATTTGAATCGTGACATCCTGACGCACATGAAAAGGGGAGCGAATTGATGCCAGACGAAAACGCACCGGAAACTCCGCCGCAAGCGCAAGCTCTGGCGAAATCACCGGCAACGCCCGCTTCAGCTCCGCCGGCACCCGCGCCCACCGCCGCTACGCCTTCAGCTGCGACGCCTACAGAGACTCCCGCAGCTCCGGCAGCGAAAGCTCCGGTGACAAGTCCTGCTCCAGCGGCGAAACCGCCAGCGACGCCGGCGTCTGCGCCAGCCGCCGCTGCGTCAAGCGCCGCGCCTGCTGCAACCGCCATAGCCACCGAACCCGAAGCGCCTGCTCCGCCCAAAGTGAAGCCGAAGAAAGCCACTCAGCGCGCCTGTGATGAGAAAGACGCCAAAGGCAAACTCTGCTGCGGCCACCTGAAACGCTGGTACGACTACCCGAAAGAAATCGAAGCGCTGGTAGGCAAGAAAGCGGAAGTGTATCGCTGCGAATTTTGCCAAACGATTTACAAGCCAGATCGCTCCAAGATGCCGCACAGCTACACGCTGCGCTATTAAGGTCTCAGCAGAAGAAAAATGAAAAGCGAACTCATCCACGACTGGAACACATTCGCCGGCGCCGAAATCCCCACAGGCCGCCGCGTGATGCTGAATGACGAGACCCTTCGCGACGGCCTTCAGAATCCGTCGGTGCACGATCCGAGCATCGGCGAGAAGATTGAAATTCTTCATCTGATGGAATCGCTCGGAATCGACACCGTGAACATCGGCCTTCCTGGCGCCGGCCCGCGCGCCTATGCGGACACCGAAGCTCTCGCCCGCGAAATTGTTCAGTCCAGAATGAAAATTCGCCCGAATTGCGCCGCGCGCACGCACAAGAACGACATCAAGCCCATCATCGAAATCTCGGAAAAAGTGGGCAGGCCGCTCGAAGCCGCCACGTTTCTCGGCTCGAGCCCGATTCGCCGCCTCGTCGAAGATTGGACGGTGGATCATCTCCAGCGCACCACCGAAGATGCCGTCAAGTTTGCGGCGTCCGCAGGGCTTCCCGTGATGTACGTTACCGAAGACACGATCCGCACGGATCCCTCTACGGTCATCACGCTCTATTCCACAGCGATTCGTTCGGGCGCTCGCGCGATCGTGCTATGTGACACGGTAGGTCACGCCACTCCTCGCGGCGCCTACAATCTCGTGAAATTCGCAATCGATGAAGTGGTGAAACCCTCGGGCGAAAAAATCCGCGTCGACTGGCACGGACACAATGATCGCGGCCTCGCAGTAGCAAATTCGCTCGCCGCGATTGCCGCCGGCGCCGATCAAGTCCACGCCGCGGCTCTCGCGCTCGGCGAACGTGTTGGCAACACGCCCATGGAACTGATGCTCGTGAATCTGAAGCTGCTCGGCCTGATAGATCAAAACCTTTCGCATCTAAAAAAATATTCCACCACCGTCTCGAAAGCCACGCACACGCCGATACCAACGAATTATCCGGTCGTGGGCCGCGATGCATTCCGCACGGCGACAGGAGTGCACGCGGCTGCGATCGTCAAAGCCTACAAAAAAGGCGACGAAGAACTGGCCAACTCGATTTACAGCGGCGTACCCTCGCACCACTTCGGCCTCGAGCAAATTATCGAAATCGGCCCGTTGAGCGGCCGCTCCAACGTAATCTACTGGCTCGAAAAACGCGGCATCCCGGCCACCGACGAACTGGTGGATCGAATTTTTGACGCAGCCAAGAAATCCGAACGCATTTTCACCGAAGACGAAATCATCGCTCTCATCGGTCCCGCCATGGCGGCGGGAAAATCCCGGACAAATTGATCTCCTCAAATGCGTGCTTACATCACAGAGGCATGCAGAGCGGCCTGCGGGCGCTAGAAATTCGCGAACGAATCTCGTGAAACTCACCTCCATCTGCTGTATCTTTTTGGTGATGGCCACTCTCTCAGCCCGCGCCGCGGACGAATCCATCGAGAAACTCGCGCAGGATCCCACATGCGCCCGCGCGATCGAGTGGATCGACAAAAATGGCGGATGGGTGACCGATCAGCAGATTCGGCTGACGGAAATCCCCGCGCCCGAATTCAAGGAAGCGCGGCGCGGCGAAGCCCTGAAGAAATTATTCGAAGCCAATGGCCTTCGCGTTCGCGTGGACAAGATCGGCAATGTGATCGGTGAGCGTCCGGGTTCGAGTTCAAAGGACGTGGTGCTGCTGGTCGCGCATCTGGACACCGTGTTCCCAACTGGAACGAATGTAACCGTGAAGCGCAACGCCTCTCGCCTGGAAGCTCCGGGCATCTCGGATAACGGCGCGGGACTGGCGGCGCTGGTCGCCGTTTCGCACGCGCTGTCAGAAGGCCGCGTCCGCACGACGAAAGCTCTCGTATTCGCGGGCGATGTGGGCGAAGAAGGCGAAGGGAATCTTCGCGGCATTCGCGCGCTGGTGGACGACTTCGGGCCGCGTTTATCCGCGGTGATTGCGATCGACGGGCCTTCGATCGAACACATCACCACGCAGGGAATCGCGTCGCGGCGTTTTGAGGTGACGATCATCGGACCGGGGGGCCACAGCTGGTCGGATTTCGGAGCTCCGAATCCGATCACGGCTCTTTCGCGCGGCATCGTGAAATTCTCTTCGGTCAAAGTGCCTGACGATCCGCGCAGCTCTTACAATTTCGGCGTGATGGAAGGCGGCACTTCAGTGAATTCGATTCCGTCGCGCGCGACGGTGAAAATCGACCTCCGCTCGGAAGAAGAATCCGAACTCGATCGACTGGAGAGCGCGCTTCGAGACTCGATGCAAGCAGGTATAAAGGACGAAATCGCTGCGAGCCGTTCGGGTGGCGATTCGCTGCGGATAGAAATCAATTCTCTAGGAGCTCGCCCCTCCGGAAAATTGCCCGAGGATTCTCCGCTCCTCGAAACGGTGCGCAACGTGGATCGCTTTCTCGGCACGCGCTCGCGCCTCGAGCGCAGTTCCACTGATGCGAACATTCCGCTCTCGCAAGGAATTCCCGCCATTGCCATCGGCGGCGGCGGAAAGGGAAGCGGTTCGCACACGCTGGCAGAGTGGTACGACCCGACGGGCCGTGAATTGGGGCTGAAGCGCGTGCTGCTCATCGCCGTAGCTCTCGCCGGAGTGCAACCTTAGGATGTCCCGGCGGAAATTCGGATACTTCGTTCTCGCTGCGATTTGCGCATTGGCCGGCGCAGAACTTCTGTCGTCGCGTCACTCGCTGCTTGGGGCAAGTTTCGCTGCGCCGCTCCGAACGCAGCTTTCGCGAACCGACGCACAGCCCTCGCCACTTGAGCCTCCCGCCGATCTTGTCCTCACCAACGGAAAAATCTATACCGGCCTTGCGGCTCAGCCATGGGCCAGCGCTGTGGCGATTCGCGGAGAGTCCGTCGTAGCGATTTCTAGCGTGGCGATCGCAAGCGCCGGAGCCGACAGCAATGCGGAAATAAAATCCTGGGTCGGTCCCAAAACTCGCGTCATCGATTTGCACGGGCAGTTCGCGATGCCAGGATTCAATGACGCGCATCTCCATCTTGCGGCCGGCGCGTACGTCAAGCTGGAAGTCGACCTGCGAGGTACGAAATCCGTCGAAGAGTTTCAGCAGAGGATTCGCGCGCGGCTCAAAGATTTTGGGCCGGGAGAATGGATCATCGCTCCCGGATGGGACCACACGCTGTGGCCTGTGAAGAAATTTCCCAGCCGGCAGGATCTGGACGCAATCTCGACCGAGCATCCGATATTTTCGCAGCGCGTGGATGGGCATGTTGCGGTGGTGAACTCGCAAGCGCTGAAAATTGCCGGTATCACTCGCGAAACGCCCGATCCGCCCGGCGGGCATATCGAGCGCGATCCTGCCACAGGCGAGCCGACTGGAATGTTGGAAGAAGATGCGGCGATGAATCTTGTCTATAGCCGCGTGCCGCCATTCTCCGAAGCACAACGCCTTCGAGCATTCGCGCTGGCAATGGAAGAGGCGTCGCAAAGTGGCGTCACTTCGATTCAAGATAACTCCATGATGTCGGCAGACGATGGCGACAATTACGGCTGGCAGAATTTCCTGGTGCTACAGAAATTGAAAAGCGAAGGAAAACAGACGGTTCGCATCACTGAATGGCTCCAGTTTACGCTGCCATTGTCTCGTCTCGAAGAAATGCGGCGCGTGGGCGGCACAACCGATCCGTGGCTGAAGACTGGTGCGCTGAAGGCGCTTGTCGACGGCTCGCTCGGTTCGCGAACGGCAGCGCTTCTCGCGCCTTACGCTGACGATCCAAGCACTTCAGGAATTTTGCGACTCGATCCGGCGGCGCTAATGCGGATGGCGGTGGAGCGCGATCGCGCCGGATTCCAAATCGCGCTTCACGCCATCGGCGACCGCGCCAACCGAATCGCTCTCGACACATTTGCGGCTGCCGAAAAAGCAAATGGTCCACGCGATCGGCGCGACCGAGTGGAGCACTCGCAAGTGGTGGCCCCGGCCGATTTCGCGCGGTTCGCTTCTCTGGGCGTTGTCGCATCGATGCAGCCGTCGCATGTGTTGACTGACGAACGATGGGCTGCCGATCGGCTCGGCCCTGAACGCGTGAGAGGCGCGTATGCGTGGCGCACGATGGAACAGGACGGCGCGCACTTAGCGTTCGGAACGGATTATCCGGTGGAACCAATCAACCCGCTGCGCGGAATTTATGCCTGCGTCACGCGCGAACTTCCGGATGGCGGACCGCCGGGCGGATGGCAACCGCAGGAAAAACTGCCGATGGACGATTGTTTGCGCGCTTATACGGCGGGTTCGGCGTATGCGGAGTTTGAAGAAAAGCGGAAGGGAACTATTGCGCCGGGAATGCTGGCGGACATCGTGGTGTTTCCTGTGGACATCACGCGGATTGCGCCGCGTGAACTACTTTCTACACAGGTCGCTATGACGATTGCGGGCGGTCGGGTTGTTTTTGAGCGGCAGCGGTAGTGAGAAGAAAGGCGCACAGGCCCTTCGTGTCTCAGGGTAAACAGGAGTGCCTGTGCCGCTGGGATTGCGATGTCGCGTGCGCGGTTGAGATGGAATGGGTTGCTGCGTAGTCAAAGCGCACAGGCAGGACTGCCTGTGCCACTGGAAACCTACTTGCCTACTTCTACTGACTGGATCTCGCCGTCGTATTTTTCTTTCTCGGTTACGATGTAATCGATTGTTGCGTCGCGATCTTTCAATTGGGCGCAGGGTTGAAATTCCCCGGTATCAAATGGCACGGACTGATCGAAATGGACGCGCGTGTAGTCTCGCGCATGCAGCTCGAATTCTGAATCACGCACGAGCAGCGTCAACGTCATCTCGCTCTTATCGCACGCCACAGCCGTGACGCGACCTGACAAAGTTACGCTCGCGTTTTGCGCACCGTTGGCAGCCGGTGCCAGGCGAAGAGGTTTTGCCGCGGCCGCACCGGGAGCTGATTTCGGAATCGTCGAGGAGCCCGGCAAGTCGGCCGCCAGGATGGTCAGCTGCTGAATGGCACCGCTGCTTTTCTTCTCTTTATCGGGCAGAAACCGCACCGCGACCTGCATGCCTTTCAAAGATTTGCAAATATCGAAGTCCGGCGCGGGCTTGGCCATCATGCGGATCGCCGAGTGCGCGCCCGCCTGAAGATGAAACGTAAAAACTTCGGCGCCAGCTGCAACTTGTAGTTTCAAACCGCCGGCGCAACTTTCCTGCGTCACCACTCCGGTCACTTCGCGTGAGTTGTCCGCTTCCTTCGCCGGTTCTTCTTGCGCCATTGGAGCGCGAGCCGTTGTGTCGGGAATTGCCTGCGGTTGCGACGCAGCGGCTTGAGCCTCCGCATCGCGCCTGGTCACGCTGCGAGCATTCTGTAGGTAGGCGATGAATTGGTCGAGCCTGGCGCGATACTCCGCATTTCGCGAGTTCGTCCGCGCGCGCTCCGCCACATACTGCGCCTCATCGAAGCGCTGCATCTGTGCGAGCACTTGTGCCAGGTCGTAAATGAATTCGGTGTTGCCGGGTTCGAGGGTCACCGCTTTCTTGGCGTACGCCAGCGCCTCCTCGCCGGTTTGCCGATGGCTTGAAAGATAGAGGCCCAGCAGGGCATTGGCCGGGGCGAAATCGGGTTTCAGCGCAACAGCCTGGCGCAAGTCTTCTTCGATCTGCGAATCCTGGGGAAAGCCGCCCGCGCCAAAGAAAGTGAGATAGGCGCGAAGATAACGCGCAAAACCGTCTTGCGGATCGAGCCGCACGGCTTCGGAGATCGAAATTAAGGCAGAGTCTCGATTGCCTTCGAGATATTCCTCGATGCCGAGATTCTGGTGCGCGAGCGCGAGCTTCGGATCGAGATTCACCGCGTTCTGCAGGATCTGTTTGGCCTCGGGGCGCCTGCGAACTGCGAAGAAGCCGCCGCGATAGGCTTCTTCCTCGGCGTCAGTGAGCTCGCGAACGTGAAGCTCGGCCGGCGGCAGTTCGGCCGGGGCTTTCATCTGAAAATAGGCAAATGTGAATTTGCCGATGTAGCGGGAAAGATCGTCCTGGAGTTTCTTCAGATCGCCGAATGCTTTCGCGGCGGCCTGGTCGGGAGTCGAGCCGGATGACAATGCGGTCGCGTAATCTACGAGCATCTGCCGGTGCGATTGCTTATCGCCGATCATCAGGTAGTGAGTGAGCGCCCAGGATTCGGCGTAGAAGACGGAAACTTTATTTTCCTCGTTGTAATAGGGCGATGAAGCGTCCACGTGGAACAGCACGTCGAGCGGTATGAGTTTGCTGTGCCGCAGTTCTTCGATCAATGCGGGATCGGCCACGCCCATTGTTGCGACGGTTCCGTTTACTTCCGATTCGCCGAAGAAATCGGCGAGGCCTTCGCTGAGCCAGACCGGCAATTCCGGGAAATAGGGGATGGTCAGCGAGTGGTAATACTCGTGGTACATCGTGGCAAAGGGATTTTTGCCCTGCGCTTCGAGATTCACCGCCGCGTAATATTGATACAAGCCGTAGGCGAATACGCCGGAGGGATGCATGTGGCCCTTTGTCCAATAATCGGGGAGGAGATCGCTGAGCGACTTCTCGTCCTTCAGGGCGAAAATGGTGATCACGGGGCTGGAATGGCCCTGCGCGACGGCGAGCCCGTCGCGGAATAACGTGTGAATCTGCTCGAACTGGATTGCGGTCCTGCGCGCCTGTTTTTCGCCGGCGTTGCTGACGATGATGAAATTGGGGGAGCGAACCTCGATCCAGGCATCGTGTTTTGCGGCCTGCATTGGCAATTCAAGGGAGCCGCAAAGGACAACCGCCGCGCAAAACATCGCTAGCAAACTTCGATAGTTCACGGCAGCTCATTCCTTTACTTCTATACCGGCAAGATCTCCATCGTACGCCTTACCCTTGATAGGAGCATATTCGACAACTGCCATACGTCCTTTGAGGTCTTTACAAGGGTTGAACCCATCATGAACACCCGCGCCCGAGGCAGAGAAGGGCAGGTCCAAATAGTGATCGGTATGGAGTTTTAAGGTAAATCCCGACTGGTCCAGAACCATTGTCAAGCGTTGGCCGTCGCAGACCGCGGCCTTGACGACACCTGCTGCTGTCGCCCACGGTTTGGGAGGTGCCGTCCATTTGTTCTCTGGCTTGGACATGAATAGTTTCAACATAGGGTCGGGGCCATCGGCAAATTTGGGTACATCGTCTCCTTTTGCAACGGAGACAGCAGCGAGTACTTGCAGAATCCGGAAGTCGCCGTCGTAGCCCGCGCCCGTTGCCGCGGTGTAAGTGACCCTAACGCGAAATCCCTGATAATTGAGACAGGGTTTGAAATTCACGAAATGCAGTCCGGGAGGCGGTCGAAACCCCGACGGCCGGCCAGCGCGAAAAATGAGGTGCGAGCTTCCGGTGTCAATGGTTAGCCACCCGCACGGTGAGGCACCGGCGACCCCCTCGACAACAGTTTGCGGTAATTTTGTCCAATCGAGATCGTCGACGCTGCGCGCTGTCGCCGAATCTTGGGCACCTACGGGAGAAAAGGTGGAGAGCGCAGCCAGAAGCAGACTTCCGCAGGAGGCGGCAAGCCCTCTTATTATACGACTCGTTAACATAGTGGTCTTATAGTTTGCCTTAAACCGCGTGTCAACCGGCACCTGTTGTCTTCGCTTTGTGCCCCGCTTACACTCTTCGCTCTGATACTCGAGGGAAATCGTGAATAAACGTGTCCGCGCCGATCTTGCGCTCTTGTTCTGCTCGCTAGTGTGGGGCGGGACGTTCATTGTGGTGAAGGACGCGCTGGCGGACGTCTCCATTTTCACTTACATCGCTGTGCGTTTTGCGCTTTCGGCTGCGGTGATGGCGATTCTGTTCTGGCGCGCGCTGCGCGGGTTGAACCGGCACACGATATGGGCGGGCGTGCAAATCGGTTTCTTCATGTTTGGCGGCTACGCGTTTCAGACGACCGGGCTGAAATTCACGACGGCGTCGAAGGCGGCGTTCATTACCGGATCGAGTGTGGTTCTTGTGCCGGTTTTTCTCGCGGCGTTCGGCCGGCGGCGCATCAATATGTGGATATGGCTTGGGGCGTTTTCGGCGCTGGCCGGCCTTTACTTCCTGATGATTCCGCCTGAAGGATTTGGCAGCTTGAATCGAGGGGATGCGATTGCGCTCGGTTGCGCGGTGATGTTCGCGTTGCACGTGATTTTCATCGGGCAGTACGTGGAGCGGCATTCGGTGGGCGCGTTGAGTTTTCTGCAGGTGGCGACGACAGCTGTGCTCGCGACGTTTGCCGTTCCTCTACTTTCTGTGGCGGGATGGGAAGCGCCGCGGCTGGTGTGGTCAGGGCAGCTTATTTTCGCGGTGCTGATTACGGCGATTGGCTCGACGGTGATTGGCTTTTCGTTTCAAACCTGGGCGCAGCAGTATACGACTCCGACGCACACGGCGATATTTATCAGCCTCGAGCCTGTGTTTGCAGTGATTACGGCGTGGATTGTGGCGCACGAGCGGCTTGGCGGCCGAGTGCTTTTTGGGGCGGGGCTGATTCTTTTGGGCATTGTGCTGGCGGAACTGAAAGGCGCTGCGCCGATCGCGCCGGAATCGCCCGAACCGATTGTTGCGCCGGGGCGATTTGAGTGAACGCGTGAACGAATGCTAGTTGGCGGGCTGCTTGTGAAATTTCACGTCTACCGGCTCGTACATTTTTGGATGGCGGAGGTTCTTCTGCTCGAACGCGGAGATCTGCTCTTCGTGGACGAGCGTGAGGCCAATGTCATCCAGCCCTTTCAATAGGCACTCGCGGCGGAAGGGATCGACGGTGAACGAATAGCTCAGCCCTTTTTCGTCGGTGACCAGCTGCTTCTCCAGATCGACTGTTAACCTGTAACCCTCATTGTGCTCGGTTCGCTTGAAAAGCTCGTCCATTTGCTCGTTCGAAAGCGTCACGGGCAAAATCCCGTTCTTGAAGCAGTTGTTGTAAAAAATATCGGCGTAGCTCGGCGCGAGAATCGCGCGAAAGCCGTAGTCGAGAATGGCCCAGGGCGCATGTTCGCGGCTTGAGCCGCATCCGAAATTCGCGCGCGCCAGCAGAATCGAAGCGCCTTTGTACCGCGGATGATTCATCACGAAATCGGGATTCGGTTTCTCACCAGGCAGGTAGCGCCAGTCATAAAAGAGGACGCGACCGTAGCCTTCGCGGGTGAGAAATTTTAGAAACTGCTTGGGTACCATTTGATCGGTGTCAACATTTACGCGATCGACCGGCGCTACCAGCCCTGTGTGCTTGGTGAACGGTTGCATTCTTATGTGCTCTCCGTGATTCTCTGCGTACTTTGAGCTTCAGTTTTTCGCGGCAGCGTTCACGCTCTACTCGGCGCCGTCCACGCCATTCCACTTGCGGATGTCGACGAAGTGGCCTTCAATCGCCGCCGCGGCGGCCATCAGCGGACTTACCAGATGCGTGCGCCCACCCTTGCCCTGGCGGCCTTCGAAATTGCGGTTTGACGTGCTGGCACAGCGCTCGCCGCTTTGCAGCACGTCGTCATTCATGCCGATGCACATGCTGCAGCCTGCGTCGCGCCACTCGAATCCCGCCTGCGTGAAAACCTTGTCGAGGCCTTCCGCTTCCGCTTCCGCCTTCACGCGACGCGAACCTGGAACAACGAGCGCCTGTTTCAAATCCTTCGAAACGTGTTTACCGGCAACTACTTTCGCGGCGAGACGTAAATCCTCGATTCGCGAATTGGTGCACGAGCCGATGAATACGCGATCGAGCGCAATGTCTTCGATCGGCATCCCCGGCTTCAAATCCATGTAAATGAGCGCACTTTCCGCCGCTTTCTGGTCCACCGGATCTTTGAAAGAATGCGGATCGGGCACGCGGTCGGTCACCTGCGTCACCATTCCTGGATTCGTTCCCCAGGTGACCATCGGCGCGAGCTTGTCCGCCTCAATCGTCACCGTCGAATCGTATTTCGCATCCCGGTCGGTGACGAGCGACTTCCAGTAGGTCACAGCTTCGTCAAATTCTTTGCCGCGCGGCACGAACGGCCTGCCTTCGAGATACGCGAAGGTGGTGTCGTCGGGCGCCACCATTCCCGCGCGGGCGCCGCCTTCGATCGTCATGTTGCACATCGTCATGCGCGCTTCCATCGAAAGGCCGCGCACGGCTTCGCCGGTGTATTCAGCGACGCTTCCGTTTCCGCCCGCGATTCCCATTTTGCCGATTACGGCGAGGATCATGTCTTTGGAGGTGACGCCGCGCGGTTTCTTTCCGGTAAAGCGAATTTCCATCGTCTTCGATTTGAATTGCGAGAGGCACTGCGTGGCGAGCACGTGCTCGATTTCGCTGGTGCCGATGCCGAAAGCGAGGGCGCCGAAAGCGCCGTGCGTGGAAGTGTGGCTATCGCCGCAGACGATCGTCTGCCCCGGCTGCGTGATTCCCAGCTCCGGGCCAATGATATGCACGATGCCTTGATTCTTGCTGTGCATGTCGAAAAGATGGACGCCGTACTCTTCGCAATTGCGCGCCAGCGCGTCGAACTGCCCTGCCGCGTCGGCGTCCAACACCGGCAGCAGTCGGTTTTTCGTCGAGACGGAGTGATCCATCACGGCAAACGTCAGCTCAGGACGCCGTACTTTGCGCCCGGCGGCTTTCAGCCCGGCAAACGCCTGCGGGGAAGTTCCTTCATGAATCAGATGTCGGTCGATATAGATGATGGACGGCTGTCCGGGAATTTCGCGCACCAGATGCGCCTCCCAGATTTTCTCAAACAGGGTGCGAGGAGCCATACGGTTGGTTGTTGTCACCTGCGGGGAGTTGCCCCGGTATACAGGCGGGAGTTTTTCGCCCCGGCCATCGACCATTGTAACAAGTCCGCGGCACGGCCGCCAATCTCTCCTTGGCTACTTCAATTCGGAACCTTCCGCCGTGATACTTGCAGGGGCTAGTGCGGTCTTCACGGTCACCTTTTGATTGGCCTGCACGGTAATCTCGGTTTCAAAGTCGCGATAGCCGGGGAGCGCGATCTTGATGTGGTGTTTTCCGGGAGCGATAAGCATGGCGCGCTTCACCCCGCCAAATTGGTGCACGTATCCGGCATAGTTGCCGTCAACGAATACCGCAGCCCGGTCCGGAGTCACTTTGAGCTTCACTTCCCCCGTCGCATTCGCATTGACGGCGTTGGGATCCTTCTCCATTCGCACGGTGACGATCGTCGTGCCTCCCGGCGTCACTTCGATCGATTGGGTGACGTCCTTGAATCCCACTTGCCTGACGGCAATTTCGTGTTTCCCGGGGATGAGCAGAACTTTCTTGTTGCCCTTCAACTCGCCCACATAGCCCAGGTACTGCCCGTCGACCCAGACACCGGAGCCCTTGTCGATGTTCGTTTTGGCGTCAAAGTCAACCTGGCCCAGCACTTGATTCGTGTTCTGGGCGCGGGCGGTGCCAGCGCCGGCGCCGCCGGCAATTCCGAACCAGACAGCCAAAGCGAGAACGGTTGCTCCCACGTGAGTAAGCTTCATAGCGGTATTCCCCCAAGCAAATTGAATCATCCGAATGCTCGTCTCGGGGCTGGGCCGGACACGCACTAGCGGCGCATCACTTATTTTAGGCTCTTACGCGAATGAAACGAAGACCAAAGGCCGGCGGTGCAAATTATTGCAAGGGATTCCGTATTTGGAAACCACGTTGTATGAATTTCAGGATGGCTTCGGACAGGCAATGGTGAGAGCGATCGTTGCGCTTGCATGCTATCGGCCGGACAGCGGGCATAAGTTGACTTTTTACCTACCATGTTGATTTCTTCAACATGATTCAAACGTGCGAGTGAAACTTTGCTTCGACATCTCGCACAATTAAAAGGGAATCGGCTGTGCCGCAGGAGATTGCTTCAATGGCGACAGACGTGCATCCAGCCCAGCGGCCGCCTTGGGGCGGAAGAAAATCGACAAACAGGAGAGTGGCATGGCAAAAGCGAAAAAGAGCCTCAAGAAGTCGAAAAAGCTGGAAAGCACCAAACCGCTCATGCGTTCGCTCAGATAGTCTCGGAATTCGACGGTAGAGCAAAAAATTCGGCAGTTGCTTTGAACGGCTGGCAGCCTCCAGGGCGCCAGCCGTTCCTATTTTAGCCCCAGTCCCGAAGCACCCGCGTTCATGGCTCGGGTTTCGAGCCCCAATGCGTCCGGCGCTATCGAGTCAAATCCGCTTTTAAAGTGAGTTCGCCACCTTTTGATCAATTGACCAACCAAAATCTCATATACGGAGGAGAACACCCTAGCGGGGCAAAGAAAACCCGAAGGGGCAGATAGTACTTTAGTACAGTATTTTCGGTACTTTACAATCTGATGAACACCGCTAGTCTTAACTAGTGGGAACCCATATGCGACTTCAAGACCAGCGGTGGGCGTATGAGGTAGAACGGCGCCGGCTTATGCTTGAAAGCACTTGGAATGGTGACTTCGTCATTATAGCTTTCGGGACCATCCTCGGCTTCGCCGTTTTATTCGGCATAATGTTCATCTACGCCGCTGGACAGTAGACGACCGTTTCAGGGTCACACAGATCTCAAGACTCACTGGGCCAGCGTCTGTTTCAACAGCTTCAGCACGTTACCGGCTGTGTCTGTTTCACCCAACTTGGGAAAAATCCTTTCGACGCTATGCCGGTGCATATCGGCATCCATGTCGGTCATTGCGTCTACTACAAGCGCCACATGGTAGCCGAGATCGTAGGCGCTGCGCGCCGTTGCTTCCACACCGCTGCTCGTCGAAATGCCCGCCAAAACCACCTGAGTTACACCGCGCTCGCGTAAATACGAATCCAACGACGTGCCCAGGAACGCGCCAACCCGCTGCTTGGTGACCAGATAATCGTTGGAGTGCTTCTCCAACTCTGGAACAAGCTCGGTCCAACCGTCCGGGAACGCAAACTTAGGGCGCCCCGCCTCGGTGCGCCCCGGAGCCATACCCGTCACGTTGACGAGCACCACCGGTAGCCCGCGCTCGCGGAAAGCTCGCGCCAGCTGCGCAGCGCGGGCGATGATCTCGCTCGTGGGGTGTACGGTGGGCAAGCCTACAATTCCTTTTTGCAGGTCAATCAACACTAATGCGGCGTTTGGATCGAGTTTCGTGATAGGCATGTTTGTTCCTTTCGTGTTGAATGCTTGGAACGGATGACTTGTCGTTCTTGCAGGGACATATCGCAGTTTCGCCGGTGCCCGATATCAGCTTAAGTCGCCCGGCCGAAGACCCATCTCCCGATAAATCGGCCGCATCACGGCTTTCACCTTCGGCAGCTCGACCGTGAACCACAGCGCACCGGCAACGCAGAACGCACCGGTAAGCATCAGGGTATGCGGCGCTCCCATCCGGTGGGCCAGCGCGCCGGCCAGTAAGCTGCCAAAGGCGCGGCGCCGAAAAAGGCCATCGTGTAATAGCTCATCACGCGAGCGCGCTTCTCGTCCGGCACCAGCGTTTGGATGATCGTATTGCTCACCGCCGCGCTCTGCATCAGGCCAAAGCCAACGAATGCCATAAGCACAAGCGCTACCCACAACGTTCGCGACATCCCGAATAGAATCAGCGCGCCTCCCAGCACCGCAGCCGCGATCTGAAGCATGCGGGTTAGTCCCGGACGGACTTGCGAATCGCCAGCGAAAGCGCGGATATAAGTGCGCCGATGCCCGAGGCCGCCGTCAACCACCCGAGAGTCTTTGCGTTACCGTGCAACACGTCCCCGGCAAACACCGGTAGCAGCACCGCAAAGGGATAGCCCATCAGGCAGAGAAGCGAGAAGAGCAGGAGAATCGTGCGAATCGGGCGAAATGTACGAACGTAATCCCAACCCTCGCGCATTTGCTCGAGGACGCCCAATGCGCTGCGGGTGAGATTCAAGGGCTTGATGCGCATCATGAGCAGGGAAGCGATCACCGCAAAGTAGCTGAAGCCGTCGATCAGGAAGCACCAGCCCTCGCCGACGGCTCCGATCACCAAGCCGGCGATGGCCGGGCCAATGAGCCGCGCCGCATTCACCATCGAGGAGTTGATGGCAATGGCGTTGCTGAGGTCGTTGCGATCCTCCACCATCTGTACGAGGAAGGATTGGCGTGCGGGCATGTCGAACGCGTTGATCAGGCCCTGCATGGCGGCCAGGGCAATGATTTCCCAGAGGTTGATGACGTGCGCCAGCGTGAGCGCGGCCATCGCGAGCGACTGGACCGCGGCTGCGGCTTGCGTCCACACCAGAAGTTTGCGGCGATTGATACGCTCAACCCAGACTCCGGCAATCGGCGCCACTAGAAAGGCCACAATCTGTCCCGCGAAGCTTACGAAGCCGAGCAGTAACGCGGAATGAGTGAGGCGATAGACGAGCCAGCTTGTCGCCAGCCGCGTCATCCAGGTGCCGATCAGGGAAATGCTTTGACCTGCGAAGAACAGCCTGAAGTTGCGATGCCGCAGCGCTCGCCATGCATGCGAGATCGAACTGAGCGCGGGAGAGGTCTTGTGTGGATCCGAGCCGATTGCAGGTCTGTCTTCTAGCTGTTTTGGGGCCTGCGTTTGCACCTGCGCTGCTTCCTCTTTGCCGATCACTTTTCCACCAGGCGCTTGATTATGTGACCAGCCTTGAACAGCGTTTCGCGCTCGTCTTCGCTTAGCTGCGCAATCGCTTCAGCCACCCATGTTCGCTTTGCATCGACGACGCTCTTGCGTACCGCGGCGCCCTTGGCGGTCAGTTCGATATTCACTTGCCGGCCATCGGTCGGATGCGGCTTGCGCACCACCATACCCATTTCCTCGAGCGCTGCAATGGTGGTCCCCATGGATTGCGGTTTCATCTTCTCCGCGCGCGCCAGATCGGCCGTGGTTGCGGCGCCTTCCCGGGCGAGACGGCCCATGACGGAAGATTCGGTCAAGGAAAGCTCATGGGAAGCAGCCGCTGCGCGCACACGGCGAAACAAAAGGCCGATGGCGTGGATGAAGTCGATGACGGATGCTTCGAACGTCTTTCGTTGCATGGCAGCTCCATTTTACACACAAGACAGTTAAACTTGCAAGTGTAACTTGCAAGTATGCCTGATCATGTTGGTGGGAGCTTGCTGGGAATCGCTCGGATTTGCAGACGCTATGCTGCGGGCCCCACGCGGCCGCCTCCTCGGCGCATCCTCGGTAGAGGGATAAAATCGATTCCAATTCCTGGCTAGTGGCGGTGAGATTCTCCGGAATACCGTGACCTTCAGAACATCCTGACAACAAGTGATAATATTCCGGGCTTCGAGGGCCCGATCATTACTCCGAACGCCACACATCAATCCGGCCAGCGGCCTTGCCCATTATGCGGAGGACTCGAACGCCGCCTCGTATTTCAACGGGATTCATGGCACGTGGTGAAATGCTCGGCCTGCAGTATGGTGTTCATCGGCGATCAGCCGCTCGCGTATCAGACACAAGCTGCCGAGCACGATTGGGTGGACGATTACGAAAAGGAAGTTTCGCGGCGCAAAAAAGACCGGCCGCTCCTCATGTTCTTCTCCCGCCTCACTCGTCCGTTACGCACCGACGCGACCCAGCGCCAGTTTTCGCACGCGCTTAGTTGGAAGCGGGAAGGGAAGCTGCTCGACCTTGGCTGCGGCGACGGGCGATTTCTGGCGATGGCCGCCAGACAGTTTGACGTAATGGGCGTCGAATTGAGCCCGCGCGCGGCCGAAGAGGCGAAAGCGCGCGTCCCGCAAGCGCCGATTCTCGTGAGTCCAGTCACGGATGCAGCAGTTCCTGCGGATTCGTTCGACATCGTCACCCAATTCGGCTATCTCGAGCACGAATGGCAGCCAAGGCTCGGCTTGGAGACGGCGTTTCGAGCCCTGAGATCCGGCGGCGTCCTGGTCATCAAAACGCCCAACTATGCAAGTTGGAATCGCGCTTTTATGGGCGAAAACTGGTGCGGTATCCACATCCCTGCACACTGCAACTATTTCACCCCATCGACCTTGGGCCGGATGCTCCAGTTGGCCGGTTTCAATCCGCAGCCGCGTCCAGTGCTGGATCGGCTGCCGACCAGCGACACACTATGGATGGCGGGCCGGAAGCCCTAGCTGTCAATCGCCAGTAACGTCCTGATTCGTTTTTTGGAACTCTCGTGTGTTATAGTAGAGATGCGCGCTCGGGGGTCAGGTCTTTCGAGTAGGTGCGCGCGGACGGCGGTCTGCTTTACCCGTTTGGATTGTCTTCACCGTAATGGTGTATAGAATCAGCTGCTTTAGAGCGCGATTCGTTCCGGCGAGGTAGGGATGCCTGGAGGGTTGTTCCAGCGAGGCCGCATCTAATCCTTAAAAGGAGCCATTAAATGACGACTACATTCAAGAAGCGCCAAAAAGAGATGAAGCGCATGGAGAAAGCGCGTATGAAGGCGGAGCGCCGCGCTCAGAAGAAGCTGGAACCCCGTGCGGAAGGGGACGACATCGCGTCTGGAAACGAAGCTTTTCACCTGAGCTTGCCGGGTGACGCCACTGACACAGAGCTCGGCCTCGACCCAAGGTTGTCCAAGTCCTAATCCTCATTCTCGCGGCGATTTGGCCAGCTCGCGGCCGCAAACACCACACGCCCCTTCGTCTTTTTCCCAGATGGAATTTCGTAGCACCTCCTAAACGAGGCTCGCGTCGCGAATCCACGAGAAGCGACGGCCGCATGTTCGCGGCCGTTGCAGCCTCCCGCCATTACCCTCGCGGGCGCACTACTAGCACCGTATTTATGTGAGCATCGGTGAAACTGTCCTGCCACGGTGCGAATCAAATGGGTGTTATAATCGCTATTCTTCGGCAATCGTCGCAGTCATAGGCAGGAAGGGAGCACGGCGATGGGCGTTCAATTTTACGAATTGGTGAGTTGGGCGCGACGCCGCAAGGTCTTCGCAGCCATCCTCGTGGCAGCCACGCTCGGTATCGGCATCATGATCGGCACGCTGATTTCCGGCCGCGCTCTCGCAACGCATGGACAAAATGGCGCGAGCGGCGCCTCACTCCTGGCTGTTCCCGATCCCATCTCGCTCTCGAGTTCCTTTGCGAGCATTTCGAAAAAAATCGGTCCAGCCGTCGTGAATATCTCCACCACGCAGGTGATCGAGAAGCCGAAAGGCGGCGCCAAACATCCTCGTCACCTGAACGATCCTTTCCAGGATTTCTTCGACCGTTTCTTCGATTCTCCTGATAACGGGCCTGATGCCGAGCGCAGCCTCGGTTCGGGCGTCATCGTGGACCACAAAGGTTTCATCCTCACGAATGACCACGTGATCGACCAGGCCACGAAAATTCAGGTGGGAATCGACGGCGATCCCGAGGAAATACAGCGCGCATGTAGTGGGCATCGACAAGGATACTGATCTCGCGGTGATCAAAATCGACGCCGATCGTGAACTTCCCGTCGCCAAGCTCGGCAATTCCGACGGCGTGCAGGTCGGGGACTGGGTGCTGGCTTTCGGCAGCCCCTTCGGCCTGAATTCCACGGTCACGGCGGGAATCGTCAGCGCCAAAGATCGCTCCGCATTTGGCGGACATCAATTCCAACGTTTTGTTCAGACGGACGCCGCTATCAATCCCGGAAATTCCGGCGGCCCGCTCGTCAACATGGCCGGCGAAGTGATTGCCATTAACACCGCGATCTACACGGGCAGCCGCGGGTTCGAAGGTGTTGGGTTCGCGCTTCCATCGAACACCGCCATCTCGGTCTACAATCAGCTCATCACCGTCGGCAAAGTGACGCGCGGCTCGATCGGCATCACCTTCCAGGAAGACCGCAGCAATAACCCTGTTCTGCTCAGGGAACTCGGCGCCCCGTACGGAATCGTCGTCGAAGCGATTGAACCGGGAAGCCCCGCCGACAAAGCCGGCCTGAAACCCGGCGACGTGATCACGAATATCAACAACGTGCCCGTTCACACCGGCGCCGATCTCGTAAATCCGATCGCGCAAACCACCATTGGCCAGTCCGTCGAAGTTCGCTACGTTCGCGACAAAGTGGCCAAGGACGTCTCAATGGTCGTCGCCGATCGCTCCAAGATCTTCCCACAAACAGCCGTCAACGCCGAAGAAGAACCCGATCAGAGCGAAGAGCCCGGCCAGTTCGGCCTGCACGTCGAGGAGCTTACGCCGGATATCGCCCGCAAGCTCGGCATGGGCAAGATCACGGGTGTTGTCGTGACCCAAGTGGAGCCCGCCAGTTTTGGCGAAGATATCGAATTTTCGCGCGGCGACGTGATTGTCGAAGTGAACCATGTGCCGATCAACAATCTCGCTGACTACCGTCGCGAAGTTGCTACGCTGAAGCCAGGGCAGGACGTGCTTTTCAAAGTGGCACGCCATGCGGACAACGACCGGGTTCTCACTTTGTTCTTGGCGGGCGCAGTTCCGTCGCAAGTGGTTCAGTAGCGGTCGCGCTGGTTCTGGTCAGGCCTTCCCCAGCCCTTCAGGCCGTTTTTTATTGCGGCTTGTCCTTGCATCGCCGTTGGTTGTCATTTAAGCTCACCCTTAAGCGCGGTGGCTTGAGTTCTGTTTCGAATGGCCGATAATTAGATGGGCGTGGTTTCACCGCTGGGCATCACATTCCCGGTTTCGAGCGTCGAACGATGAAGATGACTTCTGCTCTCCGATGGCTAGTGGTCAGTTCCTTTGTGCTTGTATTGTGCGCGTCGGCGTCCGCCGCGCAGTCCACCTCCCATTCGCATAAGCCGGTCGCACATTCGCGCAAATCTCATCCGTCGCACCCCATGCGCAATAATCGCCCGAAGCACCATGCGATGAACACCTCGCGCACGTCGCTTCTGGCAGTTCGCTATCTGCAGCCGCAGCAGGCCAGTTCTGTAGTGGCTGCGAATTCTTCGGCTTCCACGTCCGCTTCGAAATCAGCCGCACATACTTCTGCTGCATCCTCGAAGAAGAAGAAATCGAGCAGCAAGAAGTCGCGCCACTCTCGCCGCGAGCCAACGCAGAAAGCTCCTACGCCCGAGCGCATCTCCGAAATTCAGTCATCCCTGGCGCGCGGCGGATATTACCAGGGCGAGCCAAACGGGAAGTGGGACTCCAACACAGTTTCCGCAATGCAGAAATTCCAGTCCGCAAACGGCCTCGACCCCAGCGGCAGACTCGACACGACCAGCCTGCAAAAGCTTGGCCTCGGATCGGGCATTGCCGGCGTTTCCGCCCCGAGGCAGCCAACGCCCGCGCAGGGAAGATCGTGCTGCTCGACTTCGCCCTCAACTTCGCCAAACGGCACAGCGCCGGCAACGTCAGCACCAGCCGCGACTCCAAAACCAGCATCCGAGCCGTCGGCCAGCAATAGTCCCAGTTCCGATGCACCGGGCCCGGCATCATCCTCCGCGGCCAACACTGCCGCCGCAACCACGGGCGTAGCAACGCATTCATCGCAGCGCTAATTCACTCTCTCTCGTACTGCCTCCCGCCAGACGCGCTTCCAATCTGCCTCCCGCAGCGCAATAATTCACTCCATGGAAACTCGCTGCGCACGCTGCAATGCGCCAATGACCTGCCAGCCGGAAGGGAACTGCTGGTGCGCCGAGCTGCCACCGCGCCTCTCGTCGCCTCAGCCAGCAGGCTGTCTCTGCCGCCATTGCCTGGAGCACGATTTGAATGCTGAGAGGGAAGAATCCGCGAGGGCAAGCGACAACGCAACGAAGCGATTACGTTAGCTGTTTCGCCATGCGCACCACCGGCAGACCTTCGCCATTTTTCAGCGGCACGGAAATATTTTCCAACGCAACGTAACCCTTCGCGCCAAAAAGTTTCACTCCAGTGAGCGTCGCTCCCATTTCACACCGCGTGAATCCGGCTGCCGCAGCGGCGTCTTCGCATGCCTTCAGAATCAAGCTGCCCCATTCCCCGCCGAGCCCAGCTCGGATGAACGAAGAACGCTCGAATCTTGGCCGCATCCACCCGCGGATCGAGCAATTCGTCCTCGCGCCCCGTCCAATGATCGCTGCCATACAGCGTCTTGCGCTTGCTCCACCCGCCGCACCCGGCAAGTCGTGGTGCCGTCATGCTCGCTTCGCCTCGGCAACAAAATACGTGCCGTCGGCAATCAGCTGGCTGTCGACTCCAAACACCGTTGCCAGCGCGCTCTCAATTTGTGTTGGGGTGTAGTCCTCAGCTTGCAAGCCGCGCACGGAAGCATCAATCAATTGGCGCAGCTACAGGCACATCGGCAGGAATCGCTTTGCGGATCGAAACTTCCATCTACGCCACCGCCCGGGAAATCTCACGGCTCGATAGTGTCCATCGGACGCCAACTGCCGCTCAGTCGGGAATCGCCCACGCGGTAAGGCTCGAATCGCTGTCCACGGTGAACATCACCGGCTGGTGATTTGAAATCTCGCCGTAACCGACCAGATGCTTGCCTGCCACCGCGACATCACGCCGCTCGTTCGTCCCGAGATTCCACAATGTGACGGAAAAGTTCTGAATCGTCGCGGCGTCCACCTGAAGACTCAACACCCTGTCTCCGTCCGGCAGCACCACCGCGTTGAAAATCGGATCGGGAGACTTTGGAAGGCGCCGGATCAATTGCCCGTCTTCCGCAGACAGAATCGAAAGCGTCGAGTCTGCCCCGCCTACCACAATCTCCTTCCCGTTGGGCCGGAAGCTGATCGCAAACGGTTCGAGAAGAAGTCCTGTGTAGCTTGCCTTCAACTTTCCGTTCCGATCGTAAATTCTTATAGCCGTATCGGCATCGGCCGTGGCAACGAGCGAGCTGTCCGGCGCAAAATCCACGCTCGTGCTGCCGCTGAAATCCGTGTGTAACTTCGCAACGCGCAATCCTGTCCCCGGATTCCACAGCTGTACCGGGTTTTCGTGCGTGCCCACCGCGAGGAGAGATCCGTCCGGGGCGAATGCCACGCTATCCACTGCGGCATGGGCAACGGCGAACATCCTCACCAATTTTCCAGCGGGATCGGTGATCTTCACCGCACCGTCCTCGTCTCCGATTGCCAGCCACTTTCCATCAAACGAGCACGCCAGCGCACTTACCGGAGCGCCGCTCTTCCAGCTCGCCACCTGCTCACCCGACGGCAGTTTCCAAACGTGGATCGCCCCGTCGTGCGCGGCTCCCGCGACCAGACCGGTCGTGCCGCAAACCGAAACAGTGCTGATTTTCTCCGGCGTCGAGATCGTCACCAGTTTGCGCAGATCTTCCGCCTTCGCCCGGTGTGCAAACAAAGAAATCAACACAACCGCCGTGGTAATCCACCGAGCCGCGCCCGTCACATTGCCTCCAGCACGAGCTCAAACTTCACCGCTGCGTGAATGTCTTTCGGGTCGCCCACAAGCGTCACCGGACGCACCAATTCGCGGCTGGTTATCAGAGGGTCGCGCACGAAATTTTTGTCCGGATCGCCTTCGAACACTGGATCCGTCGCAAAATAAAGCTGAGTGACGAGCGGACGATAGCCCGGAGCGGTAACGGCGTAGTGGATGTGCTGGCACACTCGGGCAGGATAGTGACCCGGCATCACGGAGGAAAATTCGTACTTGCCGTCGGCGGGAGTCGTCAACTTGGCGCGATAGTGATAACCATCGAGATCGTACAAACCTTCGTGATTCGTCTGCCAGATTTCCACGATTGCCGACGGAATCAGCTCACCACGCGAACTGAACACCTGGCCCGTCACCACCAGCGGCATTCCGGGATCTCCCGGGGCACGCATGGCGCTGTTGCTCGGCGCGAGCCGCTTATAGAACGGACCCAGTTCTGCAGCCGGTGTGGGCGCCAGTCGCGATTTTTCCTTCTCCTGCCAAGCTGCCGCAAGCGCGGACGGCAAGAGATTCGCAGTGCTGGTCAGAACTCCTAGCGCCATACACTTAGACAAAAGTTCGCGACGCGCCAATCTCATCCTGCACCCCCATTTGGATGGGTGGAGTGTAGTGCCGAATGATTCGTGCCGCAACTATCACCGTGCGGCGAATTGCGACGTGCGGGATCGATGTGCGGGATCGACCTGCAGCTTGAATGTGATGACTCGCGCCGGATCTTTCAGCGATAACGATCCGGCGCGAATTGAAAGGGAGAAGCCGTCTTTAAGCGCCGCTCATCTTGCGGAACAGCCAGAACAAGAATCCAGCCAGCATAATCGACGCCGGCAGCGTGAGCACCCACGCCATCAATAGATTCCGCACTGTGCCCCATTGCAGCCCGGAATGATTCGCCATCATCGTTCCCGCCACACCTGACGACAGCACGTGCGTCGTACTTACCGGTAAGCCGAACGCGTCGGCAGCTCCAATCGTGGCCATCGCCGTGATCTCAGCTGCCGCGCCTTGCGCATACGTCAGGTGATCTTTCCCGATTTTTTCGCCGACCGTCACTACGATGCGCTTCCATCCGATCATCGTTCCAAGCCCGAGCGCCAACGCCACTGCGACTTTTACCCATGTTGGGATGAACTTGGTCGCATTGTCGATGTGCTTTTTATAATTCGCGATCACTGCCGAATCCGCCGCGCTGAATTTCGGTTCGCCCGTCTTCTTCATCAACCGCAGCGCCTCGCTCACCACGTACATGTCGTTGCGGAAGTTGCGCACCTGATCCTGCGGCACCGCCTTCAACTGTTTGTATTGCGCCATTTCCGTGCCGATTCCGTTGATCAATTCGCGCAACGCCAGCATCGTGTTCGGCGTGAACTGCTTGGTCCGGATGAAATCGGTCACTTCATCGCGCGAATCACCAATCACAGCCGAAGGTGAAACGTAATGGCTGAGCGCATCCGCGGTTTGCGTGGAGACGGCCACAAAGTCGGCTGTCTGCTGCGCCGTCACAGCGTGGTTCACGGCATATGCAGTCGGCACCGTGCCAATCAGGATCAGCATGATCAGCCCCATGCCCTTCTGGCCGTCATTCGATCCGTGGAAGAAGCTCACGCCTGTGCAGGTCAGCACCAGGAGCGCTCGAATGTAGAAAGGCGGTGGATCATTTCCCTTGGGCGCCTCGTACAGCGCCTTGTTCGGAATCAGCGCTTTGCAGGCCATCAACAACAGCGCAGCGCAAATAAATCCAACGATGGGCGAAAGCAGCAGCGACTTCCCAATGTTTGCAGCCTGCCCCCAATCCACGCCGCTCGTTCCAGTCTTCACCGACATCAGCTGATTTGCGATTCCCACCCCGATAATGGATCCGATCAAAGTGTGCGAGCTCGAAGCGGGCAGCCCTAGCCACCACGTGCCCAGGTTCCAGATGATCGCCGCGAACAACAACGCGAACACCATCGAGAAGCCAGCCTTACCTCCCACCTGCAGAATCAATTCCACCGGCAGCAGTGAAACGATTCCAAATGCCACCGCGCCACTCGATAGCACCACTCCCGTGAAGTTCCATAAGCCCGACCACACCACCGCGACGTGCGGCTCGAGCGTATGCGTGTAAATCACCGTCGCCACCGCGTTCGCCGTGTCGTGGAATCCGTTTACGAATTCAAATCCCAGCGCCACAAGCAGCGCCAATCCCAGCAGCAGATACGGCATTATCGATGTAGCGTGCACTTCGGATAGGTCGCCGATCAGCTCGCGCCCGATGAAAATCATTCCTACTGCTAGCACCACTCCGAAGATGCCCATTCCTATTTTCGCGGCCGGCCCTGCCTTCATGTTTGCCGCATCGAGCGGCGACACTCGCGGCGCTTCGGTCGGTACCCGCGCCGGCGCTGTTCCTGTTGCTGCCATCTTTCACCCCTTCAATCGAAAATGTACCAGCCGATCTTCGTAGCGACTCTGCGGACGTTGGTGCGCCGCGAAACTACCGGCTCTTCGTTACGGGGATGTGACAGTCGCATGAACACTCTATCGTCGTAAGAGTTGGAGAGAAAAACACCGACCAGCGCGTTATCAGGGCGCGCACGGTCTCTCATACGGGGAATGCCGTGCCGCGGGAATTTCACAGAATTGAAACAGTTCAGTCACATCTCAGGAAAGTGGTCTGGTAGCATGGCGCCCTGCATATTGTTATCTGAGGATTTCACGAAAAGGACACGCGACGCCATGAGCGATTCAACCACCAGTCTGAAAACGATTCTCGCGCCTATTGATTTCAGCGATTTTTCACACAATGCTCTCGACGTTGCCACCGACCTCGCCTCGCGCCTCGGCGCCGAGCTGATTCTCGTCAATATCGTCCCGGCGATTCCCGATTTGCCCAGCAGCGTCTCGATCTTGAAGGAAGGCGAATACGATCAAAGTCTCCACGACGCAACCGCGAAGCGCCTTTCGGATCTCGCCGCCAGCCTGTCTGCCAGGAACATCAAAGTCCGCACGCAGATCGGCACCGCTAACGACGTCGGTATGGAAATCGTGCGAATCGCGGACAGCGAACCCGCCGATATGATTGTCATCGCCACCCACGGCATGACCGGCTGGCGCAGAATTCCGTTCGGCTCCGTCGCCAAGAAAGTCGTCGAAGAAGCGCAGTGTCCTGTTCTCGTCCTGCGCGCGCAGGAAACCGGCCACGCCGGCGAAACTCAATCTCGCACAAGTTCTTCCAGCGCCGTCGCTTGATGGTATATTTCGCTCCGCGTAATTGGGGCGAAATCGCTGGATGCTCACGTTCTCGAAGATAATCTTTTTTGCCGGCCTGCTTCTCGCCGCTTCCGGTTTTATTTCACCGCCCATTGCTCTTCTCGGCGGCCTCCTCTACGGCTTCACTCTTTCTCATCCCTACGTTTCCGAAACCCGCATGGCTTCGAAGTATCTTCTGCAAGCTTCCGTGGTAGCCCTCGGTTTCGGCATGAACCTCCACCAGATCGTTCGCGCCGGACGTTCCGGTGTTGTCTACACGGCCGTCGGCATCGCCGCCACGATGCTGCTGGGAATTTACTTGGGCCGTGCCTTGGCGGTTCGCAGGAAAGTTTCGTTCTTAATCACGGTGGGCACCGCAATTTGTGGCGGAAGCGCCATCGCAGCCGTCGCGCCGATCGCTCACGCCACGGATGAAGAAATTGCCGTCTCGCTGGGCACAGTCTTTGTATTGAACTCGGTAGCGCTTCTGCTGTTTCCGCCCATCGGCTATGCCCTGCACATGAGCCAATCTCAATTCGGCCTCTGGGCCGCGCTCGCAATTCATGACACCAGTTCCGTCGTAGGCGCCGCCGCCAAATACGGCAACGAAGCCCTCGCGATCGGCACCACCGTAAAACTGGCCCGCGCCCTCTGGATTCTTCCCATCGCCCTCTTCACCGCCTACAAATTGAAAAGCAAGAGCAATGTGCAGTGGCCCTGGTTCATCCTGCTTTTCTGCCTCGCCGCATTCGCCAACACCTACCTCCCACAATTCGCCCCTGCATACGCAATCCTAAGCCGCGCAGGCAGAATAGGCCTTACGGTCACGCTCTACTTGATTGGCACAGGCTTATCGAGAGCCACGCTAAAGCAGGTGGGAACAAAGCCCCTCATGCAGGGCGTCGTGCTATGGGCGATAGTCGCAATCGCATCGCTGCTCGCAATCAAATCCGGCCTGATCGCGATCTAGTCTTGGATGTATCGAATTTATTTCGCGACGCGGGACCGAAGGCCCGCGAGTTGCCCGCATCGCGCCACATCAATCAGATCCAAACGAACTGCTTCACGTGTTCCGAGCCAGTTGCCGGATAACCCCACCATTACGATTTCGACTGCTGAGTGCCCGCGGCCGGGCCGCCGCTACGCCCCCGCCGCCATCGACGAGAAATCCAGCTCGACTTCGTCGATGTAGCACCAGCCCCAGTTCTCGCCGGGCTCGAACGACCTCATGATCGGGTGCTTCGTCCGATGAAAATGCTTCGTGGCATGCTTGTTCTTCGACGAATCACAACACCCCACATGTCCGCACTCCAGGCACAAGCGCAAATGCACCCATGTGTCGCCCATCTTCAAGCACTCTTCGCATCCATTGGGTGTGATCGGCTTCACGTCCCGAATCTGATCCAAATGTGTACAAGTTTTCATGCGAATCCTCCGTCAGCCCGTCCGTCCTCCTATTGTAATCCTAGGTCGTTTAACCCGGTAGCCACAACGGCGCTTTTCACGATGCTTGGCACCCGTCCAAGTGGCACAGGCACTCCTGCCTGTGCGCAGTTCTACGCAGCAACACTTCCAACCATGCACTCCCACGATATCGCATCAGCGTGCGAGTGTCCCTCCTGCCTGTGCGCAGTTCTACGCAGCAACACTTCCAACCATGCACACCCACGATATCGCACCAGCGCGCGAGTGCCCCTCCTGCCTGTGCGCCGTTCTACGCAGCAACCCTCCCAACCACCCACCCCCGCGATATCGCACCGCTGATCGCACCCGTCTCCCCGCCCCCCTGAACCTCCTCCAATTCCTGCCGATACAAAGAGACAGTATGAACGCAATCAGAATCGAGCCCAGAACCGCCATGATGGCTGTTGTCGAAGTCTCGTGGGAGGACCAATTCGGCACACGCCACACTTCCTCCGCCAAGCTCGAAGACACCTCTCCCTCTGGCGCCTGCCTCCGCGTAAGAGTCCCAGTCGCAATCGGCTCCGCCATGAAAGTGAACTCGTACCGAGAGCGCTTCTCCGGTACAGCGCGCTACTGCCGCACCGACCGCCGAGACTTCGTCGTGGGCGTTCAGAAAGACAAAAATGTGAACCGCTTCCTAACTGATGTCGCCGCTCCGAATCTACAGCCATCTGTTTCATCGCGAAACGTCCCAATCGCATCCGCTCGTGAAGCAATTCATGAAGAGGTGCGTGAAGAAGTCCGTGAAGAGGTCCGTGAACAAGTCCGTGACACACCGCGCGAAGAAAATCGACAGCGCTCCGAATTGCCAAACGAAAACCAGAACCCACCGGCCGCATTCGCCGTTCGAGCGCGACCCTCGATAGCCGTCATGCCCAGCCGCGATGCAACCTCTGTCGCGGACAATAGCCCCGCGGCGCAACCCACTTTCAATCGTCGCCTTTCGCAGAACGAATCAACCGATTCGCCCCCACCGGCTCGATTCCAAATTCAATCGCATCGATCCGGAAATCCAAAGGGAAGGGAAAACATGCCAAATAAATGGTCAGATCTCGCACCCTGGCGCCAGAAACAAAACGGCAAAGAAAACGAAGTCTCAGCAAGCGACGCCCAAGTCACGCCTGCTGCCAACCGCCAGGCCTTTGAGCCGGCCGACCGTAGCCACAAGTCGAAATCGAACTCAAATCCCGCCGCACTCCCCGAAGCTGCTGCCGACGCAAATCCAATTCACAACTCGCCCGGCGATCTCCTCTCCATGGACGATATCTATCGCGCCACAGGAATTCTCGCCCCGCGAATGGGCTACAGCATCCGCAAAGTGGCGGACATGCTCGCCAGCGATCACCTCCGCGGCGTCTCTGACGAAATGAAGCGCGCCTCCGTCCTCATGGCCCTCGATGCCGCCGGCATTTCCGTCGACGAAGTGCTCCGCGACGCTGCCATGCGCCAATCCGCAATCAATTCCTACGAGTCCGACCAGTGGGAACATTTCGAAGAATACTGGGCCGCCAAAGCCTCCGAGAATTCGCACATACAATCAGAACTCGAGCGCATCACCGCTCAATATCAAGAACGCATCAAGCGCAATCTCGACGAAATCGCCCGCGAAAAAGTGATTTTCGCAACGTGGCAAACCACGAAGCAGCAGGAAGCCCAGCGCATCGGCGAAGCCGCAGGAATCTGCTCGAAGCCGTCCCTCGAAGAAACCTTCGACGAACCGCAACGCGCCCCGCGCTCCCTGGCTCGCCACCGCAAAACCGGCCTAGGCAGCCGCCAGTTTCATCCGGGCCGATTCTTCAGTAAAGGCACGGCACGTCGCAGAGCCGCCGCAGGAGGGCCGTGCCCGAAGGCCCCGAACAGCACGCACGGCCACCTCACCAAAATTCAACTAACGTCTCGGTTTTGTCACCCGCAAACACAGTGCCTGGATTATCAAACCAACCCGTCGAAGCGCGCCCAATTGACGCCATTGATTCCCGCGATAGAATGGCCACCGCACAGAGATCGGGGGAAGGTTCCTTTCAAGCAATGGCGCGCCAAACGTCTCAGCCGAACGACAAGCAGAAAATCATCAAGCACTATGACGTCATAAGCCCCTACTACCGCTCCCTCTGGGGCGAGCATATTCATCACGGCTACTGGATTCGCGGAGATGAGTCAAAAGAAAAAGCCCAGCTTCAGCTCATCGAACATCTCGCCAGCCTCGCCAATGTGAAGCAGCATTCGGAAGTTCTCGATATTGGTTGCGGCATGGGCGCCACCAGCCTTCATCTGGCCAAGACTTATCATGCGAACGCGACAGGCATCACGATTTCCGAAGTTCAGCTGGAAATAGCAAAAAAGGCCGCAGCGGCCGAGCACGTCGACAACGTGAAATTCCTGTTGATGGACGCCGAGGCGATGACTTTCCAGAATCAGTTCGACCTTCTCTGGTGCGTGGAATCCATTTCGCATCTTGAGCAGCGCAAAGAATTCTTCGCCTCCGCTGCGAAGTTACTGAAGCCCGGCGGAACTCTGGCAATCATCGACTGGTTCACGAAATCCGACCTCACTCCGTCTCAGGTCCGCAAATTTATCGACCCCATCGAAAAAGGCATGCTCGCAAAACTTCAAACCATGGACGACTACGAATCGCTCCTCGCCACCAACAATCTGAAAATCACGCACCGCGAAGTCCTGAACAAAAACTGCGCCAGGACGTGGGATCTGTGCATCGACATCCTGCGCGACAAGGAACTATGGAAGATCGCCGTGAAACACGGAGCCGCTTTCGTTTCGCATCTCCGAGCCTTCCAGGCCATGCGCGCAGGTTACGCCTCCGGCAACTTCGTCTACGGCCTGCTCATCGCCTCCGCACCCTCGGATTGCTCAGAAATGCACTGACGAGAAGCTTCTGCCAGGACCTGCGCGTCATCGCGACCAGCTGATGCCTCGGCCAAGCACGAAGACAAACAGCAGGCTAGCGACGGCACCCACGGAGATCCACGCAAGGCTGCGTTGGATTGGCCCAACTTGTTGTTCGTTGCTATCGTTCGTCCTGCCCATTAAGCTAGGCAGGCTCAACAGGCCCGCGTTTGCGCCCAACGTTGACGGCAGCGCCGAAGCGATTACGTAGAATAATCCTGCGGGATTCAGCAAGCCTCCTAACCCGGCTAAAATTCCATCCGTGAAGTACGGCGTCCAGCAGAGAGCGCGCAGCCGCCGCGAACCACGGTTCTTTTCTTGGAATGGCTTCAGCTGTGCGGCGACCAGCAACACCGACGCGTAGTACGTCACCACACCAACCACAACGAGCCCCAGTTGCCACATCCAATGTGGCTCGAGGCCCCGAATCACCGCGGCCCAGTCGCCAAAATTCGTAACGCCCGAAAAGAAAAAATAGCCAGTCCCGGTGAAGAGATTGCCCGCCATGGCAAGCACGAGAAAGTAGCGCGTGGTTGGCGCATATCGTTGCGGCTTGAGCAGGAGCAGCCAAAAAATCCCAGCGAAAAACAAATTCACGAGCGTACCGTTCGCCGACACCCATCGCGTCTCAATATCGCTCTGCAGCGCCACCGTGCTCATCGTCACTTCCCGCGCTCCGCTCAACCACGCCGTCACGCCATGTCCCAATCCTTCGTGCAAGACATCCTGCAGAATGCACGCCAATGCCGACATGGAAATCACCGTAAGCCGATCGTCCTGCCGAGAGCCGTCGTTGGTGGCCACGGCCTCCCTTATAACATTCCTCCCGCAGAATGGCTTCTACAGGCCGCTTCGCTCTGGCGCTTCTGCTTCGCCCTTGAGTTCTAAGCAGAGGGTTCGTTCGGTCGAATCGGGATCCTCGGAAAACGATACCGATGCGCCGCCCTCGTTCTTGAACGATGAACTTCACAGGCATCTCAATCGAACAATCGTCGCGCTCGGAGTAGTCGTACAATACTGATCGAGTTGTCTCCGAGAAAGACCGAAGCGAGCCGGAAAACTCATCCAATCATCCGGGAGGAGAATCAGGATGCACCACGTGCGGCAAGAGAACCTTCCTTTTGTTGGCAGTTCGCATGAGTTTGTGGGATCGGAACAAGGTGACACCGGCGTTTCGGTCTTCCTGTTCCATGGCAAGCCCGGCTCCGGGCCCGGTCCGCATCGCCATCCTTATGACGAGATCCAATTCATCCGCGAAGGCCGTGGAGTGTGGACGGTCAACGGCCAGACTTTCGAGGGCGGCGCAGGAGATATCTTTGTCATCAAGGCGGGCGAGATTCACAGTTTCAAGGTGCTGGGCGATTCTCCGCTGGTGCAAGTCGACTTGCACCTGAGTCCCCACTTCATCCAGGAGAATCTATAGCCGCTCACCTATAGAACCTGACGCCGAAGGGGAAGCCCTATTAGATTTGGCCCTGCGAGTTCCTCGCTCGTTCAAATTCGCTTTGGAATCCGGGCAGAATTCCTTCCAGGATGCGCGATGTGCGTGTCGCCACGATGCCGAGCAATGCTCCGCCCAGAGCATCTAGATTCGTTCGGATCGCAGTGGTCCGCTTGCCCGGCGAATGGGCCGAAGCCATGGCAGGAGTCGTAAAGGTAGGCCGAGCGTATTTGACGGCATTTCCCGACGGGCGCTCCGCATGAACCTTTGCCGGTCCTCGCAGCGCGCTGAACAGCGCTGAGAGGACGATGCCGCCACCGAATGCAACTGCGAGCATCGTTCCTGGACGTTCTTCAATCTGCGCGCGCCAATCGACTGCCGCTTTCGCCCTACGCTTCAACTCGATCAAGTTATCGCTCAGCTCGCTTCGCTTCTGCGCGATTTCCCACTCTATCTGATTTGTTGTTTCGCCCATTGCACGTCCTCCTCCAACGTTCGAATCGTTTTGTCGGGTGTTAAATTTACCCGCTTCAATTTCATTCCGCCGGCGCCAATCAAAAGTCCTGCCGCCACCGCTAACACACCGCCCACGATCAACGCCGCGAGCCAACCGGCCATCACCAACGACAGCGCGTACACCGCAGCAAGAAGTAGAAACCCCAATCCGTAAAACGCCAGCGCCACACCTGCACCCAGCGTGGCCCCTGGCCCTGCCACTTTTTTCGCCCCGTCTTTCAGTTCCGTCTGGGCCAGCCGAATCTCAGCTTGGACGATCTGCGTCAGATTAGCGGCGATGTCCTCCAATATTTCCGGAACGGATCGCTGCATTCGTGGTGCTGTCACAAGCTGCCTCCTTCGCGATTCGCGAATTCTTTAGTCGCGACGAAAGCCTCGCGCCACAATGAAGCCCAGCACAGCCGCGACGGCCAACGCCGGTCCCGGATAGCGCTTTACGATGTCCTTCAAATCCTCGCCGATGCGTTTCAAGTCCGTCTCGTGGATATAGTCCGCGGCGGCGTGAAGCTTGTTCGCAGCATCGTGTGCCACGCCCGAGATTTGGTGAGCAGCCGCATGCGCCGCGCCGGAGATTTCCTCTCCACCTGAATGCAGTTTCGCTGCTGCTTGGTGCAAGGCACCCGCGGTGCTTTTCCGGGATTCGTCGAGATTGTCCACCGTCTTGCGTCCGAAGTCGGCCACCTTCTCTTTCACTTCCGCAGCTTTTTCCGAAAGCTTCATGCGCGCTGCCGTTCCAACTCCACTTCCACCTTCCGCCTGTCCGTACGGCGCTTCGCTGTTGGGATTTTTGTAATCTTCCATTCTATTTCTCCTTTTCGCAATTCTGCCCTTGGCTTCCGCGGCAACTTTCCTGTTTTCCCAATTCCTCATCCAGCATTCCGAGGTCCGACCTGCCAGCGCATCAATCTCCATGGAAAGAAGCACTTTGCTGGGAACGAATCTCGTCGCCATCGAGATTTGCTGCCAACATTCCGCCATTTGCGAAGATGCTGACATCGGACATGGGCCCAGCCGGCTGCCCCACCAGCGCCAGCGCCAGCGCCAGCGCCAGCGCCACGTCACGACGTCACGTCACCCATAAAACCATTCCTGATCCATCACCCGAATATCCTTCACAAATTTCACCACATCCCCTTCCCGCAATCTCCTGCACAACCGCCCCAGCGTCTGCTGCTCCCGCGAATCCAGCACCCGCATCCACGCCTTCACCACCTTCTTATGCTTCCCGATCACACGCGCGATACATCTTTTCCCTTTCGGCGTCAGCGTCAGCAAATAAATCCACCGCCCGTGCCAACGCACCCCCGCCCGCCTCCACTCCTCCCGCGCCACCTCTTCCGTCGGCATCGACGGTAGCCTGACCCGATCGCTCCTCACCGCCCCCGCCTTCACCAGCCCCTTCAGCACCGCCCCAATATTCTGCTTGCTGCAATCAAATCTCTCGCTCAACAGCTGCTGATACTGCGACCCCCCGCGAAACAGCGCCTCCATCACCCGAAATTGCATCATCGTCAAATCCAACGTCGCCAGCTGATCGCTCATCTCCCCCCGCAGCCAGTCCGCCGCATCCATCAATTCAATGTAAGCGCGAAACGCCCGATTCGCCTTCACCCGCCGCGCCAAATCCCTAGGCCTACCCCCGCCCCCAATCACCACTTCGCCTCCCTTCTTACTCCACTCTTCCTAGCACTCTTGACTTTGTCTCTCATACCGCCGGCTTGCCTTGAGCAATGAAGGGCCTCCGGCGCGCAGTCCGAGTCCCGATGGCGTTAGCGGGGCCGGCGCCTTTGCTCTGCCGTTGCCAATTCTGCCGTGCCAAAAAAGCGCCGTAGGTGCGACCAGAAGTTAGCCCACCCCGCAAGGGCTGGGTACAAATAGCGCGCAAGCGCGTACACCTTTCGCGGCGCATTTCCCGCGAGCTTGCTCCTCAATTGAGATTTCAAATTTTCAATTTGAAATCTATTCCCCAGGTCTGAACTTCGAAGTGACCTACCCGAGTGGTATCATCCTCACAGAAGCCCCGTCAATTGTGGAAACCACGCATACGAATCAGCAAAAGCGCGCCTGCGACGCCTCAGCAATTCGTGATTCGCCCCGCCCGTCCGCCCTCACTGTAGCTCACCTCTTCAGAGGTGAGGCCTTTCACACCACGGCCGCTCCACTCCGTGTCCTGATGGTGTTCGCGGGGCCGGCACTTTTCTCTTGTCCTTCTCATTGACTTACAATCTGAAATTTTCAAGGCTGGGCCACCCGCCGAGAGAGCCGGGGTTCAGTTCTGCTAGAATCGCGGCTTGGAGGAAACCAGAATGCAGCGACTCTATCTGGGAATAATCTGTGGGTTGGTTTTTGGCAGTGTTGATGCCGCGATGATGATTCCCATGAGCTTCCCCGACAAGCGAGCCGCAATGCTGGGCGCATTCATCGCTCGCTTCGCGCTCGGATTCGTTATCTGCAACATCAAACTCCCGTGGGCGGGCTGGTTTGTCGGCTTACTTCTCGGCATCCTGCTAAGTCTGCCCGACGCAATTATCACCAAAGCCGCGATTCCAATTATCGCGTCTGGCGCAGTGGGCGGCACAATTATCGGATGGATCGCCTCGAAGTACGGTCGCTAAAAAAGTAAAAGGTTACCTCCATCCGGATCGCCAACTGGCACAGAGTTTGTTGAATCCGTAGTAAGAGGCCACAATATAACTACGCCTTCTGATACCCTCACTCATTTATCACCCACCCAAGAGGAGGAGACCCGATTGACACCCTGAGAACGCGGAGCGTATGGTCGATTTGAAGGGCTTTAAAGGGGAGATTACCGGCTTAAGAGGAGTATTCATGACGCCTCCAGCGCCTTTGCAGAAAATCGTGCTGATCGTCCTTTCCCTGGCCTTGATCGTTGCAGGAACCCCCGCACCCCTCGCCGCTCAAGCGCCGCAATCGTATACACCACAAGAGCTCGACAAACTGGTTTCCCGAATAGCGCTTTATCCCGACCCTCTGCTTGCCCAGGTTCTCGCTGCGGCTACTTTCCCGGACCAGATTCCCGACGCGGCAAAATGGGCGGATGAACATCACTACCTCAGGGGCGACGACCTGGCGAGAGCCATTGCTGCGGACCACCTACCCTGGGATCCCAGCGTACAAGCGTTGCTCCCATTTCCTTCTGTGTTGCAAATGATGGCGTCCGATATGGACTGGACAACCGAGTTAGGCAACGCCTTTCTCGCTCAACAGCAGGACGTGATGGATGCGGTTCAAAGAATGCGGAAAAAAGCCAGGGATTACGGCTACCTGCGAAGCAATGCGCAGGTTGTGGTTTCCGGCGATCCGTATATCACCATCGCGCCGGTGAATCCAGACTTCATCGTCGTTCCTGTTTATGACCCTCTCGTCGTATTTGCCCCGCCTCCGCCTGGATTCTTTGTCGGCGGCGCGATCGTGTTCGGGTTTGGCGTCACGCTCGGCTTTGCATTTCACCCCTGGGGCTGGGGAACCACTCGCTTCGTGTGGGATCGGCACGAAGTGTTCATCGCCAATGCGCGTTGGGAGCGGAATTGGGTCAATCGCGCCACTTACGTTCATCATTACGATGCCGCGTTTCATCGTTGGACGGGGCCTCGCGGCGTGGAGCTACACGAACTGATACGGCGCGACGAGTCTGAACGCAACGCAGCTCGTTTGGGTCATGCGCGCCCACCCGAGATACATCACGCAGCGCCGGGCCATCACCACTAGTTAGAGGCGCGCTCCGCCCCAACCTTTCCCGAGCGTCAGCCTACGGCTTGCTCGATGCTCGCGGAGAGGTTCGCCTTAAGTCGCGTTGAAAAAGTTCGGCTCGGCCAGGCCAATGAAAGTAACATGTAAGCTCTTCTTGCTCTTCACGGCAAACTGGAGCGATGCGGCTCAATGAACGGCCTTCTAAAGCAGGCGATGTCCCTTTCACTCGTCGGCAAGTGCGTCGCTGCGGTTGTAGGCATCCTGCTTATTCACGCCACTTTTCGTGTCCTCGAACAAACGCTGCCACGCCGCTTCGGCCGGGCCAATTCTCGCTATCGGGTCCGCAAATTCATCATCTTCTCTGGTTACATCACGATTCTGCTTTTTCTCGCCCTGCTCTTTGAAGATCACTTAGGGCGCCTCAGCTTTGCCATTGGGATAATCGGGGCGGGCGTCGCGGTAGCTTTGCAAGACGTGCTGGCCAGCCTCGCCGGCGCCTTCACCATCGGTTTCTCAAAGCTGTACATGGCGGGCGACAGGGTTCAGATCGGCGATACAAGAGGCGACGTGATCGATATCGGTCTCCTGCGAACCACTCTGATGGAAACAGGGAATTGGGTCAGCAAGGATAAGTACAACGGCCGGATCGTTCGCGTTCCCAACAGCGCCGTCTTAAAAGGGCCGATTTTCAACTACTCGCAAGGGTTCCAATTTATCTGGGACGAAATTAAGGTGGTTCTCACAACCGGTAGCGATTGTGAGCTTGCGAGGAACATGCTTACACAAGCAGCCAAGGAAGTGATCGGGGATTATCTGGCCGAAGCGCAGATTTCGTGGAAAGCCGTGAGCGACTATTATGAAACCATAAATCCTTCGTTAGAGCCTGCGATCACACTCGCAGTGAACGGCGGAAACCTGGAATTCGGCGTCAGTTACATCGTCGACTACAGCAAACGCAGCGCCGTGGCAGATCAGCTATTCACGAAAATTGTACAGGAAGTCGCGAATAGCAACGGCAAGCTCGTATGGGCTTCCACTCCGGCTGCTGTCGCGATTCCCGCGACGACACGGAGCGCGACCGCACCGCAACTGTCCTCCGCCACCGAGGGGGCGGCAAAGGCGACGACCCCCAATTAACGGAATCACGGGGCAGGAGGTGCTTCATGGGCGGGTGGCCCTCTTCGCGGTTTTTGCGAAGGGTGGGATGGGTTTGAGTTGCTGTCGGAGTCAAAAAATCTCCGGAGAGAGTATCTGGCGGGTGGTCCGCGCGTTCGATTGCGAACTGCCTTAGATTTTTCGTTTCCGCTTGCGCTGCCTCACCCGCGCAAGCATTTCTGCGTCGTCGCTCGCTCTTGCTCCGTGCCTCGGCGCTTTCAAGGAGCTGTCATCCCGCCTCCCCTGATGAGGAACGAAGTGACCGCAGCGGAGGGATCTCTCCTTGCTCCGCGCTTTTGTTTTCGCCGCCGCGCCCCTGAATCTGTCTCCCGCCTGCACTGAGGAACGAAGTGAGCGCAGTCGAGGGATCTGCTTTTGCCCTCAATCTTAAATTTCCAATTTGAAATTCTCTCTCCGCAGATTTCCCACTCCGCCAACAACTCAAACCCATCCCACCCTTCCCGCCGAAGGCGGGGCGAAGCGCGGACCACCCGCAAAATCCAACACTCAACTCCGGAGTGAATTGCTCGAGCAGGATCAGCCGTCAATTGTGATACCGCGCGTTCAAAGCACAGAAGGGCCACTCATCGACCCTGTACCAGAAGCTAGCTTCGGGGCGAACTCTTTGCCAGAACCTGCGAAAACAATGCAGCGGCAATCACGGCATGCAGAACGGCGGCCGGCCATAACAAGAAGCCTCGGAACGAGGTCGCAAAAGCGACCCACGCGCAGAAGATAGTCGCCCCAACATTGAATGCAAGAAGGCCCAGCACGGCGCCTCGGTTCGGTTCCACCCGCTTCGAAGGCAGACAGGCGATGCCCAACCCCAAAAGGCCCACTCCGGCAAATCGCGCCAGCGGAATCGCTACGCCCTCGGGCGTAGCCGCGAATAGCAGTCGACACGGAATATCCGGAACCGCGATGAAAGTTATCCCCACCACGATTTCGAGCAACGATGCCGCCATGACAACCAATGTCTTCATCAGTTCTTCTCCCCTGGCAGGTGGCTCACCGTCCCTGCCGCCACCAATGTAGCTCACCTCTTCAGAGGTGAGGCCTTTCATACCACGGCCGCTCCACTCCTCGCACCAACGCGACTGTCTTTGACTTTCGTACCGCTGGCTTGCCCAGAGGAACGAAGGGCCTCCGGCGCGCAGTCCGCGTCCCGATGGCGTTCGCGGGGCCGCCGCCTTTCTCCTGACTTTTGTCCTGCCTCTCAATCTGAAATCTTAAATTTCAAATTTGAAATTCTCTTTCCAGAACTTTTCCCACTCCGCCACCAACTCAACCCCCTCCCACCCTTCCCAGCCAAAGGCGGGGCAAAGGCCGGGCCAGGAATCGGAAGAAGGGCCGAGTGGTATGATTCGCGCGCGAATGCCGTGAATTGTGGAACCACGAATGCAAATCGCGATAAAGGGCGCGGCCTGGCTTACTGCTCGGTGGGGCGCCCGTCGAAGCCGATAGCGACCGCAGATTCACGCACTCCGGGCTCGCCAACGGCCCGACGTTGCTTCGGCGGAACTAACGCGATCAGCGCTACACAAAGAGCCGCAACTACAATCAACGGAATCAGTTCTGACCGCAATTGTTTCAACTGAGCAGCCTGCACCGCCATGATGGCGTCGTGCGCCAGCGTGCCCCAGCCCGTGAAGGCGATCAGACTGCGATGCTCCGCCGGCCTTCGCACAGCCAGCAGCAGAAACACACCCAGAACAAAATAAACCGCCAGCATCATCTGATCGCCGTAGTCTGACTGATTGTGCTGAGGTATCGACGTAAGCAGCGGGTAGATGCCCGCCACAAAAAACAGCCCAGCTATCACCAATAAAATTTGCAGGACCACATTTTTTCGCATAACGCACCTACCGATGAGAGGATCTCAGTCAAGCATACTCATTTTAGCACTCACTCTACGAGAGCCCCGCCTACTCGATCCACGTGGGTTCAAAGCAAAGAAGGCCCACGCGTCCGCTCCTAATGTAGCTCACCTCTTCAGAGGTGAGGTCTCTCATATCGGGCGGGTGGCCCCGCCGATTCAATTCCGACCTGGCCTTAGATTTTTCGGGTGCCCCACTCTTCGCTGTCTTTGCGAAGGGTGGGTGTTTTTGTCTTGTTCCTTTTCTGTCTTTTCCTTCTTTCGCCTTTCGTACCGCTGGCTTGCCCAGAGGAACGAAGGGCCTCCGCCGCGCTGTCCGCGTCCCGATGGTGTTCGCGGGGCCGCCGCCTTTCTCTCGGTCTTCGCGTTGCCTTACAATCAGCGCCGTAGGTGCGACCAGAAGTTAGCCCACCCCGCAAGGGGTGGGTACAAATAGCGCGCAAGCGCGTGCACCTTTCGCGGCGCATTTCCCGCGACCCTCGGCGCGCAGCGATTCCGCTTGCGCCGCCTCACCCGCGCAAGCACTTCGTTTCGACTCCACATGTCTTGGCCCTTCGCGTTGCCTTACAATCTGAAATTTTAAATTTCCAATTTGAAATTCTCCTCCGCAGCTTTTCCCACTCCGCCACCAACTCAAACCCATCCCACCCTTCCCGCCGAAGCCGGAGCGAAGGATGAGGCGCCCGCAAAGGTGGGCAGGAATCGGAAGAAGGGTCGAGTGGTATGATTCGCGCGGGAATGCCGTGAATTGTGGAACCACGAATGCAAATCGTGAGAAAGGGTGGGCCACCCGAAGGGATCAACAGTCAATTGTGGGTTCAAAGCAAAGAAGACCGAGCAACCCGCTTGATGCCAGACGCTACGAACCCAGCGATGAAGCGTAGCTGGTTTAGCTATTGTCTGGTGCTATCGGGTGCTCGCTTTAACCAGGTGTTGTAGGCTCCCTTCTTTAGGGTCCAGCCTTCCGCCGGCATCCAGTCGCAGTAGAGCACCCTCCTCCAGAGATAGTCCTTTGGTGGATCCCATGAACAGTGCGACTCTGGAGCATCCTTCTTCTGGCGAATTTCGACTACGATGTTGACTTTACCAGCGTCCTTCTTGGAGGGTTCGCTGCCCATTCGGATTTCGACGATGTCGCCCGGATTGACCGTCTTGTCGGATGGAACATAGAACCACATGGCGGTCCCTTCGTCAGTCGAAGGGTGGCAACAGTAGACCCGACCCATGGCTAGGCTGCCATCCTTGAAGTCAGATTCTTGCAATCCCGATGCAAGCAAATGCTCCCGCTGGGTTGTGAGCTTGAGAATCTCCTCGCGGGTTGCTGTTTGCATAACCTGTGCGAGCCGCAACGCTCCAGCTTCGTCCTTACTGGGAGGGTACAATTTTGAGGTGCCTGCGCTGGAGACGGCGCAAGCAAGACACATGACCAGGAGTAAGACTGCCAGCTGCCACTTGCGGAACTGGCAGCGCAGCGGTCGCGAATTCGATTGGTGCCTCTCGTCGATTCTCGCTCTTCTCACCGACTCACTCCTCCCAAGGCTACAAGCCATTTGCTTCGGAAAATTAGTGCGTAACAGGTCAGGCTAGAACTTCTGATAGCTGCGGATTGTTAGTAGGCTCGCAGCTCGGTCGCTATCTCCCTGCAGTTTTTCCAGGGGTAGCAACAAATCCGTGCCTCAGAGAACTTCCAGGCACCCTGTAAAATCCAGCGACCTGGCCGGCATCGTTGATTTGTTCTCCTGCTGTTTGAGATGATCCCGGGACGGCGATCGGTTCGTAATCGCCTTTCAGCAGCACGAAACCTTCATTTCCTCCGGAGCCACCGAGGTAGCGGCCGGAAATCTGTCCGTGCTGGTTAATGCCGTACGGAATCGTGCCGACGGTTGTGTCGGGAAAATCAATCGGCGTGAACTTACCCTGATCCAGAAGGAATCCCCGCAGCATTCCCGCCGTGTCCGTGTAGACGCCCACGATTTGTCCGCAATCGTTGATGTCGTTAAGCTGCGTCTGCATCGGAGGTGCGAGCGGATTTTCAATCGTTGTGTAATGACCATTCTTGAGGACGAACCCAATTTGGACAGCGGGGTCACCATTGTCGTATACACCCACAATGTTTCCTTGGTCGTTGATCCCGAGTGCGTTCGTGTTTACGGCGCCTGGCACGTTCAGTGGAACAAAATGGTTGCCGGCCAGCAGGAAGCCGTGTTGCACTCCATTTGTATCGATATAGATACCCACGATGTTTCCCAGATTGTTGATGGAGAACCCTCCGGTGAGTACAGCGCCAGGATAATCGAAGGACTTGTAACCGTTTCGCTTGCTGTACGTAAAGCCGTGGCCGTTGCCCTGTCCGTCGGTATATTGTCCGACCACAACCCCGAGGTCATTCAAACTGTACGCGAGAGTCTCCGTGGCGCCCGGGAAATCAATTTCCTGAAAGTCATAGAGGTGTGACGAAACCACGGCTTGAAATCCGGTGGGGTCGCCTCCAAACGCGCCGCCAAATCCAACGGCGAAATCGATCGTTTCTCCTGCCTTGAGCTTCAACGTGAGGCCAAAGTTATGAACGTCCGACGCGTTCACCGCCGCATCGAAAATCGGGGCTCCGTCTTGCAAGATGTGCGCGTCTGTTGTCGTCGTGCCTGTTCCTTGAAAATCACCCACGATGTCCCACGTTCCCGTCGATGGAACCGTCCAACGAACGATGCTGTACTCGCCGTCGGGCCCGGGATCCATGTCGAGAGACTGCGTCGACCCCGTTGCATTCTCAAGTAACAATGGGTAGCCAGGTGCCGGACCGAATGGCCCAAACCATCCCACCTGATTCGAACAGCAGGTGCTACCCTTGATCGTGTATTTGATCAGCGGAGATCCCAGGGTTGCAGTGTATCCATACGCCCATGCACCGTTCGGGTTCTTTTGTGAAGAAAATTGATCGACCGCCGAGTACGTGGCGTTTCCTTTTGGCGGCACTCCTTGTGCCATCGCCGAACCTGTAGCGATCATCAACAGAATCACACCAGCTATTTTTCTCACAAATCTCTCCTTTGAAATCTGGCTTCAGATCCGTCCGGTTGGCACACTGTTTCGGCTGAATCAAGGCTCTCGCTAAGCACCGGAGCGAGCGAGGCTTACGCGCGTGCAATCTACGCTTGGTCAGTGGTATAAACAACTACCCTAAAAGGGCACTTAACCCGGGCATACCAGGTATGTCGCGGTATCTTGATCTCGGTGGCACACACTCAGAAAGGGCGCGTCTTCACAAAGATAAAAGTGCTTCAGTCATCTCCAGGACCTGTGACATACCGTCGTAGGCCCATGAAACGAAGTGACATTGACCGATGCGTGGACGTATTCGAGAAGCAACCGGACTTTGAAACCACATACGGAGGGCAGAAGGAAGCACTGCGACAAACTCTCAAGCGGATCGTCGGGCTGGAGGGATTTCTCGCCTTTCTATTCGAAGTGATCCTCGAAGAAGAAGTGCAGCTGCTAGGAGTAGGCGGAATCGCGTTTCTGAATTCTGAATTTGTGGATCGGGCTAAGCAGTCTCCCTACCCTTGGATCGGGCCAACTCTCATGCAACAACTCCTTGCTGGCGAAACTCCCCTTCTTTCGGACTCCGAAGTTCGTAGGGAGAACACTGTCGGTGGCCTGACCGTTTACGCGTGGCCTTTCGGTTTTGCTCCTAACACGATCACGCCGGAATTCATGACATTCATGATGGTTTCGTTCATCGAGGAGCTTCGCGGTTATAATCTCAAAGAGTTTCTCGGCCAAGCACCGGACGGGGAGGCCTTGCGTGCAATGCTTCGAGCGGGCGGGGAGTTGTTCACGCCCGAGGGCACCTTCGTAGATCTTCCAGAGGGGGAAGAAGGCCGTCTATTGGATCCTCATCTCGTGGTTATCACCCGAAAACGCGCGTTTGAGCACGTCGGCAATTGGGCGAGTGCGCTATTTTTGTTTCGTTCTCCCGTGATCGGCTTTTCTCGGAGCGAACAGCATCTGCTCGAAGATGCCCTCCGCGGCAGCACTGACGAAGATGTGGCTACGGAACGCGGAATCTCGATTTCTGCCGTGAAAAAGAAATGGCGTCTGATCTACGATCGAGTGGAACGGAGCCAGCTCAGAATCCTGCCTTCCGATGCCGATGTTCCTGAAAACGGGGACCGTGGAAAAGGGAAAAAGCATCGCCTTCTGGCTTACCTTCGCGAGCATCATGAGGAACTACGTCCGATCTCTGTAAAACTGCTTCGACAGGGAAAGACAGAAGCGGAACACATAAGACGGAGGCCCCTACCGACCGATTAGGAAAACAAAGTGGGGCTGAGATTTTCTCAGCCCCGCCTTTCCTGCTCTCCAAACTTTGCAATGACGCAGTCTTAGTCGGCCGCCACCCGCGCGCTTAGTTTCTCGCTCGACTTCGGAACGGCCGCGTGGAACTGCGCCGCTTCCGTTGACCCTTCGAGCGCCGTTGTTGACGCTTTGCCGCTTGTGATTGCCTGCTGCACCGCGTCGAAGTAGCCGGTGCCGACGAAGCGCTGGTGCTTCGTTCCCCCAAACTTTGCGATGACGCGGTCTTAGTCGGCTACCGCGCGCTGAGCTTCTCGGTCGGGTTCGGAACGGCGCTGCGTGGAACTGCGCCGCTTCCGTCGAGCCTTCGAGTGCTGTCGTTGAGGCTTTGCCGCTGGTGACTTGCCGCTTCGTAGCCATCCTTCTCGGACGCGAACTCCGCTTCCTGCACCTTGGCGGGTGGCCCATCCATTAAGTTCCGAACTGGCCCTAGATTTTTCGGGTGCCCCACTCTTCGCGGTGTTTGCGAAGGGTGGGTGCCTTTGGATCCTTCGTCACTGCGCCGCTTGTAATTGCCCGGTAAGCCGTCCATTTCTATGGTAGTATTATTACTACCATTCGAATGCTGGATCTACGCGAATACCGTGGGCCCGACGGGCGCTGCCCCTTCCGCGAGTGGTTTGATCGGCTGAATGCAGAGGCTGCGCGGAAGGTCACCACGGCTTTGTACCGCTTGGGGCAGAGGAACTTCTCCAACGCTAAGAGCGTCGGAGCCGGCGTCTCTGAATGCAAAGTCAATTTCGGTCCCGGCTACCGCGTGTATTACGGAATGGACGGAGACCGGATTGTGATTCTTCTCGGTGGCGGCACAAAGCAGCGCCAACAGAACGACATCGGGCTGGCCGTCGACCGGTGGAAAGACTACAAGCAGCGAAGAAGCGCGGAGCAGAAGCAAGGAATGAAGCGGCAGAATGGAGAAGAATGAAAATGGCTTTGACCCGGGATTTTAGAGAAACCGTGCAGGCACGCGTCAAGCGGGACCCCGCCTTCAGAAAGGGCCTGCTGAGCGACGCGATGGAAAACCTTCTGTCAGGAGATCTCGCCGCCGGCAAGGAACTGCTTCGCGATTACATCAACGCGACCGTCGGATTCCCAAAGCTCGCGGCCCGCACCAGCCTTCACGTAAAAGCTCTTCATCAGATGTTCGGCCCAAATGGAAATCCTACCGCCACGAACCTGTTCCACATCGTCGCTTACTTGCAGAAGGCGGAGGGCGTGCATTTGGAAGTAAAATCACGACGCACCGTCGCACGGGCCAAGCGGCGTCGCCTCACGCGCACACCGAAGCGCGTTTCATCACGACTTGCGGGAGATTGACAGCCGAATGGCCCCGCCGGAACTCACCTCGATATCTAGTGCTGAAGTAACTCATCCGGGAGCTATATAATCGGTTCACGGAGTTAATCCTTAATGGCCTTGTCCGACATAGCCTTGCTTTTCTTCGTCCTTATCGCGTTTCTGCTCCGTTCTAAGGGACATTGGAAACGCACCGCCTTGTGTGTGATGGTCGGCGTTATGATTGGGGACATAACGGGAGCCGTTCTCCTTGTGGTTTTTTACCACTGGTACCGCGGAATACTGGGATGGGTACGATACCTCATGATTGTGGGAGCAATTATTGGTGGCATATACGATTGGCTTACACCTGTAACTCCAAGAACAGACGCCCCTGAGGTTTCGGATAATTCGAAGTAATGTTTCGATCGAGTAGGCTGCCATCACAACAAAAAAAGGCGGGGCTAAATCTCAGCCCCGCCTGTCTGCTCTCCAAACTTTGCGATGACTCGGTCTTAGTCGGCTGCCACCCGCGCGCTAAGCTTCTCGCTCGACTTCGGAACCGCCGCGTGGAACTGCGCTGCTTCTGTCGAGCCTTCGAGCGCCGTGGTTGAGGCTTTGCCGCTTGTGATTGCCTGCTGCACCGCGTCGAAGTAGCCGGTGCCGACGAAGCGCTGGTGCTTCACCGCTTCGTATCCATCCTTCTCCGAGGCGAACTCCGCTTCCTGCACCTTGCAATATGCGGTCATGCCGCTCTGTTTGTATTCGCGCGCCAGGTCGAACATGCCGTAATTGAGCGAGTGGAAGCCGGCCAGCGTGATGAACTGGAACTTGTAGCCCATCGCGCCCAGCTCGCGCTGGAATTTCGCGATCGTGGCGTCGTCCAGATTCTTCTTCCAATTGAACGATGGCGAGCAATTGTACGAGAGCATCTTGTTCGGAAACTCGCGCAGCACGCCTTCCGCGAATTCCTTCGCTTCCGCCAAATCGGGCTTCGACGTCTCGCACCAGATGAGATCGGCGTAGGGAGCGTAGGCGATTCCGCGAGCGATTGCCGATGGCAGACCACCGCCGCGTACCTGGAAAAATCCTTCGTGCGTGCGCTCGCCGGTGCAGAACTCCTTATCGCGCGGGTCAATGTCACTGGTGATCAGGGTTGCGCTGTCCGCATCAGTGCGCGCCATCACCAGCGTGGGCACGCCCATCACGTCCGCCGCGAGACGCGCTGCGACGAGTTTCTGAATCGCTTCCGTGGTGGGCACCAGCACTTTGCCGCCAAGATGTCCGCACTTTTTCGCGGACGACAACTGATCCTCAAAATGGACGCACGCCGCGCCCGCTTCGATCATGCCCTTCATCAGCTCGAACGCGTTGAGATTGCCGCCGAATCCGGCTTCAGCATCCGCAACCATGGGCGCGAGCCAGTAGGTTTCATCTTTCCCTTCGGCGTGAGCAATTTGATCGGCGCGCAGTAGCGCTTGATTGATGCGGCGCACAAGATTCGGGACGCTATCGGCAGGGTAGAGGCTCTGGTCGGGATACGTTTGTGCTGCAGCATTTGCGTCTGCGGCCACTTGCCAGCCGCTCACGTAAATCGCAGGCAGGCCGGCCTTCACTTGCTGCACCGCCTGGTTTCCCGTCACCGCGCCCAGCGCTTGCACGTAGGATTGCCCGTGCAACAGAGTCCACAGCCGCTCGGCACCGAGGCGAGCGAGTGAGTGCTCGATGTGCACCGAGCCGCGCAGACGATCCACGTCGTCAGCCGAGTATGGGCGCGTCACGCCTTCCCAGCGCGGGTCGGATTTCCACTGCATCTCGAGCTTCGAAAGGCCGTTCGCGCCTTTCCCGTTGCCATTACCGTTACCGTTGTGCCCGTTCCCGTTGCCGTTTCCGTTTCCGTTAGCGTTTCCGTTGGTTGCCATGTTGTCGCCTCTCGGTTTTTATTCGCCTTCTGTTCGCCCTGCTGCTAATTCGTTGAAAGCTCGTCCAAAACCAGTAAAAACACTTCTGCCGCAGCTCAAAATTGAGCCCTCTAGGTCAATGTACTTGACCGAGTTAATGCCTATTTTATTTCGCTTTGTATTCGCCCTAGGCTGCGGGGAGTCCGCGGAGCGTAAGGTCTTCGATCAGGTCGTTCAGCGCTTCCCGGTTTCCACCCGAAAGGGAATCGAACCCGATGCCGGCGCCAGCTTCGCCATTACCGCAATTGAAGATTCGGCCTTCAGCCTCGAAAGGCTTGGGCGACGAGATCCGCACCCGTACAGCCGCGCCCACAGGAAGACCGGAGCGGTGCAGGAAGAGTCCGCCAACGCTGAGGTTGTTCGTGGGATTCTCGACGCGAATCGTGTCTCCGCCGATCTGCACTTCTACCGGCTTGTCCAGCAACATGCGGGGAAACGTCCTTGTATTCGAGCCTTCCATGGGGTGTTTCTCCTTGAAGTGTTCTCTTGGCTGAGGCGGCATCCGCTGGTGAGGCCCGCTCGCCCTCATTGCCGCGCTGGCCAACATGCCAGCCGCGACGTTGGAGCGATTGTCGGCGACAAAAGCCAATCAGTCAAACTGATTAAACTTATCATATTGATAGAAATAGATTATCAGCATAAAATGGGAATAAAGGGATATCTGTATTCCCTTTATCACCAAAAATTCGCCGCGTTTTCGCCGGAGAAGAAATGGAATTCGATCAAATTGAGACGTTCCTCGCCGTCCTCACTTACGGCGGTTTCCACAAAGCCGCCGAAGCCCTCCGCATCACCCAACCAGCCGTAAGTGCGCGGATTCGGGCGCTCGAGGAGTCGCTGGGGGTTGCGCTCTTTTCCCGGGAGGGGAATAGCTTGACCTTGTCGGCGGCTGGGAAGGCGCTGCGGCCGCAGGCGGAGCAGCTGTTGAGGCAGGTGGCGCTGGCGAGGCAAGTGGTGAATGAGCAGAGGACGTCGGCGGCGGGGTCGTTGCGGATTGCGGCGGCGCTTTCGATTTGCACTTATTTTTTGCCGGATGTTTTGAAGGATTATCAGGCGGCGAATCCGAAGGTGCTGGTGACGTTGCGTTCGGGGAATTCGATGGAAGTGCTGAAGATGGTGCTGGATGGGGAGGCGGATATCGGAGTGGCGCGTTCGCTGCTGCATCCGGAAGTGGAAACCACCTCGCTGCGAGATGATCCGCTGATTCTGGTGGGGCATCCGGGGCATAAGATGGCGCGCACGCAGCGGGTTCGAATGGAAGAATTGGAATCGTGGCCGCTGATTTTCTTCGATCGGGGGTCGAGCGATTGGACGCTGACGCAAGGTTTGTTCCGGCGAGCGGGACTTCTGCCGAATGTGGTGATGGAAGTGGAAACGATCGAAGCGGCGAAGAGAATGGTGGAACGCAAACTTGGATTCAGCTTTCTGCCGCAGATTTCGGTGACGGAAGAATTTCGGCGACGCAAGCTGATGGCGATTGAAATCGTGAATGCGGAGCCTTTGCGGCGCAATCTGGACGTGATTTATCCGCGACACCGGGCGTTGAGCGGAGACGCGCAGTCGTTCTTGCGGTTGCTGCAGGCGGCTGCGGCGACGGTGGTTCCGGTGAGTGCAAACTTGAAACCACGGCGGCGGAAAAAAGTGCAAAGCGATTCTTGAGAACGCCCATTCGCAAGCGCGGCCGCATTCGCTGCGACGAAACGATTCCATAGCAATCGTTGATACTCCCAATAGATATTTCGAATTAGGGCCGCATCAGGTCTGCCTGTAGAGTTTCGATTTTAGAAATCTGAATTTGCCGGCGGAGATAGACGGATTTTGACAGAAAGACGCCTGACCCCGCGGATAGCAATTCTCTTCATTCTTCTCGGCTTAACTCCCCTCCATTTGCTCGCACAGAATTCTGCGCCACCAGATTCGCAATCGAAACGCATGGCGGTTCTCGAACAGCAGGCGGCTGACGCAAAAAGTTCAGCGGACAATGCGTGGATGCTGACTAGCTCCGCGCTGGTCTTGATGATGACCGGTCCCGGGCTTGCACTTTTTTACGGCGGGCTGGTGCGAAAGAAAAATGTGCTGGGAACGATGATGCAGAGTTTTGCGATGATGGCTGTGATCACGGTTCTCTGGGCGATTGTGGGGTACAGCCTTGCGTTTGGAACAGGGAACGGCTTCATAGGCGGATTTCACAATGCATTCCTGCGCGGCGTGGGACTGCAACCGGATGTGGATTATGCCGCGACGATTCCTCTGCAAACATTTATGGTTTATCAGCTGATGTTTGCCATCATCACTCCGGCGCTTATCACGGGCGCGTTTGCGGAGCGGATGAAATTCAGCGCGATGCTGCTGTTCCTGATTCTGTGGTCGCTATTCGTTTACGATCCGATGGCGCACATGGTGTGGGGAAAGGGCGGGTTGCTGAACGCGTCGCTTGGCGGGAGGTTTCCGACGCTCGATTTTGCAGGCGGCACGGTGGTACATGTGAGTTCGGGAGTTTCGGCGCTGGTTTGCGCGCTGTATCTCGGAAAGCGACTCGGATATCCGAAAGTTGCGATGCCGCCGCATAGCGTGGTGCTGAGTTTTATCGGAGCGTGCTTGCTGTGGGTCGGTTGGTTTGGATTCAACGCAGGGAGCGCGCTGGCAGCAGGCGGGTTGGCAACCAGCGCATTCGTCGCGACGCATTTTGGCGCGGCTGCCGCGGCGATTGGCTGGAGCGGTGCAGAATGGTTGCGCAACGGGAAGCCGAGCGCGCTAGGCGCAATTTCCGGAGCGGTGGCGGGGCTTGTGGCGATCACACCCGCTGCAGGATTTGTGAGCCCAATGTCGGCGTTGATTATCGGATTGATTGCGGGGGTGTTTTGTTTCTGGATGGTCACAAAAGTGAAATTGCGATTTGGATATGACGATTCGCTCGACGCATTCGGGGTGCATGGAGCGGGCGGGACGATTGGCGCCCTGCTTACGGGCATTTTTGCTTCGAGCGTGATCAATCCGATTTTCAAGGACGCGAATGGTAATGTGCTTCCATCCGGTTTGCTCGAAGGCAATGGTCATCAGCTGCTGAATCAGTGCGTGGGCGTTGCGATCGCATGGGTGCTGGGAATTGTGGGGACGCTCATTTTGCTCACGATTGTAGACAAGGTGGTGGGTCTGCGAGTGACGGAAGAGCAGGAGATTCAGGGCCTCGATGTTTCGCAACACGGCGAAGAGGGCTATTACTGGGAAACGTCGGCCTAACGCGATTATTGGGCGCGGTGACCGAGATTTACGACAAACGACGATGACAAAAGTTGAAGCGATCATTCAGACGTCGAAGCTCGATGCAGTAAAGGATGCGCTGCACGAGATTGGCATTGAGGGCATGACGGTGCTCGAGGTGCGCGGCCATGGGCGGCAAAAGGGCCACACGGAGTTTTACAGAGGCCGCGAATACACCGTGGATCTGATCCCGAAGATAAAAATCGAAATGGTGCTGGCGGACGACATGGTGGAGAAATCCGTGCAGGCCATCGTGACGGCGGCGCGCACCGGCAAAATCGGCGACGGCAAAATATTCCTGACTCGTGTGGACGACGCGATTCGAATTCGCAACGATGAGCGGGGCGAGAGCGCCCTCTAAGCAGGTCGGGGCCAATCGAGCCCGTCGGTATTTCCTCGCAAGACAAGCACCTCCGATTGTAGAAATATGGATGCATCGCAATGGCGACGAATCCCACTCTTGCCGCTGAGCTTCGCGAGCTTTACTCGAAGGAATCCGCACGCCTAAAAGAAAATTTCGCGGCCACCCGCGAAGGCAGTTCCTTTCTGGCTGGCAGAACGGAGTTGGTTGATTCCGTTGCACGACGTGCGTGGCGCGAGATTATCTCGCCCGATCCGGAAGGTCCGAAAGACTTCGCTCTCGTTGCGCTCGGGGGCTACGGAAGAAGATGGCTTTTCCCGTATTCCGACATCGATCTTCTGTTTCTTTACGCCGGAGACAAGACCGAAGCAAGAATCAAGGAACCGATTCGCCGATTCTCACAGGAGCTTTGGGATCTGCGCCTGAAGCTAAGTCCGGCCAGCCGCACGCTCGGAGAGTGCGGTCGCGTGGATCCCGACAATCTGGAATTTGCGATCTCGCTTCTGGATTGCCGGTATCTGGCGGGCGACCGGCAACTTTTTGCGCGGCTTCACGAAGGCGTGATACCGAAGCTGGTCGCGCGCGAGTCGCAGACATTTCTTACACGGCTTGCGGAGCTTGCGCGCAACCGGCATGCAAAATTTGGCGGAACGCTGTTTCATCTCGAGCCAAACGTGAAGGATGGGCCAGGCGGCCTGCGTGACTACAACGTTGCATCCTGGCTGGCACTGATTTCCGCGATGTCGAAGCAGCACGCCTGGCCGGCCCCTCCCACTTTTTTCGCACCCTCGCAACGGAACAAGCTCGAAGCCGCGCTCGGATTTCTCGAGTCCGTCCGCTGCTTTCTTCATTTTCGCCACTCGCGTGACGATAACGTGCTTGCGTGGGACGCACAGTCTGAAGCTGGCGCAGCGCGAATCGGCGTCGCGAGCGGCGCCGAACTTACCGCTTCCGATTGGATGCGAATCTATTTCAGTCACGCCCGGACGGTGCATCGCGTGTGCACGCAGCTTCTCACTGAAATTCCGGCGGAGCGCCCCTCGCTTTACCGCCAATTTCAGACGATGCGTTCGCGGCTATCGAATGCGGAATTCTCCGTGGCGGACGACATGGTTTTTCTGCGCCAGCCGGAAAATCTGACGGACCCGCAGTTGATTCTTCGGGTGTTTCGATTTCTCGCGAGGCACGGGCTTTCGCTAAGTTCAATTGCGGAGGCGCAGATCGAGCAGGCATTGCCATCGCTTGTTGCCGACGCCCCCGAAGGCAGCGAGCTCTGGCACGTGCTGCAGGAAATTCTCCTTGGCCCGCACGCGGCGGACGCGCTACGCGCGATGCATTCGCTCGGCGTGCTGACGACTCTACTTCCAGAATTCGCGGGTATCGATTCGCTGGTGGTACGGGATTATTCACATCGCTTTACGGTGGACGAGCACACATTCGTGGCGATCGAGAATCTTCACGCACTGCGGCAATCGCAGGCGAAATGGGATCAGCGCTATGCGGAGGTTCTTGAGGAGCTCGAGCAACCTGACCTGCTGTATCTTGCAATTCTTTTGCACGACACCGGAAAGGGCGCAAAGACGGGCGATCACGTGCGCGCCAGCCTGGACTTGGCTAAGGCTGCGCTCGATCGGCTCGATCTCGACGTACTCGATCGCGAGGCTGTGATTTTTCTTGTCGGTAAGCACCTGGAGATGAGCGCCGCGCTGCGCCGCGATATTTTCGATCCAGAGACGGTGCGGGCGTTCGCCGCGAAGGTGGAAACTCCTGAGCGGCTGAAGATGCTGTGCCTTCTGACGTTCGCCGACATCAAGGCTGTGAACCCTGAGGCTCTCTCACCGTGGAAGGCGGAAAACATCTGGCAGCTTTACATCGCGACCGCCAATCACCTGAACCGCAATCTGGATCAGAGGTTTCACGTGGACGCGCATGACGAAGTGCTGGAACACCTCCGCACGATGGCTCCGGCAACCGGGAAGCACGTGGAAACTTTTCTGGAAGGATTGCCGCGCCGCTATTTGCTGACGCATGCGGCCGGTGACGTCTTCGCGCACGCCGACATGGCCACAAGGCTCGGCCATGATCCCGTGCAGGTGGACCTGCGACGAGGCCGCCATTGGTACGAATTGATTCTGGTGACGCCGGACCGACCGTTTCTTTTTGCCATGATGGCCGGAATTCTTGCGGGATGGGGAATGAATATTGTGAAAGCGTCGGCATTTTCGAATCAGACGGGAATTGTGGTGGATACGTTTTATTTCACCGATACGTTTCGCACGTTGGAGCTGAATTTATCGGAGTGGGAACGATTCAAGGCGAGCATTCACGACGGGCTGTTGGGGAAGCTGGATCTCGAGCGGATGCTTCGCGATCGGCTGAGGACGAAACAAAATCGCGCGCCGAAAGTAAAAGTGGAGACGCAGATTCATTTCGACGATACCTGCTCGGCGCATAGCACGCTTGTGGAGGTGATCGCGCAGGATCAGCCGGGGTTGCTCTATCGCATCAGTTCGCAGTTCGCGCGGGAGAAATGCAATATCGAAATCGCGCTAATTGATACGGAAGGGCAGACGGCAATCGACGTTTTCTATCTCACATCGGGCGGAACAAAGCTCGGCGGCGAACAGCAAGAGCGATTGCGGGCGGCTCTGCTTACCGAGCTTCCTTCTTGATCTTGTGCGGTTCCTCTTATCTGGCTGACTGAGTGCGTTCCCGTGATTTTTTCACGTGCAATTCGAGAAAACTAGTCACGAGGCTCCATGCTTCTTTCGCCGCGTCCGGATTGTAGGAAGGGCGAGCATCGCAGAAGAATCCGTGGTCGGCATCGGAAATTTCTACGTTGATGTAGGGTTTGCCCGCGGCTTTCACTGCCTCGATCACGGAGCGGATTTGATCCTGCGGGATGTGTTTGTCGAGTCCGCCCCAGAAGAAGAGTATCGGGGCATGAAGATTCGCCGCGCGCGGAAGCAGTGCAGGGGCGATGCTGCCGCCGTAGAACGAAACCGCTGCGCGCAAGTCGACGGTGGCGTTCGCGAGAAACGAAACGCGGCCTCCCATGCAGAATCCAATGCTGCCGATGCGGTCGGGCGTGACGTGGCTCGAATCGCGCAGCCATTCGTAGGAGGCGCGCACATCGTCGGCGAGGCCTTGCTCGGTGAGAGCTTTCATGTGCGGCATCGCGGACGGAAAATCATCATAGCGAATTTCGATGCCAGGCGCGGCCGAGCGGTGAAAAAGTTCTGGGGCAATGGCGACGTAACCTTCGCGCGCGATTCGTTGGGTGACATCGCGGATGTGGGTGTTGACGCCGAAAGCTTCCTGAAAGACGAGCATTCCGGGGAACGATCCCTTTTCTTCGGGACGGGCGACGAATGCTTGCATCGAACTGCCGTCGGCAACCCCCAACGTATGTTTCTCAATAGTTATATTTGGCATGCTTTTCCTTTCAAGCGTTGCTGATCGTTTATCGCGCAAAGCATAGTTTAGGATAAATCAGTTAAACTGGCGCTGCTTCGAAATATTGGTGGCCGGAAATATTGGAGGGACGCTCATGAGTTTGTATGAATATGTGACGCTGGGCCGTTCGGGCTTGCGAGTGAGCCCGCTTTGCCTGGGTGCGATGACGTTTGGCACCGAATGGGGGTTTGGCGTTGATGAAACTGCTTCGCGGGCGATTTTCGATCGCTACATCGAGCTGGGCGGGAATTTCGTCGACACGGCGGATGGGTACACGGCGGGGAAGAGCGAAGAGCTGACGGGGAAATTTATTACGGACCGGCATTTGCGCGATCGAGTGGTGCTGGCGACTAAATTTACGTTTAACACCGACCCGGGAAATCCGAATGCGGGCGGAAACGGGCGCAAGAATATTTATCGCGCGCTGGAAGGATCGTTGCGGCGGCTGAAAACGGATTACGTCGATCTTTACTGGCTGCATGCGTGGGACACGGTGACGCCGGTGGAAGAAGTGATTTCGACGATGAACGATCTGGTGCGCGCGGGGAAAATCCGGCATTACGGATTCTCGGACACGCCTGCGTGGTATTTGGCGCGGGCGCAAACGCTCGCACAATGCCAGGCGACGGAACCGCTGATCGCGTTGCAACTCGAATATTCGCTGGTGGAACGGACGATCGAGCGCGAACATTTGCCGGCGGCGCAGGAACTTGGGCTCGCGGTTTGTCCGTGGAGTCCTCTGGCGGGGGGATTTTTGAGCGGAAAATATAAACGCGAGACGAGCGGACACAAGGGAGAGGGGCAGGGCAGGCTGACGACGCCGGGAGGCAGTCCGTTTAATAGATTCTCGGAGCGCAATTGGCGCGTGCACGATGCGCTGATGGACGTGGCGAAGCAGATAGGGAAGCCGGCGGCGCAGGTGGCGCTGAACTGGGTGGCGACGCAGCCGGGAATTACGTCGACGATCGTGGGCGCGACGAAGGTGACGCAGCTGGATGATAATTTAGCGTCGATTGATTTTGCGATTCCCACGGATTTGCGAAAGCGGCTTGATGAAGCGAGCGCGCTGGAGCCGGCGCAGCCTTATATTTTCTTCGGGAGCGAAATTCAGTCACGCATCGCGGGCGGAGTGCCGATGCATCCGTGGATGCCGGCGCGGATGTACAGTGTGCCGGTGAAAGTGGCTGCGAAGGTGAGCGGCAAGGAGCAGTGAGGCGGCGCTGCGACGCTGCGACGCTGCAACGCTGCAACGCGGATGGGAAGCTGACGGGCACGCGCTGATTTGTGCTGAGGACTTTCATGGCGCAGAAGATTCCGTCGCGATTCAATATTGCGGAGTGGTTTCTGGATCGTCCGGCGGAGGCGCATCCGGAACGAATCGCGATTCTGGGCGAGCCGCGGGCGGTTTGCTACGCGGAGCTTCGCGAGCTGGCGAATCGCGTGGGGAATGCGCTTTTGGCCGGCGGGTGCGCGCGTGGAGATCGCGTGCTGATTGTGTTGCGCGATTCGGCGGAATTTATGGCGGCGTTTTTTGGGGCTGCGAAGATTGGCGCGATTCCGGTTCCGGTGAATTCGTTTGCGCGTGCTGGCGACTATTCATTTTATCTATCGGATTCTGGAGCTTCGATCGCGATTGTTGATGAATGCGCGCTTATTGAATTTGCGCCTGCTGCTGACGCGACAAAGGTGCGGATGATCGTTGTGGGCGAGAGCGCGCGTGCTGGTGATGATTGCGCACGGGCGTGGCCCGAGTGGATCGCTTCGGCCTCCGCTGAACTTTTGGCGCGTGGGACGGCTGCAAGCGATGCAGCTTTTCTTTTATACACCTCGGGAAGCGGAGGGCGGCCGAAAGGTGCGGTGCATCAGCAGAAGGACATGATGGTTGCGACGCGCAGCTATGCGGAGGACGTGCTGGGGATTCGCGCGGATGACCGGTTCTTTTCGGTGTCGAAATTGTTTTTCGCTTACGGACTTGGCAATGGGATGTATTTTCCGCTGTCTGCGGGCGCGAGCGTGGTGCTGAATCCGGAGAAGACGCGGGTTGAGCGGGTGGCGGAGCTTGTCGCGAGGCATCGGCCTACGATTTTCTTTGGGGTGCCGACGTTCTACGCGGCGCTGCTGCAGGAATCGAATCGCGGAGTGGCGATGGATTTGTCTTCGGTGCGGCTGGCGGTTTCTGCGGGCGAGCCTTTGCCTGCGGAGGTATTCGCGCAATTTCGAGAGCGATTTGGGATTGCGATTCTTGATGGGATTGGTTCGACTGAGATGTTGCACATTTTTATTTCGAATCGGCCGGGAGGCGCGCGGGGTGGGACGTGCGGAACGCCGGTCCCAAATTACGAGGTGCGAATTGCCCACGATAGCGGCCTGCCATGCCGCGCGGATGAAATCGGGAATCTGCTCGTTAGGGGCGAAAGCGCGTTCGCCGAATATTGGGAGAAGCCGGAATATACGGCGAGAGTGCGGTCGGCGGACGGCTGGGTGGCGACCGGGGACAAATTCTCTTGCGATGCGGATGGCTATTATCATTACAGCGGGCGCAGCGACGACATGATGAAGGTGTCGGGGATGTGGGTTTCGCCGATCGAAGTGGAGAACGCGCTGCTTGGTGACGAGCGCATAGCGGAGGCGGCTGTCGTGGGCGTTTTGGATGGGGCAGGACTCGTGAAACCGGTCGCTTATATTGTGCTGGTGGCAGGGCTACAAGCGCATGCAGATATTGCGCACGCTATTCAGGAGTCTGTGCGGGCACGGCTGGTGCATTACAAATGCCCGCGTGAATTTCATTTTGTCGCGGAGCTTCCTAAGACGGTCACGGGAAAAATTCAGCGGTATCTGTTACGCGACCGGAAAACGAAAGACTGACTGCGCGTCTGACTCAATTTCGGTGATGTCGCGCTGGAGTCCCAAGTACCACATCGAAAAACACGCCCAGCAAATTCCTCATCTCCTCGGCCGGCAGCGTTTTTGGATCGAACATATGTTCGAGCAAGAGCGCATTGGAAAGCGCGCCAAGGCCGGTGACCGCCGCTTCGGCAGGGAATCGAGGTGTACGCCGCAGCCCTTTAGTAATCCGGCGCAAGAAATCACCGCCACAGAGACGCATGCTCTGCAGGCGGGCTCTGAGCCGGGCGTGAGCTTCGGAATGACGTATCGCGAAAAGTTTGAATTCAAGCGAAAGAAGCGCCACGCGCCGGTCTTCCGCGATCCGCGCATAGTGAGAGCGCAGAGCCTGTAAACGATCCTCAGGATCCGTGTAGCGCTGAACCAGGGCGTTTACTTCTTCGACCCGCTCGACGACATACTGCTCGAGCAACGCGAAAAAAATATCTTCTTTGTCCTCAAAGTTCGCGTAGAACGCGCCGCGCGTATAGCCGGCTTGGGCGGCGATATCTTCCAGCCGTGCCGCTTCAAACCCGTCGCGCGCAAAGATTCGCTCCGCCGCGGCAATAAGGCGTCTGCGCGTGGCGTCAGTACGAGCCTGCTGCTTGGAGGTCGTGGCGGGCATCATTTCTCCTGGACGAGAGTGTGGCGAACATGGGCAAGAGCGTGGCCGAGCGCGACTTTACAACATACATACATGCATGTATATTATTACAGATGCCTTGCCGGCACAAGAGGAATCAGTGGCTGCGTCCATAGCGCTTCCGGCGCCGCGAGAGATCTGGCGTCCAGCCCACAATCCGTGGCTCATCGCGATTACGGTGACCCTCGCCACGTTCATGGAGGTGCTCGACACCTCGATTGCCAACGTCGCTCTGCCGCACATCGCAGGCAGTCTGGGCGCAAGCTCGGACGAATCCACCTGGGTGCTGACCAGCTACCTCGTCTCTAACGCAATCGTGCTTCCCATCAGCGCGTGGCTCGCCACTCGAATCGGTCGCAAACGTTTCTACATGTCCTGCGTCGCGCTTTTCGCCACGAGCAGTTTTTTCTGCGGGCTTGCGCCGACTCTTGGGACGCTGATCATTTTTCGCGTCCTTCAGGGAGCGGGCGGCGGCGGCCTTCAACCGAGCGAGCAGGCAATTCTGGCGGATACATTCCCAGCGTCGAAAAGAGGCATGGCGTTCGCGATGTACGGGATGGCGGTGGTAGTGGCTCCGGCGATCGGGCCTACGCTGGGCGGATGGATCACCGACAACTACAGCTGGCGCTGGATTTTCTACATCAACGTCCCAATCAGCGTGCTTTCGCTCTACCTGACGCATCGGCTGGTGGAGGACCCGCCGTATCTGCGCGAAGAAAAAGTCCGCCAGAAGGGCCTGCACGTCGATTACATCGGGCTAGGCCTTATCGCCGTCGGTATCGGGTTCCTGCAAATCGTGCTCGATAAGGGGCAGGAAGCAGACTGGTTTGGGTCCCACTGGATCACTGCGCTACTGATTCTCGCCATCGGGCTCCTGGTCGCCTGGGTGATCTGGGAATGGCGCCATCCGAATCCGATTGTCGAACTCAAGCTGCTCAAGAACCGGAATTTCGCGGCGGCGAGTTTTTTTATGTTCATTCTCGGCATGGTTCTTTACGGCACCACGGTGTTGATCCCGCAATTTCTGCAGCTACTGCTCGGATACTCGGCAACGAGCGCCGGGGAGGCTCTAGCTGGCGGCGGTTTCATAATGATGCTGACGATGCCGATAGCCGGAATGCTTGTTTCGAAAGGCGACGCGCGAGTCATGATGTCTTGCGGATTTGCTGCCACGGCGCTCTCGCTGTATTACATGGCAACTCACATCAGCCTGGGAATGGACTTCAGGACAGCCGCCATGCTGCGCGTGTATCAGACTTTCGGGCTCGCTTTCATATTCATTCCGTCGAACACACTCTCGTACGTCGGCGTGCCGCAAACGAAAAGCAATCAGATCTCGAGCATGATTAATTTCATCCGCAACATTGGCGGAAGCATCGGCATCGCGCTCCTCGCGACGTTCATCACACGCACTTCGCAGCAACGACAATCCTATCTGGCTGGGCATTTGAATCAGGGCAATCCGATGTTCCGCAATATGCTGGACGGAATGACGGCGACGTTACATTCCCAGGGGCTCAGCGTGTCGGAGGCGTCGCGTCAAGCGTATGTGAGGATCGCACAACTGCTGGAGCAGCAAGCAACCGCATTGGCATACAAAGACGTAATTTCATTCTTGGCGATTCTCGTCGCGTGCCTCACACCGCTGGCCTTCATCATGAAACGTCCGAGCGCTCACGACGCCGTCGCGCCGCCCGTGCACTAGCCTTAATCATCAAATCCAAGCGCGCTACTCAACCTTTTTTCGACGTCGGCGAATCTTTTCGTCGGGATACGTGATGCGTGAGCCGCGAAGGAGCGCAAACGGCGTGATTTTGTGGGCTGACGCACGCGTCGCGCTCGAGATGTGCATCACGGGGATTTTTCGCACCGAAAGCGCGTCAGCGACGAGTGAACGATGGCACCGCCAGGGAACCGCTTCGGCGCACATCAGTGCGGACGGTTTTGTTTTAGCGAGCTTGATGGCGCGTTCGAGCGCCGCTTCAAATTCCGGCGTTTGCATGTAGTCGGCGAAACCGCGGAACCCCGAATTTCGCCAACCCAGATTGATCGAGTTTTTCGGGGGATGTCGGAGTCCGCCAAGCTTTTTGATGTGGGTGTAACCGATTCCGGCTGTGCGCAATGATTCTGCTAGAGCCTGGCCATTGAACTGAGGATTGTGACGCGAGCGTGGGATGGTGCGGATGTCGATCACGCGTTTGATGCCGTTCACTTTCAAGATCTCTACGAACTCCGCAATTGGATGGGTGGAATGCCCGATCGTGAACACTGCGAATTTCTTCGCTCTGTAACGTTCCGGCATACCCGCTAGCTCATCATATCCCCGGCGATGGCTGCGATATCCTTTTGTTCTTTAGCAATCGCCGCAGGATAAGGATAATGGAGGCCGTGGCGCTGGGGCAGATGGACGCCTGACGCTCGGACGCCTGACGCTCGGACGCCACGAAATCGAGAGAAGGCGGAAAACTACCCGGATGAGACAGCATGGATAAGATAGAGGCGCTGTTCTGGGATAACGGCGGCGTGATTCTCACAAACGGTTGGGATCGCGAGGCGCGAAAAAGAGCAGCCGAGAAATTTCATCTCGACTGGGACGATTTCTCCGATCGTCACGAGTTGATGCTCAATGCTTTTGAGACCGGGCAAGCCACGCTGGATCAATACGTACAGCGCACGGTGTTCTACCGTCCGAGAAACTTCAAAAGAGGATTTCAAAGCTTTCATGTTCTCGCAATCGCAGCCATTTCCCGAGGCTCTCGATTTTTGTGGCAAGATTGCGGCTTCACGCAAATACATCATGGCCGCACTCAATAACGAGTCTCGCGAAATCAACGAATACCGCATCGCGCAATTCAAGCTAAAGGATTATTTCGAAGTATTTTTCAGTTCGTGTTATCTCGGCGTTCGCAAGCCGGATATCCAAATTTACCGGCGCGTGATGGAAATCACGCAACGCAAGCCTTCGGCCTGCGTGATGATCGACGATCGCGAACTCAACCTTGAATGCGCCCGGGAGCTGGGCCTGCAAACGATTGCCGTAAAGAATCTCGAACAGCTCAAACAAGACCTTGCCAAGCTCGGCGTCACCGCCGAACAAAAATTAGCCAGGAGGAATCGCGATGGAACTCGGAATGATCGGTTTGGGGAAGATGGGCGGATTCATGTCGGAGCGCCTCGATTCGCGGCGGCCACCGCGTGATCGGTTTCGATCGCGACCCGGCGGTGGTTCAAAAGCTGGCCGAGAAGGGCGCGGGCAGCGCGAATTCGCTCGACAATATTATTTCTCAACTGAAGGCCCCGCGCGCCATTTGGCTGATGGTGCCGGCAGGCGATCCCGTGGACCAGACGATTGCCGCTCTACGTGCCGCATCTCGCTCCTGGCGACACGATTATCGATGGCGGCAATTCCTACTACAAAGATTCCGTCCGCCGGGCGGCCGCTCTGGCGCCAAAGAAAATCAATTTCGTGGATTGCGGCACGAGCGGCGGTGTGTGGGGACTCACGGAAGGTTACAGCATGATGGTGGGAGGCGATGCGGACGTGGTGAAGCGCCTCTCGCCGATTTTTGAGACGCTCGCGCCCGGTCCCGATAAAGGCTGGGGCCGCGTGGGCCCTGCCGGCTCGGGGCACTTCGTGAAAATGGTTCACAACGGAATCGAGTACGGAATTATGCAGGCATACGCGGAAGGTCTCGACCTGCTGCGGCACAAGAAGGAATTTTCGCTCGATCTATTGCAGATCGGCAAGATCTGGCAATTCGGCAGCGTGATTCGTTCCTGGCTGCTCGATCTCACGGTGGATGCGCTTTCAAAATCCCACGCTCGCTGGGATTGAAGGCTACGTCACGGATTCGGGCGAGGGCCGCTGGACCGTAATCGAAGGCGTGGAGCTGGGCGTTCCGGTGCCGGTGATTTCCGGCGCGCTGGATATGCGTTTCCGTTCGCAGGATCCCGAGCCATTCGCCAACAAGCTGCTTGCCATGATGCGCCACGAATTTGGCGGACACGCCGTGAAAACGGCGAGCACAAAATAAAGCGATGTTTTTCGAGAGCCGGATTTTTCCCACGATCGCAGAGATGAGCGAAGCGGCGCTCGCAGAGATTCTGCGTATCTTGAATGACGCTGTGGCAACACGCGGCCGCTTTTCCATCGCCCTGGCAGGCGGGCACACGCCCGCCAAGCTTTACGCACTTTGGGCGGAGAAATACAAAACGCAGACCCCCTGGGATCGCGTGCATCTGTTTTTCGGCGACGAGCGATTTGTTCCTGAAGACGATCTACTCAGCAACTACCGCATGGCGCGGCAAACACTGATCGATCAGATTCCGATTCCGAAAGAAAATGTGCATCCGATGCTGACCGATTTTCCTTCGCCGGACAAGGCAGCCGAAGCGTCCGAGGTGGAGCTGCGAAGGTTCTTCGGTGAGGATGCGCCGGCGCTCGATGTCCAATTGCTCGGCCTCGGCGTCGAGGGACACACGGCTTCGCTCTTCCCGGGTTCACCGGCACTCGATGAACACAGGCGCTGGGTGGTGGCTGTCACTGCGCCTGCCGAACCGCCGCAGCGGCTGACTCTGACTCCTGTCGTCTTGAATCAGGGACTCAACACATTTTTCCTGGTGGCTGGTGAAAACAAACGCGAAATTCTGACGGCCCTTCGAAGCGAACCACAAAACGTGCCGAGCAAGTATCCGGCGGGCAGGATTCGTCCTGCTCGCGGCGTCGTTTGGTATCTGGATCAGGCCGCGGCGGGATGACGCCGGCCATTTTCTCTTAGGCCAGAACGGGAACCGACGCAGGAACGGGAAATAAAGTGTGCGGTAAGGCAGCTTTCATCTGAGTCTTCCGCATATTTAGAAATCTGTTGCCCACCGTCATCCGCGAAAAATGAAAGCTGTACTTTCTTGCCCGTCCGTACAGTTTCGCCTGTCGCTGCGTACCATTGACCCTGCCAGGCTCGCCCTTTACGATACGTTTTCGATAGCAAAACGAGTCGGAACGTGGGATTTCGCCCCGTGTTTTGTATCCAGCCCACGGGGAGCACTTCAGGATGTCACTACTCGATCTACCGCGAGATATCAGGAGCCGGCGCAAGCGACGCGGACCGCGAATGAATTCGCGCGTACCGATAGCTGTGGAATGGAATGGGCGAAGCGGAACGCTCCATTTTGAAACAGGTTTTACGCGAGTGGTCAGCACTTATGGCTGCCTGCTGGTGAGTCCAAAGGAACTCGACTTGCAGCAGAGAATTCGCGTCACGAATCTTGCCACGCAACAAAGATCGGAAGCGCTGGTGGTCTGGAAGGGAATGCAGCGGCCGGACGGTTGGGACCTGGGGGTAGAGTTCGTCGCGGCCGATTTAGAGTTCTGGGGTGTTGAGCTTTGAAAATTGAAAATTTGAAGTTAGCGCCTGGAAAGCCGGGAACGCCGCAGGTGAAGCCTGCCACTCCGTCTGTCAAACCTGGTCCGGCTACTGGGAAGCCGGTTCAGGGAGCGATCGCGAATTCATCAAGCGTGGCTGGAGCGCGGCACGCTGTGGCGGGCGAAGAGCGGCGGCGCAGCCAGCGAGTGCTGCTACGTGTGCCGGTGAATATTCATGTTGCGCTGGGCAGCAAAAACTCCACCTTTGAAGTTGTGACTCTTAGCGTGAATGATCATGGAGCGCTGATTGCGATGCCGCGCAGCTTGGCGCTCGATACGCAGCTGGTTCTCGAGCACTCGCTTACAAAACGACGGGTGGCATGCAAAGTGGCGCGCGTGCCTCGCGAGATGCCCGAAGGATTTCACACGCCGCTTGAATTTGATACCACGGAGCCGAACTTCTGGGGTATTGCGTTTCCTCCGGCGGATTGGCGGCCGCCGGATGATTTTTAGCGCCGGGACGTATGGCTAGACAGCATTGCTAAACAGCGAACGGCAACTTCGTCAGATCGAGATTCCCGCCGGATAGAATAATTCCCACTTTTTTGCCCTCTGCGCCAAGCTTGCGAAAAAGCGCAGGGCCCGCCGCCACTGCGCCCGAGGGTTCGACTACCAATTTCATCCGTTCCCAAAGCAGAAGCATCGCCGAAATAATTTCTTGTTCCGTGAGCGGGCAGATCTGGTCTACGTGCTCGCGTAGCACAGAAAACGTTAGCGGCGACAGAACTGCGCGCAGGCCGTCGGCAATCGTTTCGTTGGGCGAGCCGGCTTCGATGCGGCCTGACGCGAGAGAACGATACGCGTCGTCGGCGTTGCTGGGTTCACCGGCGGCGACGCGAATTTGGGGGCGGATCGCTTTTGCAGCGATCGCGGTGCCGCTGAGGAGACCTCCGCCGCTGACGGGCGTGCAGATCACATCGAGATCAGGAATTTCCTCGAGCAGTTCGAGCGCGGCGGTTCCTTGTCCGGCCATCACGCGCACGTCGTTGTAGGGATGCACGAGATGCGCGCCGGTTTCTTTCATCACGCGCGCGGCGGTGGCTTCGCGCGATGCGAGATTGGGCTCGCATTCCGTGATTTGGCCACCGTAGCCTTCGACGGCTCGCTTTTTTGTGGTGGGCGCGTTCGACGGCATGATGATGAACGCTGGAATTCCTCGCCAGCGCGCTGCCAGCGACAGAGCGGCCGCGTGATTGCCCGATGACGGCGCCACCACTCCGTTGCGCGCTTCTTCGTCGCTGAGGGAAAAGACCGCGTTGGTTGCGCCTCGTATTTTGAACGAGCCGGTTTTTTGCAGGTTTTCGCACTTGAAATAGAGGCGCGCGCCTGCGATTTCATCGAGCGACGCGGATGTGAAAACCGGAGTGCGATGGATTCGAGGCGAAATTCGGCGATAGGCGGCTTGGATCGCTTCGATATCTGGGGCTAGGATTTGAGTTTGTGTCGCCATGGCACGGTCACATTCATTATGGCACATCTTTTTCGCCGCCCAATGCGGCGGTGCTGCTTGGTGCGAGATTGTTTCGGCGAAAACATTAAAATCCTTGACTCGCTTTTAGCGCAGTGCGATTCTCGGCGAACCCCTTCTGGAAGTTTTTCCTCTTATAACTCTAATCGCCACGCCCAGGAGGCACTATGTCCAGCAACGAACGCCGTATCGCACCCCGCAAGATTTTCTCGATTCCAATCCGAATTCGCCCGCTCGCAAGCGAATCGCTATCGGTAGCAGCTGGCTCGACGCTGGCAAGAAACGCGACGACAAGCAGTTACTCCGCAGCGTCTGCTTCTCCCGCGAGCAGCCTGATGAACAGCGCAGTCTCAACATCGAAGCCTGTTCGCGTGCTCGATATGCAGGAAGGCGAAACGGTGAATTTGTCCGAACGCGGAATTTATTTCAAGACCGCGCAGAAAGTGAAAATCGGCAGGCGATGGAGATTTATTTCACGCTGCCGCGCGAATTGACGGGGCGAAGTCCGGAGCCGGTGCGATGCAGCGCGCGCGTCGTGCACGTCGAACAGTACTCGGACGAGCGTGGGTGGACGGGAGTCGGCGCGTCCGTGGAGCAGTTCGAACCGTTGCAGCGATTTCGCACCTGGGACAATTAAAGTTTACCGGTAACTTTCCGGGTGCACTGTTACTTGCTCGCGTGGCCGCTCGCCGAGAAAGTGATTTTCGCGGCGGTGGTGTTGGCGAAGCGATCCGAGACTTGCACGGCGACGGTGTGCTCGCCTGGGGCGAGACCGCTGAGGCGAATCTCGGTACTTTCCTTTGTCGAATCGGAGAGAAGCCCGGTCGGAAACACGATCAGCCAATCGCCGGCATCCACGCTGTATTGCGCGTGCGCGATCGCGCCTGAAGAGCTGGTGGCGTCGAAGGTGACCGTGGCAGTAGGCGCGGTTCGATCGCGCGTGCAGATTTTCGATCCGCGGCGGCGTGTTGGCGACTTCGAAGCGGTCCGCTTTCGCGTTCGGCTCGAGAGCGCCTGATCGGGCGGATTCGACGGCGAATCGGAGGCCACAATCTTCAGGTAATAGGCGCCGTCCGGCATCGTGGTGGTATCCCAGGAATAAAATGCTGCGTGATTTTATCCTTCAGCAGCCGCCAGTTCTGTTCGCCCTCGCCGCGGTAATAGACGGAGAAAATCAGATCGTCGTCGTTGTCGTCGTGCGCGCTCCACAGCACGCTTTGATAGCCCTTATCCTGAAATCCCTGCGGCGGAACGTCGATCTTGCTGCTGCGAATTGTCGCTCGTGCTTGGACGAAGCGGAGTTCGCACGCCGGGCGCTGCGGCATTCGAAGTTGAGCGGGAACCGGATTCCCGGGACCGGCTGAGCTGCGGCGCGAACCCCTGAACGCGAACGCCGGGATCTTGGATCGCGACGTCGTCAATCTCGGGCGCAACATTTTTCGGCTGGTACGCCAGACTCACCCAGGAAATATTCGGGCGTGCCGCCGTGATCAGTGTCGAGAAAACGGCCTTCCACTGCGCGAAACGCGCGGGCGGGCAGCTCGACCGTTTCGCCGGACGCATTCTTGTAGGGACCGGCCCACGCGCTCCAGTTTTTCTCAGGGTTCGAAGTGTTTCCGGAGCGAACGTAGAAGTCGACTTTTCCGCCGGTCGCGCCATTTTCACCCCACCAGGTAGCCGGCCCCAGTGCGAGAAAATCTTGGCGTCGAACGTGTCGGACTCAAAACTTCCGTCGGATTCATAACCCGGGCCCGATCGTAAAATTTTTCCGGGATTGGCGGTGGCCACAAAAATCTTGCCGTCCGGGCTCCGGCACAGGCTGGTCACCTGCGCCGAAGCGGTTTTCGCGACAGCTCGAGTAACATGTTCTGCCTTCCAGTTCGATGATGGCGCCTTTGTTGCCCGTGCCCAGAAGAATTTTTCCCGCCGGCGAAAGAGCCATGGCGAATACGAGTTCCTCGCGCGACGTCCAGAGCGATTCGGGCGAACCGTCGGGCGCAATTTTCATGACTTCGGCGCCGCCGTGAGGTAGACGGGGAAAAGCGAAGATCGGTCGCTGCGTTCTGCGCTTGCGCCTGAATCTGGCGCGATCGATGATGCCGGACTGCTGCGGACTGGCAATGTGCTGCGGTTGCTGAAGGCGCAGGCGAAATGGCGACTGGAAGTGACAGGGGCACGGGGCGCGGTTCTTTTCGCCGATAGTGCTGGCGTAAAGATTTCCGGCCGCGTCCGTCAAGAAGCGAGGTGACTTCTTTTTTGCTGGTCTCGTAAAGCACGAACGAAGCGCCGGCATCCGGCAAAGCTGCGCCGTTCTTGCGAGCGATTTCAACCGCAGGATAAGGCCATCGGGCTCGGTGCCGATCGAGCAGATTGCCTTTCGCATCAAACGCCAGCGAGCGAGCGTGGCGTTCGTCGCTCTGATAAAAAAGCTGGCCTTTGCCGTCGGGTCCCACGACGAAAATCTGCCCCTTATCGCCGGTCGCCACAAACAACGATGCCGTGCGAATCGAAAGCCAGCGCCCAGATATATTTCGTTTGGGATCGAAGAAAACGACTTTTCGTCCGTCGGGCGTCACTTTGTACACTTTGTCCGTCGGGCGAAGTGCCCACGATAAAGATTGTCGTGCGAATCGAAAACGATCGCTTGCGCAGCAAGCTCAGGGATTCGAAAACCGTAGTCGGCTTTCCGGCATCATCGAAGCGCAGCACTTTCGCGTCCGATCCGCCCGCGGCATACAAGCCGGCCGCTGGAATCGAGCGCGAAGCGCCCAGAGATAGGCAAGATTGGGATCGGAGAACGAGGTGAAACGCGGCGCGGGCATCAGTTTTCCGTCGCTGCGAATCGCCACGCCTTTCGCCGTGCCCTTTTCGAATTCGTCGGAGTCGGATTCGACGCCAGATGCGCGTGTGTTCGGCGCGCGCCGGAACGCGGCGACAGCATGCAGCTGCGGCAGCCAGCAGCGCACACCAGAATCGTTCGCCGTATCTTCAGAGTCAACATCTCCTTTTGCCCCGGGAATCACTTGACCGTGATCGTCAGCGAGCGCTCGCCGTGCGATCACCTGATGCATCTCGACGGACCATTCGCCGGCTTTCGATTGACCGAGCAGCCGCGCGCCGCCGGAACTCTGGCGCTGGTCGAGCACGTTGATGGCGGAAGACGGCGCGTTGGGCATTTCCTTGTCTTCGACGAGGAGCGTGGGCGTTGACTGGAACAGTGTGGCGTAGAGCCGGTCGTTCTGGCGTTCGCGATTGATCAGATTATCAGTTCTTCGAGGCCGGGAAGCTGCGCCTGCGAGTTGCCGGCCAGCATCTGCACGTTGCGATTCAGGGATTCCGCATCGCTCACCACCAGTTGCAGAGTGCCGCGCGCAGCTTGCTCCGGAATCGTCACCGGAATTTCCTGAATGAATGGCGCGCCGCGATAGGGCCGTAGCTGCACTTTTACAGCGACAGTCTCGCCCGGCCGCACTTCGCTCTTTTCAATCCAGGCGTTGTCGATGGTCGCCACAGCGGCGTTCCGGCATCGTGGTGACGCGCAATCTGAATGTGCGTCAAATGCGGAAGCTCGTAAGGATTCGAGTAAATGCGCGCAAAAGCGCCCTGCACGGAAGTGGCAACGAAGAATCCAGTCGGGACGTGGCGCGTCGGTCGGCGCAAAAAGATCTTCGAGTCGCACCGGCGTGTGTCCTTTGATATCGATCGAACCTTCCAGTGACAGTGTGGAGCCCTCGCTGTATGCCGGGCTGCCGACGATTCCGTTGAAGGTGGCCATAGCGACAAGTAGCGGCGTCAATTGCGGGCTTTCGATCACTTCGAAATGGAAACTTCTTTTCGCCGGAAGGAGTAGCGAGCTGCACGTCCATCGGAATCATCGCCGGACCAGGGCCAAGCTTGCCCATCACGGCCGTGAGACGATCCTGCGTGAGCGTGCCGATCGATGCCGCCGGTAGACATGATTTTCGTGGAGGCCATCGAAGAAGCAAGCGTGATAAGCACATGCCCGCGCGTGAGCGGCATCGCCACCGCGCCAAACCCGAAAATCGGATGGCCGCAGGCGAAAATGCGATCGGCTTGCACCAGGGTTACCGTGCAGCCCGGAGCTGATCGAAAGATCGCCGCGAATCAAGTTCCATACCAACCATGTCGCCGGGTTTGAGGTTGGCATCGTCCGGCGAAGGCGGCTGCGGTGCCGCCGGCCATCACCGTCATGCCCCAGGCGCGAAAGCTGCTTGCCGAATTGCGCGAGCGTTTCGGGATAAAGGCCGGAGGAAATCAGCGGGGTTTCAATCGGAACCAGAAATTGACCGGACCGCCAGCGCCCGTTTGATGAGCATAATTTTCTGGCAGCGGAACGCGAGTGTCGGCGGCCGAGGCCGGATTTGCGGGCGTCGCGCCAGGCATCGGGCTGGCGGGAGTGGCCGCAGCTCTTTCCACGTCAAGCATATTCTCGATCGGAGTGACGCCGCCGATCGCTTCCTTCGTAAAAATGCCAAGCTTCAGCGAAAGCGCCCCAGCGAGCTTTCCATCGAAATAGACCGGGCTACCGCTCATCCCAGCGACGACGCCCGTATGCTCGACTTTTTCGCCAACCAGCTTCACCAGAATCACGTCCTGCTTCGGACCGAGCGCATTGTGCAGCGTACCGAGGACCACAAGGTCCATTTTCTCGATCTGATCGCCCTCGAAAATCGTGTAAGCGACGCCTTTCATGCCCGGCTTAATCTGGCTGAGCGGCATGATTTCGGGAGAATCTGCGGCGTAGAGGGGAAGTGAACAGACCGACAGGACAGCAAGGATCGCTATCCACAGCTTTCTAAACCTCATGAGCATGGAATTCTGATGATACGCGGAGGCAAATCCAGAAGCAAACAAGGGAACTCGCGTGCCACTCATCGGACCGACCAGTGAGGGACGTTTAGCGCAAATGCTCGTTTTGTGTCCATTAGAAATTATGTAACCACTCATTCTGCGAGAGTTAGCTGAATTCCTGAATTGCGCAATGTTCCTATTAGACATGCGCCCGAGGGCGGTGTGGAGTCGGCTGGAGCTTGTGCTTCCCGCCAGCACTCTCTCTCTACCGGTTCTGATGTGCAATTTCATGGCCCAAGCATGACGGTAGCAAGATGCTAAATGGTATGCAAACGGTTGTTTCGGTCTCGATTCCCGCCAGCCATGGGACTCGATTGCCACGCGTGACGCTGAGATCGGCCATGCGAAGCAGGACGAAAACCGCGTGCTAGAATCGCGCGGTGAGTAAGAAAACGATTTCGCCGGGCGGAAACGTGACTGGTGTTGTTGAACTGCCTGGCGACAAATCCATCTCGCACCGGTACGCGATTCTCGCGGCGCTCGCAGAGGGGCGCAGCGAAATATTCAATTACGCCACAGCCGCTGATTGCCGCAGCACGCTCGAATGTTTGCGAAAGCTGGGCGTTGAAATTGAGGTGACTCGTGAACGAGTGCGAATCACGGGCAGCGGCCTTGACGGGCTGAAGGCGCCGAAGCGCGCGCTCGACGCGCAAAATTCTGGCAGTACGATGCGGATGCTGTCCGGCGTGCTGGCGGGTCAGAAATTTACTTCAACCATTACGGGCGACAGCTCGCTGCGAAAGCGTCCCATGCGACGCGTGGCCGAGCCGCTGCGACAGATGGGCGCCGAGATTCGCGGGCGCGACGGAGATTTGGCCCCACTTGAAATCCGCGGTGGAAATTTACGGGCCATCGACTATGCGCTTCCTGTGCCCAGCGCTCAGGTGAAGTCCGCGATATTGTTCGCCGGATTGTACGCCGGGGGGGCGACGGCGGTGCGCGAATCGGTTCGCACGCGCGATCACACTGAACTTGCGCTGCGCGAGTTTGGCGCGAGGGTTGAGACCGTGAAGGACTCGATTCGAATTCAGCCTTGGCCCAAACTTGTCGCTCGTCAGCTGACAGTGCCGGGTGATCTTTCCGGCGGAGTATTTCTCGCGTGCGCGGCGCTGATTCTTCCCGATTCGTCGCTGATGCTGCATAACGTGGGTCTCAATCCCACGCGAGCGAAAGTGCTGGATTTTCTGATTTCGATCGGCGCGCAAATCAATATTGCTTCGGTGCAGTTGCGCGATGGCGAGTTGATCGGAGACCTATCGGTGAAATATTCGCAGCTTTCAGGTGGGAGCATCGCCGGGCCGCAGGTGGCCGAAATGATTGACGAATTGCCAATGCTTGCGACGCTCGGCGCGTGCACGGAGAAGGGAATTGAAATTCACGACGCAGCGGAGCTGCGCGTGAAGGAAAGCGATCGGATTGCGACGCTCGCGGCGGGATTGCGGCAGATGGGCGCAGACGTGGAAGAGTTTCCAGACGGGCTACGAGTGGCAGGGCGCTCGGCCGGGAAATTGCGCGGGGCGAAAGTGGATCCGCAAGGGGATCATCGGATCGCCATGGCGCTTTCGGTGGCGGCGCTTGGCGCTGAGGGTGACACGGTGATACGCGACGCGGAATGTGTGGGCGTTTCTTTTCCTGAATTTTTCGCGACGCTGGAAAGATTGCGCGGGGTCGAAAAAGTCTGACACGGAGAGAACAGAGCGAGCGCGATGAGAAAGGCCTATGGACGGAGAAGCGAACAGCCGCTCAAGACGATTTGCGCAGATAGATTGTGCCGTAGCTCGTGGTGAGCGTAATGTGCGGGCCGTGTGAGCCGACGTTCCCGTTGAGGCGTCCAGTATCGCTTTCGTTCGCAAGCTTGAGCGAGGAGTCTTCAAAGTCGCTCTGCACTTCTCCGGAACGCGACGAAGCCGCGATCTGGAAACTGGAACCTGAGGGAAGTGTGAGATCGATCTCGCCTGAGTCATTCACCACGTTGATGTCTTCGTGCGGCGGATCGGAGTAGCGAATTTTGATATCGCCGTGCGCGTTCGAAATGTCGAGCTTTCCGGCAACATTCTCGATATCCATGTCCTGATTGTGTGTCGTAATCTTCGCGGAACCAGTGACGTCGGAAATTTCGATATCGCCGGAATCGAGTTCGAGCTGGCCAGTCAGATGCAACAGCGCGATATCGCTGCGCTGCGATACGTAGTGCGTGGTCTTCTTCACATTGCGAACGCGGATCGGCCCGAAGAAATCGCCTTCCATTGAAGCATCGCCGGCAACATCGGACACGTCAATCTGGCTGCCTTTGCCGCTGATGCGCACGCTGCCAGTCACATCGGAGACGCGCACGTCTCCTTTCTGGAGCTGAACATTCACGTCAGAGCCAGCATCGTGAATTTCGATATCGCCGTTTTGGGTGGTAGCGCTTATCGCGCCGCCAATTCCGGAAATGTTGATGTCGCCGTGGGCGCTGGCGGCGGTGAGGGAGACGTTTTTCGGGAGCTCCACATCGAGATCCACCGAGACGTTGCCGCTGGCTTGGTCTTGATTCACCGGATGAACGAGATATCCGCCGCCGGAATGCTCGATGACCACGCGGACGCCCTTCATTCGCTCGCGCGCCGCCGATTCGCTGGAAGCGGAGCCCGATTTATTTACTTCTACTCGAATTTCGGTGACGTCACTGGCATGAATCGTGAGGTCGCCATGGCCGGTCTGAACGGTGACTTGCGCGCCGGCAGGAATGGATTGCGGGGGAATCACTTCCATGTCCGAGTGTCGATGCGAGAAAAGGCCGACGCCATCCATTTCGAATCCCGGATGCTTCATATGAATGTAGTCGACAACCCAAATCCAGCTGAGGACGACAACGAGCAGCACAAGCAGAACCGCTTCAGCACCAGACAGCACGGGAGGGCGGGCACGACCTGTGCGCTGGACGGAGAGATGGTCAATCAGTTTCGCAATGCCCCAGACGATGAGCAGCACGGGCCAGTAACGGGCGATGAGATGGCCGATACCGAGTTCGGGAATGTAGCGATGCAGAAGGACGAGGGCGCCGAGAAAAATCAGCAGCACCCCGGCAAAGATCGAGCTTCGTTGCGGCTGAGGTGGCAATGCGCCGTTGCTCACGCGCTCCTCACGAACCGATGTGCCCTTCGCGAGAGGCCATGGCCTGGGCCACGAGAACGATGCCGGCGACGATCAGCAGGACCGGCCAGAGTTCGCCGATGCTGTAGCGCGTGTATTGGCGAATGAGAAAAAGCACGCCGATGGTGATCAGCATCACGGGTCCCATCAATCCGCGGATGCGGCAGTTGGGGCAGGTGCAGCGCGTTTTGAGTTCGTCCGGCATTCGGGCGCTCCTAAGCGTTTCTATGCGTGCGATCCCAGATGAGCCAGCCGCCCAGCGCAATCAGGCCGATGGGCCACACTTTCTCGAACCAGTCGGCCTGCAGCAAATTGAAATTCGAGAGAAGGAAAAGCACGCCCATGAGAATCAAGACGAATGCGCCGATAGGCCTCGCACCTTTTGCTTCCACGAGCGCGGCGGGCTCAGCCTGACCGAGTTGGCGGGCTTTCGCGACGCGGTAAGAATCGATCGGCATGTAGCAATAGAAACAGCCGAGGGCGATGCCGAGGAACGCGGTGTATCCGCTGGGCATGTCGCTATTAAGGCCGGCGATGAGGCCGCCAAAGATGAGGACCTGAATCAGCGCTTTGACGTATTCGCCGTTGTAAACCGCGCCGAGGCCGGGAATGAAGCCGAGCGTGGCGGCGAGGCCCGGATTTACGTCCGAGCGCGCGCCGCCTGCCGCTGCGCCGGGACCTCCGGGGCCGAGCTGACCTGCGAGCAAATTCGAGAGGCAGTCCTCGCAATAGAGCGCGCCGCGGACTTCGCGCGTGCATTCCGGGCAAAGCGCTTTGCCGCAATTGCGGCAATAGCCGGTGGCTTCGCGGTCGGCGTGGACGGCGCAGGTCATCGAGGGCTCCTGGTAAGCGTTGCGATGGTGGAAGCGGGAAAAGTTGCAGGCATCAGCACTGCGAACATGCTGCCGCCGTGAACCTGGGTGCGGTCGCGCGGCGGATTTTTATCTGACTTCTGCTGTGGCGTGGACGGATCCGGTTGCGATTGCTTCTGCTCTGGCGCAGGCGCTGAATTGGGCGAAGGCTCGGGAGGCGGCTGCAGGCGCGACTGAATTTCGTAGACGACGCGGAGGTCGTTCACGAATTTCGCGCTGCGCGCGTAGGTGAGATGCACCTGGCGATTCGCCGAGCGGAAGATGTTCGCGGGGCTCAAGTCGGCGCGCTTGATCTTTCCCGGGGTGATGCCGGTGGAGTGAATCACGATTGTAAGCGAAGCGGCGACGGTGATGATGCCCATAGCGAATCGCGGCTGCCAGAGGATCGGCACCCAGGAGAACCACTTCTTCCAACCTGCTTTTTGAACGCGCGGGCCAATCGTCGCGTCGAGAATATTCTGGATGAGCTGCGGCGGCTCTTCGATTTCGGCGAGCTGATGCATCTGGCCGACCAATGCGCCGACGCGGGCGACTAGTTGAGTGCAATCCGCGCAGCTGGCGCTGTGCACCGCGAACGCGGAGGCATCCGCGGGCGAAAGCTTGCCGTCGAGATATTCGCTCAGCCGCTCGTCCGAAATTTTGCAGTTCCAGTCCATTTTATTCTTCCCGACTTCCCCTCAGCGGCTGAAGCCGCCCAATGCTGCACCTACTGTGGCATGGCTGAAGCCATGCCCTGACGTCAAAAGACTCGCTACAGCCGCGCTGCCGGTTGCGAGCCAGGCGTCGCGGTTGAAACCGCGACCTACAAACCGTGCCAGCCGAATCATGACGGCCGCACGCCCATCTCTTCCAGCACCCGCGCCAACTCGATTCGCCCGCGGTTGATTCTCGATTTTACCGTGCCTTCGGGCACTTCGAGCACCGCCTGAATCTCGTTGTATTCCAAGCCCTGCAAATCGCGCAATATCACCGCCTCGCGCAATTCGGGCGAAAGCCGAGCGAGTCCGCGCTGCAGTTGCGCGCTCAACTCGGACGCTTCGGCGAGCCGGTCGGGCGTTCGCGCCTGCGAGTGCTTGTCCTCGAGCACCGGCATCGCGTCGTCGATCGAATCCGTCACGCGATCGTGGCGAGTGCGCCGGTAATGATCCACCAGCAAATTGCGCGTCACGCTGGTAAGCCACGTGGGAAACGCTCCATACGCCGGCCGGTAACTGGCCAGCGTGCGATAGATGCGCAGGAAAACTTCCTGGCTCAAATCCTGCGCGTCGGTTGCGTTCCCTGTGAACCGGTAGCATATGTTGTACACGCGCCTCGTGTGCCTGTGCACGAGTTCCTCCCAGGCCGGCCCTTCGCCCCGGAGACATTGCTGCACCAGTTGAGCGTCGGGCTCCAATCTTCCTCAGCCTCGCGCGTTGCGTCACCTTTCGGGCCTCAGTCATGAAACGCAAAATGGGGTCGAAAAGTTCCACACCATCGCGATGCATCTTAGCTGTCCAGCGCGAAGGAACACAAGCTGCGTCCGGGGCGTGAAGAAACTGGCGCGAACGCCCGCTTGAACTTTGCGAATGTACCTGTTAGCTTTTGCGGCGAATGCCTTCCCAGTGGCGCAAGTACCTCACGTTCCTGATCGCGGCAGTTGTCCTCGCTTTCGTCGTCTATGAACTCGGGCATTCCGGCGCTCTGAAAAACTTCGATTGGCGCATGGTAGCCGAGTCGGTTCGCAACGCAAATATTTCTCTTTTGCTGCTGGCGGTGGTGGCGATTTATGTCTGCTACGCCATTCGGGCGCTGCGCTGGATGCAGTTTTCGCGCACGCTGGGCCGTACGCATTTCTGGAATGTGTACAAAGCGACGCTGATGGGGTTCACCTGCCTTTTTTTGCTGGGGCGTCCTGGGGAGCCGATTCGTCCGGTGCTGATCGCAAAGAAGGATTCGCTGCCAGTGGCGGGGATGTTCGGCGTTTTCTTCCTCGAGCGGATTTCGGATATTGCCGCGACGGCGGTGTTGGCCGCTGTCGCCCTGGCTCTTTTCCAACAGGGCGGACTGGTGAACGAGCGCACCGCGCATTTGCTGGTTTTCGCGCGCTCGGTGGGACGCGGGCTCTGCTCTATGGGCTGGTTGTGACGATTGCGGTGCTGGTCTACTTCCGGTTTCAGGGCGCGCGTTTGCTCACAGATTTTCTGCGGAACCCGAGATGGCGCACGGGCTGGCGCGAGAAGGTAGTTGTGGTGGTAGAAGGATTCAGCGAGGGGCTGCAGGCGATTCGCACCTGGAATGATCTGTTCTTGCTGATTGTGTACACGGCGCTGCACTGGATCCTGGTTGCGTTTGTGTATCTATGGGTGATGCGCGCGTTTGGCGGCAAACTGGCAACGCTCCACTTTACGGACGCGCTGCTCGTTCTAGCCTTCGCGATGGTGGGCTCTGTGGCGCAATTGCCCGGCGTGGGAGGCGGCGCGCAAGCGAGCACGATTCTTGTGCTGACGCTGATTTTTGGAGTAGAACATGAACCGGCTGTGGCGGCTTCGATGATTGTGTGGCTGATCGCGTTTGCGACCGTTTGCTTTGCAGGTATTCCACTGATGCTGAGTGAAGGCTGGTCCATGGGAGATTTGCGCCGGATGGTGCAGGAGCAGGAGCGCGCGAGCGAAGTAGTGCTGTTCGAGCACGCCGATCAGGCGGCAGACCGGCCGGAAGAGAGTTCGCGGTGAAGTGTCCTTTTTGCGCGCACCTGGATGACAAAGTAGTGGATTCGCGCGAGGCGCGCACCGGCGATCTGATTCGCCGCCGCCGCGAGTGCTTGAAATGCAGCCGCCGCTTTACTACTTACGAGCGCATTGATGAAATTCCTTACATGGTCATCAAGAAGGATGGCCGTCGCGAGAAATTCGACCGCCAGAAAATTTTGCAGGGACTGCTGAAAGCATGCGAGAAGCGGCCCGTACCGGTCGGGAAGCTCGAGACGATTGTTGACGAGGCGGAAGCGTACGTCAGCGAAGCGCCGGAGCGCGAACGCACTACGTCTGAGATTGGCGAGCTGCTGATGAAGAGTTTGAAGAAACTCGACAAGGTGGCTTACGTGCGATTTGCGTCCGTGTATCTCGATTTCAAGGATGTGAAGGAATTCATGGATGAGCTGAAGGGACTGCTGAAGGACCGAGCTAAGAAATAAGGGACCATATTCAAAATGCGACGATTCTCTCTATTTCTGCTCCTCGCGTTCGCAATGGCTGCCTGCCACAACCCCCGTCGGTTACTACAACCGAAACATATTGAGGTGCCGGAGTTTGATCCCGCGGCGAATGTTTACCTGGATGGACATATTGTCGTGACGGCAGTGATCGATGCTAACGGCGCGGTTATTGAAACCCGCGCCACGGGCCAGCCGATTCTAGCGAAAATTGCAATGCAGAATCTTCGGCGGTGGACTTTTGAAAAGCCACGGCATTCGCCGTGGGAACAAACGATTGTTTACGACTATAGACTCGAGGGTCCGGCCTCCTGCCACGTGTCTCCTTCGCTCGTCACTTTCGACTTGCCCGATCGCGTGACAATCGTTACAAATCGGGTACACGAGTGCGACCCGTCAGTTACCATACCGAAACGCCGAGATTGATCCGGACGTGCCCTTACGCCTGCCAGACGCCTGCTGCAAATTTCTTGATCGTTTTGAATCCCAGATGCTCGTAGAGCTGCACTGCGGACGTATTCACGGCGGTCACCGTCAGCGATAACCACTCATACTTTCGGCGTATTAGCGCGTGGATCGAGGCTTCCATTAATGAGCGTCCGATGCGATGGCCCTGATAGCCGGGCAGGACGCACACTTGCGTCGTATGCCCCACGCGTTCTTTCACCGTCGAAGTAAGAACCATGCCGACCAGGCGATCTCCGGTGGCCGGACGCACGAGGAACGAAGCTTCCGGCAAAAACTGCCCGCATCCCGGCAGAATCACGATGTTGCGAAGGAATTTCATTCCGCCCGCTTCGGAGCGGTATTGATCGTTGATATCGCCATCCACGTGATTCGGCGTAGGAAAGCTGAATCAATTTTGCTGCGGAATCGAACGCACGGTCACTCCACGGCTCCATGCGAAAGGCGGGTCGACAGTGGCTTTTCGCTCACCTTCGCGTCCGCAAGCCGCAGAAGCATGAATTGCCGCGTGTGAAGATGCATCTCCTTCGAAAGGAACGCCGGATCGAATTCGATTCCGAAGGGCATCAACTGCGCCTCGATGCGTTCCAGGCGCGGCGTGGCACGAAGCGCCGCCAGCATCTCGATGAGAATTTCTTTTGGTAATCGCGGATTGGGCGTAATCGGAAGAGACAAACAGGCCGCCGATCAGCCCTTTGTGATCCTCGAGCACGTAGAAGCCATAGCCGGCAGGACGTCCGTTATCGAGCGCAAGGAAACCATTCAGCGAGCGGGAATCGATGAATTTGCGAATCAGATCGATCGAGGGGCGATAGTCCCAATGTAGCTCGTCGCGCCAGTGGCGTGCTTCCTCCTGAAACAACACGTCGAGGGTTTTCGAATGGACCTGCCGGAGGTCAACAATCTGCATGTAGGCCGGAGCCACTCCCGTAAGTCATTATAGCCGTGACGAGTGAAAGAACCCAAACGCGTGTCCCGGATAGAAACGCGAACAAGTGTCGAACAGGGATAGTCAGAGAATTGTGCTAACATTCCGTTTGCCGAGGCGTGAAATCGCGCGCTCGCGCTCAACGGATGGCCGTCCTCTCAGAGCTACGCTATCCCACAACGCGCCCCGCCAAAGTCGTTTCTGCGCTGCTGGCGATAATCCTCTTTGGTTTCGTATCAATCGCCACCGTGTCCGGATTTCTCCTCTATCAAATCCTTAAGCCGATGCATTCCGCCTCCTCCTATGACCTGAACGTGATGATGGGGCATCCCGTTCCGTTTTCTTTTCCGATCACTGGGCAGCCGGAGCGGGAAGGTTGGTTCTTCCCGGGGCTGCGCGGTGCGCCCACGATTATCGTGTGCCACGGATATTTGTCGCAGCGCACAGATGTGCTGACGCTGGTCTCGGCGCTGCAGGATCATCAGTTCAATGTGTTTGTGTTCGATTTTCTGGGGCACGGTTCGACTCCGGGTATTACGACGCTTGGCTATCGCGAGACCGCAGAGCTGGAAGCGGCGGTTCAGGCGCTTTCGACGCGCGACGATGTGAATCCGAAGCGGTTTGGTCTGTGGGGCGTGAACTTGGGCGGCTTTGTCGTGCTGGAAGTCGCCGCCTCCGATCCTCGAATCGCGGCGTTCGTCGTTGACGACCCCTGGGACGACCCGCGCGACATGGTGCAAATCGAGGTGAAGCGCTCCGGCCTCGCCGTGATTCCCGTACGTGAGCCGCTTTTCCGATTGGGGATTCCGATTGATGAATTATCGCTATCGCTCGCAGCAGGCGGTTTCGCTGCATCTGGCCAAAACCCAGGGGATTCCTAAGCTGTTCATTCAATCCGACGATCGTCCGCAGCTTGCTCAAGAGACGTCTGCAGATTTTCACGCGAGCGCCGGAGCCGAAACAACTCGTTCGTGACCGGTTGAGCTATTCCGAGATGACCGACGACGATCGCCATACATACGAAAATCAGATTGTGAATTTCTTCCTGCAGAATTTGCCGCCGGTTTCGCGAACGAATCCCTAACGCGCTGCGGGCAGCACCGGGACGTACAGAATTCCCTCATAAGGTTCATCCAGCGCTCCCTGCACCCGTCCCATTTTTCTGATCTCTTCCAAGCCTTGGGGTGTGGTGAGCACGAGGGCTGCATCCGCGTCGGTTGGCCATTCCGCGACTTCACGCCCAAGGTAGAAGTTGAGTCCATATTGCCAGGAACGCGTGAGATGAAATGTGAAGACGCGATCCGGGTAGCGGTGATTGCGAAGCAGTTCGCCGTGAAATCTTGCCGAGATAAAAGGATCAAGCGCGGGGAGGACGCGTGCGCCCGCCAGTTCAACCAAAGCGCGGCCATAAAGAATGAAAGCAGCAGTGCGCCGCGGTTGCGGAGAAGAGCGAGCACGACGATCACGATACCGCCTGTGATCGCGATGATTGAAATATGCAGAATCATTCTTCCTGAAAAGTCGCGTGCAGCAGGGAGGCGATTTACCCAATGAACTGCCGAGAGCGCCATCACAATCCATGTGATACCCACTGCAATAAGGACACACCAAGCAGACGCAACGGGTGTAGGCCGCGACCCAGTCGCGAGGATCCGCCGTTGCAATCCAACCGCAATCAGGAGGCAGAGCGGAGGAATCGCAGGAAGGATATATCCCGGTAGTTTCGATTGCGAAAAGCTGAAAAACAAAAAAGGGAAAATAGCCCAGCACGCGAAAAAGAATCCCGGCGAACTGCTCCAGGATTTCTGCCGCCAGAGTTGCAATCCTTCTTGGAGCGCCGGCCAAAGGCAGGCCGTCCAGGGGAGCAGGCCGAGCAGAAGAATCGGGACGAAATACCAAAACGGCTGGCGATGCTGAAACATGGGAGTGAGGTAGCGTTCGAAATTATGCTGAAAAATAAAAATGTGGATGAAGTCGGGATTGCGCGCCGCGCAAAGCACGTACCACGGCAATGCGACCACGCAGAACGCGATGATTGCGATGGGATGAGCGAGGCGGAGCGCGCTGCGCCACTGGTTCGTCGCGATGGCCCAGATTCCGATCGCGCCTGCGGCGAGTACAACTCCCGCCGGGCCTTTTGCGAGTACTGCAAGCCCGAGCGACGCCCCGAACAAGGCTAGCGCGAAGTGATCGAGAGGAGCGGTGCTCACCCGGCTGTCATTTTCAGAACGCAAGGCACCGCGTCGAGATAGCACAAACGCGCCGCTTGCCATGGCGAGGGTGAGCGCAGCGCTGAACAACATATCCGGGCCTGCCGCGCGCGCGAAACCAATCGCGGCAACGCTCGTCGAAAAAATCAGCGGCGCAACTAATAAAGGCGACGCGAACGGCCAAGACTCCGTGCCGTAGAATTTCCAACCAAGCCAACCGATCGCTATAGCTGCCACCAGCGCCGCAACGGCGGAAGGCAGTCGCGCCGCCCATTCGGCGGGCAAGTGAGCCGAAAATCCCAGTGCAGCCGCCCAGTAGTAAAGCACCGGCTTCTCAAACCATGGCTGCCCATAGAGGCGCGGCGTCACCCAATCGCCGCTCGTCGCCATCGCGCGTGCAATCCACCCATAACGCGGCTCGTCCGGCCCTACCAATCCAATCGCGCCCAAATGGCTGAACAGGCACACCGCCACGATCAATCCGGCGCTGGCATACGCAACGGCATCAGCGCGCCGCCGGGACACCGAGTGTTCGTTCATTTTAAGTTCATCGCGCTTCGCTCTCGCGAGCCCGCCGAGTCTAACATCGCCGCAAACACTCTTTCATCACACATCGCTGGCATCGGCTCTAGAGCCTCTAGCATAATGACGCGCAATGCGAGAATGGCTCGAATACGCAGCCGCGTGGATTGGACTCAATGCGCTCGGCCTGCTTCCACGCAGCGCAGCGCGCCAGGTGGGCGCTGCGTTTGCCGCACTCGCATATCAAGTGCGCACTCCTCTGAAGCGCGCGGCAATGTTCAATCTTCGACTCGCATTTCCTGATATGAGCGAAGCAGAGCGCGAACGAATCATTCGCGGAATGATTCGCCAGATCGGCTGGATGGCGGGCGAGTTCTCGCAATTCCCAAAATACACCGCCGAGAATATTTCGCAGATCGTGACCATCGACGGAGCCCAGAATTTCGAGTGCGCCCAACGCCGCGGCAAGGGCGTCCTCTTTCTCACCGGCCACATGAGCGCGTGGGAACTCGCGCCCTTCGCGCACGCCCTCTACGGCCACCCGCTGCATTTCCTGGTGCGTCCCGTGGCAAATTCTCGCGTTGACGCGCTCATCAATCGCTATCGCTGCCTCTCCGGCAATCAGCCGATCGAAAAAAATCGTTCCGCGCGCGCTATCCTGAAAGTGCTCGGCGAAGGGGGCACGGTGGGAATACTGGCCGACACCAACACGTCGCTCGATGAAGGCGTCTTCGTGGATTTCTTCGGCCGGCCGGCTTCCACCACTTCGGGCATTGCGAGAATCGCGCTACGCACGGATGCCGCCGTGATTCCCGGATTTCTAGCGTGGGACGGTGGCGAAAATAAATATCGCCTGCAGTTCGCACGCGCTCTCGATCTCGTGCGCACCGGCGATGAAGATGCCGACGTCTGCGAGAACACCGCTCGCTTCATGGCCGTGATTGAAGCCTGGGTGCGCGAACATCCCGATCAGTGGCTGTGGGTTCACAAACGCTGGAAGACGCGCCCGCCGGGAGAGCCGGCGTTATATCCGTTTTAGGTTAGCGAACCTGATTGAAAATATCGGCGTAGGACAATTCCGCGCAAATCGAAGAAATCGAAAAGAGGTTCACATGAATCACACAGCCGCTGAACTGGCGAAATATCTTGGCGCGAAATTGCAAGGTGACGGGAGCCTTGCGCTCACAGGCGTCGCGGGCCCTGAAAACGCAACAGCCACCGACCTCATCTACCTCGAGGCTCCGAAATTTGCCGCACGCATCGAGAAATCAGCAGCGAAATGCGTGCTGGCTCCTGCCGAGCACTCGCTCGGCTGGCAAAACAATACTCGAAGCCGCCGATCCAAAATTTGCTTTCGCGAAAGCAGCGGCGTGGCTCTTGCCTGCGCGCCACGCCGAAATCCAGCATTCATTCCACCGCGATCGTCGCGCCGACCGCCAAGATCGCCGAAAATGTCTCCATCGGCCCCTACGCCGTGATCGAAGAAGAAGCTGAAATCGGCGCGGGCACCACGATCGGCGCTCACGCATTCATAGGCCGAGCCTCACGCATCGGCGCGAATTGCATTCTGCACCCGCGCGTCACGCTCTACGCCGGCGCGTGGCTAGGCGATCGCGTCGAAGTCCACTCCGGCGCCGTCATCGGCAGCGACGGTTTCGGCTACGTCTTCGGCGAAGGCCGCCACTGGAAATTTCCGCAAGTCGGCAGAATCGAAATCGCCGACGACGTGGAAATCGGCGCGAACACCACAATCGATCGCGGCTCGCTCGAAACCACCGAAATCGCCGCCGGAGTAAAAATCGACAATCTCGTGCAAGTCGCGCACAACGTCCGCATCGGCGAGCACACCGTCATCGCCGCGCAAACCGGAATTTCCGGCAGCAGCACGATAGGGAAGCGCGCCATGATCGGCGGACAGGTCGGCATCGCCGATCACTGCAAACTCGAAGATGGCGCGATCGCCGGCGCGCAAGCCGGTATCCCCACGGGCAAAACAATCCGCAGCGGTCAAACCGTTTGGGGCACTCCCGCACGCCCGCTCGAGAAGTTCAAGGAACAGTACGCCTGGTTCGCGCGTCTGCCGGAATTGGCCGAACGCATCCGCAAGTTAGAATCAGAGATGACTGCAAAGACACAACACACCGACACGGATTAATGATCGCAAAATCGGTGACTACCTAACGGTGACTACCTGGCAATGACCGCAAGTCGACCGCCGGCCCCCTTCCGAGGCTTCCTACTCGTCGTAGGAGGCCAGTGCCGCAAAGTCGGGAAATCCATGCTCGTCGCAGACATCATCCGTGCTTTCCCGGATTGGCACTGGACAGCCGTAAAAATCACTCCATACGCCGAATCAGGCTGCCCACTAAAAGGCCCGTCGTGCAATTGCCCGCCAGAAGAGCATTCCTACCAAATTCGCGAGGAAACCAGCCGCACCGGTGACTCAGACAGTTCGCGTTTCCTGGGCGCTGGCGCCCACCGAGCCCTGTGGCTCGAAACGAAAGAACATGGCCTGAACGATGCGCTCCCAGCGCTGGCGGCCGAATTGGCAAGCGCTGAATCCGAATACGCCGTGATCGAAAGCGACGCGCTAATGAGGATTTGGACACCATCGCTCTTCGTCATGGTCCTCGATCCCTCAAACCCCGATCTCAAGGACTCCGCCCGCGAGAATCTCCCGCGAGCCGACGCTTTCGTGTTCCGTTCGCCGTTTAACGACTCAGACCAGCGATTTCGATCCCTCGCCTCCGCCCAGAAACCACGATTCTTTCAATCCATCGGATCGCCCCTGCCGCCCGATTTGGGGCACTTTTTGTCCGGCACCATTTCCCGTTCTCCAGCATCATAAGTTTGGACACTTGGCATGGAAATTCAGTTGACCGGCAAGCCAAAGCCGAACATAATGTTAGTGTTACGGAACAGTCGATTTGTGCGATGAGGCCAAAAATGTTTTTACCGAGCGTATTTCAGCTCATTAAACGTCCCATAGACTGGCTAATGGGGAAGCCGGGTAAGCGGACGCGGCGGTTAGGACGGGCAAGCAATAGGGCGCCCGGTTCTGATGCCCTCCGCAGGGCAGCGAAGCAAGCAGTGCAAGTAAGGGGCCTGAGCCGTTCATTCTGGGTGAAAGCGGCGGTGCCCGGCTGCAGCTGCAATTTCCAAATGGGCCGATAAGGACCGAAAATATATCTGAGGGATTGATGACACCGGAAGCAAGACTGCGTATTGAGACTTCCCACAGCGGAACGAGCCCGGCCACAGCGGTAGTTCAAACCCGCAACCTCGAATCTCTCGTCGAACAGGCCATTTCTCGCAGCCGCGACTGGATGTTGGCCGCACAGGCTCAGGAAGGCTACTGGTGGGGCGAGCTCGAAGCCGATACCACCCTCGAATCCGATTACATTCTCTACCTGCACATCCTTGGTCAGCTTAAATCCGAGAAAACCGCCAAGCTGGCGCGCTATATCCGCGAACGGCAACTCGAAGACGGCGGCTGGTACATCTTCTACGGCGGCCCTTCCGAGTTGAATGCCTCCGTGAAGGCTTATGTCGCGCTTCGCCTCGCCGGCGATCCTGCAAATGCGCCGCACATGCAGCGCGCGAAGCAAAAAGTACTGGATCTCGGCGGCCTCGAAGCGACGAACTCCTACGTTCGGTTCTATCTCGCGATGGTTGACGCTATTAGCTGGGACATGGTGCCCTCGATTCCGCCCGAGATGATGCTCCTGCCGGATTGGTTCCCGCTGAATCTCTACGAAATGTCGTCGTGGACGCGCGGAATCGTCGTTCCTCTCGCTATCGTTTACGCCAACAAGCCGAAGTGGCCGCTGCCGGCGGACGTCACAGTCACCGACCTATTTAAAGTTCCGGGGCAGAGACCGGCGTCGTTTGCCTGGGATAAGGGTGTCTTCACTTGGCGCAATGCGTTTCTCGCGCTGGAACGAGGCTTGAAGCTCTACGAGCGTTCTTCCTGGAAGCCATTTCGAAAGTTGTGCCTCGCTCGCGCGCGGAAATGGATGATGGATCGCCTCGAACGCAGCGAAGGCCTGGGAACGATTTATCCCGCGATGATGAATTCGATTTTCGCCCTGCTCGCGGAAGCGCGCGATGTGGACGATCCGCTGCTTCACCGCGAGATCAAGTTTCTCGAGCGCTACGAAGTCGAAGACGAGAGAGGCCGTACGATTCGTGTCCAGCCGTGTATTTCGCCGGTTTGGGATACGGCCATCGCGATGGTTTCGCTCGAAGAATCGGGACTTGACCCTTCGCATCCAGCTCTGGTTGCAGCTGAACGTTGGGTGCTGAAGAATCAGATTCTGGGCCCTGGTGATTGGCAGGTAAAGAACAAGCGAGCTGCTCCAGGCGGCTGGGCCTTCGAGTTTCAGAATGACTACTATCCCGATGTGGACGACACTGCGTTCGTCCTGATGGCGCTTGGCCGCGTAGCCGATCCCGATTCCGCTCCTCTGCGCGGTGCAATCCGCCGCGGGCTTGCCTGGCTCGTCAGCATGCAGAATAGCGACGGCGGCTGGGGCGCCTTCGATCACGAGAACAATCTCCAGTTCTTGAATCACATTCCGTTTGCCGATCACAACGCGATGCTTGATCCTTCAACCGCCGACGTCACGGCTCGCGTCCTTGAATGTCTCGGGCAGTTTGGATGGTCCGCGAATCATCCCGTCATGGATCGCGCGCGTGATTTCATCAAGCACGATCAGACGCCTGACGGCTGCTGGTACGGCCGCTGGGGTGTGAACTATCTCTATGGAACGAGCGGCGTACTGCGCGCTCTTGAAACAGTGGGGCTATCGTCCGATCCGGATTGCCAGCGCGCAGCGAATTGGTTCCGCTCGGTGCAGAACCCCGATGGCGGCTTTGGCGAGTCCATCCTTTCCTATTACGACCCGGCGCTGAAAGGCAAAGGCAAAAGCACCGCGTCGCAGACCGCATGGGCTTTGATTGGCCTGCTTGCAACCGTCGGCCCTAACAATCCGGCTTCCGAACGCGCAGCTGCCTGGCTCACCGAAAACCAGAATGAAGACGGCTCATGGGATGAAGCGGAATTCACCGGCACAGGTTTTCCGTGCGTGTTCTATTTGAAATACCACCTCTACCGAAATTCGTTTCCGCTGTACGCGCTCGCGCGCTTCGACAACATGCGCAAAGGCCGGCGCAAATCTTTCGCTTTGCGGATTCCCGCCGAGGAAATAAAGCATCTAATCAAAGACGGGGGTAATGGATGAGAGTTCCTTTAAGCCTCACTGCGAGCATGACGGGTTATCTCGCTCGCAAGAGCATCACCGGGGCGCAGAAATTTCCGCTGACCATGATGCTCGAGCCGCTCCACGCCTGCAATCTTACCTGCACGGGCTGCGGCCGCATTCGCGAATACAAGTCCACAATCAACGAAATGCTCAGCGTTGAAGAATGCTTGAAAGCTGTTGACGATTGTGGCGCGCCAATTGTTTCCATCTGTGGCGGCGAGCCGATGATTTACCCCGAGATTGGCCGGCTGACCAGCGAAATTCTCGCCCGCAAAAAGCACATCTATCTTTGCACCAACGGAATGTTTATTCGCAAGCATCTCAGCGAATTCACGCCTACCTCCCGTTTCTTTTTCAACGTTCACCTCGACGGACTCGAAAGGACGCATGATATTTGCGTTGAGCGCGATGGCGTCTTCCGCGAGGCGGTGGAAGGTATCAAGGCGGCCAAGGCGGCAGGTTTTCTTGTTACTTCCAATACCACGATTTACAAAGAGACAGACATCGAAGAGATTGCCGACCTCTTCGCATACTTGCAGGGCCTGGGCGTCGACGGCCACATGCTTTCACCTGCTTATTCCTACGCTGCGGTGATGACCAAGGAAATTTTCATGTCTCGCGAGGAAATCCGCGAGAAGTTCCGCCAGGCAAGCCAGCTTCTCGAGCGCTACAACATCGTCACGTCGCCCATCTATATGGAATATCTCCGCGGCGAGCGAGAGCTTATGTGTACCGCATGGGGAATGCCTACGTACAATCCCCGCGGTTGGAAAGGCCCGTGCTACCTGATGACGGACGCTCACCACGAGACGTTCAAAGATCTCATTGAGAAGACCCCTTGGGAACAATACGGACGTGGCCGCGATCCGCGCTGTGAAGATTGCATGGTTCATGTCGGCTTCGAAGCGTCCGCGGTTCTCGGCGGGAACAAGAAGCTTGGCGACACCTGGAAGATGCTCACCTGGACCGTCTCCGGAAAGATGGGCGGCCTTATCGGTGAGCCAACCGAACGCGAGAAAAAAGCTAACGGCCATGGCAATGGCCATTCGAATGGCCACGGTAACGGTTCCGGCAACGGAAGCGTTCCGAAGCGCGTGATTCCCGTAGCGCCTGCGCAACAGGGAGACGAAGTTTTCCGCATTTTATGACCACGCTCGTTACCGGAGCCACAGGGTTCGTGGGAAGCCACGTCGCCCGGTTGCTCGTTAACCAGGGACATGAAGTCCGTATCTTCTCTCGAAAACGTAGTGATCCGGACGTCCTCGCCGACTTGCCGGTTGAACGCGCCGTGGGCGATCTCCGCGATGCAGCGTCGATCGAACGTGCCATGCGCGGCGTCCGGCGCGTCTTCCACGTTGCGGCTGATTACCGGCTCTGGTCTGCCCATCCCGAAGAAATCTACGAAAGCAATGTGGAAGGCACGCGCAAGCTGCTCGACGCGGCGCAGCGTGAGGGGGTCGAACGTATTGTCTATACAAGCACCGTAGCGACGATCGCCGTTCCGCGTCACGGGTCGCTGCCCAACGAGGGGACTCAATCCGAACTTGGCGAAATGATCGGACACTATAAGCGCTCGAAATTTATGGCCGAGCAGGAAGCAATTCGCGCTGCGGCTGCGGGCGTGCCCGTGGTCATTGTGAATCCCACTGCGCCGATTGGCCCGTGCGATTGGAAGCCGACGCCCACCGGGAAAATCATCCTCGACTTCCTGAACGGCAAGATGCCCGCATACGTAGATACGGGATTGAACGTCGTGGCTGTCGAAGACGTCGCCGCTGGTCATCTACTCGCAGCGGAAAAAGGACGCATCGGCGAACGCTATATTCTCGGTGCGCGCAACCTCACGTTGAAGCAGATTTTGGACATGCTCGCGGCCATCGTCGGGCGTCCTGCGCCGCGTGTGCGTTTGCCGCATGCCATCGCGCTCGCCGCCGGCTACGCCGACGAATTTTTCGCTCGCCTCCGCGGACGCGAACCGCAAATTCCAGTCGAAGGCGTGAAAATGTCGCGCCATCGTATGTTCGTCGAAAGCGACAAAGCCGAAAGGGAATTGGGCTACAAGCCGACGTCAGTCGAAGCCGCTCTCGAGCGCGCCGTCCGCTGGTACGAAGCCCACGGCTACATCCGCGGCAAAGCCGCAAGCGTACCGACAGTACACGCCGCAGCGGCATAGACTTTACGCAGTCCTGTAGCGCCGGTCTTCAGACCGGTAGGGTTTGGGTTCGGGTGATACAACCGTAAATGGAACCGCGGTGAAAATATTGGTCACGTTCGCCCTCGAAAACGAATTCGCCCCCTGGCGGACATTGCACAAATTCCGCGAGAGCATCTGGGGCAAGGCCGACGTGTTTTCTACTGAAATTAGCGGAGCCGACGTGATGGTTCTCCTCACTGGCGTAGGCCAGCGGCCAGCAAAGCTCGCGCTTTCGAAAATCACCTGGGGCGAATCCGGAGTGCTCGAGTACTGCATCTCCTCGGGCCTGGCCGGCGGTCTACGGCCCGAATATTCGATCGCGCAGGTAATGGCCGCTCGCGAAGTAGCTTCAGAGGGTGCCCGAGATGAGAATGGGGAGCCCAAAGTGACTCCCAGCAGCGCTTCTCTCGTCTCATTCGCCTCTGAATGTGGCGCGACCGTAGTGAGCCGGTTCTACAGCGCCGAGCGCGCCATCGGGCGACCTGATGAAAAGAAACATCTTGGCGAGGGTGCAGACGCGGTCGAAATGGAAAGCTTTGAAATCCTGGCCGCCACTAGAGATGCGGGAGTTCCAGCGGTTGCCGTTCGCGCCGTCAGTGACATCTCGGATGAAGCTCTTCCGCTCGACATGAACGAGGTTTTTAGCGACGAAGGTCAGTTGAGCATTCCGCGCGTGGTCGGGCAGGTCGCGCTTCACCCGCAATCGCTTCCCGGTCTCGTGAAACTAGGCCAGCAGAGCAAGAAGGCAGCCGAGTCATTGGCGCAGTTCCTGGATCGCTACATCGCACGGATCGCCGCCAGCGCGCAGCCAATCGAACTGAAGGCAGCCGCTCAGTGAGAATGGTGGGCCGAGAGACAATTGTGTCGATTAGAACAGGCCAATGCCAAATTTCTAATCGCAAATCTGGAATTAGAATTGAGGTCAAGTAATTGAAATAAAAGGACCTAAAAATTTCTAATCGCAAATAAAATGCGATTTTGACGACCGGAAAAATGAGCCACACGACCACCCAAATCGACCCCGCACACAAGCCAATCGGCTCCCTGAGCCACATGCGCGCCGGCGTTTATCGCGGCAAAGGGCGAGTGGTCGTCGAATCCGTCCCCGTCCCGGAAATTGGCGAGGGGGAAGTACTGTTCCGCGTGGCGGCGTGCGGGATTTGCGGCACGGACATCAAGAAGATCGAGCACGGCTACGTCGCGCCGCCGCAGATTCTGGGTCACGAGCTTGCCGGCACCGTCGTAAAAGTGGGCGCAGGCGTGAAGAAGTTCAAAGCTGGCGACCGCGTGATGAGCTTTCATCACGTTCCATGCGGCGCGTGTTTCTATTGCGAGCGCAAGCTTTTCTCGCAGTGCGCGGGATACAAGAAAACCGGTCTCACGGCAGGATTCGATCCCAACGGCGGAGGCTTCGCGGAATATGTGCGCGCGATGCCGTGGGTCGTCGAGCGCGGAATGATCGCTCTGCCTCCCGACGTCACCTTTGAAGACGCCACCTTCATCGAGCCTGTGAACACTTGCCTCAAAGCTGTTCGCAAAGCGCGTGTCGCGCCTGGCGAAACTGTGCTGGTGATCGGGCAAGGGCCCATCGGAATGCTGCTGATGCTCCTCGCAAAGTACGAGAGCGCCGAAGTTTTCACGAGCGACCCGATGCCGGGCCGCCGATCTGCGAGCGTACGCTTTGGCGCCGCGGAATCGTTCGACCTAAGAGCGCGAACTTGCTCGACGAGATGCGTCGCCGCACTTCCGGGCGAGGGGCGGACGCCGTCCTGGTGGCGGTGCCCAACCCGTCATTAGTTCCCGAAGCGCTGGCTATCGCAAGGCCGGGCGGGCGCGTGCTATTGTTTGCTCATAACGACCCGGTGACGCGATTGGAATTTCCTGCCGCTGCCGTCGGGGTGGAAGAAAAAGAAATCCTGGGAAGCTATAGCGCTTCGGCAGACGATCAGGAAGAGTCTGCGGCGCTGGTGTTCGAGCGGCGTTTGCCAATACGGGAGATGATCTCGCACCGGTTTCCACTGGAGCGCATTGCGGACGCGCTGGAGTTGGCGGCGAGGCCGCTGGATGGTACGCTAAAAGTAGTAATCACGCACCAATGAGACGAGAAAGAAACGGACACATGAACGCGGCCGTGCTATACGGCCGGGAAAACGTAAAAATCGAACGCGTGGATATTCCTCGCGTTGCCGATGATGAAGTGCTCGTGCGCGTCGAGGTGGCGCTGACGTGCGGTACGGATCTGAAAGTCTGGAAACAGGGCTTTCACGCGCGGATGATCAAGCCGCCCGCGCTTTTTGGGCATGAGCTGGCGGGCGTGATCGAAGAGCAGGGCCGCTCGGTGAACGGCGGCGTGCACAAAGGCATGCGCGTGCTGCCCGCGAATTCGGCGCCGTGCAACACGTGCTTCTTCTGCCGCAAGGGCCAGCCAAATCTCTGCGAAGATCTTCTTTTCAATAATGGCGCGTACGCCGAATACATCCGCATCCCCGGCAGAATCGTCCGCCAGAACATGCTGGAGATTCCCGAAGGTGTTTCGTTCGTGGACGCGGCCATGGCTGAGCCGCTGGCCTGCGTTCTGCGCGGCATTCACGAAACGGGCATTCGCCCGGCTGATACGGTCGTCGTGATCGGCTGCGGCCCGATTGGGCTGAAATTTATTCGCGTGCTGTCGGCGCGCGGCGTGCGCGTGATTGCGTTGGGCAAGCGAAAAACGCAGACTCGTGCGGCGGAGCGCCTGGGCGCTGTGGCTGCATTCGATATCAGCGAAATTGAGAATCCGGTAAGGCTTGTGCGCGAAATGAGCGATGGCGCGCGCGGTGCGGACGCGGTGATTGAAGCAGTGGGGACAGCGACCACCTGGCAATGGGCTGTGCAGATGGCTCGGAAGGGCGGCACGGTGAATTTATTTGGCGGCTGCCCGCGAGGCTCTCACGTGGAGTTCGATCCCGCGGCTCTGCACTATTCCGAAATCACCATCAAGTCGACCTTTCATCACACGCCGCAATTCATGCGCGAAGCGCTCGAAACGATTGCGCGCGGAGAAGTTCGCGCCAGCGATTTCATCACCGGGGAAGTGCCGCTCGCGGAGTTGCCGGCCGTGTTCGAGCACATGAAGCACCGCAACGGCCAGTTGAAGACTGCTATCATTCCTTAAGCCTTAAGCGATTTTGCCGCGCCACCGCGGCCCGATTTTTTATCCGCAAGCGCTCTGGTTGATTCTAAGAACGGGGAATCAGAGCGAGTTCGTTCAGAATCAGTACGCAAAAGCGAAAGGCAAGCAAGCACCTCTCTGCGTCAGCTACCGTGTTAGCTACACCTGAACTCGAAATCGCGCGCCATCTTCCTGCCGAAGGCTGCAACGCCGCCGAAGCGCAGAGCTACACGCGCTGGCTGGCGACGCATCACTACGAGAATTTCAACGTGGTCTCGTGGCTGCTCCCAAAGCGGCTGCACCAGTATTTTTATAATCTCTATGCTTACTGCCGCTGGTCGGATGACCTGGGCGACGAGATTCCCGACCGTCAGCGCGCTCTCGAGCTGCTCGATGCGTGGGAAGAAGAGTTGGGGCTCTGTTATTCGGCCGAGCGTGGCCCATCGCATCCTGTGCTGATCGCGCTGCGCGAAACGATTCGCGCTAAGGACATTCCGCAGAAGCCGTTCAGCGACCTGCTCCGGGCGTTTCGACAAGACCAGCGCGTGCAGCGCTATGCCACCTGGGAGGCTGTGCTCGATTACTGCGTATATTCGGCAAATCCGGTGGGCCGCCTGGTGCTGTATCTCTGCGGCTATCGCGATGCCGAGCGGCAGAAGCTTTCTGATTACACATGCACCGCGTTGCAGCTGGCGAATTTCTGGCAGGACGTTTCGCGCGACTTAGAAAAGGGGCGGATCTATATTCCGCTGGACGCGCTCGCGGAGCACGGGCTGACGGAAGCAGATATCGTCGAGCGTCGATTCAGCGAGCGCTATGTATCGGTGATGAAAGAACTGATCACACGGACGCGAGAGTTGTTCGCGTCGGGAATGCCGCTGGTCGATCGCGTCGAAGGGTCCATTCGCATCGACATCGAAATGTTCAGCCGTGGCGGCCTAGCGATCCTCGATGCGATCGAATCGTCGGGGTATGACACGCTCAACCACCGGCCTGCGTTGACAAAATGGACTCAGATTGGTTTGCTCACGCGCGCGTTGGCTGGCCGCGCAATGTGGAAGGATAAAGACGAGCGATCAATCACCAGGGAAGAATCGCCGCGACGATGGGGAGTGAATCGGCGACTGTTGCGCCGGATGCAGGTTCAGCTGAAGCCGACGCGATCACGGTGCGCGATTCCTACAACGAATGCAACCGGATTGCGCGAGCGGCGCATAGCAGCTTCTACCTCGCGTTTTTCGGGCTACCGCGCGACAAACGCAACGCGCTCTTTGCGCTCTATGCGTTCATGCGGCTGATCGACAACGTTTCCGACGAGCCGGGCGATCTTGAAGCAAAACGGCGCGGGCTGGCGCGATGGCGCGGGATGCTCGATGAGGCAATTTCCGGTGACACGAGTAGCCACGCGATTCTGCCCGCGCTGGCCGATTCGATTGCGCGATTCAAAATACCGACGCGCTACTTCCACGATTTGATTCTGGGCGCGGAGATGGATTTAACCGTAGCGACCTACGCGACGTTCGACCAGCTCTCCGAGTATTGCTATCGCGTGGCGGGAACCGTGGGACTCACCTGCCTGCATGTTTTTGGTTTTCGCGATCCGCGCGATCCCGATCTCGCCGAACGGCTGGGACTCGCGTTTCAACTGACGAATATCATTCGCGACGTGAAAGCTGACCTCGAAATGGGCCGCGTCTATCTGCCGCAGGAAGATCTCGAGCGCTTCGGCTGCACCAAAAACGATTTGCAAGGTCCGCTCACGCAAGGTGTGCAGGCGTTGCTCGAATTCGAAGCGGAACGCGCCTGGCGTTTTTACGAAGAAGGCGTCGCGCTCGTCGGCCAGATCGATCCAGACAGCCGCGCCACTTTGTGGGCTCTTGCGCGCACGTACAGCACACTGCTGGCGCGGATGGAAGAGCGCCGCTTCGATGTGTTCACTTCACGCGTTTCGCTCTCGAGCGCGGAAAAAGTTCAATATCTCCTCGCAGCAGGCCTCGCGGTAAAGAAGGCCGGCTGGTGGAAGGGTGATGCCCTCGCAAAGCGTCCTGGTAATCGGCGGCGGCCTGGCGGGCCTGTCCTCCGCCATCGCGCTGGCTGACGCAGGCTTTCGCGTACAACTGCTCGAGAAGCGTCCCCACCTCGGCGGGCGGGCTACGTCTTACACCCTGCCCGACGGCAGCGAAGTGGACAATTGCCAGCACGTGACGCTGGGTTGCTGCACGAACCTGGCGGATTTTTACCGGCGCGTGGGAGCGAGCGAGAAGATCCGGTTTTACGACCGGTTGTACTTTGTGGATCGCGAGGGAAGGCGTTCGGAAATTCAGGCATCGCCGCTGCCGCCGCCGCTGCACATGGCGCCATCGTTTTTGCTGTTCGACGCGCTGACGCTGGGGGACAAGCGTTCGATTGCGGAAGCGATGCTGGCCATCGCGCGAGCGGGAGGGAAGCCGCCATACGCGGATGGCGCTTCGATGCTGGACTGGCTGCACTCAATGAGCCAGACGGCCGGTGCGGTTGAGCGGTTCTGGCGCGTGGTGCTGGTGAGCGCGCTCGACGAAGAGCTGGCGCGCACGGACGCGAAGTATGGAATTGAAGTTTTCTGGAAGGGTTTTCTGAGCAACGCGCGCGGATATCGAGTTGGGATTCCTTCCGTGCCGCTGGCGGAGCTGTACGAGGGCTGCCGGGAGGCCATTGCGAGGCGCGGAGGGGAAGTGCGGTTGCGCTGCGGAGTGCGCCGGCTGTGCGTGCAAGGCGACCGCTTCGCAGGCGCGATTCTCGAAGATGGCACAGAGATGGAAGCGGATGCGTGCATCGCGGCGGTGCCACACGACGTTCTGCTCAATCTGATGCCAAGAGAGATGGCCGAACCGGGAGCGCCGCTCGAAGGATTGCGGCACATCAAGACGTCGCCGATTACGAGCGTGCACTTCTGGTTCGATCGCACAGTGATGACGGAGCCGTTTTTGACGCTACTCGACCATACGACGCAGTGGATTTTCAATCGGACGCTGCTTTCCAGCGGAGCCGAAACGAATGGCTCGAAGGCGCGTCCAACCGGGCATAACGAAGGGGCTTCCGGGGAAGAAGTGCGCTTCAAGATGGCGGACGGAGAGGAAGGGCAGTATTTGCAGTTGGTGATCAGCGCTTCTTACGACTTGGTTCCGCGCTCGCGCGCAGAAATTATCGAGCTTTGCCGGCGTGAATTGGCGGACGTGCTGCCTGCCACGCGCGAGGCGAATGTGCTGAAGGCCACGGTGATCAAAGAAGTTAATGCGACATTTTCACCGGAGCCGGGAGTGGACCGCTGGCGGCCGGCGCAGACGACGCTGATCGGCAATTTGTTTCTGGCAGGTGATTGGACTCAAACGGGCTGGCCTTCGACGATGGAAGGCGCTGTGCGCAGCGGGTATCTCGCAGCGGAAGCGGCGTTCGCGCATTTTGGCCAACCGGCAGCGCTGCTTCAACCGGATTTGCCCGCGGAAGGCTTGTGCAAGTTTTGGGCGAGGCGATCCGCGTCAGGAACGAATTAAGGCCAAGTAGAAAACGATTACCTTTCCACACGCGCCACGCGAAAGGGAATTCGAGCAGGGGCTTTGGGGGTATCATCAGACATCCCCCGGGAGGACCTTCATGGAGCGGAAGTATAGGCAGAGGGGCTATAGCGACGCGGAGGCGCGCGAAAAGAAGCGCGAACGCGCCGACCGGCCCGCGGAGCAGCAACAGCCGCGCCCGAAGCAGGACATGCTCGGGCCGCGAACGCCGCGAATGGTTGGGACCGTGATGAGGGCGCGTTGCTCCAGTTGCGGGGCGGTGCTTGCGCCGGGATTCGATCAGAGCGGGGAATGTCCGCGTTGCAAAGCGGCGATGCATTCGTGCAAGCAGTGCGTGCACTTCGATACTGCGGCGCAGTTTGAATGCACGCAGCCGATTCCGGAGAGAATCGCGAACAAGCTGGCGAAAAATGATTGCACGTTTTTTGAATTTCGCATGACTGTGGAGAAGGATACGTCACCGGTTACGTACGCTACCAGCACTCCGGCTGCGCCTGTCGCTGGGCGTCCGAATGATGCGCGGAAAGCCTTCGAAGACCTCTTCAAGAAGTAGATTCTAGAAATACTCAAAGCGAACAAATTAAATTCAGGGGTGCTGAATTTTATGTTTGTAGGTGTGTGTCTGCTTGCGTTCCTCTGCGTTCACTGGTGCGATAGCGTGTGAAAGCCAAGGTCGCTGGCAATTTGCCACGGCAACGGCGCACAGGCAGGAGTGCCTGTGCCACTGAAAGCGACGCCAGCTGATACTGCGTTGGGTGCTTTTGTGGCGCGGTTACTGAGGGGCGAGGGGAAACAGCAAGGGCTCCTTTGGGGGCTCGCTGGCGATTGAATCTAGTTGAGGGTAATGCTGGCGGAGGGGTTCGGGGACTTTTACCTTTTCTTTTCGCAAGAGGTGAATGAGCTGGAGGGCGTTCACCGCGGCTTTTCCTATGTAGTGGTTGTTGCCAATCACGAAAGTATTCTCCGCGTGTTTTGCGACGTGTTCGACGCGCTTGGCCCACGGGTCGAGTTCTTCCTCGGAGTAGAGATAGTTATAGCGCTCGAAGCTGGGGACTTCAGGGTCGTCGGTGAACCACGTGTCGTAGCGGCGGCCGTGCAATCGGAAGTAGCCGACGGGAGAAGTGGTTCGCTCCGTCGGTTTTAGAGATTTGCCAATCACGGGCTGATCGATATTGCAGAAGCCGACGCCGCGTTCGTGCAGGAGCTCGTAGAATTCGGGGAGCGCCCAGGACGAATGGCGGACTTCGACGACGAGCGGATACTCGCGGAAGGTGTGAAGCAGCAGCTTCAGACGGGCCACTGTTTCCGGCGTGTGATGAAACGAAAAAGGGAACTGCAGCAGGACGGCGCCAAGCTTGCCCGCGTCGAATAGAGGGTCGAATCCTGCGCGCACCAGTTTTTCATCTTCCGCGGTGGCGCCAGTTTCGTGCGTAAATTTCTGCCACATTTTGGCGGTGAAAACAAAACGCGGATTGTCCGCTGCGAGACCTATCCAGTGCGTGGCGAGTTGCGGCTTCAGCGGCTGATAGAAGGAAGTGTTAACTTCAATCGTGTCGAAAAATTGCGCGAGGAAAGTGACCTCGTGGAAATCGCGAGGGTGCGGCGAGGGGTAGACGATTCCGTTCCAATCGTCGTAGGACCATCCCGCGAGTCCGACGCGGATGCGGTGCGATTGTGCGCCGGTCGCGGCTTTCGTGGTGGAGTCCATCGCCTGGCTGGGTCGCTACATTTCAGACTATGACGCGAATGCAGGCGTGTCAATAAAGTGGGTGCGGTATTGAATCGCGTGACGAGCGGCGCTATTCTGAGGCTGCCTCCATGCGAAAGCCCCTTCCCCTGGCGAGCCAACTCGAAAGAGGGTGCTCCAATGAAACTTTTCTACAGCAACATCAAACCGGAACATCGCAAGGTAATCGATGGCGAAGCAGCGCATCACATTGAGAAATTAAACCGGCTGTTGAAGCGATACGATCCTGATTTGGTTGAGCTGCACTGGTCGATCGAAAAGGCGCCGCGCAAAATTGAGTATACCTGCTCGATGAATCTGCGGCTGCCCACCGGCAACCTGCACGCAACGGGAACGGGGGCCGACGTGCTGGCCTGCGTGAAAATCGCGTTCTCGGAAATTGAGTCGCAAGTGAAGAAGCACCAGGAGAAACTGCGCAAGGATTATCTGTGGAAGCGGAAACGAGGCCGCGGAATTTCCCCGAAGAACGAAGCTGCTGATTGACGCGCGCGCGGCGCCGCTTTCTCCCAACGCCCTGCCGAGCCGCCGTGAACTGCGATGTTTTCTAATCTGGAGTTCGCTCTCTGATTCCCGTTGTAAACTGCCCGACGTCACTGGCTATCTGGCCGGCACATGCTACAGCGTCTGCTGATGTTGGTGTCGCGGATTTAGAGGTGTAACCATGGCCGGCCTGGCGGCGTCAATGAGTTCAGCAGATCGCGCGGCGCCGCGAATTCAGGCATGCGGCTCGGAGTAACTTCCATGATCTTCCCGCAATTAGCTCAATTCACCGATATTGCTCTTCTGCTCCTGCGCTTGATGGTTGGCCTGGTGTTCATCACCAGCGGCTACAAACATCTTAAAGACCCGGCAGCGCGGAGCAAGGACATTGGGATGAGCAAGGGCTTCACAATTTTTCTGGGTGCAGTTGAGTTTGCTGGCGGCCTGGGAGTAATTTCGGGCGTTCTCGCGCAGGTCGCCGCCATCGGTTTGATTTTGCTTATGCTCGGCGCCATACAAAAGAAAATATTTACCTGGCACATCGGCTTCTGGGGCAAATCGGGGACCGACGGCTGGAGTTACGACACTATGCTCGTCGTTATGAATCTGGTGATCGTCACGACCGGCGGCGGAAACCTGACGCTCACTCGCCTAATCAAGTAAGGCACTCGATTGTTCGAATGCGAACGTCCACTCAGTCTGTTGTCGAAATTAATCGAAACTTTTCGGCCGCAAATCGCGTCTATGCGCTCGGCGGCCCGCGCGAACCAGCGATGTGTACCGCGAACATTGAAGGAGGACGTATGTCAAATGAGAAAACAGGAAGCGCCGCTGGTGCGAGTCGAGCGCTGCAGCCCACGGCGACAAATGCTCTCGATTTTGTGCCCGACAAAATTCCTTTCGACACTCCGTACGGACCGCCGATATCACTAGACAGAGCCCAAGCGGTGATTCATGCGGCCGTGGCCGAGGCGAAGAAGCGGAATTGGAAGATGAACGTAGCGGTGGTCGATTCCGGCGGCAACCTCGTCGCGTTTCAACGCATGGACGGTGCGATGCTTGCCTCCATTCAGATTGCCGAACACAAGGCGCGAGCAGCCGCGACCTTCCGGCGCCCAACGAAGGTCTTCGAGGACGGTATCAACCTTATGCATCTCAACTATCTGCTCGCGTTCGACGGAGTCATTGCCTCTCGAGGTGGCATCCCATTGATCGAGCAGGGCGCGATTATCGGCGCAATAGGTAGTTCGGGAGGCACGGATTCCCAGGACGAGATCGTGAGCAAAGCAGGCGCGGCATTAATCAACCAACGTTAATCAAACCACCGTCGGCTACGAACAAATAGTCCAAATCCCGAGAAAGTGTCGGGTGCAATCAACCGGTTTCGGAAACAAACAAATAGACAGGAGAATGCCATGACAACTGCAAGCGCAGTTACGAAGCCCGTACAAATTCGCGTGACGCGGCGGTCGCCCGCCTACTGGCGTGTGACGATCGACAATCCACCGATCAACGTGATGGGCCCGGAAATGGTCAAGGAGTTTCAGCAAGTCATCGACGCTCTCGAGGCCGACGAGCAGGTGAGGGTGGTGGTCTTCGACAGCGCGGTCGACGACTACTTCCTGAATCACTCGGATTTCACGGCGAAGCTCGAGGATCTGACGGGAATGCCCGCGGGTCCCACAGGCTTGCCGCCGTGGCCGGACTTTCTCACGCGACTCACCCGCTTGCCAGTCGCCTCGATCGCCCTCATTCGCGGCCGCGCAACCGGCAACGGCAGCGAGATCACGCTGGCCTGCGACATGAGCTTTGCCAGTCGCGAAAAGGCCATCATCTCGCAATGGGAAGTGGGCGTGGGAATGGTAGCCGGTGGCGGGCCCATGGCTCGGCTTCCTCAACTCATCGGCCGAAACCGCGCCCTCGAGGTGCTGTTGAGCTCAGAAGACATCAGAGCAGAACAGGCCGAGTCCTACGGCTACATTAATCGCGCGCTGCCCGACTCCGATCTAGATGCGTTTGTAGAGACGCTCGCCACACGGATCGCCAAGTTCGACAAATGGGCGATTGCCAATACCAAGCGCCTCGTCAACACTAGCCTGCCGCCGGACGTCGAGCTCGGCGCGGGGTGGGATACCTGCATCGCTTCACTTGGGCGACCTGCAGCACAGAATGGGATCAAGGCGCTAATGGCGCTTGGCTTCCACAAGCCGGGCGACGCCGAAAATCGACTCGGCTACTACCTGACTCAAATCCCCCGCTAGGCCAGCGCTCGATCGATTTTTTATGAATGGGAGCGGGACTCGCGACACCGTATTTGTAATGAGCACCGTATCGAAAGGAGCCGTCAATGAACGCGGTACAAGTGGAACAGAAGATCTATGAGATGCCTCCGCGAGAGGGAATCACCATCGCGCATTTTCTCACCGTCGCCGACGTCGAGCGATCGGCTCGCTACTACGAGAAGGTCTTCGGCGCTCGCATTCTGACCATGGGTGACGGCAACGCGCCTCCGTACCTTCAGCTTGCGAATATCTGGATGATTTTGAACGTGGGGGGCGGGCCGACCCCGGACAAGCCGACGGTAACGCTCAGCGTCCCCGACCCGAATCACATCAATAGCTTTATGAATTTCCGCGTTGCGGATATTCACGCGTGCTACGAATTGTGGAAAAGTCGAGGGGCCGAGTTCATCACGGAGCCGATACCCAAGTACGGCGAGATTCGCTGCTACATTCGCGATCCTGACGGGTACATTATCGAGGTCGGACAGAGCACCAACCTCAAGTACGGTTAGCGCTCGGCGGAGACGGGACGAGGATTTAAGCGCAGCCATCTGGCTTCTTGTCAAAGGGAAGGCTCAAGATGAACGATCAACAAAAGAACGAGCGGTCTGCTGGAGCACGAGATCGAGAAATCCGTGCGGCACTGGATCAGCATTGGGCGGCGTCTGATGCCAACGATTTTGAAACGGAGCACCTTATTTATCGTGAGGACGCGGTGCTCGAGTACCCGCAGTCAGGCGAGCTGACCCGCGGTCGACGCAACATACAGGGCCAGCGCGCCAGTCAGCCGAGCAACAAGCGATTTACTATCCGGCGAATCATTGGCAGCGGCGATCTTTGGGTCACCGAATTCATCCTCACATATGACAGCAAGCCGTCCTACACCGTGAGCATCATGGAGTTCACTGGCGTCAAGGTTGTGCGTGAAACACAGTACTTCGCGGATCCATTCCCGGCTCCCGCATTTCGCGCTCAATGGGTCGAGCGGATGCCCACATAATCTCCTGACCGCGTCTTCACGCACCTCCAGTGTGCCAGGAGTCAGTGCGCGATGACCGAGCCTGCTAAAAGCGATCAAGCTCCAATTGGGCTAAATCGTAGCCGCGAACATTGATGTGGTAAACTTCGTAAACTGAAAAGCATAGGGGCGTAGCTCAGTGGTAGAGCAGCGGCCTTTTAAGCCGAAGGTCGTGGGTTCGATCCCCACCGCCCCTACCAAAGCTTGCTGTTTTCAATGTGTTAGCTCGTTGCCGTCTCGCCAATGGGAACACAGTTTCTGACCAACATTCTGCTGTGCCGCAGAGAAGCACGGTGATTTCAATGATTTGCAGTATTGCAAAGGAGTCTCACCGGTGCCACCGAGCACGAGAATCCCCACGACCTTCGCCAATATTCCGTGAGATCGCAACTCAACGGTGGGCCCCAGCGCGAGTTTGATCGGTCGCGGTCGGGCAGCGCTGCTGCCTCCAAGCAGACGCACGTCCTCTAACGGGGAGCACCTGCCTCGCGAGCAGGGGTTCTAGGTCCGCAATCGGATACAACCGTCTTGGAAACCGTTGTCAGGATTGGCGTGCGGGTCGTCAACATCACCAAACCCTTCGGTTCATGGCCGAACTCATGGAAGACCACATCCGCAACCATATGCCGTGAAACAGCAAGTCGTCTGAAGAAGCTTCCGATGATCTGATCGGCATCGTGCATACCTACCTGAAATAACCAGCAACACCCTCACTTCAGCTATAAAAGTCTCCTTCTGGTTTGCATTACTATACTGGACTATAGTATGGTAAAAATATGGCACACACAAGCAAAGACAAGGAAAAGCTTCTGACACGTGTTCGAAGGATTCGTGGGCAAGTAGACGCCATTGAGAGGGCGCTCGACTCTGAGCAGGAATGCGCCGGAGTCCTTCAATTGATGGCTGCTTGCCGTGGGGCGCTGAATGGTCTCATGGCCGAGGTCATGGAAGGACACATCCTCTTCCACGTCTTGTCCCCCGACAGCGGCAAGAACTCACCCCAGATGGAAGCTGCCGAAGAATTGATTGATGTAGTTCGAGCCTATTTGAAGTAGCGCTGGAATCCTCTCGGATTCCAAGAGGTGATACCGCCATGAATCAATCCCATGTGAATGAGCCCGACCGAGAGAAGCTTCTCGGCGTTAACGGCAACAAGGCATCCTCCCACGACACGGGTCACGACGACGACCACGGACACTCGCTGAGTTGGCGCGACATTAACCGAGTCCTGTTTGTCGCCGCTGCGGCAGGAGCCATGTGGTTTCTGGGTAGGTCGCCAAATCCGTACATCATCGCTATTGGAGTGATTTGCACGGTCGTCGGAGGTTTTCCCATATTCCATGAAGCCTACGAGAACATTACACAACGCCGGATGACGATGGAGCTTTCAATGGCGATTGCCATTGTGGCGGCTCTGGCGATCCGGGAAATCTTTACGGCTCTTGTCATCACACTCTTCGTTCTCGTGGCAGAGATTCTGGAGGGTCTTACCGTTGGCCGAGGCCGCAAGGCAATTCAACATCTCGTTGATCTGTTGCCAAGTGTGGCGACCGTCCGTCGAAGTGAATCGTGGACCGATGTAGAGATCGGGGACGTGTCGGCAGATGACGAGGTGCTCGTTCGGCCCGGGGGACGCATTCCCGCGGATGGCAAGGTTGTCGGAGGCCATTCTTTCGTGGACCAAGCGCCGATTACGGGTGAATCCATGCCAGTCGAAAAGCAATCCGGTGCCATCGTCTACGCCGGTACGATCAATCAGTCAGGCGCGCTCGAAGTTCGGGTCGAGCGTCTGGGCCGTGACACAACTTTTGGCAAGATCATTGAGGCGGTCGAGACTGCGGAGAAATCGCGTGCGCCAATTCAAGGAATTGCGGACCGGCTTGCGGGTTACCTGGTTTATTTTGCTTTGGGGGCTGCAATCCTGACTTTCCTAATCAGCCACAACATTCGTTCGACTATTTCGGTAGTCATCGTTGCGGGAGCTTGTGGCATTGCTGCGGGAACCCCACTGGCGATCCTGGGGTCTATAGGCCGGGCAGCCCAGCAAGGCGCGATCATCAAAGGCGGCCTTTATCTCGAAAAACTTGGGGAAGTGGACACGGTTCTTCTCGACAAGACCGGCACTCTGACCTACGGAACTCCCGAGCTTCTCGATGTGCGTGCCGCGTCGGGAACTTCGGCTACGGTATTGTTAAGAACTGCGGCGATTGCGGAGTCACGTTCGGAGCATCCCATCGCGAAGGCGATTCTCAGGAAAGCAACACAACTAGGCATTCCCTATGAAGATCCAGCGATATTTGAATACACGCCGGGCAAGGGGATCATCGCTAATAGCGACGGCGAAGAAATCATTGTGGGGAACCAGCATTTCTTACTCGAACGCGGAATTCGACTCAATCAAGACAATGGCGCGATGCTAGGCTCGGAGATTTTTGTGGCAGGCGGCGGGCGATTTCTGGGAACTCTGCAAATTGCGGATACGCTTCGCCCCGAGGCAAAGAGTGCAATTCAATCCCTCAAATCGATGCGGCTTCGAACAGTGCTCCTGACGGGCGATGCAAAGGCTGTCGCGGAAGACGTTGGCAGACAACTAGGGGTCGATGAAATTGTCTCTGACCTTCTACCTGAGGGCAAATTGCAGTACGTAAAGCAGCTGACTGACAAGGGACATAAAGTCGCGATGGTCGGCGACGGCGTGAACGACGCGCCTGCACTGATGCAGGCATCGGTCGGCGTGGCGATGGGGTCGGGAACAGATGTCGCACGTGAGAGTGCCGATGTGGTGCTGATTGGCAACGATCTATCGAAGCTCGTCGAGACCCTGCAGACGGCGCGGCGCTGCCGCCGCACGATCATGCAGAACTTTGTTGGAACGCTGGTAGTAGATAGCATCGGTGTCGGACTAGCGGCATTCGGATTTCTCAATCCACTTCTGGCCGCCTTCATTCACGTCTCGTCCGAGATGGCTTTCATCTTGAATTCGGCCAGATTGCTCCCGCCAGTCTCATCGGCGAATCAATTTGTTCGCGGGATTCTTTCTCAATCATCTGCTGCTACGAACAATGCGAAGACCGTATTGGTCGAGAGAGCTTAGGTATATGGAAAAGTTTCCGCTGACGACAAAGCGACTCGTACTTGGGCACGTGAGTGTCTGCCAGGGTTGTTGCTGCGGAAACACCGCGAATGGCAGGCCTCCCGTTCCGGTTGAATGGCTGAAGAAAGAATGGCGGGCCAGAGGATTGTTGAAGCGCATTCAACTGTCCATCAGCGGTTGCCTGGGACCTTGTGATATCCCGAATGTCGTGACAATTTCAAACGAGAGTGGAACGCAGTGGCTAGGTGGAATTACTGAATTCAGCCAGTACCGGGCGCTGCTCGAGTGGGCTGTTGCCTCACGAGATGCAGGGGAGTTACTAGCTCTTCCGAATGAGTTTCGCGAACACTGTCTGCATCCTTTCCGCAACTCCGATTCCGGTGGCGGCCTATTTTTATTCTCGGGAAATAGAGCTATGCTGAATATTACGAAGTCCCGATAGGTGGAACGGCCAAACTACTCAACGTGGAACGAACGTGATTCTCCCGATTCCTGTTCCGTTTGTTCCAGTTGGAGAGCAGGGGTAGCTGCAACGCATAGAGGGCTCAAGCCTTATTTAGTAGCTTGTCCTTTCGATCCCCACCGCCCCTACCAACATCTTCTTGATTCTTTTGTAGTTGGAAAAACCCGAGGGCGCACCGGGGCGCATTAAGAGCCCTCAATCGCGCTCCTCAAGCTACCTGCGCAGGAATCACCAAGCGAACCACTTTACTGTTCGCCTCTCGAAGTGCAGTCGGAACGGCCTGCGTGTGATATTCATGGTCGTGCGAATATCTGCATGCCGCAGCAGTTCCTGTTGCACCTTCAAATCGACTCTCAACGCGTGAAGCAATGTGGAATGGCTGTGCCGGAATGTGTGCCAGCCGATTTCGGCCTATCCCGATCTTGGTTGCCGCGGGAACAAGTCAGTTCTCCTGCACTCGGCCGGGCCAATTCATCAATCGTCTGACCGTCACAGACAATTTAAAGGGCTTTGGCAAAGGGCTCGGTTCTGCCGCTGCCGAGTTCGGTTACGTTCCCGAGCCGAAGTCCTACCGAGCCCGAGTCGGTATCGACTTATGCAGTAATTTCAACGAGGTTACCTTCCGTGTCACTCACCACCGCTTCGTAGTATCCGTCTCTAGTTACCCTGGGACCTCGAGCTATGGCCACTCCGGCTGCGCGCATAGCAGCTACCAGACAATCAACTGCATCGCGCGAACCCAGCGAAATCGCGATGTGCGCCATTCTTGGGGTCTCACCAGGCGAGTTCATAAGTTCTAGGCGTGCTCCAGAACTTAGTTCGAGAAAGCAAGATGTGAACGGCCGTGTGCTACTTACATATTTTGGACCTATCGTAGCTCCAAACCATCGCTGATAGAAAGCACATGCTCTCTCGACGTTAGATACCCATGCGGCTGCATGCTCGATTCGTCCGTTTGCCACAAAGATTCCTTCTTCGATTAGCTTGGCGTCGACGCGATCCACAAGTGCATCAATGTGCTTCAGCAGCGTCCCGGGTGAGGCCTCGGTGAGCGCCCGTACGAGTGAACCCCACGGTTCCGACAGATGAGACAAGAGGCGCTTTTCACCGGGATGCGGCTTTCGTTCTAAAGCGAACCATACGTCAAAGAAACTCGCCAGGAAAGCGGTCACGCGGTGCTGAACGCTCACAATGTCACCGCGACTTAGAGCGACTTCGATTTGTTGTCGATACGATGAATGGTTTCGCCGCAGCACCGGCCAGTTCTTCATGAGTACCGCACGCCTGAGCTCTTCGGGATACGCCACGCGACCACGATTCTGCAGTTCCTGATACCAACCTCGCGGGTCCAGCAGGGCTTCGGAATGAAGGACGTTGTACCAAAAACAGGTGGTATACCCGAGCGAAGCTTCGTGACGCGATAAAACGCGCTCGATTTGCGCCTCAATCCACTCAGGGGAACGGTACATAATATCGATGTGCGCGCCAGTGGATGGATCGCTCCACTCGTCGCCGGGTTCCCAGAAGCGATTGTCGATTTCCGCGCTCTCCCCCAAAAGTGTCCGTCGAAAATCGACCGGTACTTCCCGCACCGTGTACACGTAGAGATCGTAGTCGGAGGCAATGTCGCTTGTTGCTGCCGCACGCGAACCTCCGAGAACCACCGCTAAGACCTGAGGCAGCTTGCCGAACGCTTGTGTCAGACGTTGTATGACATCGCGCCCATCCCTGGGCTGAATGTTCTGATTCATGTTAGTCATGTTTATGGAGCACAGGTTCGAACTCTTTCCAGGATGATCGCGTCAGCAAGTGGAGTTGCTCCGGACTGAGACGCAACCCACGCGCCCATTTGATTAGCAGCCTCGTTCATCTTCTTGAGTGAGGAACCTCGAAGGTAGTGATGAACGAGCCCGGCTGTAAAGGCGTCGCCTGCTCCAACTGTGTCGATGACTTTGGTCTCGAAGCCGGGATGGGAATGAGTCCCTGAAGGGCTAAAGAGAACGCTTCCGTGCTCGCCCCGCGTCACGCAGAGGAGCTGTAGATGATAGGTCTGCAGAAGCCACTGTGCGGAGGCCCGCAGATCTTCGTCGGGAGAACCAAGCAGCCCGGCGACGATTAAGATCTCTTCCTGGTTGCACTTCATGCTTCCATAATTTCTACGATGTTTACTATCCGAGGCCGAAGAATGCTCGTTTGCAGGCATCACTGCGATGCGACGTGCTCGCTCCTCGCTTTCTGCGTTGCGTGAGGTGGAATCGGGTTACGGAGAACGGGCACGCGCTGACGCGAACGCCGCCATGCAACTGGCTCCGAATCGCGACGTGCAAGCCATGGCTGGGTTGGTTCTCGCGCAGGCAGGCGATACTGCGGGGACCGAGAACCTGGCAGACGAACTAAGCAAAACCTTCCCGCTTGGCACACTAGTGAAGAGGTGTTGGCTGCCCACGATTCGGGCCGCCATCGTTCTGGAAAAGAAAGAGCCCAAGCAGACTATTGACTTGCTGAAGGAAGCGGACGCGCTGGAACTCGGCACGCCCAACAATCCGGTCATTCTGGTCCCGGTTTATATGCGCGGAAAAGCTTATCTGGCGCTAAGGAACGGAAACCTGGCCGCGAGAGAATTTCAGAAGTTCATTGACCACGGGGCAATGGTGGGAAACTTTCCCTGGGGCGCACTCGCTCGTTTAGGCCTGGCCCGTGCGTATGCCCTCCAAGCGCAATCTTCCAACGGTGACCCGGCCGATGCGGCCCCCATCAAAGCCCGCGCCGCGTATCAGGATTTCCTGACGCTCTGGAAGGGGGCCGACCCCGACATCCCGATCCTGAAAGAAGCCGAAGCGGAGTATGCGAAGCTGAAATAGCGTCTGGGGTTTCGAACATTCGCATTTGATAGATTTCCGCATTTAAGATAACCGCTGTGCGACGCTCAGACGTGGGCGGTAAGAACAGGGCATGGGCCCAGCTGCATTACGCGATAGGTGGTCGAACCAAATACCGCAACATCCACGGCACCACGGCCGCGCACTCCCATCGTCGCGAGATCAATTTGCTCTTCCTGGGCGAATTGAATGATTTGCTGGTATGGTTTGCCGATACGCACCGCGGTCTTGATCTTGAGGGTGTTGCGTCTTTCGGGCGGAATCAGTTTATCGAGTTGCGCCGTAATCTCAGCTGTCGCCTCGTCTGTTTTGGCCGCACTTGGAAACTTTTCCAGCACATGCAACAGAGTTAGCTGCGCGTCGTACTCGGCTGTCGCGGAAAACGCATAGTTCAATGCTTGTTCTGAATCATCTGAGAAATCGACGCAAGCAAGAATTCGATCCAGGCGGTGAGGGGAGTGTCGCTCTTGATCCGCGGCGGCAGCGTCGCGAGGCGGTTCACGGACGGCGAGCACGGGGCAGGCGGCCTTGCGCATCACTCGGTCGGTGACCGACCCCAACATCACGCGATCAAACCCTCGCAAGCCGTGAGTTCCCATCACGATCAGATCCGCTTTCTGCCCTTGTGCGCACGAAAGAATCGAGTCGGCAGCAATTCCTTGGTCCACAACAAGCTCCGGCTGAGCTTCGCTGTGCGTGTTGTTCTTGACGAATTCTTGCAGTTGTTCCTCGCCTGTCCCGCGCAGTGACCGAGAGTATTCGTCATAGAGGTCTGCAGTAACAGCGAAGCTGGCGGAAGGGTGTCGCCACACCTCCACGGTGTGCAGCGCAATCAACTTGGATCGATAGTGTTCGGCGAGCGATAGCGCGTGGCGGTATGCCCTCATGGAGAACTCTGAGAAATCAAGGGGACACAGGATGCGGTTTACTTCGAGCATGCTTCCTCTTTCGGCCATCCGACCAGGCGCTGACGTAATGGTTTAATTCTCTCGATCGAACTTGCAGTGGTTCCGTAGAGCGGATGCATCCGAGTGACCAAATGCATCGCTCCCCATTTCACGGCATCGCGCGTGCCTATAAAGGCCAGGAGGCGAGCAACGGCCCTGCAGTAGTTGAAGTTGCAAGAATGCTGCCCAGCTGATGCCCGTGGAAAGATTGCGGAAACAAGTCGCTCCGGGCGTCCGCCAGTGTCAATCGGCTGACACTTTGGCCATTCGTTGACGGCTGTGTGGTTCGCATGGCATTTTGTAATGTCGTAAGTGCTCTCGATACGAGCCTTAGCGTCCGGCACGGCAATCACGATGTGGTCATGCTTTTGCCACCTCAACAGTGAATTAGCCGAATTCAGTTTATTGCAAGAGTTCGCTCCACTGGCAGCACTAGAAGGCGGTTAATTCATGACGGCAGCTGCGCCCTTGGACGGGCAGCGCGGCCGGAAGGGAAAGGCTCACGCAGATTCCTCGAATCCCGATTCTTATTCCGTCGGCAGTTGGCGCAATTCCCATTCTATGTACAGTCTTCATCCATGCGCTGGCGGTGATGGCGACGGTCAACTTTGTTCGCCACGAGAGAAGAGCCGGTCGCGCGGGCGTGAGCTTCTGGAACGACGTTCAAATCGTCACGCTGGCGATATCATTCGCTCTCGCGGCCCACCTGGTAGAGATTGCCTTGTGGGCGGTTGTGTTCCTAATGTGCGGAGAATTTACGGAGTTCGGAGCCGCGTACTACCACTCCGCGGTCAATTACACCACCTTGGGCTATGGCGACCTGGTTATGACGCCGGCTTGGAGGTTACTGGGCCCACTCGAAGCAGCAGATGGAATGCTCATGTTCGGGGTTTCGACCGCGATAATCTTTGCTCTCATTCAACGATTGATTCGCGATCGGTTTGTAGACCTCAGGGAGTAAGATTGCGCCCGAACGGAACTTGGCTCCGCTCGCGCTCACGTCTGTCTCAGCCAGGCATCACCCCCCCGCCCACCACGTGAATTGGCGTCATGTATATCGCGTGCGAAGCGGATTTCTCAACATCAATCGCCACCCGCCATCGCACGCAGTAATGCTGGAGCAGATTCAGCCCGAACGAGTCCCCGGTATCTATTGCGCCTTGATCCAGGTGTCTGAACCCGCCAGCTTGACGGACACGTCCGAGAAGAAGATGTGCACCGGCTTGCCGTCGGCCGTTCCGCGATGTTCCGTTGAGACAAGTAGTGGACCGGCCTTCTTGTAGCCCGCCCACGTCGTGATCACGAGACTCGGCTTCTTGGGTCCGCCCCGGCGGTAGATGAATTCTTCCACCCGATGGTCGGGAGCGAGAAAGAGTTCCCACGTATCGCCGGGCGTATAGCCGCCACCCCCAGAATATTTCACCACGATCTGGTCGCCGGTACCTTTTCCCAACGGTAGCTTCTGCTTGCCCTTATCCTGCACATCGGCGCTCGTGTCCCAAATCACATGGAAAGGGAACAGCAGCCAGTATTGATCATTCATGAAAGCCGGATCGATTTCGTCCTTCACATTGGCAGGCTGGCTGTTGAGCTCCGAGCGCAGATACGTAACCTTCACCGGCTTGCCATCCTTGTCTTTTCCTTCAAACGTTACCTTTCCAGTCTTCGGTTCCCATTCCCACGTATGTGCCAGCTTCAGGTTGAACGCAGGCAAATCTATGCTCCACGTGTAGCGGATCCCTTCGATCTGCCCCCACGAATCGATACCAAAGGTCTTCGCCATCTGTTCGACACTCGGCGGACGCGCCTGCGCCCAGGAAGTTGATGAAAAGCCCAGCATCCCTAAAACCAGAAGACCGATGATTGCTACGCGGTACGCATTCTTCATGGAAGTCACTCCTCAGTGAGATCACACCCTGCTCAACCGACGCCGCATTATATAGCACACCCCGGTGATTGTACTCTCGCAAGCTCAGGCGGCCGCGTTCGTCGATCGCTTCAGCCGCCGAAACTCGAGAATAGCGGCAACCGCTGCCACGGTTCCGTATTCCAGCAGCAGAATCCAGCCAGGAACTACCCACTCGCCGCCAAGCGTACGCAAATGCCACACGTAGAAAGTTGGCAGGATGCTGATGGTCCAGATAATCAGCGGGATCGTCGACACCGATCGCACGAACGGAAGCAGCCACAGGAGGTACCAGGGGTACACCACCGGCGCGCACAAGAGCGATGCAGCCATCGGCCAAGCAAATGTCTGCGGCGAGTATCCATCTTGCTTTCTTCGGAGCACCGCGGCGGTCACCAACCCAAGCACGACCGCCAGACCGGCCACGATCTGCGGCCTCACGAATCGCTCAATCTCGCCGAAGACGGGATCGTTGAACCGAAACCGCTGCACGAATACGCTGATGGATCCCGTCGGAACGGAACCACCTCGCAGAAACGGCACGTATAGCGCCCCAACAACGAGCATCGTCAGCAGCACGTCCCGCACCCGCACACGACGCCAGTAAAGCGGCGCCAACACAATCGGGAGAAACTTCACGGCAACAGCCAGCCCGAATGCGAGCGCAGCGAAGGTTCGCCAACGACGCCCAGTGCTACGGCCGAGAGCAGCAGCAGCAGCACTCCGAGGATGTCAACGTGACCGCTGTAAGTCACGCACGTGACGAGAAGCGGATTCCAGGCATACGCGAGCACCCAATGTTCCGCCTGCCCGAGGCGGCGCAACTCGGCGAGCAACAGTGGAACGATCGCCAACTCGCACAAAACAAAAGCAACTTTGAACGCAAAAGTTGACTCGTGAATCGCAATCACAGCCCGAAAGAAAAGCTGTGCGCCCGCCGGATAGGGGCTGGCCACCTCTGGATTGTTCAGGTTGCGCGTTTCGTCCGTATGCAAAGCGCGAAACGCAGGATCACTCGGAACAACAACGTAAGGGTTATAGCCCAGCCGCTGCAAGCGGCCATCCCACACATAGCGATGAACGTCATCATCGGCCCCAGGTGCCATTAATAAAAACGGAAGATGCCACAGAGCAGCCAGCGCAAGACCAATCACGATGACGCGCCGAGGGAATCTCGGCGTGGCGAAAAACTCTCGAATAGCGAGCAGGTAAGCAATGCCGGCAATAGCCAGCGTAATCAGGTAAGCAGGAGTTTCAACTTTGCCAGCAATCCGAGCGCAGGCTAAGAGAGCTGCGAGAATGATGGCGCCAAGCGCGTAGAGCCTCTGCGACGACGTGATTGTCATCGTTCTCCGCCGCTTTGCTCGGGCGGCATCGCCTTCCTCCATTCCACTAGCCACCGCGCCGTTCGCGGTGCTTTAGCGGGCGCGCGCCGCAGCTCGGCGGCAAGGCGGCTCAGGTCCTCGGCCACGTCAATGTCGTAGAACGGATCGGTGAGACTCACCGAAAGCCCCAGCGCCCGCACTCGCCCAAGTAGCGCATCGTATGCATTCGTGGTTCCGAGTCCGTGCCCCGCGAAGAGTCCCGGATGAGACGCCGTCGCGCCTACAAGGTAATAACCTCCGTCATGCGTCGGTCCAACAACAACGTCACTCTCGCCGAGTGCTCGGAACGCGCTGACCAACACGGACGCCGGAAGATGCGGGCTGTCGCTATTGAACGCGACGATGCGCCGGCGGCCAGCCGCGGTAAAATGTGCAAACACCGACGTAAGCCCCGCCGCAAGTCCATCGCCCGATTGCGCGACGATCGGAATCGAGTCACCCACTGCGCGCGACAAATCTTCCACATCGGACGCCGGGCACATGATGGCGACATCCACGTCATCAAGTAACTTGGCCAACGCCATCGTATCGTCCAGGAAGCAGCGATATAACTCAACGACGGCCTCGAGAGGCAGGCTCTGTGCGAGCCGAGTCTTTACCACGCCCGGCCTCGGTGCCTTTGCCATAATTACAAGCGTGCAGCCGCCGCTGCGTGAACCGGCAGTGCTCTGGCTAGAGGGTTTCATCAGGAACGAAAAGTTTCATTAGGAAATTGTTGTCGCGGACTTCACGCCGACTGCGGCATTCCAACTCGTCGCTGGCGGAAATAGTAGCGCAGAATACGAGTGAAGATGAACCAAGCGGCGCCGAGCGTGCCGCCCACTGTTCCGCTGATCTTCGATTTTCCAATGCGCGGGTAATAGCTCACCGGCACCTCGACGATCCGGTATCCACCGAGCGCGCCTTTCAAAATAATTTCTACCGCCCAACCATAAGTCGTCTCTTCGAGTGCGAGCGCACGAAGCACATCCGCGCGCGCCGCGCGGAACGGGCCGAGGTCCGTGATCCGCTGCTGAAACAAAAGCGAGATCAACCCCGCAGCGAGCCGGTTGCCAAACGCAGAGTGCAAGGGAAGAGCACCGGGAATGCGCGGCCCTGCCAAACGTGAGCCCATCGTAATGTCCGCGCGTCCCTCGGAAATCGGAGCGAGCAAGAGCGGAAGTTCGGCCGGACGGTCGCTGTAGTCACCATCGAGAAACACGACGACGTCGGGCGAGTTAGCGTTGGCAACACCCGTCAGGCAGGCCTGCCCGTATCCGCGACGCTGTTCGAAGATCACGCGTGCTCCCGCACGCTCGGCAATCTGCGGTGTTCCGTCGGTCGAGTTGCTGTCGACAACTATGACCTCGGTCACGAGATCAGCAGGAATGTCCGCGAGCACTTTACCGATGGCGCGCGCCTCATTGTGTGTGGGAATAATGATCGAGACTCGCAACCAATCCCCCGCAAGCAATCTCCACCGGCTCCGTCCGCTCCGTCTGCCCTTACCACCAAAGCGAGTTCGGGCGCCGCCGCGCCAGAAACGCATCAATCCCCCACGTTCGGCCTGCCCCTCCCACCGCGATTCCCAGCGCTGCCAGCGTAGGAACCAGCAGTTCCCAAATCCACGACGTGCCCCACTCCGACACCCAGAGGCTCGCGAGCAATCCACATGCGACAACTCCAGCGGGACGCGTGAGAAGGCCGAGCACGATAAGCACGCCGAGCGAAATCTCCGTCACGCCCTGAAGCGGCGCCGCCATCCCTGCGTGACTCGCCGCTGTCGCCATAATCGCTTTCCAAATGGCCGGAGCGTGATCGTGTTGGATGTAATAGTTGATCAAGCCGGCGTAGCCGCTTGGCGTGTAGAGACCCTTTCCCAAATTTTCGAAAAGACCCCCACGAACATCGCTCCAATCGTCAGCCGAACGATCGCCAGTCCGTAACGCGCATAAGGTTGTTCCGGCATTCAGGGAATCCTCTCTTGAGCTTGGCTCGATTTCATTTGGTTCACCATTGTAACAACCACCGCCCGTATTCTAATCGCGTGCAATCACGATTGTCGTGCACGCGCTTTCGCCCTTGGGGAGTTCGCGTGCGGCGGCCATGCGAACTTCCAATTTCTCCACCTGTGCGCGCACAATCGGGCAGTAAAAGTCCGGTTCATTCAGCGCGTTCTGCAGACGTCGCCGCCCGGCACATCCGCCGTAACAGCTCTCGAGATAGGAGCACGGCCGGCAGGCGTCGGGCACAATACGCGCCTCAACAAATGCCGAAGTCTCCACAACTGCCGAGCCCATCGAGGCCAGAAGCGATAGCGGCTCGCCGACGCCCGGCCAGTATACGCAAGGCTGCGTGGTGGCTCGCGGCGTAATCCGTACGGTGCTTACTCCGCATCCACCGGTCCTCGGAGGCAAACCCGCCATCGCGCGAACCAGAGGCTCGCCGATGGCAATTACATCTGTCTCCGCAAACAACGCTCGAAAACCTCGCCAATACTCCTCGTAACTCAACGCATACAAGTCCGAACGCACCGACTGATAAACATTCACGCGTAGCGGCGCTTCATAACGCTTCACCACCCGCGCCACTTCCGCCAGGCGCAAATAGTTCGACTTCATCATCACCGCAATAAAAGTGACGGGCACTCCGAGCCGGACGCAGCGTGCCGCCTGCTCATGAATCAAAGCCCAATTGCCGCTGCCGCGCTGCGCGTCCTGTTCACGTTCAGTCGGGTAATCCAGCGAGAACTCGATATCGTGGAAAGCGCGAAGCTCGTCATCCGTGAGCACCGCAGCACTGTGGCCATTCGATGTGATGGTCAGTTTTACAGGTAGCGAACGTAGATAAGCCAGAATCTCGCGAAATTCCGGATGCATCCCATTCTCGCCTGTGCCCAGATTCACCGCACGAACCGGCAGGCTTTCCATCACTGATCGCACTTGTTCGAGGCTAAGCCGGTCCGTTCGCGCCGGATCGCGATAGCAGAATGAACAAGCCAGGTTGCATTCATTGGTGAGTCCGAGCCCGAGCGCAAACTTTCCGCTCGCGGCAGGCCGGACCATGTGAGTTTGCAAGGTAGAATCAGCGCTCGAGCGTGTCATGTCGCGTACCGACATGGTCGAGTCTACGCCATCCTTCGGTTTCCGAGTAAGAGCAGAATTCGCACGCCTCGATTGCAGTCGTTCCACAGCGTATTGGTTCAGTAGGGGCACAGCATGTCGAAGACCCGCCGCAGGAACTTGCCGCGATCACGCCATTGGCCCTCGTTACGATTTTAGTAGCTCAGGCATTCCTGCCTGTGCCGCAAGTTGATAGTAGCTTCGCGTTTGCTACACAAGGAAGCGTAAAAACGCGTTGGGTCAGGTCGTGCGGCGCAAAAGCTTGGCGCGATCACGCCACCGGCCGTCGTAGCGATTTCAGTAGCGTAGGTTCATCCTGCGCCGCAATTCGATGACGGCTTGTCTGCGCGAAACAAGGAAGCGAATGCGAGCCCGTGAAATCACTCCAAAAGCAATCAGCTAACCCGGTCCATTCACTCCGCTAAGAAATCCGCCAAGATAGCCCGTTAGCATGATGACCATGACCGCGAACGCTTCGATCACCAGCCGATACTTTGGCAGCGACTCCTGATTCTGCCGGCGAGCCCGCCAGTGAATCAGCAACACCACCCAGATGAGGACACTTGACACGCATCCCAGGACGAGATGCATCAACAGGATCCCCTTTAACTTCTGCCCCTCAAGCGCCCACTGCCATGCGGCGAGGCCCGTCGCAACCACAGGCACCGTCGAAATCGCCGCCAGCAGCAAATTGAAGTACGCCGCCGCGGCCAGCGTCCGATTCTTCGTCCGCAGCGCCACATAATCAAAAGCTACAGCCACGATAAACAACGCAATCGGGAAATGAATCAACACCACATGCTGCGCGTGCCGCGCGAGAAGAACCGTCTTGATGTCGAAAGGATTTACTCTCATCGCCCCTAGGCCTTTTCTGAATAGATTCACAACGTTCTTACATTTATTAGAACTGCTGCGCCGCTCAATTTATTCCGCAATCCTTCTTACTTTCAGGATTGGTTTTTCAATCAGCTCAGCGACGCCGAGGGAATAACCGAGGTGCTCCGGCGGTCTACAGAAATGAAAGCGCTCAAGACTCAGATTGATCAGAAATTCAAAGCGGCGAGCGATGAACTATCGACTCAAGAATCGACCCAGAAACCAAATTTAAAGGAGGGAATACAATGAAAGGAAATGCAGGCAACAGTCTTTCGAAAGGTGCCATTGCAGTAGCCGCAATCGGAATCGCCCTGGCAGCGCCAGTTGTGAACGCCAAACCAAATCCAAACAAGGCAGAAGACAAGCCCGCAAACGTGGTCGCCCATGTACAGCTTTCCGGCGGCCCAGTCACTCGAATGCTGCTGGTCAAGAAAGACGGAAAAGAATATCTGCTGGTCGGGCTCAACTCTCCCGCGACCGTAGCTGTCTTCGACGTCAGCAATCCAGGCCGGCCGCGCACCATCGATACGACTTCGGAAGCCGCAGGCGCACCGTCCGCCGAAGTGAAGGTGATTGCTGACACTCTCACTCTCTTTGGATCCTCGGATGCCGGGACCGCTTCTTCGGCCAACTCGAAAGACATGCGCAGCTTCTCCGGCGTCACCGCTTCGATGAAGGACAAAGCCCGCGGCCTCATCTACGTCACCAACGGTGATGGCCTGTGGATCGTCAAGTCAAAGCAAAGAGTCGAAGAGGACGCGATTGCCGACAATTACGGCGGCTAGACCTCGTCTGGCATCTTGCAAAAAAAGTCTCGGCTTCGAACAACGAAGCCGAGACTTTTCGTTCGCGTAGTCGCGATTAGAAGCGAAGCCTAGTTGTGATGATTCGCTCGAATTTTCTGCAACAGGGAATTCGTCAGTGGATTTATCTTCGCGCTCGTGTTCGGCCGTTTGACCACATTCGGTACTACTTGCGAAAGCGTACCCATTCCATTGTCGGCAAGACCGCAGCTCGTGCCGCCGATTTCGTAGCTGGTGGCGAGGCTCGCATACGTTGGATCGGATGCCTGCGCGACGAAACCGATCGTTTCATCGGCAGTCTCCAGATCGAGAATGCTGCCGATGGCAATGCCCGTCAGATTAAGCATCGAGCAGCCGCCGTTGCTAAGGCTGATATTTGCCTGGAGGTTGTTGTTGGCGTCTTCCTGGATCGCTTCGAGCACGGTAATCACTCGGCTGGTCACGTTGGACGTGAGTTGTCCGGAATACGTGCCTGACGAATCGCCAAACTTCGTTGCTGCCCACGTGCCCGAATCCGATGAGGCGCAATCGCCGGACGGCATCTTGTAACTGCCGGCCATGCTGAGCCCGTCATTGCTCACCGAGCCCGAGAACGACGTCGTCGGATGCCCGGTGCCAAAGGCCAGCGTGAAATTGATGTTGCTTCCTTTGACGGTGCCCTGAATAAAATCGGTGCCGAAGTCGCACGGTGAGCTCGAGAGAATCACGGACTGCATAGCCGAGATGGCGCCGGTGGATTGCGAGAAGTTCGCTTCGACATCCACGTTGTTGTCGGAGCCGTGGTTCGATGAGAGAAGGAACGACCACTTGCCCGAAACGCTGGCGGGCGAACCGCTGCCGCCGCCTCCGAAGATGTCACCAGGACTCGGAAAGCACGCAGCGAGAGACGCAATGGCCGCAATAACGGCGACGGCCAGCACTGCTCGAAAATTTCGCATGAGACTCGTTTCTTTTGAACTCAGCGTGATTTTTCTGGCACGCGACCAGCATTCTGGAGCGGGATTGATGGCTGGGAGCTTAATCCAATTGAAGTTGCTGGAGGATTTTATTTTCGAATTTTATCGAAGGAGTTGCTATACGACACATGTAATAGCTATGAAGCTTTCTCCTGGGCATAAACGAGGTATTCGGAGTAGGGGCCTTTGAAGTCTTCGACGCGGCCGCCTTCGAAATGCCAGATGCGGGTGGCGACTTCGTCGATCACGTCGTGGTCGTGGGTGACGAAGAGAACTGTGCCTAGATATTTTTGCAGCGAGATATTGAGCGCATTGATGGATTCGAGGTCGAGGTGGTTGGTGGGCTCGTCAAGGACAAGCACGTTTGGTTTTTGAAGCATTAATTTGCAGAAAATCAGGCGCGCGGCCTCGCCTCCGGAAAGAGCGCCCGTGGGCTTGAGGGCTTCTTCTCCGCTGAAAAGCATTTGACCGAGGACGCCGCGAAGCTGTTCCTGGGTCGCCATGGGATCGAATTCGTGGAGCCACTCGATCGCCGTGGTGCCTTTTCGAATGGTTTCGCTGTGGTCTTGCGCGAAGTAGCCGACGGCCACGTTGTGGCCCCAGCCAACTGTTCCACCATTGATGGGGAATTGCTTTTCTTCATCGCTGATGAAACCTGGAGCATTCCGAACGAGCGATTTCAGGAGCGTGGTTTTTCCGGTACCGTTGCGGCCCATCAGCGCAATTTTTTCGCCGCGGTCAACATTGGCGCTGAACGGTTTGAAGACTTTTACTCCGTCATATTCCTTCACCACGCTTTTGATTTCGAGCGGATGCTTGCCGGAGTGCTGGTCCATCTGGAAGCGGATGAACGGACGCGCGATGTTGGACCTGGCGAGCTCCGTGGTTTGCAGGCGTTCGACTTCTTTTTTTCGCGATGTGGCTTGCGCGGATCGTGTGCCGGCTGAGAATCGCGCGATAAATTCGTTGAGCTGCGCGATCTTTTTCTCGCGCTGGGCATTTTCCGATTCGATTCGGGAGCGAATCGAAGTCTTGGCGATCACCATGTCGTCGTAGCCGCCGTTGTACATGATGATGGTTTGATAGTCGATGTCGGCCACGTGGGTGCAGACGCTATTGAGAAAATGGCGGTCGTGAGAAATCACGATCAACACGCCTTCGTACTCGCACAGATAATCCTGGAGCCAGTGAACGGAATCGAGGTCGAGGTGGTTGGTCGGCTCGTCGAGCAGCAGCACTTGTGGATGTCCGAAGAGAGCCTGAGCGAGCAGGACGCGGACCTTTTGTCCGCCTTGAAGCTCGCGCATCTTGCGTTCATGCAGGGGTTCTTCGAGACCGAGGCCATCGAGCAAGATTGCCGCGTCGGCTTCCGCGGTGTAACCGTCTTCATCGCCGACGATTCCTTCGAGTTCGCCCATGCGCATGCCGTCTTTGTCGGTGAGTTGGTCGTGCGGCTTCGCGTGGAGAGCTTCGCGTTCCTGGAGTGCCTTCCACAGGCGACCATTGCCCATGATCACGGTGTCGATCACGCGATGTTCGTCGAAGGCGAACTGATCCTGACGCAGGATGCCGAGTTTTTTCGGCCGCGTCACGTCGCCCTTGGTGGGTTCAAGCTCGCCGGTGAGGATCTTCATGAACGTAGATTTGCCGGCGCCGTTGGGGCCGGTGATGGCGTAGCGGCGGCCAGTGAAAAAGGTAGTGGTGACGTCCTCGAACAGTATTCGAGGGCCGAAGCGCATCGTGATGTTGTTTACTGTGAGCAAAGGAGTCCAATTATACCGTGAAATGAAAAATGATGCAGGCTGACGGTGGTGCGTGGCGCGAGCGGCAGGTGCAGCGAAAACCGCCGATTAGAAATTTGCAAGTGACTGATTCCTTGTGGCTTATGCGAAGATTTAATCGCGGAACCGTAGATTAGAAAGTAGGCCCGTAGAGAGGCGGTTTCGGATGCGCGTGGTGAGCGTCGAGGGGATTTGTTTTTGTGATGGCGCGGATTGCGAACCGTTCCAGGCCGGGTAGTGCTATGGCGCGGAGTTGAGGCGTAGTTCGACGAATCGTTAGGAGGAATCACGCACTGCGAGTAGTTGGACCTTGAGGGGATCGCGAGGCGAGCTTTGCCTCGATTCCTTTTGTGTTCGTTCTTGCCGTCGTGCGCCATAGCCGACGGTAGCATGTGATGGAGGAAAATTCGCCTGTACGCATGTGCAGTTCGCAGACAGTTGGTTCTAGGACTGGACTTCGCGGAAAAAGACGAGAGCTAGGGCCCAACCAGAAATTCTTTGATTGTGTAGCTACGAAGCTTTCCATGCTCGTCCAAGTAGAAGGCAATCTGAAATTGTTTCCTTACGATTTCATTGGAGGGGTCGAGTAAGGTTGCAAAGATGGCCTGCTGGGATTCCGTCTGATCTGTGTACTTCCAATCATGAGTGTCGAGGAATGCCAGGACTTGTGATCGGGTGGGTCCGACAGACACCTCGGAATCAATGAGTCGTTTTAGCTGGTCGCTGCTATCGAGTTGTCCGCCTCTTTGGCAACTGCAATTCAACATCGCAATCAGCGTTAAGGCAGTGATGGTTCTTCTCATTTAACGTTGGCCGAGGCGCTCCCACCACCGTCGTAGTGATATAGCGTAAAGGCGTCTTGCTTTTCATCGAAGTAGGCGCGCTTGGTTTTGCCATAGAGCACGGCGACGCCGGAATCCTCTTTTCGAAAGGTTATCTCCTCACGATACAAATCTTGGATGTCTAGGAGGTAGGCTGTCGACGGGCCGCCTGATTTACGAACGAACAGGGCCGTTGCAAAAGGCTCTGGGTTGAGCAAGCCGTTTTTTCTCTGCCAAATCTGAAGGTCACAGGGGCCCATATGCGCGCTGTTAAGGTGAACCGCGTGTCCCCCTGGCATCCAAGGTTGAAATTTCCAGCAAATCCAGGCGAGCCAGACGAGAAACAACAACGCGAGCGTTCGCTTGAGTAGCTTGATCGAAGGTTTCATTGTGCTGAGCCGCTCGAAGATCGGCGTTCGGCCAACTTAAAATCGAAGGTACAACCCTGATAGTCAATAGTACTGCAAGGTGACTACACCTAAGGGATATGCAGTGGCGAACTTTCCGCACACTGGACCCGGCGGTGAGCAGCAGCAGGAAAGAAGCGTGTGTCGCACCTACGGTGCTCGGTCTCTTGATCTATTACGGACCCAGGGTTTCCACCCTGGGCTAGGTGTATGCCGCGCCTACGGCGCTGGTGCTCGTCTCAATCGTGCTTTTCCTGCAATTGCAGCAACTTGGGCAGTCGTGTCGCGAAAATGAAATGCGGAGTCGGAGGCGTTGTGCGCGGGCGAGGAAGAGCGAGTGCGGGTGCTGGAGACGCGAAAAGCGAGGGGAAAGAGAAAGTGTTAGACTCGGGCGAGGGGACGGGGTAGGAGCAGAATGCGGACGAGCGTGATTTTGCAGCGGCTGATTTTGGCGGTGATTGGGGCGGGTGCGTTGGTTTATGGGGGCGATTATCTTTGGGCTAGGCATTTGATGGCTGGCGGTGGGTCTGCTGCGCTTGGGAGTGTGATGGTGCATCACGAGTGGGATATTCCGCGGAAGGATGGGCGGGTGGAGTTTGATGTGGATCCGCCCGAGGCGGAGAGTTGTATACATTCGATGTTTCCGCATTTTGGGTATACGCCTTGTTGGTATGCGGTGAGGCATACGACTGTGCAGAATTAGGGGTTGGAGTGCGCGGGCACAGGGGCGTGGTGGCGTCGGGAAAAAGCCAGAAGAGCCGGCGGGACGCCGGCGGTACGGAAGTGCAGTTTCGGCGCGAAATAAATGCGGAGTCTGGGGCGGTTTGAAGAACGAAGCGCGGTTGGGTGCATGGCTAGGCGATTTGTGCCGCGGGTTACTTGGGGCACAGGCGTCATTTTCACAAGCCGCCCGGCGGCGGACGCCTGTGCTACCGAACTACTGGAAGGCGGGTTCGGTTGAGCGTAGGAACCAGGTGTCTAGGACGATGTGGCGGGAGAACCATTTGGTGGCTAGGAGGGCGCGGCCCAGGGAACTCATGAGGCGAGGGGGGAGGCGGCGGCCGATTTGGACGGACCAGTCGTCTTGTGACGGGCCGAAGCGATTGGTGAGTAATGCGCGGTAGCGATCGAGATTTTCGCGGCGGTATGCGCCATGGGCTTCTGTGATTGCTTTGGCTGCTAGCAGGCCGGATTCGATGGCGGGCCTGATCCCTTCGCCGCTTTGGGAGTAGGCCATGCCGGCTGCGTCACCGATCAGAAGGATTCCGTCGTCGAGGATTCTGCGATTACTTCTCCCGTATAACAGGTAGGCGTGGCCGAAAAGCTTGGAGTGCAAATCGAAGGTGATTTTTTTGGTTCGGCGCAGGAATTCGATGAATGCGGTAATGTGCGCGCCAAGCGAATGTTTGTCCAGCCTGCCCAGGCCGATATTGATGAAATTTCCTTTTCGGAAGCACCAGCCGTAGCCACGCATGTCCGCGCAGAAATAGAGTTCGGGAATTTCCGGGCGAATCGAGCATTTGGTTTGCTGGTTGGAGTTCATTTCGAATTCGGTTTCCTGGGCGGCGACTGCGTTTTCGGCTGTGGATTTTGAGCCCATGAAACGCGCGACGGGGCAGAAGTGTCCTCCGGCGCCGACGATCAACTGGGTTTTGATTTGTCCGTTGACGAGCCAGTCGTCTCCTGCCCGTGCGATGCTCGATAAGGCTGTGCCTTCGATGAGGCGCGCGTTCGAGCGCTTCAGCAAATAATCATCGAATTCGCTGCGGCGGATTCCGTAACTTATCGGCTTGCGGTAGTCCGTTTCGGTTTCGCGGTCGCCCATCATGCTGGTGCGAAATCCGGTGATGGGCTGAAGAACGTTGGTGCATGCGTAATCGGCGGCATCTATTGCGAGTTCGTCGAAAACCGGAAGGGTGATCCAGCCGCCGCAGACTTTGTTGCGAGGGAATGTGGATTTATCGAGGATGGCGACGTCAATGCCCGAGCGGCGCAACTGCCAGGCGCAGGAAGATCCTGCCGGGCCGCCACCGACGATCAAGACGCTGCATGCATCCATTTCGCTTCCTGCTTGGCGGTCTGGATTTTTTCGTAGAGCTGCGCGCGGGTCCAGGGAATCTGGCGGCATTCTGATCCGGCAAAGAGAAGCTGGAACAGTTGCAGCGAGCCTGCTACGAAACCTGCCTCCGAGCCCGCGAGATACAGCCGCCACAAGCGGACGAAATGTTCGCCGAACATCTGCGCAACGCGATCGCTGGAGCGATCGAAGCGGTTACGCCAGTGGCGCAGCGTCTGGGCGTAGTGAAGGCGCAGGTTCTCGACATCTAGGACGGAGTAATTCCAGGGCTCGAAGAGCGGCGGCATCATCTGGCTTAATGTGGGCGGATTTGCGCCCGGGAAGACTCGTTTTCTGATCCAGGCGCTCAAGGGGCGCGGCCGATTCATGCCGATGAAATGGAGAAGGCCGCGGCCGGAATTGCCGATGGTGCTGTGGATCACTTCACCGAGCGCACGATAATTTTCCGTGCCGACGTGCTCGAGCATTCCGACAGAGACGAACACGTCGAACTTGCCGCGAATGTTTCTGTAATCGTCTTCGATGAACTCCACGCGATCGGCGAGGCCGCGACGCTTTGCAGTGGCACGCGCGTAGGCCAGCTGCTCTTGAGAAATATTGAAGGCCTTCACGCGGACGCCATACTGTTCGGCCATGTAAAGCGCAAATGAGCCCCAGCCGCAGCCTGCTTCGACGACTCGTTCACCGCGCTGAAGTTGGAGTTTGCGGCAGATGAGATCCATTTTGTCGAGCTGGGCGGCTTCGAGCGGGACGGACGGAGATTCGAAGTAGGCGCAGGTGTAGAGCATTTCGGAATCGAGCCACAGTTTATAGAAGTCTGTGCTTAAGTCGTAGTGGCGGTGAATATGTTCACGCGAGCCGTGCAAGGTATTAGCCTGCGTCCACTCGAGCAATTTCGAGCGCAGACGCGCGAACCACGAGCCTGGATTTCGGCCGGAGAGAGCGCGGAAAACTGCCGCGAGTACTTCCACCAGGTCGCCTTCGATTTCGACGCGGCCTTCGGTGTAGGCGTCGCCGAATTCGATTTCAGGGCTGAGGATGATTTTGAGGAGCGTCTGATGATCGTGTATGACCAATGTGCCCGCTGGCGCGACATCGCATGGCGAGATTTCGGCGCCGCTCGGAAGAACAATCCGAATCGGAGCTTGTCCGATAACGCGGCTGAGTTTTTGGAGCAGGAAATTCTCGGCGGATGATGAGTTGAGCGAGAGGAGCGTCATGGAGCCTGCCTCGAAGATGAGATGGGCCCTGAGTGCCAAAATGGGAATACGGGTTAGGTTGTCACCGGACGCCCTAAGATGATCGTATCCCCCTTCCATTCAGTAGTATATCAAGTATTTACTGCATGTGAGAGGCAGCAAGAGTCCAAACCGCCCCAGCGAGCCGGCGCTTATGAAAGCGGGGGCAACGCTTCCTTCGGCTCCGCTCAGGACAAGCCGCATTCCAAAGCGGGCTTCGATTGTGATCATAAATTTGTGGCGCTGAGACTAAACAAAAGTAGCGCGAGCACAATCAGGGTGATGATGACGTACATCCAGTCGCGTTCCTCGGCAAAGGCGAAGACTGAGAAGGCGACGCGTGCGACGGGTGTGGCGATGAGAATCAGAATCCCCAACTGAATGATGGCTGCTGGATCGAGAGCCATGCTGGATTTCACGATGCCTGCGATGTGGTGGAGGTGATCGGGCTCGCCGTGAAAGGTGTGGTAGTCGGGTTTGGCGGCGCCGTGCTGGACGAGGTAGGGAATTGCGGCGGCGAAGACGACAAGCGCAGCGATTGTGACGCCGGTGCGCAAGAGGATGCCGATGATTTCTTCGGCGCGCTTGTCCGACATCGGCCGCGCAGGCGCGTTGATTGTATTCATTGGACGAATTTCCCGACGAAGCCGTTGTACATCATCTCGAGTCCGAGAAGTGCGACGACGGTGGCGAACACGATTCTGAGAACTTTTGCTCTGGCGCCGGCCAAGAAGCGCGCGCCTGTGAGCGATCCGCCCAAGACTCCGAGCATCACTGGCATGGCGAGGCCGGGATCGATGTAGCCGCGATTCAGATAGACGCCGGCGCTGGCGGCGGCGGTAACGCCGATCATGAAGTTGCTCGTGGTGGTGGAAACTTTGAAAGGGAGTTTCATGGCGCGGTCCATGGCGAGAACTTTCACTGCGCCTGAGCCAATGCCCAAGACGCCGGAGAGGACTCCGGCGGTGAACATCAAGCTGAAGCCGGCGGGCACGTTGGTGACGTGATAGGAGCGGATGCCTTGCGAAGCGGGGAAGGAGCCGTCCATGCGAAGAAGGGAGGCGATTCGATCCGGTTCGCTGGGGCCACGCAAATCGGTGCGGGAGCGGACTGATTCGTAAGCAGAATAAAGGAGCACGAGGCCAAACACGATCGCAATCCATGAGAGCTTTAAGTAGGCGGCGACGACGGCGCCTGTGATCGCGCCGACTGTGGTGGCAATTTCGAGGAACATTCCGACGCGGATATTGGAGAAGCCTTCGCGCACGTAGGCGGCTGCTGCACCGGAGGAAGTGGCGATCACGGAGACGAGCGAAGCGCCGATGGCGTAGCGGATGTCTACTCCGAACGCGAGGGTGAGGAGAGGGACGACGACTACGCCGCCTCCGAGACCTGTGAGGGAGCCGAGGAATCCGGCGAGCAGTGAGCCGAGGAAGAGCAGGCCGGTTAGTTCGAAGGTGTTCAATGGGATTTCTGCTCCGATCTCGAACTGCGATGCGAAAGACGGCCGGTGCCAACGAGCGCATTCTACATTGGGGCGGTTATTAGCGCATTGCGATTGTGTGGATTCGATGGATGCCTGGCTACGGGCGTGCGGCTTGTGGGAATGAGGCAAAAGATTCATCATAGAGATTCGGCTCGGCGCGGTGATTTGATGCTGGGGTGCGATTATCGGAGATGACTGTGAGCGATGTTTATATTTGCGATGGGGTGCGGACGCCGTTCGGGCGATTTGGCGGGGCGCTCTCGACGGTGCGGGCGGATGATCTGGCGGCGATTCCGATTCGGGCGTTGATGGATCGCAATGCGGGAGTGGATTGGCTCGCGGTTGATGACGTGATCTACGGATGCGCGAATCAGGCTGGGGAAGATAATCGCAATGTGGCGCGCATGGCGTTGCTGCTGGCGGGAATGCCGAAGGAAGTTCCTGGGGCGACGGTGAATCGGTTGTGCGGATCGAGCATGGAGGCGGTGTCGATTGCGGCGCGGGCGATTAAGAGCGGCGAGGCGGAGATGATGATTGCGGGCGGCGTGGAGAGCATGACGCGGGCGCCGTTCGTGATGGGGAAGTCGGAGAAGGCTTTCGGCCGCGACGCGCAGATTTACGACACGACGATTGGGTGGCGGTTTGTGAATCCGTTGATGAAGAGCAAGTACGGAGTGGACTCGATGCCGGAGACGGCGGAAAACGTGGCGGAGGAATATCACGTTGCGCGGCAGGATCAGGATGCGTTTGCGATGCGGACGCAGCAGAGGTGGGCGCGGGCGCATGCGGCTGGATTTTTCAAGTGCGAGGTTGTGGCGGTGCCGGTGGCACAGGCTAAGGGCGGCGAGGTGAAAAAGTTTGACACGGATGAGCAGCCTCGGCCGGACACTACGATGGAGGGTTTGCAGAAGCTGAAGCCGATTGTGAAGGCGGGAGGGACTGTTACGGCGGGGAATGCTTCAGGGATTAATGATGGGGCGTGCGCGTTGCTGCTGGCGTCGAAAGCGGCGGCTGAGAAATATCGACTCACGCCGCGGGCGCGGGTGCTCGCTACGGCAACAGCGGGGGTGGCGCCGCGGGTGATGGGATTTGCGCCGTCGCCGGCTTCGCGCAAAGTGCTGGCGAAGACTGGATTGAAAATTTCGGAGATGGATGTGATTGAGTTGAACGAGGCATTTGCCGCGCAGGCGCTGGCGGTGACGCGCGATTTGGGGCTGCCTGACGATGCGGCGCATGTGAATCCGAATGGCGGGGCGATTGCAATTGGTCATCCGCTGGGCGCGAGCGGGGCGAGGCTTGTGACTACCGCGATGTACCAGTTGCAAAGTACCGGTGGGCGGTATGCGCTTTGCACGATGTGCATCGGAGTAGGGCAGGGAATAGCCACGATCATCGAACGCTGCTGAATTTCCTCGTTTTTGGCTCTTCTTCGTTATTTCAGCCAGGAATGACATTCAGAACACTACGCCGCGGCCGCATCTAAACTTGTTCCGTTTTCAACCGATAACTCCTAACGGAGCTATATGGTCTCGGAACTCGACAAGCCGGAAATCTATCGAAGGATACTTGAGAGTCTTCAGACCGGAATTTATCTGGTTGATCACAATCAGAAAATTCTATTCTGGAACGATGGAGCGGAGCGCATCACGGGGCATCTCCGTCAGGATGTGCTGGGGCGATTCTGCGTGGAAGATTTGCTGGGAAATCGCGATGGGCAAGACAGTTTTGCAACGGATGCGGCGGATGCGATTGCAGCTGTGTTGCGCGACGGTAAGCCGGTAGCCGTCAATGTCTCGCTCTGCCACAAAGAAGGACATCGTGTTCTGGTGCGACTTCGTGCGGTGGCGATTCGAAACAGTCATGGAACGGTGATTGGAGCGGCGGAGAGTTTCGAGGAAAGCCTGAGCGTTTCAAGTTGGGATCGCAGGCAAGGGAAACTCGCGGTTTTCGGTTGCATCGACGAGGAGTCCGGAGTATTCAACCGAGAATATCTTCTGTTTCAGCTGCGCGAGAACCTCGATACCTTCGACCGATATCGGATTCCTTTCAGTGTCATCTGCATTCAGGTGGACCAGCTCGATCACTTTCAGGCGGCTCACGGCATACGTGCGGTGGCTGCCATACAGCGCGCAGTGGCACAAACGCTGGGAAACAGCCTGCGGCCCACTGATCTCTTGGGCCGTCTTTCAGAGCGCACATTCCTGGCCGTGCTGAGTGAGTGCAAAGTGGACGAAATCGAGAGCGTGGCCAAGCGCCTGACGAAAATGGTGAGCTATACGGAGATTAGCTGGTGGGGAGATAAGGTTTCGGTGACCGCTTCGTTTGGCGGAACTTCCCCGGCGGCGGGCGATACGGTGGACTCGATCATTAACCGGGCTGAAGCGGCGCTTCGAGGTGGAGCGTCGTCGAGTGGAAAAGGCATTAAGGTCCTTGTGTGACGGCAGCGCACTTTTAGGAGGAATGGATCGCGATGTTCACGATTATTGGAATCGTCGTGGTCTTTGGGGCGGTGGTTGCCGGGTATTTGATGGAGCACGGCAATTTGAAAGTGCTCATGCAGCCCGCAGAACTGGTAATCATCGGTGGCGCCGCGATCGGAACGGTTCTAATCGCCAATCCACTTCATATCTTGAAAAAAATGGTGGGAGGGCTCGGCGCGGCGTTTGGAGGCACAAAGTTCAGCAAACAGCGCTACCTGGAAACTCTCAAGATGATGTACGAACTGTTTAGCCGCGCGCGCAAGGATGGATTAATGGCGCTTGAAACGGACAGCGATGCGCCGGATCAGAGCCCAATCTTTTCGAAGTATCCATCTTTCTTGAAAGACCATCATGCGCTCCCATTTGTTTGCGATTCGATTCGGCTGGCATCGAGCGGCGGCGTGGATCCGTTTGACGCCGACCAGATGATCGAGCGCGATATGGACGTTCATCATCACGGCGCGACTCAGCCGATCGCGGCGCTTTCCACAATGGCGGATTCGCTGCCGGGCCTCGGAATTGTGGCCGCGGTGCTGGGAGTGGTGATCACGATGGGAGCACTCGGTGGGCCACCCGAGGAAATTGGACACAAAGTGGCCGCAGCTCTCGTTGGTACATTTCTCGGGATTTTGTTGTGCTACGGGTTGGTGGGGCCGGTGGCTGCCAATATGGGCAAGGCAGCTGAAGACGAGCACGCTTACTACAACGTGCTGCGGGTGCTGATTATTTCCTTCATGAAGGGAAATGCGCCGAGCACAGCCGTTGAGATTGGCCGGCGCGCGATTCCGGGCCACGTGCGCCCTAACTTTCAGGACACCGAAAAATTTATCAAGGATAAAGGCGACGCATTCGCTGCCGCTGCGGCGTAAGGACGCATTCGGACTCGGCTCTCAAACTCGATGACCGCGAAACCTCCCATCATCATTATCAAGAAAGGCGGCGCTCATGGCGGCCACCATGGTGGCGCCTGGAAAGTTGCATACGCGGATTTTGTCACGGCGATGATGGCGCTTTTCATCGTTTTGTGGCTGCTAAATTCCAGCAAACAGATTCAGGACGCTGTGGGCGGATACTTCAAAGATCCCACCGGCACGTCGAAAAAAGTCGGCAGCGATATGCAGGGCTCGGGCCAGAACTTTGTGGTTTCGAAAGACAACATGGCGGAACTGAAAGAGCAGTTGCAGAAGGCTATCCGAGAGGTTCCGAACATCGACAAGTTGAAAAATCGTATTGATATGACGGTAACTAACGAGGGACTCCGAATCGAATTAATGGAATCAGCGAGTGGAACGTTTTTTGAAAGCGGCAATGCCAAGCCCAACGGCGACGGGAACGAGATACTCGTCGCGCTCGCTCACGAGTTGGGCAAGCTTCCCAACAAGATCTACGTCGAGGGGCATACCGATGCCAAACCGTATTCCCAGAGTAGCAGCTACACAAACTGGGAGCTGTCCGCGGACCGCGCGAACGCAACGCGGCGATTGATACAGCAGAACGGTGTAAATTCTGACCAGGTGACGCAAGTGCGAGGGTTCGCCGACCAAAGTCTCCGGAAGCCTGATGCACCCTTGGACCCGTCGAACCGCCGGGTATCGATGATCGTGCAATACCTGGTGAAAAAGCCGGAAGAAGATTCCAAACCGGCCGCAAAAGAAGACGGCGCCGAAGCGAAACCTGCTGGGAGCCCCCCCGCGAAAGCGGAGCACTAACGGATTCCATTTGTACTCAAGCGCTTGGGGCAGCTTTTGCTTCGCGCCTTCAATTTTCAAACCTGTCCCAACTACTCCTCTTTGGAATGCTTGCCTTGTCAGGGCTGAGTTCGTGAGATAGAGTAGCCGCCTTTCCTGCGGGGGCGCGCATTATGGCGGTTACTGGCCAGCCTAAACTGAAAGTGCTGATTCGGCGCGCTGCGATTCAGAAGCGCGTTCGCGAAGTGGCGCAACGAATCACGAAGGATTTCAAAGGCGAACGAGTTCACGTTATCGGAGTACTGAAGGGCGCTTGCATTTTTCTTTCTGACCTCGTGCGCGAGATCAACCTCGATACTTCGATCGATTTCATCGCCGTTTCCAGCTATGGCAAGGGGAAACAAAGCTCCGGCCAGGTGCGCGTCCTGAAGGATCTCGATAGCAGCATTCAAGGGCTCAACGTTGTGCTGGTGGAAGACATTCTCGATACCGGCCTGACGCTGAGCTATTTGATTCGCGTCCTGCAGCAGCGCAAGCCAAAAACGCTGCACATCGCCGCACTGCTGGACAAACCTTCGCGTCGAATCAAAGAAGTGAAAGCGAATTACGTGGGATTCACGATTCCGAATGAATTTGTAGTCGGCTATGGGCTCGACTATGCCGAACGGTATCGCAATTTGAAAGACGTCTGCGTCCTCAGCCTTCCCCCGGAATAATTCGTGGCTCGAAAAGTCCTAACCGTGCGGGAACTGGAATCTGTCGGCCAAGGCGGCGAATTGGTGGTCGCCTTTGGCACGATTGTTACGCCACTTGCTCGCGACGAGGCGGAGGCGCGCGGAATCACGATTCGATTCGAGGAGCCGAAACCGGCTGACGCGGAAGCCCCAACGTCGGCAGCTTCGCGCGCGATTGCGATAGGCGCGGATCACGGAGGCTTTGATCTCAAGGAGGAGTTGAAAGGCTATCTCGTTGCGTGGGGATACACGGTGCTCGATCAGGGCACCACAAATCGCGACGCGGTGGATTATCCCGATTTTGCCGAGGCGGTGGCCGACGCGGTGGTGCGAGGCGACGCGGCGCGCGGCATTGTGATCGACAGCGCGGGAATCGGCTCCTCAATCGCAGCGAACAAGGTGCCGGGAGCGCGCGCGGCGCTATGCTATGATAGGGCCACCGCGCGAAACAGCCGTGAGCACAATGACGCGAATATTCTTTCGCTCGGCGCTCGCCTGATTGCGTCGGAAGTGGCGCGTGAAATTGTGGCGGCGTGGCTCGAAACGCCGTTCGCAGGCGGACGCCACCAAAAGCGTGTGGATAAGATTCGAGCGATCGAGAAGCGGCATCTAAAATCCTGAGCCGGGCGCTGGATTGGCTCTGGCGGCGCGACGGATTGCACCACGGGAGTGCCGGGTGGATCAGCAGCAACTCGACAAAGTCATCCAGGCCATCACCGAAGAAATCCTCGGATACCTCAGCAGCGAAAAATGTACTGACCTCTGCGGGCTCGAAATCGACGAACTGGTGTGCCCGGGTTGCGATCAGCGCTGCGCTGAAAAGTGCGCACGCAAGACGCGAAAGGTAGTCGAGGCCGGAGCCGCGCGAATTTCCGCCGGTGCCGCGGTTGGTCCAATTGAGGCCGACATCGCGCGCCTGATAGATCACACGTTGCTGAAACCGGACGCAACGCGCGACGAGATCGCCAAAATCTGCGCCGAAGCTTTGAAATTCGGATTCGCCTCGGTATGCGTGAATCCCTGGAATGTGCCGCAAGCGGCGGAGCTGCTTCGAGGCAGCGAAGTGCGCGTGTGCACTGTGGTGGGATTTCCTCTAGGCGCTACGCTCCCGCAAGTGAAACGGTTCGAAGCGGAAGAAGCCATCAAACTGGGCGCGCAGGAAATCGATATGGTGATCAACGTTGGCGCGCTCAAATCGGGACTTGTTGAAGCCGTGGAAGCGGACATTCGCGGTGTGGCCGATGCCAGCCATCGCGGTGGTGCGATCTGCAAAGTGATTCTCGAGACGTCGCTCCTCACGACCGAAGAGAAAGTGCGAGGCTCGCTGGCGGCGAAAAATGCGGGAGCGGATTTCGTGAAGACGTCGACTGGCTTCAGCACTGGCGGCGCCACGGCGGAAGATGTGCGCTTGATGCGCGCTGTGGTAGGCGATGGCCTGGGCGTGAAAGCTTCGGGCGGAGTGCGCAGCCTGGAAGACGTCCAAAAAATGGTGCAGGCAGGGGCAACGCGCATTGGAGCGAGCGCCAGCGTGAAGATTCTGGAACAAGCACGCGCGTCGTCACCTGCGGAAGCGACTGCCACTTTGGCTCCGAGCGGAAATTATTAGCTTTGCAATTCGCGCCAATCTCGAAAAGACGTTCGTTCCCACCTGCTATAATATTCATTCCAACAAAAGAACGCGTGCACGATGCTCCGCGTGGCTTAGAGCGGAGGTGGGAGCCGTGTTCGCGCGAGCTAATTAATGGATTCGACTGAACTCAATTCGAAATTGGAGCTTCCCGCCGAGACGCTGGCGATTTTGGCTGACATAAGCCAGGAGATCAACGCCTCGCTGAATCTCGACGAGGTGCTGGCGACCGCCGCTGCGCAAATCAAGCGCCTGATCGACTACGAAGTGTTTGCCGTCCTGCTCCCCGAGAAAAATTCGGATCAGCTCTATTTTCGCTTTGCTATCGGGCATCGCCCGGAAGTGGTTGAACATTGGCGCATTCCGATGGACGAGGGGATTATCGGTTCTGCCGCCGCCACCGGCCAGCCGATACGCGTTGGCGACGTTACGAAAGACAAGCGCTACCTGAACGCTCTCGACGGCGTTCGCTCCGAGCTCGCCGTGCCGTTGATTCACGGCGGGCGAGTGATCGGCGTTCTCGATATCGAGAGCAGCCAGCTGGATTACTTCACGCCCGACCAGCAAAATGTTTTAGTGCTGGTGGCGAGCCGCATCAGCACGGCAGTTGAAAACGCGCGACTCTACGAGCACGAGCGGAATCAAGCCGAAACGTTGCTGCTGCTCAACGAAGTTGGCCGCGAAGCGAATTCAACTCTGCGCGTGGAGGAAGTGCTGCGCCGGGCTGCGGAGCTCACGAAACGACTGATCGATTACCAGATTTTCAGCATTTTGCTGTACGAGGAAACTGAGCACGTTTTCCGTCATCGCGTGACGGTGAAATTCGGGCAGCGCATTCAGGAAAAGAACGCAGTACCTGCGCATGAAGGAATCGTCGGAGCGGCGGCCACGCTGCGGCGCGCCGTGGTAGTGCCGGACGTGACGCTTGATCCGCGATATTTGATGGTGAATCCCGAGACGCGCTCGGAGCTTGCTGTACCGATGCTGTATCAGGATCGCGTTATCGGCGTGATGGATCTCGAAAGCCCGCAGCTGAATTACTTTACGCCTGACCACGTGCAGGTGCTTTCGATTCTTGCGGCGCAGTTTGCCGTGTCACTCGAAAATGCGCGGCTCTACGAGCAAGTGGCGCGCGACGAAGCGCGCATGGAGCGCGATCTCACCGCCGCTCGCCGGATTCAAGGCGCGCTGCTGCCGCGTCTTCCCGGCCCCGAATACGGACTCGATATTGCGGCACGTGTCGTTTCGTCGCGCGAACTGAGCGGCGACCTTTACGATTTTTTGCGCTATGGGCCGCAGGAGCTGGCGATCGCGTTAGGAGACGTGAGCGGGAAGGGAAGCGCGGCTGCGCTTTATGGCGCTGTCGGCATCGGAACGCTTCGCAGCCTCGCGCCGCAAAAACATCGGCCCGCCGAAATGCTTCGTGCCATCAACGGATTTCTGGGTGAGCGCATGATTGAGGGCCGCTTTATGACCCTGTGCTTTGCAACGTGGCACCGCGGGCGGCGTAAATTGCGCGTGGCAAATGCCGGGCAGGAACAGCCGTTTCTGTTTCATGGCGGACGCTGCGAAAAGATTCGCTTGGCCGGGTTTCCGCTCGGAATTTTCGAGGAAGCGACTTACGATCAACGCAGCTTTATTCTCGATGCCGGCGACGTCGTCGTGTTTCACTCCGACGGAATCGGCGATACGCAAAATCCCGCCGGAGAATTCTTCGGCCACGATCGTGTTTGCAAATTGATCGCGGAACACCACGATTTCACGCCGGATGGATTGGCGGACCGAATTCTCGAGGAACTCGATCGCTTTTCGGGCGGAGCTCACCCGGCGGACGATCGCACGCTCGTGGTTCTCAAGGTGAAGTAATTGTTTTACGGCGATGCCCACTGTTCGGGGCTGCTATCGTTCTCCCCAGCGTAGCTTGCTGCGCAATACTTCGAAGTAAGTTTTTCGTGGCGGGCGGACAAACGTAACTTTGTTCTCCGATTTTGTGATCAGCACGCGATCCGTTGGACCCAGCTCAAATCCGATTTGCCCGTCGAGCGTCATATACACCGGCTCCTCCGAAGCTGAGAAATCAATTTCGGTGCGCGACGTGTCGGGAACGACGAGCGGGCGGTTGGTAAGCATGTGTGGGCAGATGGGCGTGATGACGAAAGCATCGATGTTGGGTTGGATGATGGGGCCGCCGGCAGCCAGCGAATAAGCCGTGGATCCCGTGGGAGTCGCGATGATTAGTCCGTCGGCGCGATAGCGGGCTACGTGGTCACTATCAAGATACAAATCGAAATCGAGCATTCGCGATAGCGCGCCCTTGTTGACCACGGCGTCGTTCAGGGCTGTTTGGCGTTCGGCAACTTTACCGCGCCGGAGAATCTGCGCTTCGAGCATCAGTCGTTCGCTGGTGCGATGGTGCCCTCCGAGCACCTGCTCGAGCATGGGGTAGAGCTGGTCGAGCGTGATCGTGGTGAGAAAGCCGAGGCTGCCAAGATTTACGGCGAGGATTGGGACGTTGTGAGCTTTTAACGCGCGCGCGGCCGCCAGCAGCGTGCCGTCGCCGCCGAGGACGATTAGGAGGTCCACTTTCTCGCCCATCGACTCGCGGGCGACGCAGGGGACGTTGAGTTCGACGCAGCCCTGCGTTTCGACGTCGACGTGAACTTCGATTTTGCGCTCGTGGAGCCAAGCAATCAGCGGCGGCACTACCGTCGCGACCATTTCCTTGATTGGTTTGCAAACGATGCCGACGGCTCGGATCATGAGTGGAGGGCGAATTCTAACCTATCCGCTGCGGTGGGCGTGGAGAAAAAACTCCTGATTGCCCTCGGTGCCCGTGATGCGGCTGGCGCGGACTCCCACGATTTCCAGGCCCAGCGCGGTGGCCGCAGCAGTCACGTTCGCGACCGCTGTTTCTTGTAAGGCGGTGTCGCGCACGATTCCGCCCTTGCCAACCTGCTGCTTTTCAAGCTCGAATTGCGGCTTGATGAGAACCAGAAAATGGACGCCGGGTTTTGTGATCGGCACGATTGCGGGAAGCACTTTCGTCACAGAAATAAATGATACGTCCATCGTCACCAGGTCAACCAGCTCGCCCACATCGTCAGGCTTGAGGTAGCGCGCATTTCGCTCGATCGTCACGACTCTGGGCTCCTTCTGCAACTTCCAATCGAGTTGATTGATCGTCACATCGACGGCATAGACTCGGCGCGCTCCATGCTGCAGCAGGCAGTCTGTGAATCCGCCGGTCGAGCTTCCCACATCGAGGCAAGTCTTATCTTGTGGCGTCACGCCGAAATCTTCGAGCGCGCCTTCGAGTTTCAGTCCGCCTCGGCTTGAATATCGCTGGGTTTCGCCTGCTATCTCTATCTGAGCATCGCGTCGCGAGGCGGGTGCCGGTTTATCCATTCGCTTGCCGTTCACGCGCACATTTCCCGCGAGGAGAATGGCCTGCGCTCGCTCGCGCGATGGAGCCAGGCCGCGTTCTACAAGCAAAACGTCGAGGCGCGTCTTTTCAATTTTCGGAGACATTTTGGGGGGAAGAGGCCGAACCCGCGTGAGCTAAGATCGCCGCGCCACGAGAAATTGGGCGAGTTCGCGGAGGCGCGACGCGCGTTCGCCGTAGCAGTCCAGTTCGCTGAGAGCTTTCGCCGCCAGATCCGCCGCAATATCGCGCGACTGCAAAATCCCAAAGAGCGCTGGATAAGTCGCTTTCTGCTGCGCCTGATCTTTTCCAGCGGTCTTGCCCAGCACAGCGGATGATTCCTCCACGTCCAGAATGTCGTCCACCACCTGAAACGCCCAGCCGATATTTTCGCCGAAGCGTCGCAGACGTTCCACATCCTCGTTCGTCGCGCCGCCGGCGATTCCACCCGCAACGATCGAGGCGCGAATCAACGCTGCCGTTTTCGACCGGTGAATGTATTCGAGAGTGCCGACGTCGGGCGCCTTTTTTTCCGCCTCGAGGTCGGCCACCTGTCCGCCGATCATTCCGCGGTCCGTGCCCGCAGCTTGAGCGATCGTCGCCAGGATATTCAAACGCGCGCTGCGGTTCAACAGGAACGAACGCCAAGGTCTGAAAGGCCAGCGTCAACAATGCATCGCCTGCGAGAATGGCGATCGCTTCGCCGAAAACTTTGTGGCACGTGGGCTTGCCGCGCCTGAAATCGTCATTGTCGAGCGCTGGAAGGTCATCATGAATCAGCGAATAGGTGTGGATAAATTCGAGCGCGCAGCCGGCGGAAACGGCCGCGACCGGATTCTCGCTGAACATCGACGCGGCTTCCAGACACAAAATCGGACGAATGCGCTTGCCGCCGGCAAATACGCTGTACCGCATTGCCTTGTGGATAGACGCGGGCTGAGCCTCTTCCTTCGGCAGCAAGCGATCGAGCGCTTCCTCGATCCCGCGCGGTCGGACTCAAAAAATTGTGGGATGCTCATGTGGTGGGCGCGGTGGACACAAAATCGAAATCGCGCGCGCTTGCGGTGATGCAGCGACTAGGAGGATTCATCTTCCGGCTCAAACGTCTCCGCCACAAGTTTGCCATCCGCCTTTTTCAGCAGAATTTCCACGCGGCCTTCCGCCTCTTCCAGTTGCTTCTGGCAATCGCGTGAGAGTTTCACGCCCTCTTCAAAGAGCTTCATCGCTTCGTCAAGCGAGAGTTCCACACTTTCGAGCCGCTTTACCACCTCTTCCAGGCGCGTAAGCGATTTCTCAAATTCCCCCTTGCGCGGAGGCTCTGCCGCTTTGTTGCTCGCTGAACTCATCTTGTCCTGGCGCTCCATCTATCGTTGGCAGTTTGCCCAAAAAGCCGGGCAGCCGCTGTGTTCGATGCTCCGCACCGGCTGACAGCATCGCGACAGCTTTTTTCCTCACGGTCATATACTCGCAATATACTTCTAAGTCCCACAAACCACCATTGCGAGTCGTGAAAAAGTAGGCGCGTGATTGCTGGAAGCATTCTATCCCACGATGGAGAACGTCAACAATGGCCTTATGCAGTGAACCGTCTCTGTTTACTCCGCAGAGATGGCGCTTCCGCCTGCCGGCACGAGCGTCAAGCGATGAGCCCGCGTTTTTGCCTCGGCGCCTTCGCTGAATGGCGCCGGAATACCGCGCCCCTCAAACCACTCCCGGAATTCGTCGCGATAATAGGGGCTCGCCGCCTGTCCAGACTCGCCAGCCGCAATCTCCATTAGCGAATTGTCGAAATTTGCCAAATCAGAGACCATGCGCATTGCCGGACCATGCCCCACACCCATCGCTTTCACCGTATCGAGCGTCCCACCATCGGCGTAAGGTCCGATGCTGAGCAGGGCGTGAAGCGTGCCGCTTCGGCCGAGCGGATGAACCATATTCAGCGGATGAAAACGCCCCCATCGCCATTGCGACACGTCGCTTGTTCCGGTTTCTTTCGCCAGCGCGTCCACGGCATCGTTCGCGCTAGAAATCAAAAGCACATCGTAATTGCCCACACCCTTCGGAAGCCATTCCGGAGGCCTCTCGGTCAAAACGTTTTCAAGGAACACTTTGTCGCGCCACCACACCTCGTTATAAAGGCTTCGCGGTTCCCAAAGCTCGTACTTAGAAGTCTCATCTCCAAGATATGGCGCAAGCATATTGTGAAATAGCGCGTGGCGCGTCAACTCGACAAACGTCGTCTCAATCGAATCGGCCGTAGCCTTCGCGTCCCAACCAATCAATCCGGCAATCAGCTTTTGCGTGCGTGGATCTTTCGGAGGCGTTGTGTGCGCCGCCGTCAAGAGTTGGGCGGCCAGGAACTGATTGGGCAGGCTCAAAATATCGTTTTGAATCGCGTTCATATCTTCAGGCTTCAAATCGGTTCGACCGGAGAGCAGTTGGTAGATTCGGTCAGTACGAAATGGTCCCGCCTGCCGGCCGCTCACAAAATACTTATACCCCGGCCCAACAGTACGCGCGTTTGCAGTGGCAATGATTCCATCCGGCGGATTCAGAATGCGAGGCAACTCCTCAAACGGGATGTAGCCTTTCCAATCGAACTCGTCCGTGTCGCCGGACACGGGTAGCGCGCCGTTTCCGCTTGCGCGAATCGGAATCCGCGCAGGAATCGTGAACCCGATGTTGCCGTCCACATCCGCATAGATCGTGTTCTGGCCCGGGCCGGAGATATTTCGCGTGACCTCGACAAACTCGTTCCAATTGCTCGCTCGGCCCAGCAGCGGAAATCCGAAATCGAGTCCACCGGGCTCGAGAGCCGACCAGCGCAGCGCATACGCCCGACCACCCTCGCTCTCTGGTTCTCGGTACACGATCGGCCCGTGCCGCGTCACCGTGACGTCGAGTTCCACATCCGCCTTGCCGCGAACAGGAATCTTTTCCTTCCGCACCTCGGCTGAAATCCACTTCCCATTCGCTCGATAATTCAACGGGTTCTTCGAATCAAAAGTCTCGGTATACAAGTCTTGCACATCCGCATTGCTGTTCGTGAATCCCCAGGCGATGCGTTCGTTATGCCCGATGATCACCAGCGGCGCACCCGGTAGCGCGAATCCTTCCACATTCCATCCCGGCGCCGTCAGGTGAACCAGATACCAGATGCACGGAACGCTCAGCACAAGATGCGTATCATTCGCCAGCAAGGGCTTGCGCGATGCCGTATGCGCCCCGCTCACAACGAAATTATTGCTGCCAACAATCTCCGACGACTCCTCTTCGAACTGCGCCAAGAAATCGATGGCTTCGGCACGCGCCTGTGACGCGAACGGAGCAGACCCGCCTTGCTTCAGCTCCACAGCGCTCATGTGCGTGCCCCGTCGCGACGGCTGAGCAGACTTTGGCCGGTGCGCTAGGCTCAGTTTGACCCACGATGTAATGATCGAGCGGCGAGCCCTCGACAAACATCTGCGCCGCCCGCTCCGGTCCAACCTTTGCTGCCACCCATTGCCGGTTGAGTTTCGACTTCCACGTGGAAGTCAGCGTCTTCCACATATACAGATCGATCAGATAAGTATCCGCCGGCGTCCACGGCCTCGGCGCGTAGCCCAACAAAGAAAATTCAACCGGCAGCCGCCCGCGCTGCTGCACGATAAATTGGTTTACGCCGCGCGCGTACGATTCCAGCAGCCCGCGAATCTCAGGGCTCGACTCCTTCGCCGCGCGCTCCGCCGCCTGCCGCATCCCGAGGATCCGATTCTCCTCGTCGATTTTCAGCGCCAAAGGCCCCACAATCTCCGACAAATCGCCCGCTGCCGCCCGCCGAAGCAAATCCATTTGCCAAAGACGATCCTGCGCCATCACGTATCCCTGCGCCATCACCAGATCTTCCGTCGATTTCGCGCGAATCCACGGCCGCCCCCACTGATCGCGATCGACAATCACTCCCTCCTTCAATCCCGCCATCGTGATCTGCCCATCCAACCTCGGCAGAGGCCGATGCACGAACCACCAGCCAGTGAGCAACGCGATCCCCGCCAGCACCAGCAGCGTTGCGACTATGTTCCGTGCAATACGCGAACCACGTGTCATTCAGCCGTCCTCAATCTCCGCAAGAATTTCCGCAAGCGCTCAAAAGAGTGCCGGAGTGTAGCCCAGCAATTCCAACCTAGCAACCGCCCGCAACACGAAACATTACCTCGTTCGTCCGCTCTACCCGCAGATTTCTCCTCCTCCGCCGCACAACTTGCTAAAATTGCCGTCGATGGCCGCACTGTTGCTCCTCTCATCCGTCCGGCAGCAGCGTAAAATGAAGCTGCGCGTGCGACTGGGCACCGCGCAATGATTGTCCTCCAGCTCTTCGCCGTCCTCTTCCTCGTCGGTACGAACGCATTCTTCGCCGCAGCCGAATTTTCTCTCGTCGCCGTCCGCAGCTCGCGTGTTCGCCAACTCGTTGACGCCGGCGACCCCCGCGCGAGAATCGTAGAGTCTCTGCTCGGAGACGTTGGCCGAGTCGTTTCTGCCGTTCAAGTGGGCATCACGATCGCGAGCCTTCTGCTCGGTTATCTCGGCGAGAGCACTCTCTCCGCGATTCTCTCGCCGCTCGTTGCTGCGATCCCGCGTCCATGGGCAGCAGTGATCGCGCACGGCGCTGCGCTGGTTCTTGCCTTTGGACTTCTCACCATGCTTCAAGTTGTGCTGGGCGAACTCGTCCCCAAGAGCCTTAGCCTCGCACGCGCCGAGCGCGTCGCTCTTCTGATCGCGCGCCCGTTTAATTGGTTCCTGCAAACCTTCCGCTGGGCCATCGACCTTCTCGACGGCATCGCCGAAAAAATCGTAGCGGCGCTGGGCGTGGTTTCGCCGCACAGTCACACACTCGTTCGCTCCACCGAAGAGCTGCAGGTGATGGTGCAGCAGGCCCACGACCGCGGCCTGATTCCCGCCGCCGAAGTGAAATTTATTCAAAGCGCGATGGAGCTGGGCCAGATCGAAGTCCGCGAAGTGATGGTGCCGCGGCCTGACGTGCACGCGCTGCCAGCGGAAGCCTCGCTCGAAGACACGATGCGCATGTTCGCCACCACACAGCGCTCGCGCATTCCCGTGTACGAAGGTTCGCTCGACCACATCCTCGGCTTCGTACACATCAAGGACATGATTTGGATTCTTCTCGATCGAGCGCGCGCCGCGGAGGAGCGGCAGCCGCCCCCCGAATTTAATTTGCGCACGATGCTTCGCGACGTGCTCATCGTTCCCGAAACGAAGCGCGCCAGCGAACTCCTCCTCGAATTTCGCTCGCGCCGCACGGGCCTCGCCATGGTCGTCGACGAATTCGGCAGCATTCTCGGCCTCGCCACGCTCGAAGACATCCTCGAGCAGATGGTCGGCGAAATTCACGACGAGTTCGATGTGGTCGAACGCCCGCTCACGCTCCCGGATGGCTCGATGATTTTTGACGGCGCCACGAACGTGCGCGAGCTCGAAAGCCAATACAACATCGAGTTGCCCGAGGATAGTTCCTACGAAACGGTCGGCGGCTTTATTTTGAATCAGCTCGGCTTCATTCCCCGCGGTGGCGAAAGTTTTGAGGCCTACGGCTATCGTTTCACGGTTATGGACATGGATCACCGCCGCGTCTCGCGCGTAAAAATCAAATCCGTGAAGCCCGCCGAAACTTCCGCGAAGCAAAAAGAAGTCTGAGGCGTCAACGCCGGTTCCGCCCGATTCCGATTCCGGTGCGGCGCTGGATTCCGAGCCGCCGCCACGAAAGGAAATCGCGAAAGCCAGGCGCGCCGCTAGCGCCTCGCACATTCGCCGCGACAAATGAATCTCACTCACGCCACCCACCGGGAAGCTGATGCTTAGATTCATCTCGCTCCGTCTGCTTTTCGCGCTGCCCGCGCTGTGGCTGATCTTCACCATGGTCTTTCTGCTCGCGCACATCGTGCCCGGCGACCCCGTCCAGCAGATGCTGGGCGAAGGCGCTCGCGCCGAAGACTTGCAGCAGCTTCGCCACGCGCTCGGCCTCGACCTTCCAATCTCAGTCCAATACGGCCGCTATCTCTCCGGCATCGCGCACGGCAACCTCGGCGAATCCTTCCGCTTCCAACAGCCCGTCACGCGCGTAATCCTGTCGCACTATCCTGCAACGCTCGAACTCGCCATCTTTGCTCTGTTCGTGTGCGCCGCCATCGGAATTCCAGCCGGAACACTCGCTGCCGAGCGGCGCGGCCAAACAACCGATCACGCCGTCGGCGTGCTCACGCTTTTCGGCCTCTCGGTGCCAAATTTCGCGCTGGGCCCCGTCCTCATTCTCATTTTCTCAGTGATTCTCGGATGGCTCCCAGTCTCAGGACGTGGAGGCCCGCTGCATCTGATCCTCCCGGCCATCACTCTCGGCGCCGCGCTCGCGGCGATTCTCACGCGCATGGTCCGCACCTCGGTAATCGAAGAACTCTCGAGCGACTACGTCCGCACCGCTCGCGCAAAAGGCCTCTCGAATAGCGCCGTCCTTTTTCGTCACGCATTTCGCAACGCGCTCATCCCCATCATCACAATTCTCGGCCTTCAATTCGGCACGCTCCTAGCCGGCACAATCGTCACCGAATCAATCTTCTCCTGGCCCGGTGTCGGCCGCCTCGCCGTACAAGCCATCGAAGCGCGCGACTACCCTCTGCTACAAGGCTGCATCCTGCTAATCGCAGTCTCCTACGTCCTCGTAAATCTTCTAACCGACCTCGTCTACGCAGCAGTAGATCCCAGGGTGCGCCTCGAATGAGCGCACCTCGAATGAGCACGTCTCGAATGGGCACGCCTCTCCCGAACCTGTCATCCCGAGCGAAGTCCCGCGCGCATTTGTCTCTCCTTCGCGAAGCGAAGGCGCGGGACGCAGTCGAGGGATCTCTCTCAAAGGGTTCGCCTTCAGTGGCACAGGCACTCCTGCCTGTGCTCTTACGCCCTCCACTTTCCTTGCATCATCACCTGCAATCGGCGCGCACCGTCCCATTCGGAGAGCCTCCCACCCAATGAACGCCATCCGCAACTTCCTCCGCCACAGCACCCCCGGCCGCGTCGGCCTGGCACTCACGTCAATCCTAGTCGTCGCAGCCCTCGCCGCCCCATGGCTCGCTCCCTACAATCCCATCGCGCAAAATCTCCCCGTCCGCCTCGCAGCCCCCAGCTCCGCCCACTGGATGGGCACCGATCAACTCGGCCGCGACATCCTCTCCCGCCTCCTCTTCGGCGCGCGCGTCTCAATGCTCGTCAGCATCAGCGTCGTCCTCGGAGCAGGATTGATCGGCCTCTCGATCGGTTCGGTAGCAGGCTACTTCGGCGGCTGGTTCGACCGCCTCGTCAACGTCGTCCTCATCAACGCCTTCCTCTCGTTCCCAGGAATCCTGCTCGCAATCGCGTTCGCCGCATTCCTCGGGCCGGGACTCGGCAAAGTAATTCTCGCCCTCGTCATCACCGGCTGGGCTGGCTACGCTCGCCTCGCCCGTGCACAAATTCTCCAAGCCAAAGAAATGGAATACGTCCTCGCCGCGCGCTCGCTAGGCGCCTCAAACGCGCGCATACTGTTGCGCCATCTTCTCCCAAACATTCTGCAGCCCGTGCTCGTCCAAGCCACCATCGCCATGGCCGGCGCCATCCTCGCCGAATCCACCCTCAGCTTCCTCGGCGTAGGCGTCCTCGCCCCAATGCCTAGCTGGGGCGCCATGCTCAACGACGCCCGCAGCCACCTCTTCGATGCCCCCCACCTCGTAATTTTCCCCGCCCTCGCCGTAATGACCGCCGTCCTAGCCTTCAATCTCCTAGGCGACGCCCTCCGCGACTGGCTAGACCCCCGCATGCGCGCCTACCTAATAGTCACCACCCTCGCCCGTTAAGTTTTTGTAGGGCACGGCATCCGTGTCCCGATGTTCAGTTGGCACTGATAACCGTAGCCTCGTCCCGGTGTCTGCCTTATGTAGCGCTGGTCTTTAGACCAGCAGGTGTTTGATTCATTGACGCCGATAACCGCGGACATCCCTGTGCTCACAACAAAACCACTCAACCGTCAAACTCCTCGAAAAATCCAGGAGGATTCAAATTGCGCCCGCAAAACATCGGATTCGCCACGTTGTTCGTTCTATTCGCCGTCATCCATCCCCCTCCACGCCCAAACCACCTGCGACATAGACTCCCTCAAAGCACAACAACGCGACGTCGCAACAATCCAGCGCCTCGAAACCGCATGGTCAGTCGCCTACCTCAAAGCCGACACGAACTTCGAGCTATGCCTCCTCTCGAAAGACTTCACGGAAATCGTACGAAGCGGCGAAGTCAAATTTCTATCGGACGAACTGGAGTTTGCGCGGAAAAACGAAGGAAAGAACCTGCCAATCCCCAAGCTTCCTGAACCAACCGTACTCCTGCACGACAACGTAGCCGTTGCCTACGGCACTTCTCAATCGACAGGACCCGACGGCAAAATCAAAGAGACTCGCTACGCGGATTACTACGTCTGGGAGAACGGAAAGTGGCACGCCTTCTTCGCACAGCAAACTTCCGTTGAGAAATAGGTTTCGAAAAACGTGCGGTTCAAGCGGCTAACCCAGCTCCACCGTAACTTCCGCGCCGCGTCCCACTCCCAACGTCCGCGCAGCGCTGCCTTTGTTCACCGAAATCTCCAAATATCCGCTCGACCCAATCACGCCAAACGCTTCGCCCGCGGCCCCGTTTGCGAACGTCGGCAGCACCTTCTTCACTTCACCATTACCCACGCGGATCGCAAACTTCCCATCATTCGCCACGAGCGCCGGCGCGTCCTCCGCCTTGAGATTCGTAATCAGGTTGCCGAAGTTATCCACCTTCAGCACAACGGCTTTGATCGTGTTTCCATTTACTTTCGGCTTCGGCAGCGCAAAGCGCACGAAATCCTCCACCGGATCGCCAAACGCCGACGACTGCCACGATTTTGTCAGCCACGCTGCCACCGGCGCAAACACGTCGCGCCCATGAAACGTATTGCTCACCGGCTGCCGGAAATAATGTTCCGAAGTGATGTGCCACGCATACAGCGCTTCAGTCTGATCGTAAACCGACGAAAGCACCCCATTGTCCGGCGCCACGAAATAATGCTGGTCGCTCGCCACCAGCAGCGGACGCCGCTGTGTCCCTACGCCCGGATCAACCACCACTACATGAACCGTCCGCGGCGGAAAGTAGTTATACGCCTGCCCGATCGTCAGCGCTCCGTCCAAAATGTCGTGCGCCAGCACGCTGTGCGTAATATCCACCACACTCACTTCCGGATTAATACTGAGGATCACGCCCTTCATCACGCCCACGAGATGGTCACTCGTCCCGTAGTCGGTGGTAAGCGTGATAATCGGCCTATGCATTGGCAAATTGGGCTCCGCGCTCTATCGAATAAAAGCCGTGAAATTAATTTTGCTCGCTCTTCGACGCTAACGGACGCTCACAAAGCTGTCAAGGTGGCTCGCGCCAAGGAGTAACGCTCAATTGCTTTTTTTCTCTAGCCGGGCACTGTACCATCTCCAGACGAACGGCCACTTGCAATCCACGAGCATCCTGCTAGCCTTGATGTGCATATGAGCTCTCTAAGCAACACTCGGATGCAGGTGGAGCGGGACCAGAAGCTGGCACCCGCCAACAGCCGGTGTATGTCGACTAGTGGCAGTGTCCCGGCCCGGATAGACGGGGCCAATTTCTAATCGCAAATCTGGAATTAGAATTCAATCTAAATATCCCCGAATCAATTACATGCAATTTTCTAATCGCAAATAAAATGCGATTTCGCGATTCAAAATTCTCCGCTCTTCCGCGCGCCATTTCCGGCTTCGAGCCTCGAGCCTCCAGCCTCTAGAACATGCGCGCTTATCTCGATTACAACGCCACGACCCCCGTGGACCCCGCGGTCCTCGAAGCGATGCTGCCGTTCCTCGCCGACAACTTCGGCAACGCCAGCTCAATTCATTCTCCCGGCCAACGAGCTCGCGCCGCAGTCGATCGCGCACGAGATTCTGTAGCCGCGCTCCTCGGCGCGAAGCCCTCGGAAATCGTTTTCACCAGTGGCGGCACAGAATCCGACAATCTCGCAATTTTTGGCCTCGTCTCAAGTGTCGCTCCAAAGTCGGCCGCGAGCCGCAAGCACATCGTTACGACGGCGATCGAGCATCACGCGATCCTCCATTCCTGCCATGCGCTCGAAAAGCAGGGCATCGAAGTCACCTACGTGCGACTCGGGAGCACAGGCGTAATCGATCCCGACGAAATTCGCCGCGCACTGCGCCCCGAAACAATTCTCATCAGCGTGATGCACGCGAATAATGAACTCGGCACGATTCAGCCGATCGAAGAAATCGGTCGCATCGCCGCCGAAGCTGATGTTTATTTCCACTGCGACGCCGTGCAATCAGCAGGCAAGCTCCCGCTCGACGTGAATCACCTCGGCGTAGATCTGCTCAGCATCTCCGCCCACAAAATCTACGGCCCAAAGGGTGTCGGCGCTCTCTACGTCCGCACCGGCACTCCGCTCGCCCCGCAATTTCACGGCGGCCATCACGAACGCGACCGCCGCCCCGGCACCGAAAACGTTCCCGGCATCGTAGGCCTCGGCAAAGCCGCCGAACTCGCTCGCGCGAATTTACCAACGGAGCCGCAGCGCATCGCCGCACTTCGTGACCGCCTCGAAGGCGCGATCCTCGATACCATCTCATCAGTGCGCGTGAACGGCGACGCGACTCACCGCGCGCCGAACACCACAAACCTCTCCTTCGCAGCAGCAGGCGGCGAAGCTATGCTAATCGCGCTCGACCTGCTAGGTGTAGCATGTTCCACCGGCGCCGCCTGCTCGTCAGGCGCCGTAGAGCCGTCACACGTCCTCACGGCAATCGGCCTCTCCCCCGACGAAGCCCGCTCAAGCCTGCGCTTCAGCCTGGGCCGTCAGACCACCCCAGAAGAAATCGACTACGCAATCTCTGCCATCCCCGAAGTAGTAAATCGCCTCCGCGCGTTGTCGCCGCGCTCAGCCACAATGGTGACCGCCCGATGACCACAACTTTCCTAAATCCGCTAAACTCAACACTAGCGAATTCTCCAGCAAACGCAGAGGTGTCGCCGTCAAGTGGCACAGGCACTCCTGCCTGTGAGCCTTTGATCCGCGAGACCGCGCTGCCGTCACGCACCGAACGCGATGTCGCAGCGAAGTCAGCTGCAAACTCCACAACCGCCGCCACAACCATCGCCGTAGCAATGAGTGGCGGCGTCGACAGTTCCACCGTCGCCGCAATCCTCCACGACCGCGGCCAATCCATGATCGGCCTAACCATGCAGCTCTGGAACCAGCGCCGCCTCCCACAAGAAGAAACCAGCGCGCCAGCCCAACACCGCTGCTGCTCAATCGACGACGTCTACGACGCCCGCCGCGTAGCCGAGCACCTCGGTGTCCCGTTCTACGTCGTGAATTTCGAGCGAGAATTCGAAAGCACCGTAATCCGCCCGTTCGTCAACGACTACCTCGAAGGCCGCACTCCGATCCCATGCACTCTCTGCAACAATCACGTGAAGTTCGATCAGCTCCTCACCACCGCCCGCCAAATCGGCGCCGAACGCATCGCCACCGGCCACTACGCCCGCGTCCGCCACAATCCGGAATCCGGCCGCTACGAACTGCTTCGCGCCGTGGACGAAACAAAAGATCAATCATATTTTCTCTTCGGCCTCACGCAGGAACAGCTCGCGCGCACAGATTTTCCTCTCGGCGAACTCTCGAAGCAGGAAGTTCGCGACATCGCCCGCCGCCTCCGCGTCCCCGTCGCCGAAAAGCCGGAAAGCCAGGAAATCTGTTTTGTGCCAACCGGAAATTACGTGCGCTTCATCGAAGGCTATTTGCAAGAGCAGGGAAGTCGTCTCCCGGATGATTCCGGCGAAATCGTCACCACGACCGGCGAAGTTCTAGGCCGCCACACGGGCTTGCATCAATACACAGTCGGCCAGCGAAAGGGAATCGGAGTCGCCGCCGGGCCGTCCGCTCTACGTCGTCTCGCTCGACCGCGCGGCGAATCGCCTCGTCGTCGGCGAAGACCAGGATCTGCGCAGCACCACATGTGAAGTCCGCGACGTAAACTGGATTTCGATCGCTCCACCGAGCGCTCCCGTCGAAGCAATGGTGCGAGTCCGCAATCGCCACGAACCAGCCACAGCAGAAATCACACCGCTCGACGCCACCACCGCCCGCATCACATTCCGCGAGCCGCAACGCGCCATCACCCCAGGCCAAGCCGCCGTGTTTTACTCTGGCGAATTGGTCCTAGGCGGCGGCTGGATCCGCTAAAGAAAAATTGTGAGGGAACTCGGTGAGTAGGGGCACGGCACGCCGTCCCCTGCTGAGAATGGAAATATGTTTGGAATGAAAGCCAGGTGCGATCGAACGAAGATCGAAGCTAAACTTTAGACGGCGCAATCCCCAGCGACCGCATCTTCCGATACAAATGGCTGCGCTCGAGCCCCAAAGCCTCCGCCGCCTTGGTCATGTTCCAGCGGTTTTCTTCGAGCTTGCGCAGCACAAATTCCCGCTCATAAGCCGACCGCGCTTCCTGCAAGCTTTCATAAGGCTTCTGCGGGCTCTTCGACGCGCCGCGAAATAATTCTGGCGGCAAATGATGCGGTTCGATCTTCTGCGCCGGGCTCATAATCACCAACCGCTCCACGAGATTCTTCAGCTCGCGCACATTCCCCGGCCACGTATAGCTCAACAACACTTCCATCGCCGGCGCCGTAAACTCCTTCGGCCTTTTCCCGTACGCCTCGCAGAACTCCGCCAGAAAATGCGCGGCCAGAATCGGCATATCCGCGATCCGTTCGCGAAGCGCTGGCACATAGAAGGGAATCACGTTGAGCCGGTAAAATAAATCCTCGCGAAATGCATTGCGGCCGATTTCGTCCTCAAGTTTCTTGTTCGTCGCGGCGATCACGCGCACGTCCACCGTAATCGGCTCATTCGATCCCAGCCGCTCCACGCGCTGTTCTTCCAGCACACGCAGCACCTTCGACTGCGTTTTCAAACTCATATCGCCCACTTCATCGAGAAACAGAGTCCCGCCGTCCGCCTTCTGAAATTTGCCCACCTTGTCTTCGCTCGCGCCCGTAAAGCTCCCCTTGCGATGTCCAAACAGCTCCGACTCGATCAGCTCCTCCGGAATCGCGGCGCAGTTCAGTTCCACAAATTGCATCGTGTTCCGCAAACTGCTCGCGTGCAGCGCTCGCGCCACAAGCTCCTTGCCCGTTCCGCTCTCGCCATAAATCAACACGCGCCCGTTCGTCGGCGCAGTCAGCGCGATCTGCTGCCGCAGCGCTTTCATCGGCACGCTGTGCCCCAGTATTTCGTGGCGCTCTTCGAGTTCCGCGCGCAGCCGGCGATTCTCCGATTCCAGGCGCACGTACTCGAGCGCGTTCCGCACGACCAGCACAATTTTGTCGAGCGAGAGAGGTTTTTCAACGAAATCAAACGCGCCGAGCTTCGTCGCGCGCACGGCCGTCTCGATATTTCCGTGCCCGGAAATCATGATCACAACCGGCGCGGCCTCGCGCGCCTGAATCGCTTCGAGCGTGGCCAGCCCGTCCATCTTTGGCAGCCACACATCGAGCAACACAAGATCGAAGCCTCGCCGCTCGATCTGCGCCAGGCAGTCTTCGCCCGTCGAAGTCACTTCGACCTCGTAACCGTCGTCGCGCAAGAGCGCCCCGAGCGATTCGCGAATCCCGCTCTCGTCGTCTACGATTAAAATCGATGCCGGCATCGTTTGAGTTTGACCATGACCAGAATTTCTCGGCTTCCAGAGACTCCGATTGTGCTTTCTGTGGCGGACCTACACTTCGCCTGCGTTCTCTAAGTTCGAGCTTCGAATCTCGAACGCTACGCTGCTGAAGCCCCGCTTTGTGCCGCAGGCGCAGGTACCTCGATCGCCGGGAACCGAATCACGAATCGCGATCCAGTGGGAACATTGTCTTCCACGCGAATCGTGCCGTTGTGTTCAGCGACAATCCGGCTCGCGATCGCGAGTCCCAGTCCGGTGCCGCGCTCTTTGGTCGAGAAATGCGGCAGAAACAGCCGCTCTTTGTCCTCCGGCGAAATTCCGTGTCCGCTGTCGGAAATTTCAATTGCCACCGCGTCGCCATCACCTTCCGCACGCGTGGACACGCGCAATTGCCGCACGGAAGCGCCCTCCATCGCCTCCGCAGCATTGTCAATTAAGTTCGCCACCACGCGCCTCAGCAGTTCCGAGTCCGCTTTGATCAAGGGCAGGGAAGCGGCAAGTTCCGTGCGCAACGTGATTCCCTCGAGCCGTCCGCGGAAAAGATCCACGGCGCCGGCAACAATCGGGTTCACGTCCGCAGGAGCGAGACGAGCGGCAGGGAAGCGCGCAAATTGCGAAAATTCATCCACGAGCGACTCGAGCGTGAAAACCTCCCGCTCGATCAGCCCCGCGCATTCGGCGACAAGCTTTTCAAATTCGCTGCGCGAACTCTCCGGCCTCGTCCCCACCGAGCGCTCGATATGCCGCAGCAATCGCTGCGCGGATAGCTGAATCGGAGTCAGCGGATTCTTGATCTCATGCGCGATTCGCTGCGCCACCTCCTGCCAGGCCGACGCTTTTTGCGCCCGCAGCAAATCGGTCAGATCGTCGATCACGATGACGAATCCTGGATTCGATCTCCGCGGCCCGAGCGAGCTCACTGTAACCGCTGCGCGCACCAGCTTTCCGGTTGTCGCGATTTCAATCTCTCGCGATGCGGCGCCCATCCGCAGCGACCGGCGCATCAAATGCAGCATCGCGCGCGCCCCCTCCTCGCCGAGCAGCTCTTGTAAGGAATGCGCCTCGCGCGCGTGAGCGCCCAGGATTGCCACCACGGCTGAATTTACTCTTGTCACTTCGCCGGATGAATTCAACGACACCACGCCCGTCGGAATGTTCTCGAGAATCGCCTCCATCAATTTCCGCCGCCGCTCGCGCTCTTCGATGGCCAGCTCGAGGCTTTGCGTGAATTCATTAATCTGTTTGCGGCCTTCTCCCAGCTGTTCCGTCATCCGATTGAACGAGCGCACCAGCGTTCCGAGTTCGTCCTGCGCCTGCACGTCAATTTGATGATCGAAGTTTCCTCTAGAAATTTCGCGCGTGGCCTCCGCAAGCGCCTGAATCGGCACAGTCACCTGTTTAGAAAGAAATAAAGCCACCCACGTAGTGGTAAAGAGCAGCAGCAACGTGATGAGAAGCAGCGCCAGAATGATTTCGCGCTTGTACGCGCGCAGATGCTGCTTCTGCTGTTCGTAGGTTTGCGTTTGCGCTTGAATTTCCGCGGCACGGTCGAGGTAGTCGCTCGGGATTCTCCGCGCCACATACAACTTGCCATTTTTCAGCGGAGCGGTCGCAACCAGGTACAAATCGTTCTCGTTTTGCCAGAACTCCGTTCCATTGCGCAGCACTTGCGCGGGCCGCGGAGAGATCGGTTGGCTAGGCGGAGTTTGCGCCGAGGGCACAGCGCCCGTGCGATCCGTATACGCGACGCCATGGATCACAGCTCCTTGAGGATCTACTATCCACGACGCATCCACCGACCAACTCGTCTGCAAGAACGCTTCATCGGGGCT